>DATJPY010000055.1:0-56653 GCA_035506135.1 Myxococcota bacterium | reverse complement strand
GGCGCCGCGCGGACGCGCGCGGCCGGAGCCGGCGAACATGGCCGCGCTCCGCAGCAGCTCCCCGGCGTCCTCGTCCCACAGGTAGAAGAGCGCGCCGCGCGCGGCGTAGCCGGTGCCGCGGCGGAAGATCTGGACCAGCGGCTCGCTTCCTTCGCTCACGACGGTTTCTCCGGTTCGATGGCGGGAGCATCGTCCGGGCGCATGGCGACTCGGTGACGTCGCCGCGGACTTTGGCTCAACCCCTCGCGCGCGCGAGCTTATCCGCGTGCTTCACGACGCGGCCCTCGACCACCAGGATCACCGACTCGGCGATGTTGGTGGCGTGGTCGCCCACCCGCTCGAGGTTCTTGGCGACCAGGATCAGGTCGATCTGCTGCGAGAACAGGTCCGGATGCTGCTGGATCTCGCCGAGCGCCTCGCGGATCACTCGGTCCTGGTCGTCGTCGACCTGCTCGTCCTGCTCGAGGAGACGCCGCGCGTGCTCGGCGTCGCGGTGGACGAAGGCATCGAGCGCCCCGTGCAGCATGCTCTGGCACTCCGAGGCGAGCACCTCGAGCGTCGCAGGGATCGGAACCGGCGTGCGGATCGCCAGCCGCTCGGCGCTCTTCGCGATGTTGCGCGCGAGGTCCCCGACCCGCTCCAGATCGATGGCGATCTCGTGCGCGGCCAGGATGCGTCGCAGGTCGTCGGCGACCGGCGCCTGGAGCGCGAGGCTGCGCAGGACCGCCTCGTCGATCCGGACGTCGAGGCGGTCGATCTCGAGGTCGTCCCCGCGCACCTCCGCGGCGAGCTCCGCGTCGCGCTGGAGCAGGGCCCGCACCGCCTTGTCGAGGATCGCCTCGCAGCGGCCGCCCATCTGCAGGATCAGCTCGTTGACCTCGCCGAGGAACGGCTCCAGGGTCCGCGCCATGCCGCGCAAGATAGCGGGCCGGCTCGACTCCCACGCTCCCGTCACCGAGACGTCACAGAGCCTCCCCACCGCCGCAACCGAGCGCCCCTAGCCTCGCCGCCAACCAAGGGAGGGTTCCGATGCAGCGTCCGCGACTCGCGGCCATCTTGATCGCCGCGAGCGGGCTCGTCCCGCTCTGCGCCTGGGGTCAGCCGGTGGCGATCGAGGCCGGAATCCCGCCGTACGCGGTGACGAGCGGCGTCTCCGGCAACCTGAGCTCGATCGGCTCCGACACGCTCAACGACACGATGACCCTGTGGGCCGAGGGCTTCCATACCCGGTACCCGAACGTGAAGGTCCAGATCGAGGGCAAGGGCTCGTCGACGGCGCCGCCGGCGCTGATCGATGGCACGGCGCAGCTCGGACCGATGAGCCGCGAGATGAAGCCGACCGAGATCGACGCCTTCGAGAAGAAGTTCGGCTACAAGCCGACGGCCTACCGGGTGGCCGTCGACGCGCTCGCGGTGTGGGTCAACAAGGACAACCCGCTCACCCAGGCCACGCTGCCGCAGATCGACGCGATCTTCTCGAAGACGCGGCGCTGTGGCATGCCGGCCGCGATCGACGACTGGTCGCAGATCGGCCTCGGCGGGGTGTTCAAGGGGCGGCGCATCAGCCTCTACGGGCGCAACTCGGCCTCGGGCACCTACGGCTACTTCAAGGAGCACGCGCTCTGCAACGGCGACTACCGCGACGAGGTGAAGGAGCAGCCGGGCTCGGCCTCGGTGGTGCAGGGAGTGACCGAGGACACCTTCGCGATCGGGTACAGCGGCATGGGCTACCGCACCTCCGGCGTGAAGTCGCTGGAGCTCGCGAAGGCCGAGGGCCAGCCCTACGTCGCGGCCGACGCGGCGGGCGTCTACTCCGGCCGCTACCCCCTCGCGCGGTTCCTGTTCGTGTACGTGAACCAGAAGCCGGGGCAGGCGCCCGACCCGCTCGTGCGCGAGTTCCTGCGCTTCGTGCTCTCGCACGACGGCCAGGAGGTGGTGGTGAAGGCCGGCTTCCTCCCGATCACCCAGGCGATCGACGGCGAAGAGCGCAAGAAGCTCGGCTCCTGAGATGGCGGCCGGCGCGATCCCGCACGGCGTCCCCGCCGTCGCGTCGACGGCGCGGCGCCGGCTGGTCGCCGACCGGATCGGCGCGCTCGTGATCCGGATCGGCGGGTTCGCCGTGCTGGCGAGCATCCTCGCCATCCTCGCCTTCCTGGTCGCCGAGATCGCGCCGGTGCTGCGGCCGGCCCGGGTCTCGCCGCTTCCGCTGCTCCGGGCCTCGGGTGCCGCCCCGCTCGCGCTCCTCGTGAACGAGCACCGGAGCCACGCGGCGGCGCTCGGCGCCGACGGCGTGCTGCGCGTCGTGCGGCTCGACGACGGAGCGACGGTGCTCGAGCAGCGCCTCGCCGATGCCTTCGGCGTCGCGGTCGCCGATCCCGCCGGCGGCACGCTCGCCGGTGCCTCCGCAGACGGCACCGCGGTCGTCGTGCCGGTCACCTTTGCCGTCTCCTTCGCGGACGGGGTGCGCCGCATCGAGCCCTCGATCGGCGAGCCGCTGCGGCTGGAGGTCGGCCCACCCGGCCCCGCGATCCGGGCGCTCGCGCTCCGCGCCGGCGACACCACGACGCTCGCCGCCGCGCTCGCGGACGGCCGCGTCGCCCTCGTGCGCCGCGAGGCGGAGCACAACGCCTTCACGGGCGAGACCTCCGTCACGAGCGAGCGGCGAGCGCTGGCCGCGCCCGCGCCCGTCTCGGCCCTCGCGCTCGCACCCGACGCGCGCGACCTCTACGCCGGCACCGACGACGGGCAGGTGCTGCGCTTCGACCTGCGCGGCGCCTCCGTGGAGCCTGCCGAGCAGGCGTCCGCCGGAGGCTCGGCGATCCGCGCGCTGGCGCTCCTGATCGGCGGCCGGAGCCTCGTCGTCGGCCAGCAGGACGGCTCGCTGTCGGTCTGGTTCGCGGTGCCTCGAGCGGGCGCCCCGCCTCGCCTCGAGCGCATCCGCGACTTCCCGCGGTTCCCGGCGGCGATCGAGCGGCTCGCGCCTTCGCAGCGCGACCGCAGCTTCTTCGCCGAGGCCGCCGACGGCTCGCTCGGCCTCCTCCACTCGACGTCGGGCCGCGTTCTCTGGCGCGGCGCACCGCCGCTCGCCGAGCCGAGCGCCCTCGTCTTCGCACCGAAGGGAGACGGCGCGCTGCGCGGCGGCACCGGCGGGCTGCTCGGCCTCGACGTCGACGATCCCCATCCCGAGCTCTCGCTGCAGGCCCTGTTCGGCCGGGTCTGGTACGAGGGCGCCCCCGAGCCCGACTTCGTCTGGCAGTCGAGCAGCGGGGACGACGCGTTCGAGCCCAAGCTCTCGCTGACCCCGCTCCTGGCCGGAACGCTCAAGGGGACCTTCTATGCGCTGCTGCTCGCCGTACCGCTCGCGGTGCTCGGCGCGATGTACACCTCGCAGTTCCTCCACCCGACGCTGCAGCGCTGGGTGAAGCCCGGAGTCGAGATCATGGCGGCACTGCCCAGTGTCGTCCTCGGCTTCCTCGCGGCGCTCTGGCTCGCGCCGCGCCTCGAGCAGCTCTTTCCCGCCCTGCTCGCGATGGGGGTCGGGGTGCCGCTCGCCGCGATCGCGGCCGGCTGGCTCTGGCAGTCGCTGCCGAGGCGGTGGACGGGGAGCTGGCCGAGCGGCGCCGAGGTCGGCTGGATCGCGGCCGCCGTCCTCGCGGCGTCGGCGGTCTGCATCTCGCTCTCGGGCCGCATCGAGGATGCCTTCTTCGGCGGGAGCTTCCCGGTCTGGCTCCAGCACGCGACGGGCCTCGCCTACGACCAGCGCAACGCCGTCGTGGTCGGCATCGCGATGGGCTTCGCGGTGATCCCGATCATCTTCGCCATCGCGGAGGACGCCTTCTCGAATGTCCCCACCGACCTCTCCGCGGGATCGCTCGCGCTCGGCGCGAGCCGCTGGCAGACGGTGGTGCGCGTGGTGCTGCCGACTGCGAGCGCGGGCCTGTTCTCGGCCGTGATGATCGGCTTCGGGCGCGCGGTCGGCGAGACCATGATCGTGCTGATGGCGACCGGCAACACGCCGATCATCGACTGGAGCCCCTTCAACGGCTTCCGAACGCTCTCCGCGAACATCGCGGTCGAGATTCCCGAGGCGCCGCAGGGCGCCACGCTGTACCGCACGCTGTTCCTGGCCGCGCTGCTCCTGTTCGCGATCACCTTCACCGTGAACACCGCCGCCGAGCTGGTCCGCCACCGGCTGCGGCAGCGCTACGCGAGGCTCTAGTGCAGGCCCGTAGCCGCGCCGCGCTGGCCGCTGCCGGGACCTGGGTCACGGCGGCCGCGCTGGCCATCGACCTGCTCCTGATCGCGAGCCTGCTCGTGCTGGTCGGGTGGCGGGGCGCGTCGGCGTTCTGGCCGCGCCCGTTGGTCGCGCTGCAGCTCGACGACGGCAGCCGCTGGCTGGGCGAGGTGCACGAGCGCGAGGAGATCCCCGACCTCGCCACCGGCAAGCGAACCGGCGCCACGCGCATCCGGGTGCGCGTCGCCAACCGCGATCTCGGCGGCGCCGACTTCGTGTGGCTGGACGAGGCTCGCATCGCCTCGCGCGAGACCCCGCGCGACGCGATGCTGCTCGAGCGCCTCGAGTGGGGGCCCTTCTTCGGCACGCCGGTCGAGGTGCGCGTCGGCGATCGCGTCGCGGCATCCGGTCCCGCCGCGGTGGCGGCCGCCCTCCCCGACCTGCAGCGCGAGAAGCAGGCGCTGCGGGAGCGCATCCACGGCATCGAGAAGGGTCCGATCGGCGACCTCAACTACGAGCTCGAGCAGATCCGCCTCGCGGGGCGGCGGCTCGAGCTCGCCCCGCCGCCCGAGCCCGAGCGGGGCCGCCGCGAGGCCGAGCTGGAGCAGCGCAAGGCGGCGCTCGAGGCTCGCTATCGGGAGGAGGGCGCGCGGCTCGAGGCGCTGCGCGGCGAGCTCGCGCAGGGGGAGCTCGTGATGGCGACCGCGGACGGCACGCGGCACGCGGTCCCGCTCGGCGAGATCGTGCGCGCCGCGAGCCCGAACGCGCTCGGCCTGGGCGGACGCATCGCGCTCTATGCGGCGCGCATCGGCGAGTTCGTCACGGGCGAGCCGCGCGAGGCGAACACCGAGGGCGGGATCTTCCCGGCGCTGTTCGGCACGGTGATGATGGTGTTCCTGATGTCGATCTTCGTGGTGCCGTTCGGCGTGCTGGCCGCCATCCTGCTGCAGGAGTACGCGCGCGACGGGCTGGCCGTGCGCGCCGCGCGGATCGCGGTCAACAACCTGGCGGGCGTGCCGTCGATCGTCTTCGGCGTGTTCGGGCTCGGCTTCTTCGTGTACGGCGTCGGCGGCGCGATCGACCGCTGGTTCTTTGCCGATTCGCTGCCCACGCCGACCTTCGGCACCGGGGGCATCCTCTGGGCCAGCCTGACGCTCGCGCTGCTCACCGTCCCGGTGGTGATCGTCGCGACCGAGGAAGGCCTCGCCGCGGTGCCGCAGGGCGTGCGCCAGGGCTCGCGCGCGCTCGGCGCGACGCAGCTCGAGACCCTGCTGCGCGTCGTGCTGCCGGCTGCTGCGCCCGGCCTGCTGACCGGCCTGATCCTCGCGATGGCGCGCGCCGCCGGCGAGGTGGCGCCGCTGATGATCGTCGGTATGGTGAAGCTGGCCCCGGCGCTTCCCGTCGATCAGCACCCGCCCTTCCTGCACCTGGAGCGCAAGTTCATGCACCTCGGCTTCCACATCTACGACGTCGGGTTCCAGAGCCCGAATGTGGAGGCCGCGGTGCCGCTCGTGTTCGCCACGACCGCGCTCCTGATCGCGATCGTCGTGACGCTGAACCTGACCGCCATCCTGCTCCGCAACCGGCTGCGCGGGCGCCTGGCGGGACGTGGCTTCTAGCGCATCGATGTCGGCAGAGCTCGAGAGCCGCCCCGCTCCGCCGGCGCATCCCGCCGGCGATCTCGTCATCGAGAAGCCGGCGCTGCGCGTCGACCGCCTGTCGGTCTGGTACGGCGAATCGCTCGCGCTCGACGGCGTCTCGCTCGACATTCCCGAGCGCCGCATCACCGCGTTCATCGGTCCCTCCGGCTGCGGCAAGTCGACGCTGCTGCGCTGTCTCAACCGCATGAACGAGCTGATCGACGGCGTGCGGGTCGAGGGCACGGTGCGCTTCAGCGGGCTCGACGTCTTCGATCCCTCGCTCGACGTGAACGCGCTCCGCAAGCGCATCGGGATGGTGTTCCAGCGCTCCAACCCGTTCCCCAAGTCGATCTACGAGAACGTCGCCTACGGGCCCCGCATCCACGGGGTGCGGCGGCGCTCGGAGCTCGACGAGATCGTCGAGCGCGCGCTTCGCGGGTCGGCGCTGTGGGAGGAGGTGAAGGACCGCCTCCACGACGGCGCACTGCAGCTCTCGGGCGGCCAGCAGCAGCGCCTCTGCATCGCGCGCGCGCTGGCCGTCGAGCCCGAGGTGCTGCTGCTCGACGAGCCGTGCTCGGCGCTCGACCCGGGCGCCACCGCCAAGATCGAGGAGCTGCTGCTCGACCTGCGCGACAGCTACACCATCGCCATCGTCACCCACAACATGCAGCAGGCCGCGCGCGTGTCGGACTACACGGCGTTCCTCTACCTCGGCCAGCTGATCGAGTTCGGCGAGACCTCGGCCATCTTCGTCAAGCCGCGCGAGCAGCGCACGCAGGACTACATCACCGGCCGCTTCGGCTGAGCTGCGCGCTCGTCGCCTCCGAGGCAAATCGATCGCCTGGATCATCGGCCAGCGCCCGCACAGCGGGCGCGCGCAGCGAGCCGAAGGCGAGCGAAGTCAGTGGCTTGGCAGCTCGAGCCAGAAGCACGAGCCGTGGCCGGGCTGGCTCTCGACGCCGACCTGCCCGCCGAGCGCCTGCATCCAGTGCTTGACGATCGCGAGGCCGAGGCCGGTGCCGCCCAGCGCGCGCGAGCGCCCCGGGTCGACCCGGTAGAAGCGCTCGAAGATGCGCGGCAGGTCGCGCGGCGGGATGCCGATGCCGGTGTCCTCCACCTCGATGCGCAGCCGCGCGTCGGGCGCCGCGCGCAGCCGCACCGAGACGCGGCCGCCCGAGGGCGTGTACTTGATCGCGTTGTCGAGCAGGTTCGCGAGCACGTGCTCGAGCGCGCGGCGATCCGCCAGGGCGCGGCCGTCGCAGGACGACTGCACCTCGGCCATGAGCTCGCCCGCGCGCAGGCGCGGCTCGAGGTCTCGCAGCAGCCGGCGCGCCAGCTCGGCGGCGTCGACCGGCTCGATGCGCAGCGGCGCGCTGCCGCCCTCGATGCGCGAGAGCTCGAGCAGGTCCTCGATCAGGGCCTCGAGCCGCCGTGCGTTGGCCAGGATCACCTCGATCGACTGCACCGCGCGCGGATCCGCGGGCGGCGCGTCCGCCAGCCGCTCGGCGAAGCCGCGGATCGCGGTGAGCGGCGTCTTCAGCTCGTGCGACGCGTTGGCGACGAAGTCGCGGCGGATCGCCTCGACGCGGCGCAGCTCGGTGACGTCGTGGAAGACGGCCACGGCGCCCGGCCGGCCGCCCGGCTGCGCGAAGGGCGCGACGTGCAGCCGCACGCGCCTCGCCGCGACCGGACCGATCGCGGCCTCGCGCACCTGCGACTCGCCCTTGTGCAGCGCGGCCCGCAGCGCCTCCACCACCTCGGTGTGGCGGACCGTCTCGAGCAGCGGGCGTCCCTCGGGTGGGCCCGGCGCGCCGAAGAGCTCGCGCAGGCCCGGGTTGGCGAGGAGGACCCGCTCGTCGGCGTCGACCGCCAGGACGGCCTCCTCCATCGCCGTGAGCACGGCCTCGAGCCTCGCGCGCTGCGCCTCGCTCTCGCGCAGCCGCTGCGTCAGCGCGTCGGCCATCTGGTTCTGCGCCGCCGCGACGCCCCGCAGCGCGCCGCCCCACGTGCCCGGAAGCCGCGCGTCGAGGTCGCCCGCGGCCAGCCGCTCGGCCTGCCGCCGCACGGCCTCGAGCGGACGGCGCGCGCTGCGCCGACCGATCCAGGCGGCGGCCGCGACGACCGCGGCGAGCCCCAGCCACAGCAAGCCGTCCACCCGAAGAGCTTAGTCCGAGAAGCGGTACCCGACACCGCGCACGGTCTCGATCAGGTCCCCGCCGCGGCCCAGCTTCTCGCGCAGGCGCTTCAGGTGGGTGTCGATCGTGCGCATGGTGACGGTGACGTCGGATCCCCAGATCTCGTCGAGCAGGCGCTCGCGGGTCAGCACGCGGCCGGGGCGCCGCATCAGGGTGGCGAGGAGCTGGAACTCCTTGGCGGTGAGGCCGATCTCCTCGCCGCCGACCCAGCAGCGGTGCCGGTCGAGATCCACCCGCACGTCGTCGCGCTCGAGCAGGTTGCGCTCGCCGCCGGTTCCGGCGCGGCGCCGCAGCAGCGCGCGCACGCGGAGCACGAGCTCGCGCGGGCTGAAGGGCTTCGTGACGTAGTCGTCGGCGCCGAGCTCGAAGCCGACGATGCGGTCGACCTCCTCGGACTTCGCCGTCAGCATCAGGACCAGGACCTCGGCCGTCTCGGGCCGGCTGCGGATGAATCGACACACCTCGGTGCCGGGCATGTCGGGCAGCATCAGGTCGAGCACCACCAGGTCCGGGGCGGCGCGGCGCAGCAGCTCGAGCGCCTGCGCGCCGGAGCCGGCGGTCTCGACCGCGAAGCCCGCCTCGGCCAGGCTCAGCCGGACCAGATCGAGCAGGTCGGGCTCGTCGTCGACGACCAGGATGCGGGTGGCCATCGGCCCGACAGGTTAACCCGCGGCCTCCGCCCCGCGAGCGCTTCGCGCCGCCGTCACGCGATCGTCGCGCGCTCTCCGCGGCCGGGTCACACGAGCCCGCCTCCGCCCTCCGGGGCCGGCAGGCCCGGCATGCGATAGATTGCCCGCGCCTGCCGCTGGAGCCCCCGATTGCGCCGCGCCCCCGCCGTCCTCGGGTCCTGCCTCGCGCTGGTCGCCTGCCTCTGCGCCGCGACGCAGGCCGCCGCCCAGGGCGACGCGGCCGCGGCGCCCGTTCCGGCCGCGGCGGCGGCCCCGGACGGCCCGAGCGGACGCGACATCTACGAGCGGGTCGTGAACAACCGCTTCCACTCGTTCCGCCAGCGCACCCGCCTGGTCTCCGGCGATCGGGCGGGCAACGAGCAGGAGTCGCGCATGCTCGTGACCTGGCGGAGCTTCCGCGACGGCGAAGGGCCTCCGCGCAAGGGCGTCCTCTCGAAGGCGGTGATCCGATACACCTACCCGTTCGACCTGCGCTCCTCGGCCTACCTGATCATCAACAACGAGGCCGAGCCCGACGACCAGTTCATGTACCTGAACAGCCGGCGCCGCGTGCAGCGGGTCAACCTGCGCGGCGAGCCGGTGCTGGGCAGCGACTTCAGCTTCGAGGACGTGGTGCCGCGGGAGCTCGAGGACGCGACCTACCAGCGGCTCCCCGATGACGTCGTCGATGGACGGCCGACCTACGTGATCGAGGTGACGCCGCGGCCCGACGCGCGTTCGCAGTACTCGCGCTTCCGGAGCTGGGTCGACCGCGAGCGCTCGGTGGTGCTGAAGACGCTGTACTGGGACGAGGCGGGCGTGCAGGTGAAGGAGCTCGACGCGCCGAGCGCGGAGGTGCGCAGCTTCGACGGGGTGTGGGTGCCGATGCGGGTCGAGATGAGGGACCGCCCGAACGACAGCTACACCTACATCGTGATCGAGGAGCTGGCGCCGAACCCGTTGATCGAGGACGCCGAGTTCGACCCCCACCGCCTGGAGCAGCACTGAGACTCACGCCCGGGTGCGCACCAGCAGCGCCGGCATCAGCACGAGCTCGGCGGCCAGGCAGATCACGACGGTCGCGGCGAAGAGCAGCCCGAACTGGCGCAGCGTGGCGAAGCTCGACAGCGCGATCGTGCCGAAGCCGGCGGTCAACATGATCGCCGTCGTCGCGATCGGCGTGCCGACGCGCAGGCCCGTGATGCGCGCCGCCTCGGCGGGCGCGAGTCCGGCGTGTCGCTCGCGCCGGTAGCGGACCAGGAAGTGCACGGTGTCGTCGACGGCGATGCCGAGCGCAACCGCCCCGATCAGGCTGGTCGGCAGCGAGAGCGGCGCGACGCCGAGCCCGAGCAGCCCGAAGTACATGGCGACCGGGAGCACGTTGGGGATCATGGCGATCACGCCGAGCTTGAGCGAGCGCAGCGCCACGGTGACGAGCAGGAAGATCGTGGTGGCGGCGCCGGTGATCGACTGGAGCTGCGAGTTCGCGATCGAGTCGTCGCCGCGCGCCAGCAGGATGGCGTTGGCGGTGGGCGCCGCCGACAGGCCCTCCGGCAGCTCGGCGCGGATCGCGTCCTCGATCGCCGCCGTGAGCGTGCGGATCGCCGCCGAGCCGACGGCGCCGGTGCGCACGATCAGGTTGGCGCGGCTCGCGTTGATGTTGACGAAGCGCTCCATCTCGTCCTTCGGCGCGAGCTGGAGCATCTCGGTCACCGCGGCGCGGTCGTCCGGGATGCGCGCCGACCCCGGCGCGTCGCGCTCGAGGGCGCGGTTCATCTCGCGCAGGAAGTCCACCATCGAGAGCGTGCGCGAGACGCCGGGCAGGCGGTCGATGTGCGCCTGCAGCCGCTCGAGCGCGCGCAGCGCCTCCGGCTCGCGGAACGTCCCGGGCCCGGAGCCCGACGCCACCACGTAGATCGGGATTGCGCCGGCGAGCAGCCGGTCGACCGCCTCGAAGTCCCGCCGCACCTGCGAGCGCTTGCCGAAGAACGAGAGGTAGTCGGTGTCGATCACGATGTTCGGGATCGCCGCGACCGCCACCGCCCCCGCCACCGCGCCGGCGAGGATGGCGCGCCCGGAGTGCCGCGCGCTCGCGGCGTGGATCGCCGCGAGGCCGCGCTCGATCGCGAGGCCGTAGCGCTCGCTCCAGCGCGCCATCCGCTCCGGCAGCGCCGAGACGTCGCGCCGCGGCGGCAGCAGCACCAGAACCGCGGGCAACCCCGTGAGCGCCAGGAAGGTGACGGCGCCGACGCCGAACACGGCGAAGGCGCCGAACTCGAAGATGGCCGGGACGTCGGTGAAGCAGAGCGAGCCGAAGCCGATCTGGGTCGTCGCGGAGGAGAGCGCGATCGCCAGCCGCTCGTGCTCGAGCGTGCGCGCGACGATCTCGCGCGCGTCGCCGGGTCCGCGCCGCTCCTCGTCGAAGCCGGCCAGCAGATGGATGCCGAAGACGCTGCCGATGGCGATCAGCTCGGGGCCGAGCATGCAGGAGAGCACCGTGAGCGGGCGGCCGAACGCCGCCATCACCCCGAAGGTCCAGCCGATGCCCACCAGCACGTTGGCGAGCGGCAGCACCACCCCGCGTCGGGTTCCGGTCGCCACCGCCAGCACCAACGCCTGCACCAGCACGGAGAGCGGGATCAGCGCCGCGAGATCCCGCACCATGCCGCGGTACACGCTGGCCTTCGCGTGGGGGCGGCCGGCGATGTGGAATTGGATCCCGGGCTGGCGCGCGTCGGCGAGCAGGCGGGCGATGCGCTGGTCGAGCCCGGAGTCGATGAACTGGCGGTCGGTCATCTTGACGAAGCGCACCGAGATCCCCGCGGTGCGCCCGTCCTCGGAGATCACGGTGCGCCGAAGCAGCGGATCGGCGAGCGCGCGCGCGCGCAGCGCCGCGAGCGCCGCGGCGTCTGCCGGCACCTCGTCGAAGAGGCGCCCGACGTCGATCCAGTCCGCCTCCGCGTCGTAGTGGAAGGTCACCACGTCGGCCAGGCTCTGGACGCGCCGCACCCCGGGCAGCCGCGCGATCGCCTCGTGGACGCCCTTCAGGGTGGTGAGGTTCGCCTGCGTGAAGACGCCGTCCGAAGTCTCCATCGCGATCGCGAAGATCTCGTCGTCGCCGAACTCGCGGATCGCCTGCTCGTAGACGGGCCGCGCGGGGTCGTGCGCCGGCAGCAGCGACTCGGTCGAGGGGTCGAGCTGGAGGCGCAGGCCGAGCGGCCGCAGCTGGACCAGGGCCGCCGCTGCGAGCAGCGACAGCGCGAGCAGCACCGCCAGCACGCCGCGCGGCCGCCCGACGACGAGCTCGAGCCGGCGCACGGCGATCCACACGCCGAGCGCGAGCAGCGCCACCCCGCCGACCAGCGCGAGCAGCGCGGCGGCCTGCACCTGCTCCGGCATGCACCCCCGCCTCGACCGACGCCTACTCGATGCTCGGCACCCACCGTCGCACGAGGCCGGCGGCTGCCGATGCTAGCTCCGAACGCCGGTCCGCGAGCGCGGTTGTGGGCGCTGCGGGCGCGGGGCATACTGCCGCCTCTCCCTGCCGGGGCGTGGCGCAGTTTGGTAGCGCGCTTCGTTCGGGACGAAGAGGTCGCTGGTTCGAATCCAGTCGCCCCGACCAATCCTGGAGACGACGTCCGCAGTCGACGCGATGGCCGGGTCCCACCGGGGCCCGGCCATCTGACGTCCCGGCCGGTGCGCGGTACGCTGGCTGCGGTGCCACACGAGGTCCCCCATGGCGCCTCGATTCGCCGCGATCGTGCTCGGACTCGTCCTGCTCGCCTGTCCGGCGCGCACCTCGCAGCATGCGCACGAGGTCTCCGTGGAGGTCGACCGCGTCGCGCTGGATCCGCGCTCCGGCTCGCCCGTGGTGGTGCTCGAAGACCGACACGGCAACCGCTCGCTGGCGATCTGGATCGGCTTCGCCGAGGCCAGCTCGATCGCGTCCGAGATGGACCACGACCACCCGCCGCGACCCAACACGCACGACCTCGCCAAGCGCCTGATCGACGGGCTCCACGGCAGCGTCTCGCGCGTCGTCGTGACGGAGCTGCGCGACGGGACCTACTTCGCGGTGATGGTCCTCGACGCGCCGGGCGGCGCCTTCGAGGTCGATGCGCGCCCGAGCGATGCCATCGCGCTCGCGCTGCGCACGGGCGCGCCGCTGTTCGTGCGCGAGGCGCTGTTCGACGCCGCCAATAGCGATCCGCCTTCGCCCCCGGCTGCCGACGAGCACTCGACCTGAGCGCCCGCGCAGCGCTCACGGCGTCGCTGGGAACCGGCAACTCCGGGCGCTAGGCGCGGGGGCTCGCGTGGGGAATCGCGCGCCTTCGGGTGACACAAATTTGATGTCGGATTCGACGCGGCGTGCGCATCTTCTGCGCAGCCCCGAGCGCGCCGCCACCGTCGGAAAAGCGCCGCTGCGTGCTCGGTTTTCGTTGACAAGGAGGGAGCCTGCTGGCAGGATCGCCCGGCCTGGCCCCGCGCCCCGCGGTCGCCATTCCGGAGACGCCGATGACCCATTCCGAGCTCGCGTGGGAGTTCGCCGAGCTCTTCTCCGAGCTGCGCGTCGAGCAGATCAACGAAGTGCTCGCCAAGAACGTGCCGCTCGAGACGCTCGACTTCTTCCGGAAGTACGCCGACGACTTCGGGCGCTCGGTGCGCATCGAGGGCGACGCCCTCGCGCGGCTGCCCAACCTCCTCCTGCTCGGCTACCTGCTCCGCGTGCTCGAGGAGCGCCTGATCGACGAAGATCCCGAGTCGGACGCGTGAGGCGTCTGCTCGGGTGAATCCCTCCGGCTGGCCGGGCAACCGCCGCCTGCTGCTGATGCGACACGGCGAGACGTACGCGCCGAAGCCGGACACGCAGCTCGCCGGTCCCGAGCAGGACCCGCGCGTGCCGTTGACCGAGGCCGGTCGCGGCGCGGTGCGCGAGGTCGCGGCGTGGATGGCGCCGATCGCGATCGAGGCCGTCTACTCGTCGAGCTACGACCGATCGCGCGAGACCGCCGAGCTGGTCGCCGCCCCGCACGGGCTCGGCGTGACGCCGGTCGACGCGCTCTGCGAGCTCGCCCTGTATCCGCCGCCGGGCGGCACGCTGCTCGACGTCGCGCGCCGGTACCTGGCGCTGGTGCGCGATCTGCAGGAGCGCCCGGCATCCGAGGTGCGCCTCGACTGCGGGCGCAGCCTCGCCGAGATCATCGACGGCGCGCTCGTCGCCGTTCGCAGCGCGCTCGAGCGCAGCCGGGGAACGGTGCTGGTCGTGGCGCACGGGGGCCTGAACCGGTTCCTCCTCGGCCACTGGCTCGGCATGTCGCCGGCGCGCGCCATCGCGATCGAGCAGAACTTCGCCTGCGTCAACGTGATCGAGTTCGCGCGAGGGGGCCACGCGTGGGTGCGCGCGCTGAACTGCACGCTGCGCGACCCGCTCAAGACCGACGCCCCCGGGATCTAGCGAGGAGGGCGCCGATGTCGGAGGCGATCCGAGAGGTGCGCAGCGCGGCGGCGCCGCAGCCGGTCGGACCCTACTCGCAGGCGGTGGTGGCGGGCGGCTTGGTCTTCGCATCGGGCCAGCTCCCGCTCGACCCCGCGACGGGCCAGCTCGTCGAGGGCGACATCGCGGTGCAGGCCGACCGCGCGATCGCCAACCTGGGCGCCGTCCTCGAGGCCGCGGGCAGCTCGCTCGCGCGCGTGGTGCGCGTCACGGTCTACCTCGAGGACCTGGCCGACTGGCCGCGTCTCAACGAGGTCTACGAGCGGCACTTCACCGGCGTGCCGAAGCCGGCGCGCACGGCGATCCAGGCCGCGGCGCTGCCGCGCCGGGCGGCGCTCGAGATCGACGCGATCGCCCTGGTCGGCTGACGCGTGGCTCAACCCCCACTCGGGGTCCCGTAGTCCCGCACCAGGCGGTTCAGGTTGACGCCGTTCACCAGCACGTGCGTCACGATGGGGGCCACGAGGTTTCCGGTCGCCTCGAAGAGGCCGCCCAGAAGCAGCCCGGCCACGAGCGAGAACGCGGTCCAGGGCGCGAGCTCGCGGCGCGGGACGAAGTGCGCCCCCGCGAAGAGGATGCTGGCCACCGTCAGGCCCACGACGGGCTGGAGCGCACCCCGGAAGAACGCCTCCTCGGCGACGCCGCTGGCGAGCGCCAAGATCCAGCACTGTCGCGCAGAGAGCGGACCCAGCAGTTCGGCGAGGCGCCGGGCGAGCCGGGCGCCCATCCGACTGTGCCGCGAGAACACCCCGGATGCGAAGATCACGCCGGATCCGGCAAGGACACCGAGCGCCGGATCGCGGACCCACCTCACCGATCCGCCCGCCACCACCCAGAGCGCCTGCCCCTGGAGCCCCACCCGCCAGGCGACCGCGACGGCGCCCAGAACGGCGTAGAAGAGGAGCCCGAGCCGCACCAGGCGCTCTGCCGAGGCTCCCGGTCGCGCCGCCATCCTTCGCCCCTCCGTGCCCTTGCTGGCGCGGCCCCCGCGCGTTGACACCGCCGGCCCGGCCGGTAGCCTGAGCCTTGTCCCGGCGCTCTCCCCCGAGGGCGCCGTTTCGTTTCCCGCCTCTGCCTCGAGCCCCGGCCTCGGGATCGCGAGGCGCGGCAGTGTACCGGGAGAGCTCGGAGAGGCAGTCGCATGGCCGACCGCATCCCCATGACGCCGCGGGGCTACACCCTGCTCGAGGCCGAGCTCAAGCGGCTCAAGGTCGTCGAGCGCCCCAAGAACGTGAAGGAGATCGAGGTGGCGCGGGCGCACGGGGACATCTCCGAGAACGCGGAGTTCGAGGCGGCCAAGGAGCGCCAGGCCCAGCTCGAGGGCCGCATCTCCCAGATCGAGGATCGCCTGGCCCGCGCCCAGGTCATCGACGCCTCCGGCCAGAGCCCCGACGCAGTCCGATTCGGCGCCACCGTCCTGCTGATGGACACGGAGAGCGGCGACGAGATCACCTACACGATCGTGGGCGAGGACGAGTCCGACGCCTCGAAGGGCCTGATCTCGGTCACCTCCCCCGTGGCGCGGGCGATCATCGGCAAGCCCGTGGACGAGGTGGTGCGGGTGCAGGTCCCGCGCGGCACCCGCGAGTTCGAGATCCGCGAGATCCGCTTCGACTGACCCCCGCCCGCCCCTCGTTGCGCTTCGGGCGCCACTTCCTAGAATCGGCCGGCCTTCCCCGGTAGCTCAGTTGGTAGAGCAATCGGCTGTTAACCGATGGGTCGCAGGTTCGAGTCCTGCCCGGGGAGCCAGCTCCGCGGGCGAGGGCGCATGAGCCGCGGACTCAAGATCGCCCTGGGGATCGGCGTCGGCGCGGCGCTCCTGGCGCTCGCGGCCGTGGTGGGCTTCCGCGCGGCGGTCGAAGAGGCCCGCCAGCGCGTGGTCGCCGCCCTGGGGCGCGGAGCCCGCATCGAGTCGCTGCGGGTCACGACCCGTACGGTCGAGCTCAGCGGCCTCGAGATCCCGGGCGGAGCCGACTGGCCGGCGCCCGACGCGCTCCGCGCCGACCGCGTGGTGATCGAGCCGAGCCTGCGCTCGCTGGCCTCCCCGAAGATGGTGATCCGCTCCGTCGCGATCAGCAACGCCTATCTCTCGGCGCTTCGCACCCGCGACGGAAGCATGCACGTGGTCCCGACGCTGCTCGAGGGAAGCTCGGAGCCCGCGAAGACGGGTGGCGCGGCCGTGGCGCCGCCCGTCCGCAGCGTCGCCATCGAGCGGATCGAGATCGACGGGGGGCAGCTCGAGATCTACGACGCCAGCGTCGCGCGCACACCGTGGCGGCTCCACCTCGACGGCGTCCGCGCCGAGGTCCGCAACATGCTCGCTCCGACGCTCGCGAGCGCGATGCCCTTCGAGCTCGAGGGCGAGCTCGAAGGGCCGAAGCGCAAGGGCCGACTCGCGCTCCGCGGCCAGATCGACGGCGCGACCCGCGACCTCGACCTCGACGCCAGCCTGCGCGGGGCCGACCTGCTCGCGTTCGAGCCCTACCTGTTGCAGGCGTCGGACGTGCGGCTGTCCGGCGGCGTCTTCGACCTCGCCTTCGACGCGAAGGTGCGCGCGCGGCGGGTCCACGCACCGGGGCGGCTCTCGATCTCCGACCTCGCGCTCGCGCCGGGGGGAAGTGCCAAGGCCATCGTGATGGGCGTGCCGCGTGACCTCCTGGTCGAGTCCCTCGCGGCGCACGGGAACCACATCGACCTCGCCTTCACCCTCGAGGGCGACCTCGACGATCCGCGCTTCTCGCTCAACGAGGCGTTCGGAACGCGCATCGCGGTCTCGATGGCGGAGACGCTCGGCCTCTCCGTCCGCGGCCTGGTCGAGGGCGTGGGCAAGATCGGCGGCCAGAGCATCGAGGGCGTGGGGAAGGCCGCCCGGGGCGTCGGCTCGACGCTGAAGGGCCTGCTCCCCCGGCCGCGGGACTGAGATCCGCGCGAGGCTTCCCGCGCGGGCACCGCCGGATACACTCCCGCCTTCGCCAGGAGGGACCGGTGCGGAAGCTGCGCGCGACCATCCTCGGGATCGCCATCGGGATGGCCTGCGCGGTGCTCCCGGGCGGCGCCGCCGCCGACGAGCCCGCCTGGGTGCGCGGCGAGGTGCGGGTCAACTTCCGCGCCAGCCCGCTCCCGAACGCTACACCGCTCGGCGTCGTCAAGACCGGCGATCCGGTCTCCGTGATCGAGCGCAAGAACGGCTGGGCCCGCATCCAGCTCCCGAACGGCCCGGGAGGCTGGCTCCCGGAGAGCTTCCTCGATTCGCAGCCCCCGCTGGTGCAGCACGCCGAGGAGGTGCAGAGCCAGCTCGCGTCGCTTCGCGAGCAGCTCGCCGCCGCGACCCGCGAGCGCGACGAGCTGCGCGAGCAGAACACGCAGCTCGGGACGTCGCAGGCGGAGCGCGAGGCCGCCGTGCGGCAGCTCACCGAGGAGAATCGCGACTTGCGCGCGGGCGAGCGCTGGCCGTACCTCATCACCGGCGGTGCGATCCTGGGTGCCGGCATGCTGGTGGGCGCGCTGGTGGCGCGCTCGTCGGGCCGGCGCAGCTCGCCGCGCATCCGCTTCTGAGGACCCGATGGATCCGATCCTCGCCACCCCCGAGGCGCTGCGCTGCGGCCTGGTGCTGGCCGCGCAGGAGGGCGACGCGGCGCGCCGGCTGGCGCAGCGGGCCGAGGCGCTCGGCTTCGACTCGCTCTGGGCCGGCGACCACGTCTCGTTCCACGTCCCGATCGCCGACTCGCTGACGCTGCTCGCCTATGCTGCGGGCGCCACGTCGCGCATCGGGCTCGGCACCGCGGTGTATCTGGTCCCGCTGCGCCACCCCACGCTCGCGGCGAAGGCCACCTCGACGCTCGACCGGCTCGCCGGCGGGCGGCTCGTGCTCGGGGTCGGCGTCGGCGGCGAGTTCCCGCCCGAGTTCGAGGCCGTCGGCGTTCCGGTCGCCGAGCGCGGCGCGCGCACCGACGAGGCGATCCCGCTGCTGCGCCGTCTGTGGACCGAGGACCGCGTCTCGCACGAGGGCCGCCACTTCCACTTCGGACCCGTGACGCTCGCGCCGAAGCCGGTCCGGACCGGCGGCCCGCCGATCTGGGTCGGTGGGCGCGCGCCTGCGGCGATGCGGCGCGCGGGCCGCTTCGGCGACGGCTACATCTCGCACATGGCCTCGGCGGAGCGCTATCGAGCGAATCTCGAGCAGATCGCGAAGAGCGCGCGCGAGGCCGGGCGCACCGCGGTGCCGTTCACCCCGGCAGCGTTCCTGTTCACCTTCCTGGAGGACCGCTTCGAGGACGCGCACGCGAAGGCCGCGAAGCTGCTCGGCATGGTCTACGCCCGCGACTTCACCGAGGCGGCAAAGAAGTACTGCCTGCTCGGCCGGCCCGCCGACTGCCTCGAGCAGATGCGCGCCTTCGCCAGCGCGGGCTGCCGCCACTTCATCCTGGCCCCACTCTCGGACGCCGAAGCCTTCGCCGAGCGCGCCGCCGCGGAGATCCTGCCCGAGCTGGCCGCGCTCGCGCGCTAGAAGTGCATCTCGAGCGCGAGGCCGTCGCGCGCGGGCGCGAGGTGCCAGGGCTGCGGCTCACGGGTGCTCGCGTGACCCGACTCGACCAGGTGCTGGTAGTCAGAGAGATTGCGCAGTCCGCTCCACGGCTCGGTCCAGATCTGGACCTCGCCGCCGATCGCGCCCGTCGCGAGCGTCACACCTGCCGCCTCGCTGTGACCGAGGCCGAACAGCACGGCGCTGCCGGCAAGGTTGAACAGGAAGTTGCCGACGTGGACCCCCCACGAGCGGTTCGCCTGGACGCGGTCGGCGCTCGCGCGCAGGATCTCCTCGCCGCGCGCGAGGCGCGCGAGCTTCTCCTCGTGCGATCCGTCGGGGAGTGCCCGGATCGGACGCGCTCCCTGGCGCCCCGGCATCGGCCGGATCACGAGGATGTCGGCGACGCCGACGGTAGACTTCACCGCGTTCACGATGTCGCGGCTGCGGTCGCCGGCCTCGCGGGCCTGGTCGGCGTCCTGGATCTGCGAGATCCCGCTCAGGCCGTCGATCGTCAGCCAGCCCCAATACCACGCGGCGGCGTGCAGGTAACCGGCGTCGAGCCGCTCCTCGAGGAAATTGAGGCGGGCGTCGAGCTCCGCGTCGTTCTTCGGCGGCGGAAACTCGGCCTGGGCCGGCGCCCCGCGCCGCGGCCCGAGGCCGGCGCAGCCGAGCGGAAGCAGAAGCACCGCCAGCACGATCCTCGGTCTCATCGCGTGCCTCCGTCGCGAGCGCCGGCTCCGGCGGATCGGGGCCGCGCGCCACGATACGCTAAATCCTTCCGGGGCGAAGCGGAAGCGAGGGCGAAGGCTGCGGATGGAGACCGCGCGGACCGGGACCGGCATGGGCAAGGTGCTGCACGTCCTCTGGCGCTGCCTCGCGCTGCTGCGCCCGGTGCGCGGGCACCTGGTGGGCCTCTGCGCCGGCTTCGCCGCGGTCACCCTGCTCCTCGTCCCGCCGTCGCTGCTCTTCCTCGATCTCGTATGGACGCGCGCCCTGCAAGGCGAGCCGCTGCCGCCGTGGCAGGCCGTGCTGCTGCGCCTCGATCCCGCCGTCGCGGTGCACGTGACGGCGCTCTCGGAGGCGGTTCGCCGGACGGTCGCGCTGCGCGCCGTGGTAGGCGGCGCCGCGATCGGCGCGGTGGCAACCCCGCTCTTCCTGGGGCTCTGGTACTGGCAGATCTGGGTGATGCAGCGGATCAACCAGATCCTGCGCGTGGAGCTCCTCGAGCGCTTCCAGACCCTCTCGCTGCGCTTCCACAGCGAGGCGCGCGTGGGCGACGCCATCTACCGGCTGACGCAGGACAGCGCGATGGTCACCCAGCTCGTCGACGTGGTGCTGCTGACCCCGCTCTACGCGATCGGGGGTCATCTGCTCTCGCTCGCCATCGTCTCCGCCATCGATCCGCGCCTGGGCCTGCTCCTGCTGGCGGCCTGGATCCCCGCGCTCGCGCTGGGCCACGCGTTCTCCGCGCCGATGCGCCGCGACTTCCGCCGCGCGCGCGAGAGCAACGCCGCCCTCACGGCCCGCATCCAGGAGGTGGTGGCCGGGCTGCGGGTGATCAAGGCGTACGGCGCCGAGGCCCGCGAGCAGGAGCGCTTCGAGTCCGCATCGCGCGCCGCCTTCGACGCCGCCTACACCGCGCGCCGTCGCTTCGCCCTGTACGGCGTGCTCGTCTTCCTCGCGGCCACGAGCGTGCTGGCGGCGGCCTCGGCCTGGGGTGCGCTCGCGACCCGCTCGCAGGCGCAGGTCTTCGGCGCGCGTCTGCTGGCGGCGAGCGGGCTCACGGCCTGGAGCCTCGGGCTCTTCCAGTTCTTCAAGGATCGCTTCGGCGACGGCACCAACTACCTCCGGCGCTTCTTCCGTACGTGGGGCCGCGCACAGGACGTGGCGATCGGGCTCGACCGCGTCCTCGAGATCCTCGATCTCGAGCCCGAGGTGCGCGACGCGACGGACGCGGTGGACCTCGACGGCGTGAAGCAGGGCATTGCCTTCCGCGACGTCGCGTTCCGCTACCGGACCGACCGGCCGGCGCTGGTCGACGTCTCCTTCTCGGCCGCGGTCGGGGCGATCACGGCCGTGGTGGGTCCGACCGGAGCCGGCAAGAGCACGCTGCTCGCGCTGCTGCTGCGCCTGTTCGACCCGGACCGCGGCGCGATCGAGATCGACGGCTGGGACCTGCGCCGGCTGCGCGTCGCGAGCCTGCGCCGGCAGGTCGCGATCGCGCTGCAGGAGAACCTGCTCTTCGGAACCACGATCCGCGAGAACATCCGCTACGCGGCGCCGGACGCCGACGACGACGCGGTACGCGAGGCGGCCCGCGTGGCCTGCGCGGACGAATTCATCGAGGCCCTGCCCCTCGGCTACGACACGCCCCTCGGCGAGCGCGGCGCCAAGCTGTCGAGCGGCCAGCGCCAGCGGCTCTCGATCGCGCGCGCCGTGCTGAAGGACGCGCCGGTGCTTCTGCTCGACGAGCCGACCGCGTCGCTCGACGCCGCCACCGAGCGCCTCGTGCTCTCGAGGCTGGCGGCATGGGGACGCGGCCGCGCCATCCTGCTCGTGACCCACCGGCTCTCGACCGTGCGGCTTGCCGACCAGATCGTCGCGCTCGAGGCCGGTCGCAGCATCGAGATCGGCTCGCACCGCGAGCTGATGCGCGTCGCCGGCGGCGCCTACCGGCGGCTCGTGGAGAGCGAGGCGCTCGCGATGGGCGCACCGTGAGCACCGCCGCGACGCTGCTGCGCGCGCTCCGCTACCTCGAGCCGTTCCGGCGCCGCGTGATGGTCAAGCTCGTGTTCGTGGCACTCTCGATCGCCCCGCTGGTCCTGCTGCCGTGGCCGGGCAAGATCGTGATCGACCACGTGATCGAGGGCGCCCCGATCGTGCCCGCGACGTACCCGTTCTTCGTACGGCCGCTCGCGGTGTGGCTGGTCGGGATGCTGCCGGGCGAGGTGCTGGCGTGGACCGTCGTGCTCCAGCTCCTGCTGCTCGGGCTGGTCGGCGCCTTCGGGGCGGGTGCTCGCGAGGGCGACGACGTCGACGGCTACCTGTCGAGCGGCCACGACACGCAGACCCGCACCGAGAACGACGCCAACGCCGGCTTCAGCCTGGCCGGCGGCCTGCTGGGCTGGCTCGACTTCCGCTACACGCTGCGCCTCACCCAGGACCTGAACCACCACTACCGCTCGCGCCTGTTCGAGCGCATCCAGGCGCTTCCGATGCGCACCTTCGACGACGAGCGCATCGGTGACGCCGTCTACCGCGTCATGATCGACACCCCGTCGATCACCAGCGCGTGCTACCGGATCCTGTTGACGCCGATCGCCGCGCCGATCGCCATCGGTGTCGCCGCCCTCGCGCTCGGCACGACCTTCGGCGGCCATCCAGCGCTGATGGGATCTGCGCTCGCGCTGCTGCCGATCGCGCTCGGCGCCTCGCTCCCCTTCGCGGGGCGGATGCGCCGCAGCAGCCTGGCGAGCCGCAGCGCGGGGTCGGTCACCACCTCGACCGCCGAGGAGGGGCTGGCGCAGGTGCTGGCGGTCCAGAGTCTTGGCGCCGGCGGCCGCGAGCGCGGCCGCTTCGATCGCGACAGCTGGTCCTCGTTCGGCGAGTACCGCGCGGTGGTGCGCACCGGGATGGCGGCCTTTGCGCTCGGCCTGGTTCCCGGCATCGCGGTCGCCGGCTTCGCGTTCTTCTACTCGACCGACCTGGTGATCCGCGGCGCCCTGAGCCGCGGCGACTTCCTCGTGGTGTTCGCCTACTTCGTGCAGGCCGCCATCGCCGCCGGCACGCTCGGCTCGCTCTGGTTCGACCTGCAGGGCGCGGCAGCCGGGCTCGCGCGCGCCTTCTTCCTGATGGACCTGCCGGCCGAGGCCGACCGGCCGGACGCCGGGACGCTCGGGCCGATCCGGCGCTCGATCCGCTTCGAGGACGTGAGCTACCGGCACGCGGACGGCACGCTCGCCGTGGACGGCGTCGGCTTCGAGGCGCGCGCGGGCGAGCTCACGGCCCTGGTCGGGCCTGCCGGTGCCGGCAAGACCACGCTCGCGCACCTGATCCCGCGCTATCTCGAGCCGACCGCGGGCCGTGTGCTCGCGGACGGCGTCGACCTGGCCTCGGTGTCGCTCGCCTCGCTGCGCGCGCAGGTCTCCTACGTATTCCAGGAGACCGTGCTCTTCGACGGGAGCGTCGCGGAGAACATCCGCCTCGGAGCG
Source organism: Myxococcota bacterium (assembly GCA_035506135.1). GTDB lineage: Bacteria > Myxococcota_A > UBA9160 > UBA9160 > PR03 > DATJPY01. The sequence goes on along the minus strand of DATJPY010000055.1, from coordinate 33,686 downwards.
CCCGACGCGAGCGACGAGGCGGTGCGCCTCGCCGCGCGGCGCGCGCGCGCCGACGCGTTCATCGAGGCGCTTCCCGAGGGCTACGCGAGCCGCGTGGGCCGCGGCGGCAGCCAGCTCTCCGTCGGCCAGCGACAGCGGGTCGCGATCGCGCGCGCGCTGGTGCGCGAGACGCCGGTCCTGATCCTCGACGAGCCGACCTCCGCCCTCGACCCCGACACCGAGCAGGCGCTGGTGGGATCGCTGCGCGAGGCGATCCGCGACCGCCTCGTGATCGCGATCGCCCACCGGCTGTCGACGATCCGCGCGGCGGATCACATCATCTTCCTCGACGCCGGCCGGGTCGTGGAGCAGGGCACGCACGACGAGCTGATGGCGCGCCCGGACGGCGCCTACCGCCGCTTCGTCGAGATCCAGAGCCAGCGGGCTGCCTAGCGGCCGCGCGCTGCGGAGCCGGTCGAGCCGGAGCCGCTCGATCCGGCGCGCGGGCTATGCGATCGGGGCGTAGCGCCGCTTCGCCTCCGCCGGCGGGAGCTTCGCCGCCTTCGCGATCGCCTCGAGCCGCTTCGGATCGTCGAGGTCTTCCCGCTCGACGCGCGTCTGCAGCGCGCGCGCGGCGCGGAACCAGCCGGTGTCGGGATCGACGTCGCGAACACGCGTCTTGCCGGTCTTCGCGTCCATCAGGTCGGCAAACGGGACCGGCACGATGCGCTCGGCCTGGCGCGTGATGAGCACGTTGTAGGTGCCGTCGAGCAGGGCGAAGACGGCGCCCGCGCCGAGGTCGCTCGTGTAGTCGCGGTCGAAGGCCGTCGGCTTGTTGCAGCGCAGCTCGTAGCCGATGTCCTTCTCGCCGCTCGCGATCTTGACGCCGCGCGCAGCCAGCACGTCGGTGACGGCATTCCGCAGCACGCGCGCCAGCGGCACCTCGGCCAGCCGGATGTGTCCATGCTCGTCGCGCGGCACCTCCTTCAGGATCTCGAGGTCGCTCTCCTCGAGCCGCTCGGCGATCCCTTCGGCGACGACCGCGACCCCGTCGTTGCGTCCCTCGAAGGCGAGCCGCTTCACGACCGCACCCTCGAGAGTGCGCACCACGTCGTCGAGCCGGATCTTCCCGGGAGGGAACTCCTCGGGGATCAGCGTGATCGGAGCGCCCGCCGACTTCCCCGCGCCGAGCGCGAGAGATCCGGACTTGCGCCCCATCAGGACGACGAAGAACCAGCGGTTGGTGGTCTGGCAGTCCTCGATCAGGTTCTCGAGCAGCGCGGTCGCGAGCTCGCGCGCGGTCTCGTAGCCGAAGGTGGGGATGCCCGGCGGCAGCGGCAGGTCGTTGTCGATCGTCTTCGGCACGTGCGCCACGCGGATGCGTCCCTGGGCCTGCTCCGCGACGCGGCGCGCCGAGAAGGCCGTGTCGTCGCCGCCGATCGTGATCAGATGGTCGACGCCGAGCGCCGCGAGCGACTTGACCACGTTCTCGAGGTGCTCCGGCTTCTTGGTCGGGTTGGCGCGCGAGGTGTGGAGGATCGAGCCGCCCTGGAGGTGGACGCGCGCGACGTCCGCGAGCGCGAGCTCCCGCACGTGCGAGGTGTCCCCCTCCATCAGCCACTTGAAGCCGTCGAGGCAGCCGATCACGCGGGCGCCGCGGCGCAGCGCGACGGTGGCCGCGGCGCCGATCACGCCGTTGATGCCGGGCGCGGGCCCGCCTCCCACCACGATCCCGAACGTCGCCACGCGATCCCCTCCTATCGAGGAAGGCCGTGTTGGGCCGAGCGGCTCCCGCCGCGAGGCCCGGGCAAAGCCTCCGAAACCCGTGTTGGGCCGAGCGGCTCCCGCCGCGAGGCCCGGGCAAAAGCCTCCGAAACCCGTGTTGGGCCGAGCGGCTCCCGCCGCGAGGCCGAGATCATCAAGATGGCGGAGTGCCCGAGCGGGTTCCAGGGGCCACCGGCCAGGTGACGAAGCGCGTCGCCGCGGGCGCGCGGCTGCGTCACTCGAGGCCCTCTCCCTGCCGGTGGCAGCCAGCCGGCAGCCGCGGCCGAAAGCGACGCCGTGGCGCCGACCTCGGTCGAGAGCGGAGGGCGCGCGCGGCGGCAACGCCGGCCGGCACGGCCTTCGCACCTCCTCTCCGCGAACGGAGGACCCGACCATGCGACGGCTGCTCTTGTTGGCATCGCTCTGCATCCCGGCCCTGGCGAGCACCCCCGTGTGGGCCACTTCGATCGGCCCCGGGGCGTTCGGCAGCGACAAGATCGTCGAGAGCTTCGAGGGGCTGCACCCCGGCCCGAACATCACCCTCGGGCTCGGCGCGAGCCTGCTCCAGCCCGGGGCCGTGAGCGCCTTCACCTTCGCCAGCGGGGTCACGCTGACCAACCCCGTGCCCAATCCGGGCGTCTTCAACGACGGCCCCTTCATCCATGACTTCTCCCTCGGCAACGACGTCCAGAACACCTGGGGCGGAACCCGCGTTCTGAACGGCTCCACCGCCGGGGACATTCCGATGGGCACGGCGTACATCGGCGCCTTCGATCCGGGCACCGGCACCGCGTCGATCGAGTTCACCTTCGCGTCGGACATGGAGCGCGTCGGCGCCTACATCACGGGCGTCACCGGCGGCACCATCACGATGAAGGTCTACAGTGACTCGGGCACGCTGCTCGAGTCCGGATCGATCGGCACCGTCGACCTGCCGCAGTGGAGCTCGAACTTCCTCGGGATCGAGAACCTGAGCGGCATCCACCGGGTCGTGTTCAGCGGACCGGACTTCGGCCTCGACGGGCTCACCTTCGAGCCGATGCCGGTCGCGGTGCCCGAGGTCGGCACGCTGCCCTCGCTCGCCTTCGGCCTGATCGGCCTGCTGGGCATCGCGGTGATCGGGCGCGGGCGCGAGCCCGCGAGGGTGCGCTGCTAACTCCGAAGGCGGCCGCGCAGGAGCGCGGCCTTCCAGTCCGCGACGGCGCGGCGCGGCGGCGCCGTGTCGTCGCGCAGCCGGAGCGCGCCGGCGCCGAGCCCGAGGTCGTGGGCGACCTCCTCGGTCAGCGCGCGCATCTCGCGGTGGACGCTCGTGCCGCGCGCCTGGTGCAGGATCGAGAGCGGCCGCCCGCCCTCCGAGTTGAGCGCTTCGACCCGCGGGCTGCGCGACAGCGAGGTTGCGTAGAGCGGCCAGCCGCGCGCCCGGATCTCCTCGCGCAGGCGCTCCGCGAGCTCCTCGCCGGTCGACTCGACGTGGGTGCGCCGGTCGACCAGCGTCAGCACGATGCGCGCGCGCCCTGCGAAACCCGCGCGCTCCAGGATCGCCAGCACCTTGCCGGCCTCCTCGAGCGCCGCCCAGTCCGAGACTGGAACGATCACGCGGTCGGCCGCGAACAGCGCGTTGCGCGTGAGCGCCTCGAGGTCGCTCTTGGTGTCGACGATCACGACGCCGGGCCAGTCGGTCTGCTCGAGCACGCGGCGAAGGATCTGGGGATCCTCCGCGCGCGCCTTCAGCAGGCCGGTGTCGGGGGCCGACCGCACGTAGTGGACGCCGTACTGGCCGAGGTGGATGACGCGCTCGAAGCTCCTCTCCGCCCAGCCGTGCTTCACGTTGCCGTCGCCGGGCGGCTCGGCCTCGAGCGCGAACATGCGCTCGATGATGCCCTGGTCGTCGAGCGAGAGGACCAGGATCGGGAGATCCTCGTGGAGGGCGCGCAGGTAGATCGCGAGGTTGGTGGCGACCGTGGTCTTGCCCACCCCGCCCTTGTTGGAGCAGACGGCAAGCACCCGGCCGGCCCGAGTGCGATGCGGCGGCGCCTCGTGCGGGAGCTCGGGGGGCACGGCGCGGGATGCTAGCATGGCGCGCGTGCGCGCCGTCGGCGTCATACCCGCCCGCCATGCGGCATCCCGCTTCCCCGGAAAGCCGCTGGCGCCGATCGCCGGCGTTCCGATGGTGCGACGGGTCTACGAGGGCGCCGCCCGCGCGAAGCGGCTGTCGCGGGTGATCGTCGCGACCGACGATCCGCGGGTCGCCGATGCGTGCGCCGCGTTCGGCGCCGAGGTCGCCATGACCTCGCCCGACCATCCGACCGGCACCGATCGCATCGCCGAGGTGGCCGCGCGGCTGTCCGAGGAGATCGTGGTCAACGTGCAGGGCGACGAGCCGCTGATCGACGGCTTCGTGGTCGACGCGGCCATCGAGGCGCTCGAGGCCGACCCGGGCTCGCCGATGTCGACGGTCGTGCATCCGGCCGACGCGGACGGGCTCGACGATCCGAATCGAGTGAAGGTCGCGCTCGACTTCGCCGGCCGCGCGCTCTACTTCTCGCGCAGCCGGATCCCCTACCCGCGCGATCCGGGCGCCGGACCGCGCTGGTGGCAGCACGTGGGCCTGTACGCCTACCGGCGCCCCTTCCTGCTGGACTTCGTGCGCCTCGCGCCCGGCGTGCTCGAGCGCGTCGAGTCGCTCGAGCAGCTGCGCGCGCTCGAGCACGGACACAAGATCCGCGTGGCGATCGTGGAGGGCTGGCGCAGCGTGCCCGTGGACGTACCGGAGGACGTCGCGCGCGTCGAGGCCGCGCTGCGCGAGGCCGGTCGTTGCTGACGGCGGTGCTGCTCGGCTTCGTGCTCGGCATCCGGCACGCCGCGGATCCCGACCATCTCGCAGCGATCGCCGCGCTGGTGGCGCGGCATCGGAACCCCTGGGCGGCGGCGCGCATCGGAGCCGCGTGGGGCCTCGGGCACGGCCTCATGATCCTCGCGGTCGGCGGCGCCTTCGTCGCGCTCCGCATCACCGTCGTCCCGTTCTGGGCGCGCGTCGCCGACCTCGGCGTCGCCGCGATCCTCGTCGCCCTCGGAGTCTCCAACCTCCGCTCCCTCCGCACCGTCCCCCCCGTCGCCTCCGAGGCAACGCAATCGCCTGGATCGCCCGCAAGCGATCGCGAAGCGATCGCGCGCAGCGAGGCGAAGCCGAGCGAAGTCAACAGACGTGCTGGAGCTCAGCAACTGGTCCTTCGCCCGCTCTTCATCGGGATGGCGCACGGCCTCGCCGGGAGCGCGGCGGTCGCGCTGCTCGCACTCGCCGCGATGCCGAGCCCGCGCGCGGCCCTCGCCTACCTCGTCGTCTTCGGCGCCGGCACGGTGGCCAGCATGGTCGCGATGTCTCTCGGGCTCGGGGTGCCGGCGTCGCGAGCGGGCGCACGACCCGCCTTCGTTCGCTGGGTCGTGGCCGGCAGCGGCGCGCTCTCGATCGGCGTCGGCATCTATCTCGCGGTCGCCGTCGGCGTCGCCCGCGACCTCCTGTGACGGGCGGCTGAAGCGCATCCGGCAGCGCGTGTGAGCGGCCTCCTCGTCGCGCTCTACCTGCTCTCCGGCGCCGGCGCGCTCGCCGTCGAGACGCTCTGGATGCGATGGCTGCGCCTGCTCCTCGGCGCCACCGCACCCGCGGCCTCCGCGACGCTGGTGGCGTTCTTCGCCGGGAGCGCGCTGGGCGCCGCGTGGGCGGGGCGGCGGGCGCGGCACTGGCTCCGGCCGCTCGCGGCCTATGGGTGGATCGAGCTCGCAGGCGCGGCCGCCGCGGCCGCGGTTCCACTCCTCCTGCTCGCGGGCGACCTGGCGATGAGGCCGGCCTACGACGCGCTCCGCACGACGCCGTGGAGCCTGACCCTGCTCCGCTTCGCGCTCGCGCTCGCCTCGACCCTGCCCGCGTCCTTCTGCTTCGGCGCCACCTTTCCGGCGATCGGCGCGGCGGCCGTCGAGTCGAGCGCGCAGCTCGGCGCACGCGGGTCCCTGCTCTACGCGGCCAACACGCTGGGCGCCGCTCTCGGCACCGCGCTCGCCGTCTTCTGGCTGCCCGGCGCGATCGGCGTCTCCGCCACCTACGCCCTCTCGCTGGCCGCGCTCGCAACCGCCGGCACCGGCGCGCTCCTGCTCGCACGCAGCGCCCCCCACCGCCCCGTCCCCTCCGAGGCAATCCAATCGCCTGGAGTATCGGCCAGCGCCCGCGAAGCGGGCGCGCGCAGCGAGGCGAAGCCGAGCGAAGTCAACAGACGTGCTGCAGCTCAGCAACCCAATCGGCCGCAGGCCGATCCGCGCAGCGAGCGAAGCCAGCAGCTCCTCCTCGCCCTCGCCGCGGTCGCCGGCTTCGGCGGCTTCGCGATGCAGGTGCTGCTGGTCCAGGCCTTCGCGCAGGTCCTGAACCAGTCCATCTACGCGTTCGGCGCGGTGCTCGTGGCGGTGCTCCTCTCGATCGCGGTGGCGGGCGGGGCAGTCGCCCTGCTCGAGGCTCGCTATCCGGTCGACGCGCGGAGTGCGCTCGGCCTCGCGCTCGCCGCCACCTCGCTCGCCGCCGCGGCGTTCCCGGTCTGGCTCGCAAGCACCACGGACGGCCTCCGCTACGTAGGGAGTGACGCGCCCGGCTGGGACTACCTCGCCGCGGCGCTCTGGACCGTGCTGCGCGCCGCCGGTCCAGCGCTGGTCGCGGGATCGGCGGTGCTGCCGCTCGCGTTCGCGCTGGCGGGGCGTGCCCGCGCGGGCGGCGGCGCAGGGCCGATCCTCGGGCGCCTTGCCGCCGCCAACACCGCCGGCGCCATCGCGGGAGCGCTCGCCGCTCCCTACCTGATGATCCCGGCGGTCGGGCTGTGGCCGGCGTTCCTCGCCCTCGGGCTGTGCTGGGGGGTCGCAGCGATCTGCGCGCCCGAGGCCTCGGTGCGGCGCCGCGCCGGGCGGCTCGGCCTCCTCGCCGTCGGCTGGACGGCGCTCCTGCTGGGCGCCAACCCGCTCGCCCTGGCGCCGGTCCGGCTCGAGCGGGGCGAGACGCTGCTCGGCGTCGAGTCGACACCGGCGGGCGTCGTCGCGGTGGTGGAGCGCGACGGCGAGCGATCGATCCGCGTCGACGGTCACTACGTCCTGGGCGGCACCGCCGAGCGGGTGCACCACGAGCGCCAGGCGCTGCTCCCGCTGGTGCTGGCGCCCGGGGCGCGACGCGTCGCGCACGTGGGCTCCGCGACCGGGATCAGCGCCGGGGCCGCGCTCCTGGAACCGATCGAGTCGCTGTACCTCGTCGAGATCATCCCGGCCGTCGCGCGCGCCGCCGAGCGCTACTTCGGCGACGCCAACCGGGGCGTCTATCGCGACCCGCGCACTCAGGTCGTTCTCGACGACGCGCGCAACTTCCTGCGCGCGACCGGCGAGCGCTTCGACGTCGTGATCGGAGACCTCTTCGTGCCCTGGCACGCGGGAGCGGGCGCCCTGTACACCCGCGAGCACTTCGAGGCGGTGCGCGCGCACCTCGCGCCGGGAGGGCTGTTCTGCCAGTGGCTGCCGCTCTACCAGCTCTCGGAGGCCGAGCTGCGCGTGATCGCGGCGACCTTCCTCGACGTGTTCCCCCACTCGGCGGTGTTCCGGGGCGACTTCTACGGCCGCTTCCCGATCGCCGCGCTGGTCGGCTGGGCGGACGAGCCGGCCGCACCGGGCGAGGTTTCGGCGGCGGCGGCGCGGCTCGGATCGGGCGATCGCTGGGTCGCGGATCCCGACGGCGTGTGGGCGCTCTACGTGGGTCCCCTCGCGCCGCTGGGCCCTGCGCTCGAAGACGTCCCGCGCAACACCGACGACCGCCCGTGGATCGAGACGCTCGCCGCTGCTGGCCACGCGGGAGGCGAGCGCGGCAAGCTCGATCCCGCCACGGGGCTCGGGTGGATCGCCTTCGCCGAGCGGCTGCGCGCCGAGGCGCGCCGCGCGGGCGATCCGGTCTACCCGTCGCTGCCGCCGGCGGCGGCCCGCGCGGCCGAGGGCGGCGCCCTGCTGCAACGGGCCGGCGCCCTGTTCTCGGCCGGCGCGGCGCAGGACGCCGCGGTCGCGTTCACGCGGGCAGCTGCGCGGCTTCCGGCCCGGCTCGTCGCCGAGGGCCCGCCGGATCCCACCGCCGCGGAGCTCTGGCGCGGCGATTGAGTTCGCGAGAGCCCATTCGCGGGGCCGTTCGGGAGAAGACGCGGCTCGCTTCGTCGCCGGGGTGACGTCCGTCCCGCGCAGCAACGCTCGGCACCGGCGACCGCGGGTCGCGGAGCACCTGCTCGTGGCGTCGCTGGCGGTGGTCTGCGGCCTGGCGGGCGCCGCAGGAGCGATCTCGTTTCGCGCCCTGATCCACTTCTTCGCGGCGCTCTTCACGTCCTGATGAACTTCGCTCGCCTTCGGCGAGCTTGCGGGGATACTCCAGGCGATCGCGTTGCCTCGGAGGCGACGGTGGTCGGTTCCTGAGCTGCAGCGCGTCTGTTGACTTCGCTCGCCTGCGGCTCGCTGCGGTTCTTGCTGAGCTGCAGCGCGTCCTGATGAACTTCGCTCGCCTGCGGCTCGCTGCGCGCCGCCTTCGGCGGCTTGCGGGGGGGGTGCAGAAAACCCCGGGAGCGGATCGAGGCGCGGGGCCTCGAGATCCCAGAGCGGCTACGGCGTCCGCGCTCCCGGGGTCGGTGGCGCTGGGAACTCGCGTCCCATGCTACACCGAGACTGCGTCAGCGATTCGGCTTGGCGGTCAGGACGCCGCCACCTCACTCGCCGTAGTGCCATTACATTTTCCCACCGAATCACCTCCTGTCCCGGCGTGGGCAACACCCAGCGGAGCCCAGACCTCCGCATCGGGTCCCGACGGACTGGCGGTCGCCGTTCCCGGCCGCCGCGGGCCGCCCCGCGCACCACCGACCCCATGCCGTTGGCCACGGAACTCGGGGACGAGTGAGATCCCCTTGGCCGGCAACGTATCAGATCGCCGGGGCCGCGGGCCAGCGCGGACGCGCCGAGTCCTCCAGACCCGCTGCTAGACTGCGGCGCCGTGCCCGCCGAGCCGCCCGCCACGCTGCTCGTGAGCTGCCCCGACCGGCGCGGCCTCGTGGCCGCCCTGGCCCAGCTCCTGTACGGGCACGGCGCCAACATCCTGGACTCCGATCAGCACACCGACCCGCAGGCCGGGCAGTTCTTCCAGCGCATCCGCTTCGACGTCTCCGAGATGCACACCGATCGGAGCGCCCTCGAGCGCGCGATCGGCGAGGTGGCCGCGCGCTTCGCGATGCGCTGGCGGCTGGCGTGGGGCGGGCGCCGCGCGCGGATGGCGATCCTGGTCTCGCGGTACGACCACTGCCTGTACGACCTTCTGCTGCGCCAGCGCGCGGGCGAGCTCACCTGCGAGATCTCGCTGATCCTCTCCAACCATCCCGACCTGAAGCCGGTGGCCGATCAGTTCGGCATCCCGTTCGAGGTGTTTCCGATCACGCCGGCGACGAAGCGCGCCCAGGAGGAGCGCGAGATCGAGCGGATCGAGGCGCTCGGCATCGACCTGCTGGTGCTGGCGCGCTACATGCAGGTGCTCTCGCCGGAGTTCGTGGCGGCGTATCCCGAGCGCATCATCAACATCCACCACTCGTTCCTGCCGGCCTTCGTCGGCAGCAAGCCCTACCACCAGGCGCACCAGCGCGGGGTGAAGCTCATCGGGGCGACGGCGCACTACGCGACCACCGATCTCGACGAGGGTCCGATCATCGACCAGGACGTCGCGCGCTGCTCCCACCGGGACGCGATCGCCGACCTGATCCGCAAGGGCCGGGACCTCGAGAAGCTGGTGCTGGCGCGCGCGGTGCGCTGGCACCTCGACGACCGCGTCCTGGTCTACGGCAACAAGACGGTCGTGTTCGATTGAGCGCGCGATGCGCGGGCGGCTGATCCTGCTGGGGCTCGGCCTCGCGACGCTGTTCGCGAGCTGCGCGATCCTCTACCAGCAGCTCCGCTTCAAGGGCCTCGCGGCCGACGTCGCCTGGCTCGAGGACCGGCACTTCGACGCCCTGACGCTGATCGCGGTCGGCACCGGCAGCGCCTACGAGAACCCGCGCCGACTCGGTCCCGTTTCGGCGGTGGGCTTCGGCGACCGGATCGCGCTGGTCGACGCCGGACGCGCGGTGGCCGGGGCGCTGCGCGCCTGCGCGATCCGCCCGTCGCAGCCGGACCGCGTCCTGCTCACCAGCCTGCTGCCCGAGAACACCGTCGGGCTCGACGACCTCCTCTACACCGGATGGATGTCGGGCCGGCGCGGCCCACTGCGCCTGATCGGTCCGCCCGGAACGCGCGCGCTCGCCGACGCGCTCGCCGCGGCGCTCGCCGCAGGCGCCGGGCCGGGCGAGTCGCTCGGCCTCCCGCCGGAGGGAGCCCGCTTCGAGGCCGTCGAGGCCAGCGACGGGTGGAGCGAGGAGCGCGACGGGCTCCGCATCGCCGCCGGCGCCGTCGGCGCGGCTCCGTTCCCGTCGCTGGCGTGGCGCTTCGAGGCGAAGGGGCGCGTGCTCGTGGTCGCCGGAAGCGGCGCCGACCCCGACGCGCTCGCGCGTTTCGCCGCCGGGAGCGGGCTCCTCGCGACGGAGGGCTTCTTCCGCGACTCGGTCGAGGCGGCGATCCAGGCCGGGAGCGACGACGCCGAGCGGCTGCGCCGCGAGGCCGACCTGCACCTCGCGCTGCCGCGCGTGGGCGAGGTGGCACAGCGCGCCGCCGTCCCGCTCCTCGTGCTGACGCGGCTGCGTCCGCCGCCGCTGTTCGACGCCCAGTACCGCACCGCCGCCGGCGCGACCTATCACGGCGCGATCGAGGTAGCGCGCGACTGTTCGGAGTTCGGCAGCTAGACCAGCCCGCCGCCTCCGAACCTAGATCGAGATGCCGGGATCCTCGAAGGGCGGAGACCCCGGACTCGGGCTCGGGCTGGGGACCGGCTCCTCCTCGGCGGGAGGCGCGGGGCGATCGTCGGCCGCGCGCTGGCCGGCGAAGCGGCGGCGCTGCTCGCGGAAGTAGGCCTGGTCGGGGGCGAGGGCGATCGCCTCGTCGATCGTTGCGAGCGCCGCGGGCGCATCCCCGCCGCGGAACTGCGCCTCGGCGAGCGTGTCGAGCACGTTCGGATCGCGGTGGCCCGTGGCACGCGCGGCGCGCGCGGCGAGCTCGAGCGCCTCGTCGAGCGCCTTGCGGCTCGGCGCCGGCGAGATCGCGATCAGCCAGGCGGCGTCGTTCATCAGCAGCGCGGGAGGTCGATCGAGCGCGAGGAGCCGCGCGGCGTGCGCCTCCCAGGCTGCCGGCGCGACCAGGAAGCGCGCCGCGCTCACCAGCGACGCGGCGGCGATCGCCACGACGAGGGCGGTCGCGACCGCGAGCGAGGGGCGCAGCGGCTCGCGCCGCAGGCGCGGTCCCGCGCAGAGCGCAGCCGCGAGCACGCCGGCCGCGAAGCCGCCGACGTGGGCGAGCCCGGCGACGAACGGCAGCAGATGATCGAGCAGCGCCTGGGCCAGGAACACGCCGATCAAGAGCCTCCGCGGCACCCGCCAGATCGCGGGCAGACGCTCGGGCCGCCGCAGCTCGAGCCAGAGCGCCGCGCCCGCGAGACCCGCCACCATGCCCGATGCGCCGACCAGCTCGTCGTAGCCGGCGATCCAGGCCGTGGCCATCGCGCTGAGCCCGGAGAGGCCGAGGATGAAGACCGTGCGCAGGGCTCCGAGCGGCCGCTCGACGAGCGCGCCGAACACGAGGAGGCCGATCGAGTTGAGGACCAGATGCGCGAGGCTCGCGTGGAGGAAGTTCGCGGTCACGAGCCGCCACGGCTCGCCGCGCTGCACCAGCTCGGGGTTCATGAAGCCGGCGTGGTGCAGGACCGGGCCGAGCACCGCCTCTGCGGCGAACACCGCGACACACAGCAGGATCGCTAGCCAGGTGGCGCGGAGCGGGGCGGGATGGCGCGCCGTCTCCTCCAGCTCTGCCATGCGCGCGAGCTGCGCGGGGCCCGTCGGCTCGCGCATCATGCGCTCGAGCAGCGCCCGGACGAGCGCCTCGGGCGCGTGGGGGTCGGTGAAGTGCGATCGCTGCAGGATCTGCACGCCGTTGCGGGCTCCGATGCGGAGAGCGCGCGCGCCGAGCTGCAGGTGCGTCAGGTCCGCGTAGGCGGTGAAGCGCTCGGTGAAGGGCCAGCGCGGGCTCGGAGCGCGGAAGCCGGTGGCGTGCAGCGCCACCGTGCCGCGCCCCGGCCGCAGCGGAAAGACCTGGATCTCGGGCGCGAGATCGACGGCGCTCACGGCCCGAGACTAGCACCCGTCGACGCGGGCTCAGGACCGGCGGGGCACCGCCAGCGAGGGAAAGACGCGGGTGTAGGTCAGGAAGACCAGGCCGAAGGCGCCGAGGAATCCGCCGGCGATGCCGAGCTGCACGAAGCCCAGCCAGGAGAAGCTGTCGTCGGGCACGAGCGACGGCCAGATCAGGATGTTGCGCTCGAGCCAGAAGCCGCCCACCACGATCGCCGCCACCGTGCCGAGAATGGCCGGCGTGCGCTTCGGGCGCTGTCCCAGCAGCACCCAGAACGGGACGATCCAGCAGCACGCCCAGACGGCGAGCGTCACCTTCGCGTAGGGCTCGCGCAGGCGCTCGGCGAAGTAGCGAAGGCTCCAGGTCTGCGACAGGAACATCGATCCGATGCGGGACTTGTCGACCAGGAACTGGGACCCGAGGCGGCTGCGGATGAAGGCGGTCTCCTCGGGCAGGTTTCCGTACCAGATCACCAGATACTGCGCCCAGAACAGGTACATCCAGAAGATCGAGAAGGCGAAGATCATCTTGCCGAGATCGTGCATGCGCGCGCGCGTGATCTCGCCCTCGAGCCCCGGCTCTCGGCGGTGGAGGACCGCCAGGAGCGCGGTCGCGGCGACGGCGTTCAGATAGCCACCCCACGAGACGTAGGCGCCGAACAGGTTCGAGTACCAGGTCGGCGACAGCGACATCACCTGATCGAAGGCGATGAAGCTCCAGCCGAAGGCGTACGAGAGACAGATGATCGGAGCCAGCGTGCCGCAGCGGCGGGCACTCTTCGCGCGCTCGATCTCGTCGCCCTGCCAGCCCGCGGTCCATCGCGCGAAGAGCGCGCGGCTCGGACCCTGCACGCGCTCGGCGACGCCGCCGAGCGTCGGCCGCACGGAGTTGTAGAGGAACGCCGTCGAGAGGAGGCCGAGCCACGCGAAGATCGCCAGGTCCATCCAGAACAGCCGCGCCGGCTGCAGCCACGCCGCCTTGCTGGCCGGCGGGTGATGCAGCCAGTTGACGTAGACGCTCTCGCGCCCGCCGGCGAACCCGATGATGAAGAGCAGCAGCGTGAACGGCACCCACGCGCCGAGCGATTCGGCGATGCGCCGCACCGGACCCGGCCACTTCGCCCCGACGATCACCAGCGTGCAGGCGAGCACGATCCCGCCCTGCGCGAGCGAGCCGAAGAAGAGATAGTTGACGTGGAAGGCGCGCCACGCGGTATCCGCGTTGGTCCAGACGCCGACCAGGAAGGCGATGGCGCCGAACGCGATCAGCACGAGGCAGGTCGCGAGGAGCCCGCGCGGGATCTCGCGGGGACGCGCCTGCTCGGGGGCGTTCGCGGCGTTGGCGCTCAAGGCGTGCCTCCGGGGGCGGCCGGCGCGGGCGCGGCCGAGGCGGTCTGCGGCGGCGCGGTGGGAAGCGGCGCGCCCGGCGCGTTCAGGTAGCGGACGTAGTTCACGATGTCCCAGCGATCGTCCGGCGGGATCCGCTTGTAGCTCGGCATGCGCCGGATTCCCTGTGAGATCGCCGTGAAGATGTGCCCGTCGGTGAAATTCTTGGTGATCTGGCTGCCCACCGGCCCGGCCAGCGGCAGCACGCCGATGAACGGCCCCTTGCCGAACGGCGGGCCCGAGACCGGCCCGTCGCCGAGGGCCTGCGGCCCGTGGCACGGCGAGCAGAAGGTGGTGAACTTCGCCCGCCCGTTCTCGAGCGAGGCGAGCGACGCCGGGTGCGGGTTCGGCAGCGCGTCGCCCTGCTGCTGCGTCAGCTCGGTGGCCTTGATCGGCGTCCCCACCGGCTCGGTGCCCTCGGGCGGCGACCACCCGATCGGATGCCGATCGGGGCTCTCGAGGTTCCCGGTCTCCTCGAAGGCCTGGACGGTCTTCTGCCACTTCATCTGCGGCCACCACCAGACCGACCACTGCTCCCAGCAGCCGGTCGTGGCGACGAGGGCGACACAAGCCGCCAGCGCCCGCAGCGCCGCGCTACGCGTCGACAAGGCTCACCTCCTTGGCGTGGTGTGCGCGGAGCAGGCCGTCGACCTCCGAGACGTCGCGATCGGGACACTCGACCACGAGCCCGAACTCGTCCGCCGAGAAGCGCGCGCTGTAGGCGGGATCGAGCTTGATGCGTGGCAAGCGCCCGACGACCAGGAGCCCGATCAGCGTGAAGATGCCGCCGAACAGCACGGTGAGCTCGAAGGCGATCACCGTGTAGGGCGGGATCGAGGCGTAGGGCTTGCCGCCGATCACGATCGGCCAGTCGAGCGACATCCAGATGGTCATGGCGTAGCCGGTCACGACGCCGAGCAGACCGCCGACCAGCGTCCAGACTCGCACGCGGCTCGGCTTCGGATCGACCGCCTCTTCGATCTCGTCGAACGGCGCGGGCGAGAACACTTCGAGCTTGGAGAAGCCGCGGCCGCGCAGCCGGCGCACCGAGTCGGCGACCGCGGTCGGGCTGTCGAAGATCCCGAGCAGCGTCGGCATCAGTGCGCCCCCCCGTGGGCGTGCGCCCGGTCGTGGATCTCGAGCTCCTTCACCTCGCTGATCGGGATCACCGGGAAGAGCTTCAGGAAGATCAGGAAGAAGATGCTGAAGAACGAGAAGCTCCCGGCCACGATGAGGAGCTCGCCCGCGTGGGGCGTGTAGTGACCCCACACCGCGGGGTTGAACTCGTGCGAGAGCCCCTCGCAGATGATGACGTAGCGCTCGAACCACATGCCGATGTTGATCAGCGTCGAGACCACGAAGATGGTCGGGACGTGGGTGCGCGCCTTCTTGAACCAGAACACCTGCGGCACGATCGCGTTGCAGGTGAGCATGATCCACGTCGAGAGCCAGTAGGCGCCGGTGGTGCGCAGCCAGAAGCTCGTGCGCTCGAACTCATCGGCGCTGTACCACGCCATGAAGTACTCGATCAGGTAGGCGTAGCCGACGATGGAGGACGTCAGCAGCAGGAAGCGGCACATGTTCTCGAAGTGGTAGTTGGTGATGATGTGCTCGAGGCCGAAGATGCGGCGGGTCGGGATCATCACCGTCAGCACCATCGCGAAGCCCGAGAAGATGGCGCCGGCCACGAAGTAGGGCGCGAAGATGGTGGCGTGCCAGGTGGGCACCAGGGCCATCGCGAAGTCCCAGGACACCACGCTGTGCACCGAGAGGACCAGGGGCGTCGCCAGGCCCGAGAGGTGCAGCACCGTCCGCGTGTGCGCCTTCCACTGCCGGCTGGTGCCCTGCCAGCCGAGCGAGAGCGCGCCGTAGAGCGCCTTGCGCCAGCCGGTGGTGCGGTCGCGCGCCACCGCGAGGTCGGGGACCAGCCCGACGTACAGGAAGATCAGCGAGATCAGCGTGTAGGTCGAGATCGCGAAGGTGTCCCACAAGAGCGGGCTCTTGAAGTTCACCCAGAGGCCGCGCTGGTTGGGATACGGGAGGATGAAGTACGCCTTCCAGATGCGGCCGATGTGGATGCCGAGGAAGAGCTGCGCGGTGAACACCGCGAAGATGGTCATGGCCTCGGCGCTTCGGTTGATGGCGTTCCGCCACTTGGCGCGGAACAGGAAGAGGATCGCGGAGATCAGCGTGCCGGCGTGCGCGATGCCGACCCAGAAGACGAAGGTGACGATGTAGGCGCCCCAGAAGATCGGGTGCGAATAGCCGACCACGCCGAGGCCGCGATAGATCTGGTAGAGCCACCAGGCACCGGCGGCCGCCAGGATGGTCGCGCACGTCAGCACCAGCAGCAGCCAGCCGATGCCCGGCCGCTCCATGAACACGGCCATCACGTCGCGGTTGGTCTGCGCGTCTCGGAGCTGCGGCGTGGGTCGGATCAGCGCAGCGACGGGTGCAGCGGGCGGCGGCGTCATCGGCTAGCCCTCGACGGGTCCGCGCGTCACCTTCGCCAGGTAGGTGATCGCGGGTCGGGTGTTGAGTTCCTGCAGCGCGTGATAGCCGCGCGCCGCGTCCGCGGCGCGCTTCGAGACCGCGCTCGCCTTGTCCTTCAGGTTGCCGAACGTGATGGCGTGGGTGGGACAGGACTGGGCGCAGGCGGTCGTCACTTCGCCATCCGCGATCGGCCGGCCCTGATCCTTGGCCTTCTGACGCGCGCCGGCGATGCGTTGTACGCAGAACGTGCACTTCTCCATCACGCCCTGGCCGCGCATCGTCACGTCCGGGTTCGCCATCAGCGAGAGCGGCTCCGGCCAGTTCTCCAGCGCGAAGTCGAACCAGTTGAAGCGCCGCACCTTGTAGGGACAGTTGTTGGAGCAGTAGCGCGTGCCGATGCAGCGGTTGTAGATCATGCCGTTCAGGCCGTCTTCGTTGTGATACGTCGCGATCACCGGGCAGACGGGCTCGCACGGCGCAGCGCCGCACTGCTGGCAGAGCTGCGGCGTGTTGCGGATGTCGGGCGCGGGGCTCGAGTCGTCGACCAGCAGCGGCGGCGGCGGCTCACCGCCCTCGAGCGCCCCGTCGCCCACCCAGCGCTCGATGCGGAGCCACGACATCCAGCGGCCGCGGCGCATCTGCTCCTCGCCCACGACCGGCACGTTGTTCTCGATGTAGCAGGCGGCAATGCACGCGTTGCAGCCGGTGCAGCGGTCGACGTCGACCGACATGCCCCAGCGGTAGAGGCTGTCGGGCGACGAGTCGAACGTCGCGTCGTAGAGCTGCACCTCCTCGGCCTCGCCCTCGCCGCCCGCCGCGGGCGCGATGCCGCCCGGCTCTCCCTTGCCCGCGGCGAGGTCCACGAGCGAGACCGCGAGGCCGAGCCGCCGCTTGCGCTGGTTCTGGTCCGTCTGCCCCAGTGGGAGCCGCTGGTGCGCGCCGGTCTTGGTGACACGCGCACGCGCCGCCAGCCAGGCGCGGCCGCCGGACTCGTCGGTGGCGGCCGGAAGCAGGTCGATCACGTTGACGCCGCGCGCCTCGCCGGCGTACCCGTCGCTCGAGCGCGACGCCCAGTACCCGACCCTGTGACCCTGCCCGATCGCGATCGCGATGACGTCGTCGCGCACGCCGCCGCGCGGGACCGCGGGTAGCTCGACCGAGCCGACGCCGGTCTCGACCTTGAGGACGTCGCCCCAGGCGACGCCGAGGCGCTGCGCCGTTGCCGGGCTGATCTCGGCGTGTGACTGCCACGCCACCTTGGTGACGGGGTCGGGGATCTCCTGCAGCCACGGCAGGTTCGCGCCGCGCCCGTCGGAGAGCATGAGCGACGGCACCGGGAGCAGCACCAGGTCGCCCTCGCCCTCGAGCAGCGGCTCGGCGACCTCGAGCGGCACGGCGCCGCCCGCGAGCGAGACGGATGCGAGCGGGACGTCGGCGAAGCGGCCGCCCAGGGCCAGCGCCTCGCGGAAGCTGCCGTCGGCCGACCACGCCTGCTCGATCAGCGCGCGGAAGCTGCCTTCGGGCAGCTTCGCCTTGATCTCCGGACTCATCGCGCGCCCGACGTCCAGCAGCGTGTCGACGAAGGCGCGGGTGTCGTAGAGCGGGCGCAGCGTCGGCTGCACCAGCGAGCGCACGCCGGGGCGCGGCTCCGCGTCGCCCCAAGACTCCATCGGCGTGTGGTCGGGGAGCACCAGGTGGGCGTGCTCGGTGGTCTCGTCGGGCGCCGACGCGAACGACACCACGAAGGGGACCTTCGCGACCGCGTCCTTGAATCCGGCGGAGGGAGGCAGGCTGTAGCTCGGGTTGGCGCCGTGCACGAGCAGGACGCCGACCTTGCCGCCCTTCATCAGGTCGACGAGCGCCAGCGTCTCGTGGTAGCTCGCGTGCCGGTGCGCGGTCTCGGCGGGGATCTTCACGCCCTTCCCGAGCGCGCCGAGCGCCCAGTCGAGGAGCAGCACGGCCCCGGTCGTCGCCGTGGCGCGCCGGCTCGCGAGCGCCGCGCCCGGCGGCAGCGCCACGGGCGCCTTCGCCTTGGCGAGCGCCTGGCCGAGCCGCTCGATCGCGGCCGCCGGCACGCCCGCCTTCGCCGCCACCGACGCCGCGTCGAACTTGTCGAGCGCAGGCGCGATCGCGGCACGCGCCTCGGGCGTGCCGCCGCCCGCGGCCAGCGCGACGCGAGCGAGCGCCAGCGCCAGCAGTCCCTCGGTGCCGGGCTTCGCGGCCAGCCACTCGTCGGCGTTCGAGGCCGTCATCGACAGCCTTGGGCCGACGTAGACGAAGCGGGTCGCGCGGCGCTCGGCGTTCGCGGCGTCGCGCGCCTCCACGAGCTGGCGGGCGTGCTCGACCGGCGACGCGCCGGTCTCCAGGAAGTCCGAGCCGAAGTCGACGATCAGGTCGGCGCCCGAGAGGTCGAAGAGCGGCTGGCTCGACACGCCGAACACGGCCTTGGTCGCGGCGCGCAGCGCCTCGGGCGCGAGCGGCTCGTAGACTGCGCGACCCCCCGCCCCGACCGCCTCGATCCAGGCGTCGAGCCAGCGGCTGGCGGTGGGCCCCATCTCGCCGCCGAGCACCCAGGTGCGCCCCCCCGCGCGCTGGATCTCGCCGGCGAGCTGCGCGATCGCCTCGTCCCAGGAGACCGGCTGCAGGGCGCCGTCGGCACCGCGCTTCATCGGGCCCTTGAAGCGGTCCGGGTGATAGCTGCGCCCGAGCGAGGTCTGCCCTCGCGCGCACAGCGCGCCCTGGTTGATCGGGTGGTCGGGATTGCCCTCGAGCTTGATCGGCCGTCCCTCGCGCGTGCGCACGTGCAGCCCGCAGCCGGCCGAGCACTCCTGACACGTCGATGCGTAGTAGACCGCGATCCCGGGCGTGATCTCCTCGGGCTGGATCACGTAGGGGATCAGCTTCTGCACCGGGTCGGAGCAGCCGGCGACCGCGGCGGCTCCCGCTCCCGCCCCCACGATCTTCAGGAATTCTCGGCGATCGACCTCGGGCATCGGGCTTCCTAGTTGTGGCACGTCAGGCAGTCCTGCGACGCCTGGTTCGCGCGGTGGCACTGGATGCACCAGCCCATCTCGAGCTTCTGCGACGGAAGCAGCCAGGGCCACCAGACGGTGTCGGAGGTCATGGAGACCCGGTCCATCTTCTCGATCGGGCCGTGGCAGCGCTGGCACGGAATGCCCTTCGCGACGTGGCGGTTGTGCCGGAACTTCACGTGCTCCGGGAGGCGGAAGACCTGCTCCCAGTAGATCGGCTTCTTCTCGTCCCAGTACTTCTTGAGGGTCTGGACGCCCTCGAGGTCCTGGCCGAACTGGCTGTGGCAGCCCATGCACACCTCGACCGAGGGCATGCCGGCCATGCGCGAGCGATCGGTGCCGCTGTGGCAGTACTGACAATCGATCTTGTACTCGCCGGCGTGTAGGGCGTGGTTGAAGGGGATCGGCTGCTTCGGACCGGGCGCCGCGTCGTCTGCGGCGGCAGCCTGCGCGGCGCGCGCCTTGTCGCTCGACTGCGCCTGGGCGCCGGCGCGCTCGGGGCGCGGCAGACCCAACACCAGGGCGGCCGCGACGACCCCGGCGCACGCCGCCTCCACCCAGCGCCGGCGCAGACGGATCGCCCTCACGCTTGACCGCCCTCCAACAGTCGGCTCGTCTCGACCGCGTCGAAACGAACGAAGCGCGCCGCTTCGAGGCCGACGCGCCTCCCCTCCGGACCGCGAGCGCCTGCTCTTTAGAACGTTCCGCGCGACGCGTCAACCGCGCCGGGACCGCGCGCGGCGCCATCTCGCCGAGACGTCGTTTCAGAGGGGCAGCCCATGCCTCGGCTGGCTAGAATCCGGATCCGCCGCAGCACCGCAGGCGCGTCGGGCCGAAACCATTCCCGGGCCCGCGGGCGGGCATCCAGAAGAGGGAGGCAGCGCGATGGGCGAGGCGTGGATCATCGACGCGGTGCGGACGCCGCGCGGCCGCGGCAAGAAGGACACGGGGGCGCTCTCCGGCATCCACCCGCAGGAGCTGCTCGCCCAGGTGCTGAACGCGCTGCGCGACCGCAGCGGGATCGAGCCGAAGGACGTCGAGGACGTCGTCGCGGGCTGCGTGTCCGCGGTCGGCGAGCAGGGGGCCTGCATCGCGCGGATGGCGGTCCTCGCGGCCGGCTGGGATCCCAAGACGGCGACCGGCGTCACGCTGAACCGCTTCTGCGGCTCCGGGCAGCAGGCCGTGAACTTCGCGGCGATGGGCGTGATGGCGGGCCAGCAGGACCTGGTGATCGCCGGCGGCGTCGAGTCGATGTCACGCCAGCCGATGGGCAGCGACGGCTCGGGCATCGACGGCCACAACCGCCACCTCCGCGAGCTGCACCCGCTCGTGCCGCAGGGCATCTCCGCGGACCTGATCGCGACGGTCGAGGGCCTGAGCCGCAAGGACGTCGACGAGTTCGCGGCGCGGAGCCAGGCGCGCTGTGCGGTGGCACAGAAAGAGGGGCGCTTCGACAGGAGCCTGGTGCCCGTGCGCGATCCCGAGGGCCGGGTGGTGCTCGACCGCGACGAGCATCCGCGCGCCGGCAGCACCGCCGAGTCACTCTCGAAGCTCGAGCCGTCCTTCGCCGGGATGGGCGCGTACGTGCAGAAGGGCGACACGCTCTCGTTCGACGAGAAGGCGCGCAGCCGCTACCCGCACGTGCAGCAGATCCAGCACGTCCACCACGCGGGCAACTCGTCGGGCATCGTGGACGGCGCGGCGGCGGTGTTGATCGCGTCGCCGGAGTACGCGCGCGCGCACGGACTCACGCCGCGCGCCCGCTTCGTCGCCATGGCCACCGCGGCCGACGAGCCCGTGATCATGCTGACGGCGCCGACGCCCGCCTCGCAGCGCGTGCTCGCGAAGGCGAGGCGCACGATCCGCGACATCGACCTGGTCGAGATCAACGAGGCCTTCGCGGCGATTCCGCTGAAGACGATGCGCGACCTCGGGATGGACCCGGAGACCGTGAACGTGAACGGCGGCGCGATCGCCCTCGGCCATCCGCTCGGCGCGACCGGCGCGATGCTGATCGGCACCGCGCTCGACGAGCTCGAGCGCCGCGACCGGGCGAGCGCCCTCGTGACGATGTGCATCGGCGGCGGCATGGGCATCGCGACGATCCTCGAGCGCGTGTGAGCGGGCCAGGAACGAGCTCGAACCGGAGCCATCGAACTTGATCGATTTCAAGCCCAGCGACGAGCAGCAGCTCGTGGTCGACACGGTGCGGAGCTTCGCGGCGAAGGAGATCCGACCCCGCGCGCGCGAGTGCGAGGAGTCGAAGAAGCTGCCCGATTCGGTGATCGAGCAGGCCCACGAGCTCGGCCTCGTCGCCAACGCGCTGCCGGAGTCGGCCGGCGGCGGCGGGCAACGCTCCGCGGTGACGGGTGCGCTGGTCGCAGAGGAGCTCGCCTGGGGCGACCTCGCCATCGCGCTCGCGATCCAGTCCCCGAGCCTGTCGGCGCTCCCGATCGCGGAGTTCGGGACCGAGGCGCAGAAGCAGGCGTTGGCGCGCTTCACGGCGGCGCGCTTCGCGCCGGGCTCGCTCGCCTGGGTCGAGCCGCGCCTCGACTTCGATCCGTTCCGGCCCGCCGCGACCGCGCGGCGCGAGGGCGGCAGCTACCGCCTCGACGGCCGCAAGTGCCTGGTGCCGTGGCAGGCGGGCGCCGATCCGCTGCTCGTCGTCGCGTCGGAGCAGGGAACGCCGCAGGCCTTCCTGGTGCCGCGCGACGCGCCGGGCCTCGCCGCCGAGCCCGAGCGCAACATGGGGATCCAGGCCTTCCCGACCGCGGAGCTCGTGCTCGAGCGGGTCTCCGTGCCCGCCAACGCGCGCCTCGGCGGGCCGGCGGGCGCCGATCTCCGCCGCGTGCTGAGCCAGGGCCGCGTGGCGCTCGCGGCGATGGCGGTCGGCGTCGCGCGCGCCGCCTTCGAGGTCGCGCGCGACTACGCGAAGGAGCGTCAGGTCTTCGGCGTCCCGGTCGCGACCAAGCAGGCGATCGCGTTCAAGCTCGCCGACATGGCGATCGAGATCGACGGCGCGCGCCTGCTGGTCTGGGAGGCGGCCTGGACCCTCGACCAGGGCCGCGACGCGACGCGCGAGGCGCTGCTGGCGCGCCGGCAGGCGCAGCGCGTCGCGCTCGAGGTCGCCGACGGCGCGGTCCAGGTACTCGGCGGGCACGGCTACATCCGCGACTACCTCCCCGAGCTGCACCTGCGCAACGCGCGCGGCTTCGCCGCGTTCGAGGCGCTGGCGCTGGTCTGACGCCAGGAGGACGAGATGGCGATCTCCTTCGAGCCGAATCCCGCGACGACGTCCGGCCGCGAGGAGATGCACCAGATCGCGCTCGACGTGATGCGTCCGGTCTCCCGGCACTACGACGTGCACGAGCACGAGATGCCGTGGGAGTTCGTCCGCCCGATGTGGGAGCGAGCGACGGGCCGGGCGGGACGCGCCGAGGCCGGCCCGGGCGACGGCATGGTGACCGTCTGCGTGCAGACCGAGGAGCTCTGCTGGGGCGACGCCGGGCTCTACCTGCGCACTCCGAGCCCGCTGCTCGGCGGCTCCGCCGTCGCGGCGGCCGGGACGCCGGAGCAGCGCGAGCGCTTCCTCGCGCCCTTCCGCACCGGCGAGCCCAAGTGGGGCGCGATGGCGATCACCGAGCCGCAGGCGGGCTCCGACGCCGCCGCCATCCAGACCACGGCGGTCTACGACGAGAAGACCGACGAGTGGGTGCTGAACGGCACCAAGATCTTCTGCACCGCGGGCCAGGGCGCGCTCGACTACGAGGGCGGCATCGTGATCGTCTGGGCCACCGTCGACAAGAGCGCGGGGCGCGCCGGCATCAAGTCGTTCGTGGTGCAGGCGGGCACCTCGGGCATCAAGGTGGTCGGCTGCGAGAAGAAGCTCGGAATCCGCGCCTCCGACACCGCGACGCTCGTGCTCGAGAACTGCCGCATCCCCCGCGCCAACCTGCTCGGCAGCGCCGAGGTCAAGAAGGCCGACCCGTCGAAGGCCGCCGGCGACAAGGGCTTCAAGGGCGCGATGGCCACCTTCGACGCGAGCCGCCCGATCGTGGCGGCGATGGCGGTCGGCGTCGGCCGCGCGGCGCTCGACTTCGTCAAGGAGGAGCTCGCCCGTCAGGGCGTCGCGATCCGCTACGACGCGCCGCCGCGCGAGCTCACCGCGATCGAGCGCGACGTGATCGAGATGGAGGCGGAGCTGCAGGCGGCGCGCCTGCTCACCTGGCGCGCCGCGAAGATGCTCGACCGCGGCGAGCGCAACAACCTGGAGGCCTCGATGGCCAAGGCGAAGGCCGGCCTCGCGGTCACCAAGATCACCCAGAAGGCGGTCGAGCTGCTCGGCCCGCCCGGCTACTCCCAGAAGCTCCTGGTCGAGAAGTGGATGCGCGACGCCAAGATCAACGACATCTACGAGGGCACCCAGCAGATCAACCAGCTCATCGTCGCGCGCCGCATCCTCGACTACTCGTCCAGCGTCCTGCGATAGGAGGGGCGATGTCGTCCGTCAGTCCCGAGCTGCTCGAGATCCTGGTCTGCCCCGAAACCCGGCAGCCGGTGGCCCCGGCGCCGCGCGAGCTCCTGGCGCGGATCAACGAGAAGATCCGCGCCGGTACGCTGCGCAACCGCGGCGGACAGCCGGTGGCGCAGGAGATCCGCGAGGGCCTGGTGCGCGAGGACCAGCGCGTCCTCTACGCGGTGGACGACGGCATCCCCGTGATGTTGGTCGAGGAATCGATCGAACTCTAGTTATTGTGCGAATTCTCGGCGTTTGAGCTCGCGCACGTACTCCGCGAGCTCGGGGTCGCCGGAGACCAGCGCCGAGACGCGCTGCTCGCACTCGTCGGCCGCCCGACGCAGCGACTCGAGATCGAGCCCGAGCTCGAGGAAGGGCGACACCCGCTCGACCAGCGCCAGCGCGCCGCGCGCGTTCGGCGAGAGCTGGATGTAGTGCGGCAGGCCGGCCCACAGCGAGAGCACCTCGCAGCCCGCCTCGCGCAGGCGGATGCCCAGCAGGCCGAGCATGCCGGTCGGGCCGGCGTAGCGCACCGGCTCGAGGTCGAAGCGGCCGAGCAGCTCGCTCTCGCTCGCCATGGCTGTGACGCCGACGGGCCGCGAGTACAAGACGTCGGCGAGGTAGGCGCCGAGCAGCGCGACCTTGCGGATGCCGAGCTCGTCCACGAGCCGCAGCACCTCGTCCGACCACGCGCGCCAGCGCAGATGCGGCTCGATGCCGAGTCCGACGACCAGATCACCCACGCCGTCGCGCGCAGCGTAGAGGAAGCGGCTGGTCGGCCACTCGACGCGCGTCGCGCGACCGTCCTCGACCGTCACCTCGGGCCGCCGCACGGTGAAGTCGAAGAACTCCTCGGGGTCGATCTCGGCGAGCGGCACGGCGGCGAGCGCTCGCGCGATCCAGCGCGCGGCCGTGCTGGCCGCCTCGCCCGCATCGTTCCAGCCTTCGAGTGCGAGCACCAGCGCCGGCTCGCGCAGGACGGGCCGCACCTCGAAGCGGAGCGGAGCGGGGGCCACGTCCGGAGCTTTGCAGCCGTGCCGGCGCGCGGCAAGCGCTGGACCTCCAGCTCATGACTTCGCTCGGCTCCGCGGACTTCGCCTCGCTGCGCGGAGGCCGACTCCCGAGTCGGCCTCCTAGCGCACGAACTTGTAGCCGTGGCCGCGGACCGACAGGATGTGGCGCGGGCGCGACGGATCGCGCTCGACGTAGCGGCGCAGGCGGGCGACGAAGCTGTCCACCACGCGGGTGCGCGTCTCGGGCCGCAGCCCCCACACGTCCTCGAGCAGCTCGCCGCGCGTCACCGCGCGGCCCTCGCGGTCGACCAACGCGCGCAGGAGTCCCATCTCGCGCGTGGTGAGCTTCACGGTCCCGTCCGGCCGCTCGATCTCGAAGCGGTCGAAGTGCAGCGTGACGTCGCCGAAGGAGACCGAGCGCCGCTCCTCGCCGGGGCCGCCGTCCCAGCGGCGGCGCCGCAGCAGCGCGCGCACGCGCGCCAGGAGCTCGTCGAGCACGAAGGGCTTGGTCAGATAGTCGTCGGCGCCCTCCTCGATCCCGCGCACCACGTCGGCCAGGTCGTCCTTGGCGGTGAGGATCAGGATCGGCACGAAGTTGCCCGCGGCCCGCGCCCGGCGCGCGACCTCGAGGCCGCCCATCTCGGGCAGCATCAGGTCCAGGATCACGAGGTCGAAGCGCCGCCCGAGCATGAGGTCGAGGCCGGCGCGGCCGTCGGTGGCGACCTCGACCTGGTGCCCCTCGGCCTCGAGGTTGAAGCGCAGGCCCTCGGCGAGGTGGCTCTCGTCCTCAACGACCAGGACGTTGGGCATGTGCCTCCAGCGCGACCGGCAGCGCCTGCGGCTGCATCGCGGCGCGCAGCGAGACCTCGAAGCGGCTGCCGCGTCCGGGTCCCTCGCTCCGCGCCGCCACCCGGCCGCCCTGCCGGCGCACCAGATAGCGCACGATGAAGAGCCCGAGCCCGAGCCCCTTCACGCGCCGCTGCACGTCGAGCCCGGCGCGGTAGAACGGGAGGAAGATGCGGCGCAGCTCCTCGCGCGGAATGCCGACGCCCTGGTCCTCGATCACGACGCGCACCTGCCCTTCGTCGCCTGCCCGCGCCGCGACGCGCACGTCGACCGAGGCACCCGAGTACTTGACCGCGTTGTCGACCAGGTTGCGGAAGACCAGCGCCAGCTCGTCGGGCTGCGCCAGCGCCACCGGCCTCCCCTCGACCTCGAGCCGCACGGCGCCCGGCGCCAGCCGGTAGCGGTCGCGCACCTCGCGCACCGACTCGTCGAGCAGGTCGGACAGGTCCACCGGCTCGCGGCGCGGGCGGCGGGTGCGGGCCGCGGCTCGCGCGGCCGCCAGCACCTCGTCGACGGTGCGCTCGAGGCGCTCGACGTCCTCGCGCATGTGGCCGAGGAACTCGGCCCGGCGCTCCGGCCCGGGATCCCGAAGCGTCAGCGTCTCCACGTAGAGGCGCAGCGACGCCAGCGGCGTCTTCATCTCGTGGGTGACGGCGTCCAGGAAGGCCTGCTGCCGCTGGCTCTGGCGCATCTCGCGCACCAGCCACGCGCACAGGAGGACGAGCCCCGCGAGCAGCAGGGCGAAGAACAGGCTCCCGAGCACCAGGAGGAGCCAGTGGACTGTCGACAGGCGCTCGGCGACGGAGCCGAGGCCCTTCGCGACCACCACATTCCAGGCCACCGCCAGCGTGACGGCGACCAGGCAGAGCACCACGCCGATCGTGAGGGGGAGCCGGATCGAGCCGCGCACCGCGGAGCCTCCCGGGATTCCCGTGCACCCGGTACGATAGGCGCCCCGCCCGATCCGTCGAGGCACGCCGTTGACCGCACGCCCCCATCGCCGACCGCTCGCCCGCGCGCTCTGCGCGGCGGCCGCCGCGCTCGCGCTCGCCGGTCCCGCGGCGGCGGGCGTCCCCGCCGAAGGCGTGTGCCCGGCCGTGCAGACGCAGGACGCGGCGATCAAGCGCGAGGATGCGGTCTCGGCGCGCACGCACGAGGGCCAGGCGCTCGGGATCGGCGATCTCCCCGCGCTCAAGGATCTCCTGCCGCCGGAGCTCTGGAAGTTCCGCGACATCTTCTTCTACGAGGGCATGCGGCTCGAGATCGGCCCGTGCCACCGCGTCTATCCGCCGGGCCCCTGGTACGCCGACGCGACGCAGCGCTTCGCGGGCAAGGCGAAGGTCGACAAGGACGGCAACCTGCACGACTACACCGCCGGCCTTCCGTTCCCCCAGATCGACCCCGCACAGCCCGGTGCGGGCATCCAGTGGGCCTGGAACCTCGAGCAGCGCGATCGCGGAGCGGGGCCGATGGGCGGCTTCCGCCTGCTCGACCTGCCCGGCGGCCACATGGGCACGCCCATCTTCTACAAGGGCACCTTCTACCAGATCCCGACGGCGCACCGCGCGGACCTGGCCGACAGCCACTACCAGGTGCCCGAAGGCAAGGGCAGGACGTGGGTGGCGGGCGGCCACTTCGACGAGCCGTTCGACGCCCGCGACCTCGCCTGGCGCCAGCTCCGACCGCTCGACACCGAGGACCGCTACGAGGAGCCGGACGACACCTTCGTCTACGTGCCGACGATGCGGAAGTCGCGGCGCGCCGCCACGGCCTGGATCGACGGCCTCTACACGCCCCGCTATCTCGCGAGCGGCGACACGGGCGGCGGCGGTGTCCCGTTCGGCTCCAACCAGTACGGGCCGACCGGCTCGATCCAGCCGACCGCCGGTCTCTCGATCGCCGCCACCGAGAACGTGCGCCGCGGCTTCCTCGGCCTCGCGCTCCGGCCCAACGCCTGGGAGTGGCGCTTCGTCACCGAGCGCGAGGTGCTCGCGCCGATCAACAGCTCGATCCCCGGATGGCCCGAGAACCCCGATCGCAGCTACGGGCCGAGCGGCCTCTCGATCGCGACCGACCGCTGGGACGTGCGCACCGCCATCGTGATCGAGGGGCGGGCGCGCAAGGTGGTCGACGACATCGGCTACGTGCGGATCTGGATCGACGAGCAGACCGCACAGCCGCTCTATGTGATCTACGAGCGCCCCAACCATCTGCTGCGCGAGGTGGGCATCATGGTCCACCGCTACAGCGGCGACAATCCCCACTACCCGCCCTGGCCGGACCGCGGACCCGCCAACGTCTTCGATCCGGTCGGCGCGTTCTTCTACGAGGTGGGGGGCAGCGGCTGGCGGCGCGAGTCGTGGGACGTGAAATCGCTCCCGATCGCGCCCCGGCAGATGCGCGAGCTCGCCACCACCGAGGCCCTCGAGCACCTGCATTGAGTTAGAAGCTGTAACGAAGGATCAGGAAGAGCTCGTCGCGCTCGGCGATGGGCGAGAGGCCGTCGTAGCGGCTGTCGGTCTTGAAGTCGCCGCCGTTGTTGGCGAGCAGCGGCTGCGTGAGCGGGATCGGCAGCGGCTGCGGGCTGCCGAAGAAGCCCGCCGTGCCGATCGTCGCGCTGAAGTCCGGACTGAAGCGGTAGCTGAGCTGGCCGATCACGGCGCCCGACACCGATCGCACGTCATAGACGAGGGTCAGCGCGGGCAGCAGCCGATCCTGGAAGTAGCCGGTGGTGACGGTGAACGTCCCGAGCGCCGAGAACGGCCCGTGGGCGTAGAAGGCGCCGCCGCCCTTGTATCCGTCGATGTAGCGGATGAACCACTGGGAGTTCATGAAGAAGGTCCGCCCGTTGTTCAGGAAATTGATGAACGTCGGGCGGTCCGCGGAGATCGTGAGGTTGAAGGTGTGGTTGCTGCTCCAGCCCTGCGGCACGTCGGTGCGCGCCCAGTCCTGACGCGCGAACCAGGTCGCCTCCACGCTCCAGTTGGTCTTGAAGCGGTCCTCGGCGAAGTCGAAGGCGAAGCCGAGCACGTTGCGCCGGTTGTAGCGGAACTGGATCTCCGAGCCGCCCAGCCAGACGAAGTCGCGCCGGCCGGCGAAGCCATTGCCGCCCGCGCGCACCTCGGGCCGCGTGATGCCGGCCACTCCGAAGATCCCCTGCACGAAGAGGCAGGTGATCGGGTCCTGGATCTTGCAGTTCTTGTCGGCAGGGTTCGCGGCGCCGAGCGCGGCCACCAGCTCGAGGAAGTTGTAGGAGACCGCCGCGAGCTCGTTGGCGAAGACCTGCCCCGTGAGCGGGTTGGTCAGCTGGCGGGCGCTGGTCGGCCGGCCGTCGTCGCCGGCGTTGCAGCCGAACGGCCCGGGCCCGACGCAGCCGTCCTGCAGCGGCGTGTAGCGCTGCATGCCCGGACCGCGCGCGCCCGGGAGCGTGACCGGCTTCCCGTTCACCGGCCGGGTCGCGATCGCCCCGTGCGGGTCGAATTGAGGGAACGACTGCAGGAGCACGCTCGCCTCGGCGTTGAAGAGATCGATGCCGTCGGTGTCGCAGTTCGAGTTCGACCCGTAGAACGGCCCGCAGCCGAGCAGCGCCATCTGCTGCGTCGTGAGGTAGCTGCTGAGCGACGTCGTTGGAAAGGCACCGGCGCCGGGCCCGTCGTCCGGGTCGTGGTTGAGCTGGACCAGCGGGAGCTTCCCCCCGAACTTACCGGTCGCGATGAAGTAGGCGATCTGGGCGCCGAAGCCGCTGCCGCCGAGGATCTGCCCCAGCGCCTGCGCAGGGGCGAAGCCCTGGAAGCCGATGTCGTGCGTGTTGTCGTTCGGCACGTCCACCAGGCAGTCGTCGGCCAGCGCCGGGATCGTGGCGGCCGCGATCCCCACGGTGACCGAGCACACCAGGTCGAAGAACTGGCGGTTGCCCGGGTGCAGCTTCAGCACGGACCCCGGCGCCGAGGGGTCGAGAGGATGGCCGTTCACGTCGAGCGGCTGTCCCGTGTTGACGTCGACGTTGCGCGAGTAGGTGTTGAAGTAGTCGATCGTCGGGTTGTCGTCGTAGCCCCAGAAGTCCGAGATCTGGAAGCTGAAGCGCCCGTAGCGGAACTCGACGCGCGCGCCAGGCTCCACGCCCTTGATCGACTGGTAGCCGGCCGGCGGCCGCCGCTCGCCCGCGATGCCGACGCCCGAGACGCCGTGCCCCCAGAGCCCGAAGGCCTTGCCGCACACCAGCCAGATCGTGTAGGGCTCGCCGCACTTGCCGAGGTCGTTCGGGTAGAAGCGGTCGAAGTTGGCGGCGAACTCGAGCCGCACGTCCTCGAGCGGCCCGACGTCGTAGAACGAGTAGACGGCGCGCATCGACCAGAGCGCGATGCGCGACTCCTCGAGCGAGGGGAGCGACGACAGCGCGAGGTCCTGCGGGTCGAACTGGTCGGTGGTGCGGAAGAGCTCCGTCTTGCCCCACACGATGTCCTGCTTGCCGATGCGCATCCAGAGGCGTCCGTCGAGCATCTCGAGGTCGGTGTAGAGCTCCTTCAGCTCGTCCCAGGGGCGCTGGTCGCCGCCGTGGTTCCACTCGAGGTCCGCCTGCCCGAAGTTCTCGTCGAAGTCGCCGTACTTGTGCTGGCGATGCGCGAAGGCGTCGGAGGGGATGTAGAGACCCTCGGCCCCGCCGCCGCCGTCGCCCGGCGCCGGCACGGCGGGCCGCATCGGGAGCGGAGAGGTGGGATCGAAGATGCTGCGCAGGCTGCCGGTCGGATCGATGTGCGCGCCGGGCTTCCACGGGCCCATGTCGAAGGTCGCGTTGCCGAGCGAGCCGTCGATGTCCTTCACCAGGAAGGTGGCGTCGTCGACCGGGCGCAGGGTCTTCGCGATGGCCGCCGCGGAGCCGAGCGACGAGAGCTTGTCGAAGGGCGGGATCTGCTGGAACTGGAGCAGCGAGTTGCTGTTGGTGATGCGGTGGGGATCCCCTCCGCCCACGAAGATCACGCCGCTGTAGCCGTTGGTGCGGCCGTCGTCCCAGTTGGTGGCGGGCGCCTCGACGGCGCGGTCGCCGAAGGGGCGCCAGGTCGGGGCGATGCCGTATCCGGTGTAGATGCCGTCGAAGCGCGCCTGGATCCGCGCGTAGGTCTGGATCAGGCTGAAGGGGCCGAAGCCGTTCGGCGCGATGTTGCCCTCCAGCTCGAGGTTCAGCACCGTCGCCCACTGGCTCATGTAGAAGCGGTCGGTGCGGTAGTCCTGCGAGATCGAGCGCAGCTGCTGCTCGGCGTAGCCGTGGATGCTGAAGCGCTCGGAGAGGCTCGGATCGGAGTCCGGATCCGCCCGGGCGACACCGACTGATGTCATCAGTCCGAGGAGCAGCAGCGGGAGCGGACGGATGGGCGGCAACGGATCGCGCTCCGAGCGAGGCCCCGTGCTCCTCGCCTAGAACGTGTAGCGGAGCCGCATGAAGATCTCTTCGCGCTCGCGCACCACGGCGAGCGCGTTCTCGACGGCATCCTGGTAGGCATGGTCACCGACCCGGTTGCTGACCGTGCCGAGCGCGTTGACCGGCATGTCCTTGTACTGCTGGCGGCCCCAGAACCAGTTGATGCCGAGCTCGCCGGAGAAGTTCTCCGTGAAGCGGTAGACGATGCCCGGCAGCGCGGCTCCCGAGTTCGACTTGACGTCGTAGACGAACGTCACGTTCGGCAGCAGGCGGTCCTGGAAGTAGCCCGTCTGGATCGTGAAGGTGCCGAGGACGTTGTACGGCCCGTTGTCGGTGAAGCCCTTGTTGAAGCCGGAGATGTACTGGAAGAACCACTGGCTGTTGAAGAAGAACGTGCGGTTCTGGTTCAGGAAGTTGATGAAGGTCGGGCGGTCGACGGAGATCGTCACGTTGAAGGTGTCGGAGGTGGAGATCCCGCTGAACTCGTCGTTGTTCTGGTAGCGGTTGCCCGTGACCCAGGCGCTCTCGATGCCCCAGTTGGACTTGGTGACGTCCTCGGCGAAGTCGGCCGAGATGCCGAACACGTTGCGCTTGGCGTACTTGAGGACGCCCTCGCCGCCGCTGGCCCAGACGAAGTCGCGCCGGCCGAACCCGTTGCTGCCGCCCGCCTGCACCGTATTGCGCTGGGTGCCGCTCACGGTGAGGATCGCCTGCTGCGAGCTGCAGAACTGCGGCTGCGCCCACGAGCACTGCCCGGTCGCGGTGCTGAACGGATGCTGGAAGTCGAACTCGTTGCGGTCGACGGGCGCGTTGGGCGCGGGGCTGCCGCCGGTGTCCGGCGCCTGCGAGAGCGCGGCCACCAGCACCTCGAAGTTGTGGCTGAGCGCCGCCATCTCGCTCTTGTAGCGCTGTCCGGCCGTGGCGCCGTACGCCGCCGGGACGACCAGGAGGTGGGCGCCCGCACAGGCGCCGGGCGCCGGTCCGGTGCAGCCGTCGACCAGGGGGTTGTAGCCGGGATCGCCCGGCCCGCGCGCGCCCGGGATCTGGACCAGGCCCGTGCCGCTGACGTAGCGACCGCCCGGCCGCGCCTGCTGGAAGCCGGTCGTTCCCGGCTGCGGGCCGAAGGTCGTCAGCTGATGCGCCGGATTGGCGTAGTTGCCCTCGATGCCCGTGAAGCTCTGCAGCAGCACGGAGGCCTCGGCGTTGGACAGGTCGATGCCGTCGACCTCGCAGTCGGTCCCCCAGAAGTGGCCGCAGCCGAGCAGCGCCTCCTGCTCGTCCGTCAGCACCTGGTTGAGCTGGGGTGTGGTCCCGTAGGGGTTGGCTGCGAAATTGGGCGGGCCGAAGGGACCGAAGTCGGGGGTGCTCGTGCAGCCGCCGCGGTGGTTGCTGATGAAGCCGTCGCACGGGTCGACGTTGAGTTTGACGAAGGGCGGCGGCGCGCCGGCCAGGAACGCGATGATGCTGGCGGCGCTGGTGTTGCCCGCCAGCGAGTTGGCGAGGAAGCCCGAGATCGTGAGCTGACCCAGCGGCTTGATCGTGTCGCGATCGAACGTCGTATTGTTGAGCGGGTTGTTGAGGCTGTTGAAGATGGTCTGGCCGCAGGCGGTCGTGTCGAGCGAGTTGAAGCCGATGCTGGTGGCGCAGATCATCGCGAAGAGCTGTTGGTTCATCGGGCTGTTGTTGCGGACGTTCTGCTGGTTGCTCTTGATCAGCGAGAACGTCGCGCCGTCGGCGGAGATCCCCGACTGTACGTTCAGGCAGGACGGCTCGTTGCCGACCACGCACGGGCCATACATTCCCATCTTGCGCGGGAGCCCGGTGGTCGGGTCCACGTTGCGCTCGAAGGTGTCGATCCGCTGCACGTACGGGAGCTGGTCGTAGCCCCAGAAGTCGCTCACCTGGAAGCTGAAGCGGCCGAGGCGGAACTCGAGGCGCGCGCCCGACTGGAGGCCCTTGATGCTCTCCCAGGGATCGGGCGGCCTCTCCTCGCCGGCCAGTGCGAAGCCCGTGAGCCCGTGCGCCCAGAGCGCAAGGGTCTTGTTGCACGCCACCAGCGCCGTGAAGGGCTCGCCGCAGCGGCCGATGTCGTTCGGCTGGTACTTGTTCAGGATCGCGGCGACCTCGAGACGCACGTCGTCGGCCGGCCCCACGTCGTAGAACGACCACACCGCGCGCACCGCGTTGAGGGCGATGCGCGACTCCTCGAGCGAGGGGAGCGACGCCAGCGCGAGGTCCTGCGGGTTGAACTGGTCGGTGGTTCGGAAGAGCTCCGTCTTGCCCCAGACGATGTTCTGCTTGCCGGCTCGAACCCAGAGACGCGAGTCGAAGAACTCCATGTCCATGTACGCTTCTTTGAGCTCGTACGTCTCCTGCTGGCTCCCGCCGTGGTTCCACGCGAGCTGCTGCTCCGAGAAGTTCTGATCGGTCTCGCCGAGCTTGTCGGCCACCTTGCGCAGGGCCTGGGTGGGGTAGTAGACGCCCTGCGACTGGTATTTCCCCGCCCGCTCGATGGTGGTGAACTGGGAGGCCGGCCGGCCGGGAAGATCGGCACTTCCCCCCGCGCCGGTGATCAGGCTCTTGTCCAGCGGGTTGACGGGGTTGGGCTTGAAGCGCAGGGCGCCGATCGGCTCGGCGCGGCAGCGCGGGTCGATCGGGCCGATGATCTGGTAGCCGTTGCCGTTCTCCCCGCCGTTGGTCTGGCGCACGCCGAACCGGCAGTTTCGCTGGTCGTCGAAGTAGAAGTAGGCCGGGTCGTCGCCGCCCGGCGGCCCCGACGCCGTGAAGACCTGGTTCGGGCCCGAGATCGCGAACAGGCCGACGAAGCCGGGGAGCTGGTCGATGCGCGCCGGCACGCGGTCGTTCGTGGGCAGGTAGCCCGGCTTGTTGTTGACGAGTCCCGGCTGCAGCGTGACCGGAATCCGCGGGTCGAACACC
>DATJPY010000054.1:0-4344 GCA_035506135.1 Myxococcota bacterium | reverse complement strand
CGACGCCGATCGCTACGCGACCGCGATCTCGCCGTCGATCGAAGTCGTCAACCACAGGACCCTCGAGCGCCGCTCGGGGCGCGGCGCGGAATCGCTGCTGCGAGGCTTCCGCGCCATGATGGAGCTCGCGGACCAGCTCGGCACCCGCGTCGACGACGTGCTCGCTCTGGGTCCGGACGTCCTCCTCGTGAACTGGTCGAGCTTCGGCATCGAGCGCACTGGCGGTGGCGCCTTCGAGCGAGTGATGCTGAACCTCTGGATCTTCGGCGCCGACGGGACCGTCGTCCACAACGAGCTCTTCGACGTCGATCGCGAAGCCGAGGCGCTCGCGCGGCTCGAAGAGCTCGCCGCGCCGCGTGCGAAGCCGCGGGGCGCCCGCCGCGTGCGTCTCAACGCCGCGACCGCCAATGCGTCCCGCATGGACGCCGCCGCAGCCGCGCGCGATCTCCAGGCATTCCTCGCCACCCTCGCCCCCGGCGCGCAGAACATCCATCACCCGACAGGCACGGTCTATGTGGAGAGCGACTCGGTGCTCGGCTTCGAGAGGCTGCTCGCGGCCACGAGCCTGCGCTTCGCCCACGAGCCGCTCGGCTCGCTCGGCGACCGGCTCGCGCTCTGTCACGGGCACGTCTCGTTCAGCGCAGGCGTCTTCGGCGACAACGTCGACTGGGGCGCGACCGACTCGAGCTCGATCGTCCTCCTCGAGGTCGACGACTGCGGCCTGCGCGCGCGGACCGAGTTCTTCGCCCTCGACCGACTCGGCGAAGCGATCGCGCGGCTCTACGAGCGCTACGCCGAGATGCTTCCCGAGGGCTCCGAGCGCGAGCGCGCCGCGGCGAGGGCGCGCTCGGTCGCGATCGCGCTCGGGCAGCCGGACCTCGAGCGCTGGGCAACCGCGATGGCCCCGGACCTCGAGGTCGTCGACCAGCGCACGCTCGGAACCTGGTCGGGGCGCGGGCTGGAAGGATTCCGGGAGTCCTTCCGCGCCCTGCTGGCGCTCTCCCGCGACATCGCCGTCCGCGTCGACGACGTCCTCGGTCTGGGACCCGACGCGCTTCTCCTGCGATGGGCGACGCTCGGCACCATCGGTGCTAGTGGAGGTCCCTACGAGCGGCCGTTCCTGGCCCTGTTCGCCTTCAGTCGCGAGGGCCTGGTGGCACGCCAGGAGTTCTTCGACGAGGGACGCGACGCCGAGGCGCTGGCCCGCTTCGACGAGCTCAGCGCGAAGCCGCCGGCCCCGCGGCGGCGCGTGCGCCCCAACGCAGCGACGGCAGAGATTCGCCACCTCGAGGCGGCCCTCGCCGCCCGGGACGAGCGTGCGCTCGAGGCCTCGTTCGCGGAGCTCGGAGAGATGGTGGAGCACCCGACCGGCGCGACGCTCGACGGGCGCGCGATGCTCGGAGTCTGGCGCGCGCTGCTGCGCGCCGAGGATCCGGCCGTTCGCAACGAGGTGCTGGCCACCCTCGGCGAGTCGCTGGCCTTGAGCCACGCGTGGATGTCCTTCCGCGCGCTCGCCGAGGAGGACCTCGCGTCCTTCGGCCCGGTCGAGCGCGAGGAGATCGTGCTGGTCGAGGTGGGGCCGAGCGGGCGCCACCGAAGGGCGGAGAGCTTCGCTCCGAACCACCTCGGCGACGCCGTCGCGCGTCTTTACGAGCGTTACGCCGAGCTGCTTCCCGAGGGCCCGGAGCGCGATCGCAGGGCGGCGACGGCGAGGTCGGTCGCAGCGATCCTCGGACCCTACGACGTCGATCGCTATGCCGGCGCGATCTCGCCGTCCGTCGCGTACGCCAACCACAGGCTCCTGGAGTGCCGCTCCGGGCGCGGGGCGGAGCCCATGCTGCGGAGCTTCCGCGCCATGATGGAGCTCGCCGCAGAGGTCCGTACTCGCGTCGACGACGTGCTCGCGCTGTCTCCCGATGCCCTCGTCTTGCGCTGGACGACCTTCGGCACCGAGCGCACGGGCGGCGGCGCCTTCGAGCGAGTCATGCTGAACCTCTGGGTCTTCGGCGCCGAGGGGCTCGTCGTCCGCAACGAGCTCTTCGACGTGGATCGCGAGGCCGAGGCGCTTGCGCGCCTCGACGAGCTCGGCGCCGAGCCGACGGCGTCGCGCTTCGCCAACGCGGCGACGCGCGCGGCGGACCGCGTCGGCGAGGCCTTCGGCGCGCTGTCCATCGAGCGCGCGGCGGCCCTGCTCGCACCGGAGTTCTGCAACGACGATCGCCGCTCGATCACCTCGACCGTGCTGGATCGCGACGCCCTCCTGGCGAGCTTCGGTCCGATCCTGGCGCGCTGCCTGCGTCTCGACGTCGAGAGCGAGCTGCTCGCGACGCGAGGCGACACGCTGGCGCTCCATCGAACCCGCTTCCAGCTCGAGCAGGACGAGATCGGGCCGAGCGAGCTCGAATTCCTCCAGATCTTCGAGGCGAACGCATCGGGCCGGATCACGGCCGGCGTGGCGTTCGACCCGGTCGAGCTCGACGCCGCCTTCGCCGAGCTCGACCGGCGCTACGCCGCGGGCGAAGCCGCCCCCTACGCGCAGCAGATCGGTCTCCTCCGGCGCTTCGTCGAGCGAGTGGCCGCGCGAGACTGGGAGGGGCTCGCCCAGCTCCTCGCGCCGGCCTTCGCGCTCCACGACCACCGCCCGATCGGATGGGGCACGCTGCGCTCGCGTGCCGACTACGTCGCGATGGTGCGCACGTTGGTCGAGATGCGTCCCGATTCCACCTTCCGATTCGACCACGTCCTGGCGCTGTCCAGACGTGCGGTCCTGGTCGTGGTGCGCTGGACGGGAAGCGAGGCGGACGGCGCGTTCGAGATCCCCACGCTCTGCGTCACGGCGATCGACCCGGCCGGTCGGGTCGCGCTGTGGCACTTCTACGACCTCGACCAGCTCGAGGCCGCGCGCGCCCGCTACGAAGAGCTCTCGCGCGAGCCGGCGGTGCCTGCGCGCATCGAGAATGCCGCGACACGGTCGGAGGACGCGGCCCGCCGGGCGTGGGAAGGTCGCGAGTTGGAAGCCGTCCGTGCGCTCTACTCGCCGGAATTCCAGAGCGTCGACCGAAGGTCGTTGATGCACGTCGAGACCGATCGCGATGGAATGATCTCCGCGCTTCGCCCCGTCTTCGAGATGGGTCTCGCGCGCTCGGGGGATCTCCTCGCGACGCGGGGCAACCGCCTGGCGTTGTACCGCATGCGACTTCATGGCGGCGACGACCTCATCGGGCCCAGCGAAGTCGAGTTCCTGCAGGTGATCGAGGCGAGCGACGAGCGAAGCCGCGTCGCCGCCGTCGCGTTCGACCCCGACGACCTCGACGCCGCGTACGCCGAGCTCGACGCGCGCTACCACGCGGGCGAGGCCGCCCCCCATCCCCGGGTCGTGGCGCACATGCGCGCCTTCCACGCCGCCTTCGCGAGCCGCGACTGGGACGCGCTCGCGACGGAGTGCGCGCCCGATCTCGTCGTGCACGACCGTCGGCTGCTCGGCTGGGAGACGCTGCACGGCCCGGCCGCGTACCTCGATGCGCTGCGCTCGCTGGTCGCGCTGGCGCCCGACACGAAGCTGCGCCTCGACCACGTGACGATGTGCGAGCGGGGCTATCTCGTCGTCACCGTCTGGGAGGGAAGCCGCGAGGGCGGCGCGTACGAGACCCCGAGCCTGATGGTGGCGGAGCTCGACGACGAGGCGCGGATCCGCCGCTTCGACCAGTACGACCTCGAGCATCTCGACCGGGCCCGCGCGCGCTACGAGGAGATCGCCGCCGGCCGGACCGCGAGCACGCCGCGCATCGAGAACGCGGCGACGCGCGTCCGGGAGCCGCTCAGGGAGATCCTGGCCGCCCGGGACTGGCCCGCGCTCCGCGCGCTCGCGGCGACCGACTTCGCCTTCGACGACCGACGGCGGTTCTCTCAGGTCCAGGGGGGCATCGAGACCTACGTCCGCAATCTCGAGTTCGTGAGCACGTGGCCGGATCTGCGAGTCGCGATCGACTGCCTCGCCACCGCCGGCGAGCGGCTCGCGCTCGAACGCGTCGCCTACACGGGCGAGCTCGAGGACTCCTCGTTCGAGGGCGAGTTCCTCCGGCTGACCGAGGTCGACGACGCCGGGCATCTCCGCGCCGTGGTGCACTTCGACCCGGATGATCGGCGCGGCGCGGCGATCGAGATGCTGGAGCGCTACTACCGCGGCGAGGGAGCGCTCTGGACTCCGCCTGGCCAGATCGAGCTCGTGCGCGCCTTGAACGACCACGATCTCGTCCGCGCGCGCGCCGCGCTGCCCGACGACTTCGTGTTCCACGACCACCGCCGCACCGGCGTCGGGCGGATCGGCAACGCGGACGACTACGT
>DATJPY010000053.1:0-42497 GCA_035506135.1 Myxococcota bacterium | reverse complement strand
ATCTTCACCGCGAGCGTCTTCGTCCCGATGATGAAGCTCGGGATCCTCGCGTTCCTGCTGATCTCGGTGCACCGGCGCTCGAGCTGGCGGCCGGTGGACCGCACGCGCCTCTACCGCCTGACCGAGGCGATCGGCCGCTGGTCGATGGTCGACATCTACGTGGTGACGATCATGGTGGCGCTGGTGCGCCTCGGGAATCTCGCCACGATCGAGGCGGGCTGGGGCGCCGTCTTCTTCGGGGCGGTGGTCGTGATCACGATCCTGGCGGCTGAATCGTTCGACCCGCGGCTGATCTGGGATCGCTGCGAGACGAGGACCGCATGAGCCAACGAGGACCGGGACCGGACGAGGCAGGGCGCGAAGCGCCTGGCCCGCGGGGCTATGAGCTGGGGGGAGTGTCGGCCGCCGTCGTCGAGCGGCGCGGGCGTCCCTCGCTCGTGTGGCTGATCCCGCTGATCGCGGTGCTGGTCGGCGGCTTCGTCGCGTGGCGAGCCTTCTCGGAGCGCGGTCCGGCGATCACGATCACGTTCAAGACGGCCGAAGGCCTCGACGCGGGCAAGACCGCGGTCAAGTACAAGGACGTGCAGGTCGGGCTCGTCGAGGACGTGACACTCGCGCAGGATCTCTCGGGCGTCGAGGTCAGGGTGCGCATGGTGAAGGGCGCCGAGCACTGGCTCACCGAGAAGACGCAGTTCTGGATCGTGAAGCCGCGCATCGCCGGCGGCCAGGTGACGGGGCTCGGCACCCTGCTCTCCGGCTCCTACATCGGCATGGACCCGGTGCTCGAAGGGCGGTCGCAGCGCCACTTCGAGGGCCTCGAGGTGCCGCCGGTCGTGACCATGCAGGAGCCCGGCCGCTCCTTCGTGCTGCGCTCGAACCACGCCGGCGCCGTGAGCGTCGGGTCGCCGGTCTTCTTCCGGCAGATCCAGGTCGGCCAGGTCGTCTCGTCGGAGCTCGACCCGAACGACGACTTCGTCACGACCAAAGTGTTCGTGCGCTCTCCCTATGACCAGCGCGTGCGCCGCGACAGCCGCTTCTGGAACGCGAGCGGCATCTCGGCTTCGCTCAGCGCCGAGGGCGTGACCGTACAGACCCAGTCGGTGGTCTCGATCCTGATCGGCGGCATCGCCTTCGACTCGCCGCACGGTGAGGAGGCGGAGCTCGCCGACGCCGACGCCGTCTTCCCGCTCTACCAGAACCAGGACGACGCGGACAAGCGGCACTACACGCGGACGATCTCCTGGATGCTCCGCTTCGACCAGTCCGTGCGCGGTCTCACCGTCGGAGCCCCGGTGGAGTTCCGCGGCATCCCGGTCGGCCAGGTGACGGACGTCCGCATCGAGTTCGATCGCGCGAGCAACCAGTTCCTGATCCCGGTCACGATCGAGGTCGAGCCCGAGCGCTTCACCAGCGGGGAGGTGAGCGAAGAGCAGCGCCGCCAGGCCGTCGACAAGCTCGTCGCCGCGGGCCTGCGCGCGCAGCTCAAGAGCGGGAACCTGCTCACAGGACAGCTCTTCGTCTCGCTCGACATCTTCCCGAACGCCAAGCCGGCGCAGGTGGTCTGGAACGCGCCGCTCCCCGAGTTCCCGACCATCCCGACGCCGCTCGAGGAGATCACCGCCAACCTGACGCAGCTCGTGCAGCGGCTCGGCAAGCTCCCCGTCGAGCAGATCGGCACGGACCTCCAGGCGTCGCTCGCGGCGCTGCGCATCGCGCTGCAGGGCTCCAAGGACATCGGACCCGCGCTGCAGGACACGCTGGAGAAGGTCAACAATACGCTCCAGTCGGCGAACCGGCTGATCGAGCCCGAGTCCACCATGAATGCCGAGCTCCGCCGCGCGCTGATCGAGCTCTCCGACGCCGCGCGGGCACTCGGGCTCGCCGCGCAGCAGTTCCAGACGCAGCCGAACTCCGTGATCTTCGGCAAGAAGGGGAGCAACTGATGTCGCAGGTGCTGCGCGCCATCGCCGCCATCGGGCTCGCGGCCGCGATCGGATCGGGCTGCTTCGGAAGCGCGATGCCTCACTTCTACACGCTGAGCTCCGCCTCCGGTGCGGCGTCCGGCGCGCCCGTCGCGTCGCTGCCCGAGCTCGGGCTCGCGGTCGGCCCGCTCGAGTTCCCGCGGTACCTCGACCGCCCGGAGATCGTGACCCGGGACGGAGACCACCGGCTGGTCGTCGCCGACGCGCACCGCTGGGGCGGCTCGCTCGGCACCGACATCCTGCGCGTCGTGGCCGACGACCTCGGCCGTCTGCTCGGGACCGCGCGCGTGGTGATCTATCCGACCGAGCCGCGCTTCGAGGCCCGCTATCGCGTGCTCCTCGACATCCGCGAGTTCGAG
Source organism: Myxococcota bacterium (assembly GCA_035506135.1). Taxonomy (GTDB): domain Bacteria; phylum Myxococcota_A; class UBA9160; order UBA9160; family PR03; genus DATJPY01. The sequence goes on along the minus strand of DATJPY010000053.1, from coordinate 40,156 downwards.
GGCGTGCCGGGTGAGAAGGTGGCGCTGCGCGTGCGCTGGACCATCGCCTCGCTGCCGGACGGAGCCGCTGTCGCCGTCGAGGAATCCAGCCTCGAGCAGCCGATTGCCTCGACGTCGTACGCGGACCTGGTCGCCGCCCAGAGCACGGTCCTCCGGACGGTGACACGACAGATCGCCGAGCGCCTGGCGGCGCTCGCTGCATCGACTCCATCGTCACATTAGGCTGTCGGGCGCGGGGTGCGCGCGAGCGTCCGGTCGAGCAGCACGCTGTAGATGGGCTGCCCGCCCAGCGCGTGCGCCATCAGCGTCGCCCCGATTGCGCTCACGGTGAGCGGCAGGATCAGCGCGAACTCACCCGTCAGCTCCGCGGCGAGCGCGATGCCGGTGAGCGGGGCGCGCACCGTCGCCGCGAAGAGCGCGCCCATGCCCGCGACGGCGAAGACACCGGGATCGGCGACGGCGGCGGGCCACGCGGCATGGCAGGCGTGCCCGAACCAGAGGCCCAGGAGCGCGCCGATCGCGACCATCGGTGCGAAGATCCCCCCCGGCGCGCCGGTCGCGTAGCTCGTCGCAGTCGCCGCCAGGCGCGCGGCGACGAGCGCCAGGAGACCCGCCGCCGGGATCGCGCCGGCCGTCGCGGCGTCGATCGTGGCGTAGCCCCCACCCACGACGTGGGGCCGGAGCCAGAGCAGGAGCCCGGTGGCGCCGCCCACGAGGCCCGCCGCGGCGACGCGCGCGCGGTCGGGGATCGCGGCGAAGAGATCGAGTCCGGCGAGCAGGAGCGCGTTGAAGAGACGGCCGAGCGCCCCGACCAGCGCGCCGAAGGCGAGGAAGAGCCCGAGCGCGCCGAGCGAGGGCATGGTGAAGTCGGGCAGCGGCAGCACCGGGTTGCCCCCGAGCATCACCCGGACCACGGCGTCCGCAGTCGCGCAGGCGATCAGCACGCCCTGTACCGAGAGGACGCCGTACTGGAAGTGCGGCCGCATCTCCTCGATCACGAAGAGCGCGCCGGAGAGCGGCGCGTTGAAGGCAGCCGCCAGACCCGCCCCTGCGCCGCTCGCCACGAGCACGTGTGTCTGCGCGGCATCGAGCCGCAGGAGGTCGGCCACGAGGCGGCCGAGCGCGCCGCCCATCTGGATGGTCGGGCCCTCGCGCCCGAGCGCGAGGCCGGAGCCGAGCCCGAGCGCGCCGCCCGCGAACTTGACCGGCAGGACGCGCCGCCAGCGCACGGGCCGCACGCCCTCGAGCGCGCCCTCGACCTCCTGCACGCCGCTGCCGCCCGCTTCAGGCGCGAAGCGGCGCACCAGGAACACGGCGGTCGCGACCATCGCCGCGCCGAGCGCGATCGACACCAGCGCCGGCGGAAGCGGGAGAGAGCGCGCGCGCTCGTGGACGTCCCCGGCGAGCGACACGGCGATCCGGAACGCGCCGCCCACCAGCCCCGTGAGCGCTCCGACTGCGAGCGCACGGGCCGGCACCAGTGCGACGTCGCGGCGCCGCTCGCGCCCCTGCTCCACGGCTCAGGCGTCCCGGCGAAGCTGCGAGGCGTGCAGCCCGACCAGGCGCGCAATGAAGACCGCCAGATAGAGCTGGCCGCTGATCGCCGCGAGCCCGGTCCACGCGCGCGCCAGGCGCGTCATCGGCTGCACGTAGCCGGGCCCCATCGATGTGATCACGAACACGCTGTAGTGGAGGAGCTCCGGAACCATCAGTCCGCCCTTCTGCGGGACCTTCGTCAGCGGACCCGAGGGATTTGCGAACGACTCGGGCTCGGCGATCTCGAGCATCGAGAAGACCACCGTCCACGCCAGCGCCAGCAGCATGTAGACGCAGATCCCGCCGAGGATCGTATCGGTGGTGACCGCCCTCGAGCGCAGCACGATCGAGAGCAGCGTCGCGATCATGAAGAGCAGGAATCCCAGACCGAAGGCGAGGCCGACGAGATCGACGCCCGGGATCGAAGAGGTGCTGGCCAACCACGCCGCGGCCAGGGTCGGGACGACCAAACCGAGTCCGGTCAGGAAGAGGAGCCTGCTGTGGCTCATGCTCCAGACGCCCATGAGCAGCACCAGGGCCAGCGCCGCATCGCGGCCGACGATCTCCCGCTCCTGCTCTCCCAGCATCGGCTGGACGGCGTACATCAGCATGAGCGAGAGAAGGAGGAGGAGGAATCTCGACCGCCCGAGAGTTTCGGAGACCGCGGTGGGGGCACGAGGTCGACGCATGCGCCGGCCAGTCTACCAGCTGGGGTCAGCGCGCCAGCTTCTCTCCCAGCGCCGCGAGGTGGCTCGCGCTCGAGCCGAGCGTCAGCTCGATCTGGCGCGACCACAGGTAGTAGCGGTGGATCGGGTAGTCGACGTCCGCGCCGATGCCGCCGTGCAGGTGCTCGGCGGCGTAGGTCACCGTGTGCGCCGCGTCTCCGGCGAAGAACTTGGCGATCGAAGCCGCCTCGCTCGCCGTCTCGTGCTGCGAGAGCAGATAGGCCGCCTGCCACGCGGTGAGGCGCAGCGTCTCGAGCTCGACGTAGGCGTCGGCGGCGCGCGTGTGGACGGCCTGGAAGCTTCCGATCGGCCGGTCGAACTGCTGGCGCTGCGCGGCGTAGTCCGCCGTGATCCGGAGCGCCCGCTCGGCGACGCCGAGCTGCATCGCGCAGAGCGCCGCCGTGGCGCGCTCGACGAGCCACTGGAGCGCGTCGAGCCCGGCCTCCGGATCGCCGATCACCTCGTCCGCTCGGACGCGCTGTGCATCGAGCCGGATCTGGGCCTGGATCTCGCGGCTCGTCGCGACCTGGCGCTCGACCGTCACGCCGGGCGCGCGCGGGTCGACGAGGAAGAGACCGACGCGTCCCTCGCCCGTCTTCGCGGGAACGAGGATCCGCTCGGCGACCATCCCGGCCGGCACGCAGAACTTGGTCCCGCTCAGGCGGAAGTCGCTGCCGTCGCGCACGGCGTGCGTCGCCGGAGCGAGCGGATCGACGTTGGCAGGCTCGGCGAGCGCAGCCGTGAGGATCGACTCGCCGGCGACGATCGGCGGCAGCCAGCGCTTCTGCTGCTCCGCGCTGCCGAAGCGCGCGATCGGGAGCCCGGCGAGCACCAGCGTCGGCCACACCGGGACCGGCGCCACCGCGCGGCCGATCTCCTCGAGCAGCAGGCAGAGCTCGAAGAAGCCCATCCCGCTCCCGCCGTGCGCCTCGGGGAGCGCCGCGCCCAGCAGGTTCGCCTTGGCCAGCTCCGCCCACAGCCGGCGGTCGATGCGCTCCTCGCTCTTCTCGACCTCGCGCAGGCGGTCGGGCGTCGCCTCGGCCTCGAGGATCTTGCGCGCCACCTCGCGGAGCGCCTGCTGCTCGTCGCTGAACGAGAAGTCCAACTTATGACACCTCGCCGCTCGCCTGCGGCTCGCTACGCGGGAAACGGAAACCGTTCTGCGGGCATGCGCGGAGGCTCATCTGCGCTCATCAGCTCTTGTAATGGGGCAGGCCGAGCCCGGCCATCGCGATGATGTCGCGCTGTACCTCGTTGGTGCCGCCGCCGAAGGTCAGGATCAGCGTGGCGCGGTACATGCGCTCGAGCCGCCCGCGCGCGACCGCGCCCGGAGAGTCGGCGGAGAGCGCCCCGGCCGGCCCCAGGATCTCCATCAGCCGGCGGTACGCCTGCACGTAGAGCTCCGTCGCGTAGACCTTCACCGCCGAGGCGTCGGCCGGGTGCAGCCGGCCGCGCGTCATGCTCCAGGCGAGCTTCCACTGCATGAGCCGCAGCGCCTCGAGCTTCGCCCAGACCCAGGCGAGCGCGTCGCGCACCCAGCCCTGGTCGATCACGCGGCGGCCGTCGGCGAGCTTCGTCTCCTTCGCGTAGCGCCGCACCTCCTCGAACATGCGCTGCGAGGGGCCGTAGGGGGTCAGCGACACGCGCTCGTGGTTGAGCTGCGAGGTGATCAGGCTCCAGCCCTTGTTCTCGCCGCCGACCAGGTAGCGATTCGGGACGCGCACGCTCTCGTAGTAGGTCGTGTTGGTGCGGACGCCGCCCATCGTCCAGGTCGGCGTCAGCTTGAAGCCGGGCGACGTGGTCGGCACCACGAACATCGAGATGCCGCGGTGCTTCGGCGCCTGCGGATCGGTGCGCGCCGCGAGCCAGATGTAGTCGGCGAAGTCGGCGAGGCTGGTGAAGACCTTCTGGCCGTCGATCACCCAGTCGTCGCCGTCCCGCACCGCGCGCGTCTTGAGCGAAGCGAGATCGGTGCCGGCGCCGGGCTCCGAGTAGCCGATCGAGAAGTGGCACTCGCCGCGCAGGATGCGCGGCAGGAACTCCTCCCGCAGCTCGTCGGAGCCGTAGTGCATGAGCGTCGGGCCGACCGTGTTGAGCGTCAGGAACGGCAGCGGGAAGCCCGCGCGCTGCACCTCGTCGGCGAAGATCATCTGCTCGATCGGCGTGCGGCCCTGGCCGCCCCACTGCTTCGGCCAGCCGATGCCGAGCCAGCCGTCTGCCCCCATCTGCTTGAGCGTCTTGCGGTAGAGCGGCCCTCCGCCCTCGCTGCCGGCGATCTCCTGCTGCAGCTCCTGGGTCATCAGGCGGGCGAAGTAGCTCCGCAGCTCGGTCTGGAGCGCCTGCAGCTCGGGGGTCAGCTCGACGTGCATGGCATGCCTCCTGGCCCCCGAAAATAGAACACGTATCAAATTTCGACCACGCCGGACGCTACTTCGATCCGACCTTCTTCTGCTGAAGCTCCGCCAGGCGCTGGGTGAAGCGCTCGGCCCAGAAGTCCATGGCGGCCTTGGCGTCGCCCCACTGCCACTGCGCCGCCTGCGTCACGCTTCCGCCGCCCGCGCGCCGGTCGATCGCCGCGGCGAGGATCTGTCCCGTCTGCGAGTCCGTGGCCTTGAGGGCGACTTCCGCCGAGCCCGAGAACGCGTACTTCCCGCTGATCAGCGACTGCGCCTGATTGAGGATCCGCGCCTGCGGCACGATCACCGAGACGGTGCGCAGCACCGGGACCGCAGTGGTGACGTCGGTGATCGCGATCTGCACGCGGATCACGCCGGGTCCCGGAAGATCGACCAGCTTGAAGTGGTGCTTCGTCAGGTCCGCCTTGATCGCGTTGTAGAAGTACGTCGTCAGCATCTGCTGCGTCTCGGGCTCGACCTTCGAGTCGTCTCCGGCCCAGAACTGCACCGGCTCGAGGAGGAGCGCCTTGTACTGCTTCCAGTCCACGTCGGACGCCACGTAGCGAAGCGCAGCCTGGCCTTCGTCTCCGGGCTGGAGCTTGTCGTAGGTGGTGCCGAGGAAGCCGGTCACCTTGGGCGTCTCGACCGGCTTCTCCGGGATGGTCGCGGAGCAGCCCGCGAGCCAGGCGGCCACGCCGATGAGCACGGCACCGGAGACGGAAGCGAAACCACTCGTCCGAGACATGAGATCCTCCCTCCGTGAAGGCGTGGATCCTATCGAGGAAGGGGCGGGCTCCGCTACGGGGAAGGGGCGGGCTCCGACACCCGCTAGGATGCGCGCCGTGGCGTCCGGAAGCCGCGACCTCGTGCTCGTCGGCGGCGGCCACGCCCATCTCGAGGTGCTCCGGAGCTGGCCCGCGACACCGGACCCCGGCGTGCGCCTCTGCGTCGTGGCGGCCGACCCCCGCTCGGTCTACTCGGGCATGGTGCCGGGGCTGATCGCGGGTCGATACGCGCCGAGCGACCTCGCGATCGACGTGCGGCCGCTGGCCGCGCGCGTGGGGGCACGGCTGGTCGTGGCGCGCGCCACGGGCATCGACGCAGGCGCGCATCGGATCGAGCTCGCGGGCGCTGCGCCGCTTCCCTTCGACGTCGCTTCGCTCGACGTCGGCTCGGAGGCCGGCGGGGCCGAGCTCCCCGGCGTCGCTCGGCACGCGCTGGCGGCGCGGCCGCTCGATCGGCTGCTGCACGGGCTCGACGCCATGCTCGCGCGCGCGCGGGCGATGGAGCGCTTCCGCGTCGCCGTCGTCGGCGGCGGCGCCGGTGGCATGGAGATCGCCTTCGCCGTCCGGGCGCGGCTGGCGCGCGAGGGCCTCGCGGGAGCCGGCGTCGTCCTGCTGGAGGCGGCGCCGCGCCTCTTGCCGGCGCTTCGCGAGCGCGTCGCGCGACGCGTCGAGCGGGCGGCGCGAGCGCGCGGGATCGAGCTTCGGCTCGGCGCGGTGGTCGCGTCGATCGACGAGAAGAGCGTGACGCTCGCGAGCGGAGCGACACTCGAATGCGATACTGCGATCTGGGCCGCGGGCGCCTCCGGCCCCGCCTGGCTAGCCGCCTCGGGGCTGCCCACCGACCGCGCGGGCTTCGTGCGCGTGGGCCCGACGCTGCAGGTCGAGGGCCGGGGCGAGCTCTTCGCGGCCGGCGACTGCGCCGCGTTGGAGCCGCCGCTCCCCAAGGCCGGTGTACACGCGGTGCGGCAGGGGCCCGTTCTCGCGCGGAACCTGCGCGCGGCCCTCGACGGTCGCCCGCTCGAGAGCTACCGGCCGCAGCGCGACGCGCTCGCGCTCCTCAACCTCGGGGACGGCCGCGCGCTCGGGACGAAATGGGGCGTCTCCTTCGAGGGGCGCCTCGGGTTCGCGCTGAAGGACTGGATCGATCGCCGCTACGTGCGGCGGATGCGGACGGCCTAGCATGCCGTCGAGCCGACGCGTGTGGCGCCGCATCCCGCCGGGCGTCCGCTACATGGCGCTCGCAGCGCTCGCCTTCAGCGCGATGAGCGCGTTCGTGAAGTCGCTCGGCCAGAGGCTCCCGTCGCAGGAGATCGTCTTCCTGCGCGCGCTGGTATCGCTCGCGCTCTCGTTCGCGCTGCTGCGCCGCGCCGGCGTCGCGCCCTGGGGACACCGGCGCGGCCTCCTGATGCTGCGCGGCGTGTGGGGCTACGCGGCGCTCTCGTGCGTCTTCTTCGCGCTGACGCGCCTCCCGCTCGCCGAGGCGACGATGATCCAGTACCTGCACCCGACCTTCACGGCGCTCCTGGCCGCGCTCGTCCTCGGCGAGCGGCCCGACCGCTCGCTCGGAGCGTCGCTCGTGCTCGGCTCGCTCGGCGTGCTGCTCGTGACGCGCCCCGCGTTCGTCTTCGGCGGCGCCGCCGCGCCGCTCGATCCGGCAGCGCTCGCCGCTGCGCTCGGCGGCGCGCTCCTCACCGCCGTCGCCTACGTCGGCGTGCGCAGCCTGTCGGCCACCGAGCACCCGCTGGTGATCGTCCTCTACTTCCCGTTGGTCTCGGCGCCGGCCGCGCTGCCCACCGTGATCGCGGCCGGCGTCTGGCCGCACGGCGTCGAGTGGCTCTACCTCGGCGCCGTCGGCGTCTTCGCGCAGCTCGGTCAGATCTGGCTCACGCGCGGGCTCACGCACGAGACGGCGAGCCGCGCGACGGTGCTCTCGTACCTGCAGATCGTCTTCGCCGCGCTCTGGGGGGCGCTCTTCTTCGGCGAGCTGCCGGGCCCCTTCGCGCTCGCGGGTGCCGCGCTGATCGGCGGCGGCGCGCTCGTCGGCGCGCGCGCGGCGGCGCGGCAGAGCCGCGAGCCGATCCCCGCGCCTCAGTAGAGGCGTAACCGCGTAAAGCCCTCGGCGGGCCGCTCGGGCGAGCCGAAGTGCGCGGCGAGCCGCCGCGCCTGGTCGACCAGCCCGCCCGCCTCGTCCTGGCTCGCGTGCTTGCGGAGCAGGTCGACCTTGCGCGCGAAGGTGTCGCTCACGTCGATCACCAGGTCGGCGCGCTCGGTGTCGAAGAGCCAGAGCTCGCGCGGGTACCAGGGCGATGCGCCGCCGCCCGGCCAGCCGCCCGCGAGCTGCCACGGATAGAAGTTGGGGCTCGGCGCGCGCGGGTAGACGGCGTCGAGCAGCGCCTGCCCCGCGGCGCGGTGGTCGCTGTGCCCCGGCTGCGCCAGGCCGCCGATCGTCGTCCAGGCCGTGCGCGGATCGTGTGCGAGCACCAGCTCGGGCCGCAGGCGCCGGATCTCGGCCACCAGCTCACCGCGCAGCGGCTCCCCTGCCGCGAGCTCGCCGTCCGGATGCCCGAGCCCGATCCAGCTCTCGGCGCCGAGCGCGGCCGCGGCCTGATCCTGCTCGGCGCGCCGCGTACCGGACGCGTCGACGAGGTTGCGCCCGCCACGCGCGCCGTCGGTGCAGATCACCAGCGCGGCGCGCGCACCGCCCTCGCGCAGCCGCAGCAGGGTGCCGCCGGCGAAGTACTCGACGTCGTCCGGGTGTGCGCCGACGGCGAGCACGCGCGTGGGGGCGAGGGGCAGGTCCTCGTTCACGGCGCCGGAGCGTAGCCCGCCGCGCCGTGGGATCCTTGCCGATCCGGTCGAAAGCTGGTCTCATGATGCGCCATGGATTTCCACGACTCACCGAAGGAGGCCGCCTTTCGCGCCGAGGCGCAAGCCTTCCTGGCGGCGCATCGGCCGGAGCGCTGGGAGCATCCGTTCGACGAAGGCATCGACGAGGCCCGGCTGCTCGCGCTCTCGAAGGCGTGGCAGCGCACGCTCGACGAGCACGGCTGGGCGGCGATCCTCTGGCCCGCCGAGCACGGCGGGCGCGGCCTCGGCCCGATCGAGGCGATCATCTGGAACGAGGAGCTCGCCCGCGTCGGCCTCGCCGAGTCGCCCTTCGTCGTCGGGATCGCGATGGCCGGCCCCACCATCATCGCCCACGGCACGCCGGAGCAGAAGGCGCGCTTCCTGCCGCCTCTGCTGCGCGGCGACGAGATTTGGTGTCAGCTCTTCAGCGAGCCGGGCGCCGGCTCGGACCTCGCCAACCTGTCGGCGCGCGCGATCCCGGAGGGCGACCACTGGGTCGTGTCGGGCCAGAAGACCTGGTGCTCGGGCGGCCACTACGCCGACTTCGGCATCCTGCTCGCGCGCAGCGATCCGTCGGTGCCGAAGCACAAGGGCATCACCTACTTCCTGCTCGACATGCACGCCCCCGGCGTCGAGATCCGCCCGCTGCGCCAGATGTCGGGCGGCGCGCACTTCAACGAGGTGTTCCTGAACGAGGTGCGCATCCCGGACGCGAACCGGCTCGGGCCGGCGGGCATGGGCTGGGGCGTCGCGATGACGACGCTCCTGAACGAGCGCATGGCGCTGGGCGGCACCGGCGGATTCTTCTCGTTCGACGAGCTCGCCGCGCACGCGCGCCGCCACCGCGCGCGCCTCGACGGCGTCACGCGCGACGAGCTGGCGCGGCTCTACGTCTGGAACAAGACGCTCGAGCTCCTGAACGCGCGCGTGATGACCAAGCTCGGCCGCGGCCAGATACCCGACGCGGAGTCCTCGGTCATGAAGCTTGCGCTCGGCCGCATCCTGACCCGCGGCGCCGAGCTCGGGCTGCGGATCGCGGGCCCCGAGGGCCTGCAGCGCCACGGCACCTGGCAACACCAGTTCCTGATCGCTCCCTCGCTCCACATCGCCGGCGGCACCGACGAGATCCAGAAGAACGTGGTCGCCGAGCGCGTGCTCGGGCTCCCGCGCGAGCCGCGCCCCGACCGCGATCTGCCGTTCGATCAGCTCCCCCGAACCTGAAGGAGACGCGATGGCGCGCATCGGGGTCCCGCGCGGCGCGCGGCCCGCGTCCTACCAGTAACGGTGCAGCAACCAGACCCAGAGCAGCAGGAGCGGCAGGAAGGCCAGCAGCTTCGGCCACATCACCGCCAGGAAGCCGCGCTCCTTGATCTGCCTTCGCTCGGCGATGAAGGCCTCGCGCTGCGCCTCCTGCATGCGAACCAGCCACATGTCGCCGGCCGTGTGGACGCTGTCGCCGTCCTGATGCAGGAAGACAGTGGCGCGCGAGGTGGCGAGCCAGAAGATCAGGTACAGGATGCCGCCGAAGAACGGGAAGAAGATCACCACGAACAGGAACAGCCACCAGCTGAACGGACGCCTTCCGATCAGCGACGCGCTGGTCTCGGTGGTCGTGACCGGTTCCCATCCCAGGTCGACGAGCTCGTCGATGCGATTGGCAAGCGCCGTCTGCACCACACACCTCCTCGGAGATCCTGCCCCACCTCGTGCGACCGGAGGCGGATCCTAGCAGGCGGCGCGCGCGCCGCCTCGCGGGCGCGGACACGCGGCGACGCGCCGTGGGCACGTCGCCACACCGAAACGAGCCCTCGCTATCCTCGCGCGGCGTGACCGTCTATCGCCTCGGCGCCGATCTCGCGTTCCCGTCGCCCGAGGAGGCCGATCCGTCCGGTCTGCTCGCCGTCGGTGGCGATCTCGCGCCTGAGCGGCTCCTGCTCGCCTACTCGCTCGGCATCTTTCCATGGCCGCTGATCGCCGAGCCGCTGCTCTGGTTCTCGCCCGACCCGCGCATGGCGCTGCGCCCGGCCGATCTGCGCGTCTCGCGAAGCCTTCGCAAGTCGGTGCGCCGCGGGGCGTTCGAGGTCCGCCTCGACACCGCATTCGGCGAGGTGGTGCGTCGCTGCGCGGAGGTTCCGCGCCGCGACGACGCAGGCACCTGGATTACGCCGGCGCTGTCGGGAGCGTATCGGCAGCTCCACGAGCTCGGCTTCGCGCACTCGGCCGAGACCTGGGAGGACGGCCGTCTCGTCGGGGGACTCTACGGCGTGTCGCTCGGCGGGACCTTCTTCGGCGAGTCGATGTTCGCCGAGCGCAGCGACGCGTCGAAGGTCGCCTTCGTGGCGCTGGTCCGGCAGCTCGAGGCGTGGGGCTTCGACCTGATCGACTGCCAGGTGCACACCGACCACCTGGCGCGCTTCGGCGCCAGCGAGTGGCCGCGCGCGCGCTTCCTGCGCGCGCTCTCCACCTCGCTCGAGCGATCGTCCCGGCGCGGCGCGTGGAAGCTCGACGCGGCCCTCGCCGCAGGGGGGCGGGATCTCGCGTGACGCGCGGGGCGGCGGCGACCGCGCTCCTGGTCGCGCTCTCGATCGCGGATGCGGGCGCGCAGCCGCTCGAGGCCCGCGCGCGCCAGGCCGTGCAGGCGTGGATCGCCGACCGCCACGTCGACGCGCACGACGTCGACAAGTCGAAGGTGATCCAGGAGCTGATCGCCAGTGCCCCGGCCGGCGAGACCGACGCGGCCCTCCGAGTGCGCGCGACCGCCGCGCTCGAGCGCTCCTTCTTCGACTTCGCGCCGAGCGGCGCCCGGCCCGATCCCTCCGTGCGCTACCGGCTGCCGTTCGAGCTCGACGTACCGCGCTACCTCGCGCAGGGCGTCGACGGCAAGCACGGGCACGACGGGTGGCAGCGCTTCGCGTTCGACTTCGCCATGCCGACGGGCACGCGAGTTCTCGCCGCGCGCGACGGCATCGTGGTGCGCGTGATCGACGGCTTCAAGGACGGCGGCCTCGATCCGCGCCTCGCGGACCACGCCAACCTCGTCTTCGTGCTGCATGACGACGGGACCTTCGCCGGCTATCTGCACCTGCGCGCCGGCATCCCGGTGAAGCGCGGGCAGCGCGTGAAGCAGGGCGATCCGATCGCGTGGAGCGACCATACGGGCTTCTCGGCGGGGCCGCACCTGCACTTCGCCGTGCACCGCCGCACCGAGAGCGGCGCCGTCGAGACGATTCCGATCCGCTTCGGCGTCGGCAGCCCGGCCGGCTTCGTCCCGCGCGAGGGCGAGTTCTACGGCGGGCGTCCCCGGCGCAACGTGGAGCTCCGCGTCACGGCGGGCGGCGAGCCGCTGGACGCGGATCATCCGCTCCACCTCGCAGTCGGCGCCTCGACGGTGCTCGCGGTCTCGCTCGCGCCGCCGGCGGGCGCACCCGTCGACGTGACGCGCTCCCCCTTCACGCACTTCCTGGCACCGACGGCCTGGAGCGTCACCGTCGACGCGCACGGGCGAGTCACGGCCGCGCCCACCCCGGACTACGCGAAGGTCGCCGGCATCGGCAACGTCCGCTGGGGCGTCGTGATCGTGAGCCACGAGGATGCCTCGGGCGACCGCTTCGGCTTCACCAGCGTGCCGGTCGTGATCGACGATGCGAAGCACTGAGGCGCTCCTCGACGCCGCCGCGTCGCTGCGTCGCGCGCTCGCGCGCCTGCGCTTCGCGCCGCCGGTCTCGCACGTGTACGACCCGCTCGCCTACGCGGGCACGCCGTTCGAGGCCTACCTCCGCCGCTACGGCGGCGGACGGAAGGAGGTGGTGCTGCTCGGGATGAATCCAGGCCCGTTCGGGATGGCGCAGACGGGCGTGCCGTTCGGCGAGGTGTCGGCGGTGCGCGATTGGCTCGGCATCGAGGGGGCCGTCCTGCGACCGCCGCGCGAGCATCCGAAGCGCCCGGTGCGGGGCTTTGCGTGCGCGCGCAGCGAGGTCTCGGGGCGGCGGCTCTGGGGCTGGGCGCGCGCGCGCTACGTCAGTCCGGAGCGCTTCTTCGCGCGCTTCTTCGTCGCCAACTACTGCCCGCTGCTCTTCCTGGAGGCGAGCGGGCGCAACCGCACGCCGGACAAGCTCCCCGCCGCCGAGCGCGCTCCGCTCTTCCGCGCCTGCGACACCGCGCTGCGCCGCAGCATCGAGGCGCTGCAGCCGCGCTTCGTGGTCGGCGTCGGCGCTTTCGCCGAGGGGAGGGCGCGCGAGGTCCTCGACGGACTCGAGGTGATCGTCGGGCGCATCCCGCACCCGAGCCCGGCGAGCCCTGCCGCCAACCGGGGCTGGGAGGCGCAGGCGGAGCGCGCGCTCGCGGGGATGGGGATCAGGATCTAGGTCTAAGAGGCGCGTTTGCGCTTCAGGATCAGCTGCTCGTAGGTGCGGGCGATGCAGACGGTCAGCGCGTGGAGTGCGCCGAGGCTGGTCTCGGCGAGCGCGCGCGGGCCGTCGTCGGCGTAGAGCAGGTTCACGACGCGGCCGCGGATCGCGATCGGCAGCACGGCGAGCTGCTTCACCCGATGGCGGCCGAGTGCGCGCAGCACGCGCAGGTCCAGCCCTGACTCGGGCGGTGCGCCGCGGAACGGCTCGCCGCGCGCGGCGACCCGCGCGAAGACGCTCTCCGAATCGGCCGGCACCAGGATCCCCTGCACGGGAGGAAGCGGCTCCTCTCCCTCGCCGACGAGGCCCATCACCACGCCGCGGTGCACGACGAAGAGCACCGCGGTCTGCGCGTGACGACGCGCCAGCGCGATCGCCACGCGCGCCGCGGCGTCCCGGTCGGACGCGCGCGCAAGCGCCTCCTCGAGCGACCGCGCGTCCGCGCTCGCGTCGGGAGGCTCCGCCTCGGGCTCGTCGGGGAGCACCTCGTCGAGGACGAGCTCGGCGGCCTCGCCGACCGGCGGGCCCCCGAGCGCACGCTCGCGCATCGCCTCGAAGCGCGAGTGCAGCTCGACGAAGCCCGACTCGTCGATGAGGTCCTCGTCCGCGGCAAGCGGCCGGATGCCGAGCTCGGCGCGCAGGCGCACCTCCTCAGGCAGCTTCTCGTCGTCGCCCGCCGCGCGGCGCCGCACCCGCTCGAGACGCCGCGCCACGTTGAGATAACGCAGCGGGCGGGCGATCCCGAGGTGACGCTCGAGCACGTAGCGCAAGCGCAGCTCCGGCAGCACGTAGGGGACCACCGGGCGCCGCGCCGCGCGCGACAGCTCCGCCTGCACGCGCGCGTCGGAGGGATCGAGCAGGGCGACGTGGAGGCCATCCGCATCGAGGCGCAGCGGGATCGCGAGACGGCGCTCGACCAGCTCGCGCGGCAGCGCCGCGAGCGCCATCGCATCCGGCTCCTCGAGCCAGGCCTTCGGCGGCAGCGGGTAGCCGAGGCTCGCGGCGAGGTGACCCGCGACTGCGTCGAGCGAGAGCAGCCCGAGCTCGACCAGGTTGGTGCCGATCCTGCCCCCGTACACCACCTGGGATTGCAGCGCTTGCTCGAGCTGATCGCGCGAGAGGACGCCCCGCTGCACGAGGTACGCGCCGAGCCCGAACTCCGGCATCGATCGAGCCTCCACTCCGCAAGGCTCTTCGGAGGTCGGGGAGAGGAGCTTGAACGGTGGAATCCAGGAGCTGCCGCGGATGTGGCTTCGGAGACGCCGATCCGCGTACGCCGCGGGCTCGGCTAGAGCCCGAGCTGTCTCGCGATCCGGGCGCGGTGCGCCAGCGGGGTTCCGAACAGGTGCTCGGAGGCCTTCGCGCGCCGGAAGTACAGATGGCAGTCGAACTCCCAGGTGAAGCCGACCCCTCCGTGGATGTGCAGGTTCTCGGCCGCCGCACGCTGGAAGGCGTCGGAGCAGGCCGAGCGGGCGACGCTCGCGGCCTCCGCGAGCGCGGCCGGCTCGACACCAGGCTGCGAGGCCACCCACCACGACCAGTAGGCGGCCGAGCGCGCGCACTCGAGCTCGAGCATCACCTCGGCGGCCTTGTGCTTGATCGCCTGGAAGGCGCCGATCGGGCGCCCGAACTGGACCCGCGTGCGGGCGTAGGCGACAGCGCTCTCGAGGCAGCGCGCGGCGGCGCCGACGTCCTCCGCCGCGAGCGCGATGGCCCCGAGGTCGAGCGTGCGCTGGAGCGCACCCGCTGCAGCGCCCGGCGTCCCGAGCGGCTCCGCCGGCGCGTCGCGAAGCACCACGTCGGCGAGCTTGCGGGTGAGGTCGAGGCCAGGCAGCGCGCGCACCTCGATCCCCGGCGCGTCGGCGCGCACGAGCGCGAGCGAGAGCCCCTCGTCGCCCGCGCTGCCCGGCTCGCGCACGGCGACGACCAGCACGTCGGCGTTCTGCCCATCGATCACGCAGGTCTTGCGTCCCGAGACGAGGTGCGCGCCGCCCTGCCTGCGGAGCGACGCGGCGACGCCCTCCGGCGCGGCGACGCCCTCGGGCTCGAGGATGGCGAGCGAGGCGATCTGCTCGCCGGAGGCGATCGCCGGAAGGAGCACCGCGCGCTGCGGCTCGCTCCCCGCTGCGAGGACCGCGGATGCGGCCACGCATGCGCTCGCGAGGAATGGCCCGCCGGCGAGCTGGCGGCCGAGCTCCTCGAGCGCGATGCCGAGCTCGAGAAACCCGAAGCCGTGACCGCCGCACGCTTCCGGGATCGCGAGCCCCTGCAATCCGAGCTCCGCGGCCATCTGCTTCCACACCGCGCGGTCGAAGCCGGTGTCGCTCTCGGCGAGGCGGCGCGTCTCGCCGATCGGCCAGCGCTCCTCGACGAAACGCCGCACCATCGCCCGGAACTCCTCCTGCTCCTCGCTGAAGGCGAAATCCATGGGTCTCCTCGTCGCGAGCGGTCTCGGGTCGGGGTCGCAGCAGCCGAAGCTCGGCCGCATCGGGGACCGCGCGCAGCGCGGGCCCCGGGCGGTCGCCAACCGCAGGGAGGGCGGAGGCTGCGGAGACCCCGACCCGAGACCCGCTAGATGGCCCGCTCCCGCCCCGCCCAGTACGGATCGCGTAGCTTGCGCTTGTAGAGCTTGCCGTTCGGATCGCGCGGCATCTCGGCGATGAAGTCGATCGTCTTCGGCGTCTTGTAGCGAGCGAGCTTGTCCGCGCAGAAGGCCAGCAGCTCCTCCGCGAGGGCCGGGCCCGGCGCGCTGCCCGCCGCCGGCTCGACGACGGCCTTCACCTCCTCGCCCCACTCCTCGTGCGGCACGCCGAACACGGCCACGTCGCCGACCTTCGGATGCGTCAGGAACACGCTCTCGATCTCAGCCGGATAGATGTTGACGCCGCCCGAGATGATCATGTCGGCCTTGCGGTCGCACAGGAAGAGGTAGCCGTCGGGATCGAGGTAGCCGACGTCGCCCACCGTGAAGAAGCTGCCGATGCGGTTCTTGCGCGTCTTCTCCTTGTCCTTGTAGTACTCGAAGTCCGCCGCGCCGAGCTTCATGTAGACGGTGCCGACCTGGCCGGCCGCGAGCTCGTGGGCCTCGTCGTCGTAGACCTTGATCTCGGCGCCGGGCCAGGCGCGCCCGACCGTGCCGGGCTTCTTCATCCACTCCTCGGCCCCGACCAGCGTGCCACCGCCCTCGGTCGCGGCGTAGTACTCGGCGATGGCCGGTCCCCACCACTCGATCATGCGGCGCTTCACGTCGACCGGGCACGGCGCCGCCGCGTGGATCATGCAGCGCACCGACGACACGTCGTAGCGACGCCGCACCGCCTCGGGCAGGGCGAGCAGCCGGTGGAACTGCGTCGGCACCATGTGGCTCGTAGTGACCCGATGCGTCTGGATCGCCTCGAGACAGAGCTCCGGGGTCCAGCGCTCCATCAGCACCACGGCGTGTCCGAAGTGGAGCGAGGTCGAGCTGAAGACGAGCACGGCGGTGTGATAGAGCGGCGAGCCGCACAGGTGGACGTTGCCATCCTCCGCCTTCACGCCGAACATCGCGAAGAAGCCGGTGCCGAGCGTCGCGGCGGTGTCGGGATCGATCGGCGGGAGCGGGCGCCGGACGCCCTTCGGCCGGCCCGTCGTCCCCGACGTGTAGTTCATCACCGCGCCCGCGGCGCGCTCGGTGGGGAGCGACTCCGGCTGGCCGGCGCCGAGCTCGGCGAGGGAGCGGAAGCCGGGGATGACGCCGACGGCGAAGCAGCGTTCGGGCGCGAACGAGAGCTCGCGCGCCGCCTTCGCGGCGGCGTCGGCGAAGCGCTCGTGCGCCACCAGGACGCGAGCCTCGCTGTCCGCCACGATGTAGGCGATCTCCGGCGCCGTCAGGTGCCAGTTGATCGGAACGAGGTACATGCCCGCCTGCGCGACCGCGAGGTAGAGCTCGATCAGCGCGGGGTCGTTGGGCAGGAGCGCCGCCACGCAGTCGCCCTTGCCGAGCCCGAGCGCGCGCAGGCCGTGCACGATGCGGTTGGCGGCGGCGAGCAGCTCGCCACGGGACAGCGTGCGGCCATCCGGCGCCACCAGCGCCAGCGCCTTCGGATCCTTCTGCGCATAGTTCCAGAAGCCGTGATCGGCCATCGTCAGCCTCCGCTGCGGGCGGCTTCGCTCGCCACCCGCTTCGCCCAGGGATAGTCGGCCTTGCCGCTCGGCGACCGCGCGATCTGCGGCACGGCGTGCAGGAAGCGCGGCACCTTGTAGCCGGCGACCTGCTGGCGGCAGTGCTCGGCGATCGAATCGATCGCCGGAGCGCGGTTCGGGCGCAGCTGGATCACCGCGGCCACCTTCTCGCCCCAGCGCGCGTCGGGAATGCCGACCACCAGCGCGTCGAAGACGTCCGGGTGCGACTTGAGCGCGCCCTCGACCTCCTCGGGATAGATCTTCTCGCCGCCCGAGTTGATGCACTGCGAGCCGCGGCCGAACACGGTGACGGTGCCGTCGCTCTCGACGCGCGCCATGTCCCCGATCAGCACGTGGCGCACGCCCCCGATCTCGACGAAGGTGCGCGCGCTCTTCTCCGGGTCGTTCCAGTAGCCGAGGGGCACCCGGCCGCGCAGCGCCACCTTGCCGATCTGACCGGAGCCCGGCTCGACGGGCTTGCCGTCGTCGTCGAGCACGACGGTGGAGGCGTTCATCCGGAACTTGATGCCGCCGTCGGCCTGCACTCCACCCGCATCCATCCCCTGCGATCCCGTCTCGGAGGCGCCGAACGCGTCGAGCAGGGCGATCTTGGGCAGGTGCTTGCGGAGCTCCTCCTTCACGGCCGGGCTCCAGATCGCGCCCGCCGACGAGATCACGAACAGGGACGAGAGGTCGTAGATCTTCTCGTCGAGCGCCTCGGCCAGCGGGCGCGCCATTGCGTCGCCGACGATCGAGAGGGAGATCGGGCGCTCGCGCTCGACCGTCGCCCACACCAGATGGGGGTCGAAGCGCGGCACCAGGCAGACCTTCCAACCCTGCAGCATCGCGATCCACGAGCCGAGCTGGCCGGCACCGTGGATGAGCGGCGCCGCGGACATGCCCGCCTGCGGCGGCTTGCCGGCCGCGCGCTCCGCCACCTCCTCGGGGCGCTCGGGCGGCGGCCCGCCCGGGTTGGCGCCCATCATCCCGGCGAAGAAGAAGTCCTCCTGCCGCCACATCACGCCCTTCGGCATGCCCGTCGTGCCGCCGGTGTAGATCACGTAGAGATCGTCGGGCGAGCGCGGCGCGAAGTCGCGCGCGGGCGAGGCGGTAGCCAGAGCGGCCTCGTAGTCCTCGGCACCGGCCGCGGTGAGCTCGGCGCCCGAGCCGTCGTCGACCGCGAGCGCGACCCGCAGGCCGGGAAGCGCGCCGCGCACCGCGGCCACGCGCGGCGCGAACTCGCGGCGGTGGACGAGCGCCGTGGCGCGCGCGTCGCCGAGCAGGTAGCGCAGCTCGTCGGCGACGTAGCGGAAATTCACGTTCACCGGCACGGCGCGGATCTTGAAGCACGCGATCATGGTCTCGAGGTACTCGGCGCAGTTCGTCAGGTAGAGCCCGACCTGCTGGCCGCGGCCGACGCCGCGCGCGGCGAGCGCGTGCGCCAGGCGATTGGCGCGCGCCTCGAGCTCCGCGTAGGTGCGCCGCTGATCGCCGCACACGAAGGCCGTCCGCTCCGGCACGCGGTCGGCGATCGATTCGAACAGGTCGGCCAGGTTGAAGCTCACGGCCGGGCGCTTCCCACGATCCACATCGAGAAGAACTGCGAGCCGCCGCCGTACGCGTGCCCGAGCGCGACGCGCGCACCGTCGATCTGATGCTCGCCGGCCTGGCCGCGCACCTGCATCGCCGCCTCGGCGAAGCGCAGCATCCCCGACGCGCCGATCGGGTTGGAGGAGAGCACCCCGCCCGAGCAGTTGACCGGCATGTCGCCATCGAGCGCGGTCGCGCCCTCGTAGGTCATCTTCCAACCGTCGCCCTCGGGCGCGAAGCCTAGGTTCTCCATCCACATCGGCTCGAACCAGGAGAACGGCACGTAGATCTCCGCGACGTCGATCTCCTTGCGCGGGTCGCGGATCCCCGCCTTGCGGTACAGCTCCTTCGCGCACTCGCGGCCCGCCAGCGGATTGATCTTCTCCTGACCGGCGAACTGGGTCGGCTCGCTGCGCATCGCCGTCGAGTGCACCCACGCGGGCGCGTGCGCGCCGCGCGAGAGCGCACGCTCGCTCGACAGCACCATGGCGCAGGCGCCGTCCGACGACGGGCACGTCTCGTGGAAGCGGATCGGATCCCAGAGCATCGGCGAGCTGGCCACCCGCTCGAAGCTGATGTCCGGCTCGCGCAGGTGCGCGTAGGGATTCTTGAGCGCGTTGCTGCGGTCCTTCAGCGCGACGCGGATCCCCGTGTCCTCCGGCGCGCCCGAGCGCCGCATGTATCCGCGGATCAGCGGCGAGAAGTATCCACCCGCGCCAGCCACCACCGTCGCCTGGAGCGGCGTCGACACGGTGAGCGCCCACATCGCGTTGCTCTCCGACTGCTTCTCGAAAGCCACCGTCAGCACGCGCTCGTGGATCCCTGCCTGGATCAAGCTCGCGGCGACGATCGCGGTCGAGCCGCCCACCGAGCCCGCCGTGTGCACGCGGAGGAGCGGCTTGCCGACCGCGCCGAGCGCGTCGGCGAGGTAGAGCTCCGGCATCATCACGCCCTCGAACATGTCGGGCGCCTTGCCGAGCACCACGGCGTCGATGTCGCGCCAGTCGAGCGCTGCGTCCTCGAGCGCGCGCAGCGCGGCCTCGCGCACCAGGCCGGCGATCGACACGTCGTCGCGTCGGGCCGTGTGGTGCGTCTGACCGATGCCGATGACGGCGCAGGGCGAAGCCATCACGCTCCCTCCAGCACGCAGACGAGGTTCTGCTGCAGGCACGGTCCGGAGGTCGCGTGCGCCACCGCGCGCCGCGCGGTCCCGTCGGAGATGCGGCGCGCCGCCTCGCCGATGCGGATCAGCCCGGCCGCCATCATCGGGTTGGCGCAGAGCGCGCCGCCCGACGGGTTCACGTCGACCCCGGCGCCCAGCCCGAGCGCCTCGCGCAGGATCCACTCCTGATGCGAGAACGGCGCGTGCAGCTCCGCCACGTCGACGGCGCCGCGCCCGACGCCGGCCCGCTCGCCCGCGATCCGCGTCGAGGGCGACGCGGTGAGATCGCGCGCGCCGAGCGCGTGCGCCTCCACGCGGTGGTCGATGCCCCGGATCCACGCCGGGCGCTTGCAGACGCGGCGCGCGACGTCGCCTGCGGCGAGGACGACGGCCGCCGCCCCGTCGCAGATCGGCGGCGCGTCGTGTCGCCGGAGCGGCGCGGCGAGGTAGGGCTCCGCCAGCAGCTTCTCGACCTCGAGGTCGCCGGAGAGGAGGGCGTGCGGGTTCGCCCGGGCGGCGCGCCGGCTGCGCACCACCACCTCGGCGAGCTCGCGCTCGCTCCGCCCCTTCTGCTCGAGCCAGGCCCGCGCCTGCAGCGCAGCGAGGCTCACGGCGTCGGGCCAGAGCGGCGCCAACACGTACGGGTCGAGCTGGCGCGACAGCACCTCGGGGAGGTCGCCGGGCGACGACTTCCCGAACGCGTACACCAGCGCGGTGTCGGCCTCGCCCGTCTGGAGCTTCACCCACGCCTCGTAGAGCGCCCACGCGCCGTCCATCTCGACGTGGGACTCCGCGATCGGCGGCCAGGCGCCGGCGGCATCGAGCGCCATCACGAACGCGAACGGCTGTCCCTGCAGGAAGTCGGTCGAGCCCGAGCAGGTGAAGTCGAAGGGACGCGCGACGCCCGAGCGCTCGACGACCTCGTGCACCACGGGCATCAGGATCTCGACCTCGTTGCGCGTGTCGCGCCGGACGTGTCGAGACTGGGAGAAGGAGACGATCGCGACCTCGCGCATCACAGGGCCGCCTCCAGCTTCTCGAAGGGAACGTCGGGCTCGTCGATCGGAACGAACCAGCGGATGCTGGTGGCCGTCGGTGCGAGCTCCTCGCGCGGCACCCACTCCGCGCGCACGCGCATGCCGATGCGCACCTGGTCGAGCGGGCAGCCCTGCACCACGCTGAAGAAGGGGATGTCGGCGCCGTCGAGCAGGATGTGCACGCTGGCGAAGGGGAGCGGCACCGAGATGTTCTCCGAGGGCACGCGCACGATCGCAAAGGTGGTGACGGTGCCCTTGTCGGAGAGCTGCACCTCCTCGGTGGTGGCGACCGCGCAGCGCGGGCAGCTCCCGCGCGGCGGGACGTAGACCTTCTTGCAGCTCGGGCAGCGCTGACCCAGGATGCGGCCCTGGCCGATCCCGCGCAGATAGCGCGACGTCGCCTGACCCGCGGTGTACTGATACGCGAGGCGCATCGGGGTCTTGATCGACTTCACCGGCTTGGCGTCGTCCGAGTCGCTCATCTCGCGCCTCCTGCTCGCTCCGGCTCGAAGCAGGTGATGTCACCGATCTCGCCGGCCGTCTCGGCCCTCCAGCGCGGGCGCACGCGCATGCCCGTGCGCATGCTGTCGATGTCGCCGGCGTCGACGGCGTGGAGCAGCGCGGTGTCGGCCCCGTCGAGCCGGATCAGCGCCCACGCGAACGGGTGCGCCAGCGGCTGCTTCTCGCGCGGGCGCGACACCCACGACCAGGTCGTCACCACGCCGCCCGGCCCGACCTCGGGGAAGTCGTCGGTCACGGCGGTTCCCGTCTCGGGGTCGGCCTCGGACGGCGGCACCAGCACGCGGCCGCCTCGCGTCCGCACGCCGAGGATCTTCCGCTCGCGCAGCGCGCTGAAGAAGCGCGACAGCACGGGGCCGACCGAGCGGCGATAGGGATACTCGAGCACGTGCGGAGCGCTCAGCACACCGTCCACCTCGGTGATGGGCGCCTTCATGTCCGCTCCCTCCTTCCGTTCGCGCCGTCCAGCATGAGCTGGGCTGCAGCGCGCACCTGCTCGACGACCGCGCGCTCCGTGTGGAGACCCGCCGACCAGCCCACCAGCGAGGAGAACCACACGTGCATCAGCGTGTGCGCGAGCACGTCCTCGCCGCGCGCGAGCTCGGCCGCTGCGATGGGAGTCCCATCCGGGGCACTGGGAGCGCTGCCGCGGAGCGCCGACGAGATCAGGCGCGAGATGCGGAGCTGGAAGGCTGCGATCTTCATCGCGGTGGCCTGGTCGCCGGTCGCCATGGCGCGGATGAGCGCGCGCGCGAACTGCGGCCGCCGCGCGAGCGCCCGCGTCGCGCGGCGGAAGAACTCGCCGGCGCGCGCGTAGGGCCGGCCGCCTGCGATGGGACGCGCCGCCATCAGCTGCTCGAGCCGCTCGAGCTGCTCGTTCAGCGCGAACAGCAGGATGTCCTCCTTCGAGCGGAAGTACTTGTAGAGGGTGCCGAGCGCGACGTCGGAGCGCTCCGCCACGTCGCGCAGGCGCACCGCCTCGAAGCCGCCCCGCTCGGCGAGCTCGACGGCGGCGTCGACGATGCGGCGCATGCGCCGGAGCTGGTTCGCCGCGAGCCGCGCGACCGGCGCCGGAGCCGCCGCGCTCGCCGCGGATGCGGGTGCCTCGAGCTGGCGGGGGGCGGCCATCGCGCGAGATTAGAACATGTTTCATTCCGCTCGGCAAGCCGCCGAAGGCGGCGCGCAGCCATCTGTTGACTTCGCTCGCTGCGCTCGCTGCGCGCACCCGCTCCGCGGGCGCTGGCCGATACTTCAGCGCGCAGCCATCTGTTGACTTCGCTCGCTGCGCTCGCTGCGCGCACCCGCTCCGCGGGCGCTGGCCGATACGTCAGACGGGGTGCGGGACTACTTCTTCGCGGGGGTCGGGGCGCGCACGATGCCGCGCGCGCGCAGCTCGCTGATCGAGAGCACGTGTCCGCTGTAGTCGAGCGGCTGGCGCGCCAGCCAGAGCACCGCGTCCGACATGATGACCGCGTCCTCCATCCCGTAGGACTCGGGATCGGAGAGCGTCGCCGCGAAGCCCTCGGTCCAGACCATCAGGTCGAGGCGGACGCAGTTGACCGCGACGCCCCGACCGCGCAGCTCGAACGCCAGGCACTCCGTCAGCGACTCGAGCGCCACCTTGGTCACCGTGTAGCTCGGGCGCCCGAACTCGGGCGCCTGTGCCGCGCCCGACGAGATGTTGACCACGCGGCCGCCGCCGGCGGCGAGCATGCGCGGCGCGAGCTGATGGATCAGGTAGAAGGGCCCGTTCAGGTTCACGTCGACGGCGAGCCGCCATCGCTTCGTGGTGTCGCGCAGGGCCGGAACCTCGGGCGCGACCGCCGCGTTGTTGACGAGCAGGTCGCAGCGCCCCCACGCGCGGTAGAGCTGCTCCACCGCGTCGGCGATGGCGCCCTCGTCGCGCACGTCGAGCGCGAGCGGCCAGGCGCGCCGCCCCGCCTTCTCGACGGTGGCCGCCGTCTCCTCGACGGTGCCCGGCAGCTTGCCGCGGTGCTCGTCGCTCGAGCGCGCGGCGCAGGCCACGTCGTAGCCGGCGGCCGCCAGGTCGATCGCGAGCCGGCGTCCGATGCCGCGGCTCGCCCCCGTGACCAGCGCGACCGGAGTCGCCACGCCCCTAACGGATCCCGCGGAAGAAGGAGCGCATGTCGTCGACGAGGAGCTTCGGCTCCTCGAGGGCGGCGAAGTGGCCGCCCGCCGGCATTACCGTCCATTGCCGCACGTTGTAGATGCGCTCGGCCCACGCGCGCGGCGCGCGGTACAGCTCCTTCGGGAAGATCGCGCAGCCCGTCGGCTGCTCGACGCGCGCGCCCGCCGGACCGAAGCGCCCCGACTTCATCGTCTCGTAGTAGAGCCGCGTGGACGAGGTGATCGACTGCGAGACCCAGTAGATCGTCACGTTGGTGAGGAGCTCGTCCTTGGTGAAGCGCCGCTCGACGTCTCCGCCACAGTCGCTCCAGGTGCGGAACTTCTCGACGATCCAGGCCGCGAGCCCCGCCGGCGAGTCGTTGAGCCCGTAGCCGAGCGT
This sequence comes from Myxococcota bacterium, assembly GCA_035506135.1. Taxonomy (GTDB): domain Bacteria; phylum Myxococcota_A; class UBA9160; order UBA9160; family PR03; genus DATJPY01. The sequence goes on along the minus strand of DATJPY010000053.1, from coordinate 16,465 downwards.
CTGCGGCTTGGTGCCCTGGATCGCCTGATAGCCGGTCTCGTCCTTCTGGAACGCGAAGAGATCCGCCACCGCCTTCTTCTCGACGTCGGAGAGGCCGGCCATCGGGTCCGCGACGCCCTGCGGCGGCAGCGCCACGACCATGTTGAGGTGGATCGCGGCGCAGTGCTCCGGGTCGACGAGCGCGTTCTGCGTCGAGATGATCGCGCCCCAGTCGCCGCCCTGCGCGCCGTAGCGCCCGTAGCCGAGGCGCGCCATCAGCTTTGCGTTGAACTGGGCCATGCGGTGTGCGTCCCAGCCGCGCGCGCGCGGCGGCTCCGAGAAGCCGTAGCCGGGAATCGACGGGCAGACGACGTGGAACGCGTCGCGCGCGTCGCCGCCGTGCGCGGGCGGGTCGACCAGCGGCCCGATCACCTTGTGGAACTCGAAGATCGAGCCCGGCCAGCCGTGCGTGATGACGAGCGGGAAGGCGCCCGGGTGCGGCGACCGCACGTGCAGGAAGTGCGCCCGCACGCCGTCGATCGCGGTGCGGAACTGGGCGAAGCGGTTGAGCGCCGCCTCCTGCGCGCGCCAATCGAACTTGTCGCGCCAGTACGCCACCAGCTCGCGCAGGTAGCCGAGCTCGGTGCCGTAGTCCCAGCCGGCGCCGTCGATCTGATCCGGCAGGCGCGTGCGCGCCAGGCGCTCGCGGAGATCGGTGAGCACGCCCTCCGGGACGTCGATGCGGAACGGCTCGATCGCTTCGCTCATCACACCTCCCTGCGGGCGCAGAGAAAGAAGAGGCCGGGACCCGACGTCCCGGCCTCTTCGCAGCCGTGGGCGCCGACTGCGCTCAGCGGCCCTTCGTCAGGCGCCCGATGTCGATGTAGCGCCGGACCTTTCCCTGCGCGATCTCGCCATCCGGATTGACGTAGGGCGTGCCGTTGGCGTCCCAGAACTCGATGCGGTTCCCGGTGCCGGTCTGCACGTTCACGATGGTGTCCGAGATCACGTGGATGTTGTTGGGAACCGGGATCTCCTTCCAGCCCTTGTACCACACCCCCGACAGGCTCGTGTCCTCGCTCCAGCGATGGTTGTGCCAGATGATCTTCCAGAGCTCCTGCTTCTGGTCATAGGCGAACGAGTAGAGCGGGGTGTAGGTCTCCTTGTCGAAGTAGATGTCCTTGTGGTGGTAGGGATGGTCGGGATTCTTCGGCTTCATGCGCACCTTGACCGCGTGGCGCAGCTCCCAGCGGTCGTCGGCGTACGAGAGCCCGTAGGGCCCGAAGTTGTGGTCCTTGACGTACGGATACGCCTTCACCTTGGTGTTGACCGGCGCGATGATGTCCATCTCGCCCAGGCACTGCCATTCGTACTGGGGCACGATGCCCGAGAACGACAGCAGGTCGTCGAAGGTGAAGTCGGTGCCGGACACCGCGTCGGTGCGCTGCGCGGTCGAGATGCGGCGCACGCGGCGCAGCGTCGGCACGTACACCCAGGTGTCGTCGTTCTTGGCCTGCGCGCGCGGCTTGTCCGAGTCCTTGTAGCGATAGGTCATCACCAGGATGCCGCGCGCGTCGAAGGGCGCGTCCACCTCGATGCCGAACGTGCTGACTCGCTTCTCGCCGCGAAAGAGGTCGCTCTGGTTGTCGGCGATCAGGCTGGGCTCCGCGCGGTGCGACATGGTGATGGTCTTCGAGGTGCCCTCGTAATAGAGCGGCAGCTCCTCACCGCGGTCCCAGTACGAGTAGTAGTAGCGGGCGTCGACGCCGTCGCCGTACCACTTGTAGACGAAGTTCCACATCAGCTTGGTGCCGGCCTGCGGGTCGCCCTTGCAGTCGACGTTCGCGAACGGCTGCCCCGCGGTGTAGTTCTCGAGGCTGTCGTCCGGACCGACCTTCGCCTGCCCCTTGAACTTCTCGCTCGCGGTGTCGAACTGCGGCGCCTTCTTGTAGTCGAAGAAGAGCGGTCCGATCTCGAGCTTCATGCCCTCGTAGAAGAAGAAGTCGCGATTGGCCCAGAACTCCGGCGGCAGGAAGGGCTTGAGCTGCTCGATCTTGTTGAACTGGATGACGTCGCCCTCTTTGAAGGTCGGGCCGACGTGCTCGGTGTCCTCAGCGGCGCGAGCCGACGAGGGGAGGGTCAGGGCAGACACGGCCAGCAAGGCCAGCCAACTCGGGCGCCAACGCATCATCGCGTCGTCTCCTTTCGTGCCGCCGGCGGGAGGAACGCCCGCAGCCGACTCGGGTCGCTTGCAAGACGGGCCATCCTACCGTCTGCGGGTGGCGAAGTCAGCGACAAACCCGGCGCCGCGACCCCGCGCTCCGTCCTCCGGCCTTCGAGGCTCCTATCGAGGATGGACGCCCGAGCCGTCGGCGTGGATTCGCCGGTGGGCCTCGATCACCTCGGGCGGCGCCTGCACCAGCTCGATGAGCACGCCCTCGCCGCCGACGGGAGACTCGCTGCTCCCCTTGGGGTGGATGAAGCAGACGTCGTAGCCGGCCGCGCCCTTGCGGATGCCGCCGGGCGCGAAGCGGACGCCCTCGGCCTCGAGCCAGCGCACGGCGGCGGCGAGGTCGTCGACCCACAGGCCGACGTGGTTGAGCGGCGGCTCGTGGACGCGCGGCCGTGCGGCCGGGTCGAGCGGCTGCATCAGATCGACCTCGACGGCGAACGGCCCCGCCCCGGCCGTCGCGATGTCCTCGTCGACGTTCTCGCGCTCGCTCCGGAAAGCTCCCGTGACCGTGAGTCCGAGAAGGTCGATCCACAGGTGACGCAGCGCGCCCTTGTCCGCCGCGCCGACGGCGATCTGCTGGACACCCAACACGGAGAACGGACGGGCGGGCACGGCAGCGGAGAACGGACGGGCGGTCACGGAAGCTCCTCTCGGGCAGGACGCTAGCCTAGCCGGCCGTGCCTCACTCCAAGGAACGCGCTGCCCAGCCGCCTCGACCGGCAGCGCAGCGCGCCGTCCACTTCCGCTCGCTCGGCTGCCCGAAGAACCGCCTCGACAGCGAGGTCATGCTCGGAGCCCTGGCCCTCGGCGGCTACGCGTTGGCGGAGCGGCTCGAGGACGCCGACGTGGCGGTCGTCAACACCTGCTCGTTCATCGAGAGCGCGCGCGAGGAGTCGATCGAGGCGATCCTCGAGGTCGCCGAGCTGCGGCGCACGGGACGGCTGCGCGGGCTCGTGGTCACCGGCTGCCTCCCGCAGCGCTACGGGGCGGAGCTCGCGAAGGAGCTTCCCGAGGTGGACGCGTTCGTAGGGACGGGCGACTTCCCGCGAATCGCGTCGATCCTCGACGACGCGCTCCGCGGGCGCGGCCGCGGGGTCTACGTCGAGGCGGGTCGCACCCATCTCTACGACGAGCACTCGCCGCGCCTCCTCGTCGGGCCGACGCACACGGCCTACGTCAAGATCGCCGAGGGCTGCGATCGCATCTGCGCCTTCTGCGCGATCCCGGGCATCCGCGGCCGCTTCCAGAGCCGCCGGCTCGAGTCGGTGGTCGCGGAGGCGCGCGCGCTCGCGGCCTCCGGGGTGCGCGAGATCAACCTCGTCGCGCAGGACTCCACCTCCTGGGGGAAGGACCTCGAGGCCGGCGGGGGGGGCGGCCGCCCGCGCCTCGATCAGCTCCTTCGCGCACTCGACGAGGTCGACGGGCTCGACTGGATCCGGCTCCTCTACGTCTACCCGAGCGCCGTCACGGGTTCCATGATCGAAGCGCTGGCGGGCGGGCGGCGGCTCCTGCCCTACGTCGACGTGCCGCTGCAGCACGGGAGCGACGCGATGCTGCGCGCGATGCGCCGCGGGACCACGGCCGACCGCCAGCGGCGGCTCGTCGAGCGGTTGCGCGCCGGAATCCCTGGCCTCACCCTGCGCACCACCTTCATCGTGGGCTTCCCGGGCGAGAGCGACGCCGACTTCGAGGCGCTCTGCGCCTTCGCGCGCGAGGTCCGCTTCGACCGCGCTGGCGTCTTCCGCTACTCGGACGAGGAGGGAACGGCGGCGTTCGAGCTGCCCGGCCGCGTGCCGAGGCGCATCGCGCGCGAGCGACAGCGGGCGCTGGTCGGGATCCTCCGCGAGATCCAGACCGAGAAGCAGAGGGAGCTGGTGGGCCGCGAGGTCGCGCTCCTGATCGACGCGGGGGGTCGCGACCGCGCGCGCGGCCGGATGCCGTCGCAGGCGCCCGAGATCGATGGCGAGGTCCTGCTGAAGGGTGCGGCCTGCACGGGCGAGATGCTGAGGGCGCACATCACCGGCGTGCGGGGGGCCGACCTCGAAGCGGAGCGCGTCGACTAGCGAAAGCCGCGGGCGAGGAGGTAGCGCTCGGTGCTGCCCTGCCGGGTCGCGCGGAGCCGGAGCGTCCGCGCGGAGGCGAAGCGCTTGCGCAGCCGGGCGGCGACGGCGTCGGCCTCGGGGCAGTCGAGGAGCTTCGCGACCAGCGCGCCGCCAGGTCTCAAGAGCTTGGGAACGCTCGCCTCGAGCGCCTCGAGCAGCGCCTCTTCGCGCGCGCGATCGGTGGCGCGGACGCCGGTGAGCTTCGGCGCCGCGTCGGAGAGCAGGACGTCGGCCTGGCCTCCCAGCTCGGCGAGAATCCTTTCGATGACAGGAGGTTGCGAGAGGTCTCCAATAAATGCGATCACGTTCTCTATCCCGATCGGAGGCTCGATCGGCGCGAGATCGACTCCGACCACGCGGCCGGACGAGCCCACGGCGCGAGCGGCCACCTGGAGCCAGCCGCCCGGCCAGCATCCGAGGTCCGCGACGCGCTGCCCACCGCGGAGGATGCCTTCGGCGCGCTGCAACTCCTCCAGCTTGTAGGCGGCGCGGGAGCGGTATCCCTCGCGCTTCGCGCGCTGGTGGAGCGCGTCCTTGCGCTCGTAGCGGGGCAGGGTCAGCGGGGCGCGACGGCCGCTCGCACGCGGACCAGGCCGTCGTTGGCTCCCGGTACCGAGCCGCGCACGAGCAGGAGGTTGCGCTCGGCGTCGACGCGAACGACCTCGACGTTGCGGGTCGTCACGCGCTCGTTCCCGAGGCGGCCGGGCATGCGCAAGCCCTTGATCACGTGGCCGGGGAAGGTGCCGGGGCCGATCGAGCCGGGCAGCCGGAATCCCTCGTGCGTCCCGTGCGATTCCTTCTTCACCGCGAAGTGGTGGCGCTTCACGACCCCGGCCGTGCCGCGGCCCTTGCTGGTCCCGATCACGTCGACGCGCTGTCCCTTGGCGAACACGTCGACCTTCACCTCCTGACCGACCTCGAACTTTGCGGCATCCTCGGCGCCGACCCGTGACTCGTGCAGGTGACGCTTCGGAGCGACCTTGGCCTTCTCGAAGTGGCCGAGCAGACCCTTGGAGGTGCGGCTGCGCTTGCGCTCGCCGAAGCCGAGCTGGAGCGCGTCGTAGCCCTCGCCGGCCTGGGTCTTCTTCTGCACGACCGGGTTCGGGCCCGCCTCGAGGACAGTGACGCCGATCGCCTCGCCGGACTCATCGTAGATGCGGGTCATGCCGATCTTGCGGCAGAGAAGCTCGATCGCCACGGCGGTCTCCGGCCCTGGGGAAGGGGGCCGGCAATATAGGAGGAGCGCCCCCGCGTGTCGACCCGGAGGAGCCCCAAGCCGACCCGAGGCAACCGACCCCCGACCGTGACGCTGATCCCCGGCGACGGGATCGGCCCCGAGGTGACCGAGGCCGCCGTCCGCGTGGTGGCGGCGGCCGGCGTCGCGCTCGACTGGGAGCGCGTCGAGGCCGGCGGCGAGGTGGTCGCCAAGTATGGAAGCCCCATCCCCGAGCCCGTCCTCCAGTCGATCCGCCGGCACGGCGTGGCGCTGAAGGGCCCGATCGCGACCCCGATCGGGGAGGGCTTCCGCAGCGCCAACGTGACGCTGCGCCAGGGTCTCGACCTCTACGCCTCGATCCGGCCGGTGCGCTCGATCCCCGGGCTCGCGACCCGCTTCGAGGGCGTCGATCTGATCGTCGTGCGCGAGAACACCGAGGACCTCTACTCCGGCCTCGAGCACCGCGTGACGCCGGGCGTGGTCGAGAGCATCAAGGTGATCACCGAGCGGGCGTGCCTGCGCATCGCGCGCTACGCGTTCGCGCTGGCGGAGCGGCTCGGCCGCCGACGCATCACGGCCGTGCACAAGGCCAACATCATGAAGCTCTCGGACGGCCTGTTCCTCGAGTGCGCCCGCCGCGTCGCGCGCGACCACCGCGACGTCGAGTACGACGAGATCATCGTCGACAACTGCGCCATGCAGCTCGTGACGGATCCGACCCGCTTCGACGTGCTGCTGCTCGAGAACCTCTACGGCGACATCCTGTCGGACCTCTGCGCCGGCCTGGTGGGCGGCCTCGGCGTGGTGCCGGGCGCGAACATGGGCGACGACTGCGCGGTCTTCGAGGCGGTGCACGGGAGCGCTCCCGACATCGCGGGCAAGCGCCTCGCCAATCCGACGGCGCTGATCCTCTCGGCCGCCGAGCTGGTGCGCCACCTGGGCGAGACGGCAGCGGCGGCGCGCATCGAGTCCGCCGTGCACGCCGCCCTCGCCGAGCCCGCCTGCCGCACCCGCGACCTCGGCGGCCACGCCTCGACCGACGCCTTCACCGACGCCGTCATCGAGCGCCTCGGGTAACGTCCGCTCCGAAGCAATGCGATCGTCTGGAAATCCCCGCAAGAGCCCGCGAAGCGGGCGCGCGCAGCGAGCCGAAGGCGAGCGAAGTCAATCAGGACGTGCGGCAGCTCAGCAACCCAATCGGCCGGAGGCCGATTCGGGCAGCGAGCGTCAATAGATGGTGCGGCAGCTCAGCAACCAACGCGTCCTGATCGTCGGCCTCGATGGCGCGGACTGGGACGTGCTGCGACCGTTGGCGGCCGCCGGACGGCTGCCGAACCTCACCGCGTGGCTGCGCGAGAGCGCGCCGGTGCCGCTCCCGAGCACCGCGCCGCCGATGAGCTTCCCGGCCTGGTCGTCGTTCGCGACCGGGCTCGAGCCGGGCGAGCACGGCCTGTTCGACTTCACGCAGAAGCTGCCCGGCCGCTATCGGCTGCGTTTCGTCAACGCCGCCGATCGCGCGGGCGAGACGCTCTGGCACCGCGTCGCGCGCGCCGGGCGGGACGTGCTCGTGCTCGGCGTGCCCGCGAGCTTCCCGACCGAGGCGGACGTGACCGGCCTCGTGGTCCCCGGCTTCGACGCGCCCGTGTCGAGCGGTAGCGACCCGCGCTCGGCCAGCGATCCCATCCTCTATGAACGCGTCGCCAGGCTCGCCGGGCCGTGGATGCGGCCCGTGCTCGACGAGGACGCCCGCGCAAGCGGCTGGCACGAGTGCGCGGTGGCGACGCTGCTCGAGCAGGTCGACCGCAAGACCGGCTTCGCGCTCGAGGCGCTGCGCCAGCTCCGCGAGGCGGGTCGCGAGCCCGCGCTGATGGCCGTGGTGTTCTCGGAGAGCGACACCGTCGCGCACCACTACTGGCGCGACCACGACCCGGCCTCGCCGCGCCACGACGCGTCCGCGAGCGCGCTGCGGCGCGGCGCCGTCACCGCGGTCTACGAGCGGCTCGACGCCGCGGCCGGTGCGCTGCGCGAGGCCTTCGGCGACGATGCTCTCGCGATCCTGCTCTCCGACCACGGTCAGGGCGGCGCGTCGCGACGCGTCGTCCACCTGAACCGCCGCCTCGCCGAGTGCGGGCTCCTGCGGCGGCGACGCGCCGGCGGGAGCGACCTGGCGGCGCAGCGGGCGCGCAACCTGGCGCTGCGCGCGCTTCCACCCCGCGCGCGGCAGGCGGTCTTCCGCCGACTGCGCGGCTCGGCCGCGCGCCTCGAGAGCGCGGCCCGCTTCGGTGGCTTCGACTGGAGCGCGAGCGCGGCCTTCTCCGAGGAGGCGAACACGCAGCCGGGCGTGTGGATCAATGTGCGCGGGCGCGAGGCGGATGGCGCGGTCGCGCCCGCCGACTACGAGCGCGCGCGCCGCGACGTGATCGACGCACTGCTCGACTGGAAGCTCCCCGCCGCGGTGGGCCTGGCCGGTGGAGACCCGGTGGTGGCACGGGCGCTCCCGCGCGAGGCGGTCCATCGCGGCCCGTTCGTCGCGCGCGCGCCCGACGTCGTGGTCGAGCTCGCGCTCGAGGGGGGCTACGCGCACTCGCTCGTCCCGACACCGTGGAGCGACGCCACGGCGCGCGCCATCCGGACGCTCGGCGACGGCGAGCTCGCCGGCGGGCGCGGGCGCGGCATGAACGGAACGCATCGGCCCCGCGGAATCTGGCTGGTCGCGGGCGGGAGCCGCGCCTCCCGCGCCGAGCCCCCGGCATCGATCGCGGAGGTCGGGTCGGTCGTGCTCGGTGTGCTCGGCGCCGAGGCCGACGCGGCTGCGCCGGACCCGCCGCAGGCCGCGCCCTACACGGCCGAGGAGGAGGCGCGCGTGGCGGCCCGCCTGCGCGCGCTCGGATACCTGGAATGAGCGACCCGGCCGACACGCCGCGGCTGTCGCTCGTCTTCCCGGTCTTCGACGAGGAGGAGAACGTCGGGCCGCTCCTCGAGGCGGCGCTGGCGCTGGCGCCGCGCCTGGCGGCGACCTTCGAGATCGTCGTCGTCGACGACGGGAGCCGCGATCGATCGGCCGCGATCGTCGAGGCGCTGTGCCGCTCCGACCCGCGCGTGCGCCTGCTGCGTCACCCCGCGAACCGCGGCTACGGAGCCGCGCTGCGCTCCGGCCTCCGCGCCGCGCGCGGCGAGCTCGTGTTCTTCAGCGACGCCGACCTGCAGTTCGACCTGGCCGAGCTGGCCGCGCTGCTCGCGCACACCGGCGCCTGCGACCTCGTCGTCGGTTATCGCGCGCCGCGCCGCGACCCCTGGCGCCGCCGTGCGCTCGCGTTCGGCCATCGCCTGGTGGTGCGCGCGCTGTTCGGCCTCGCGGTGCGCGACATCGACTGCGCGTTCAAGGTGTTCCGCCGACCGGTGCTCGAGGCGCTGCCGCTCGCCTCGATCGGCGCGTTCGTCAACACGGAGCTGCTCCTGCGCGCGCGGCAGGCCGGCTTCCGGATCCGCGAGGTGCCCGTCACGCACAGGCCGCGCGTGGCGGGGCGCTCGAAGGGCGCGACGCTCCGCGTGATCGCCCGCGCGCTCGTCGAGCTGCTCGTGCTCTATCGGGAGCTGCGGCGCCCGTCGACCCGTCTGCGGCGCCCGGTGCGCGAGCCGCTCGCGCCCGGAGCGGACGCGTAGCCGAAGACGCGGCGTGCGCCTCGCGCTGCTCGGCGCCTTCGCGTTCCCGTCGCCGCAGGGCTCGCAGGCCTATCTCGCCGCGCAGGCGCGCGCGCTCCGCGACGCCGGCGCCGAGGTCGCGATCGTCTGCTACGGACGCGGCGCCGCCGCGGGTAGCGACCTCGAGGGGATCGATGTCGTCCGCGCGCCGCGCGCGCTCTCGCCGCGCAGCCTGCGCTCCGGCCCCCGGCTCGCCAAGCCGGGGGCGGACGCCGCGCTCGCCCTCACGCTGCTCACCGCGCACCGCCGTCGGCGCTTCGACGCAGTCCTCGCGCACAACGCCGAAGCGGCGGCGGTCGCGCTCGCCGTCCGGCCGCGGCTTCGACGCCCGGTGGTGTACGTGGTCCACACGCTCGCGGAGTGCGAGCTCGAGACCTACGCGCCGGCCGCCTTCGCGACGGCGCTGCGGCCGATCGGCGCGCGCCTCGACCGCACACTCGCGCGCCGCGCCGACGCGCTCCTCGTGCTCTCGCGCGCCGCCGAGCGGGCGCTCGGCGGCGCGGCCCGCGGTCCTCTGGCCAGGATCCCGCCCGCCCTCGCAGCCGGCGATCCCCCCGCGCCCGACGCGATCGCCGCGGCGTGCCTCCGCCGCGGCCTCGAGCCCGCGCGCTTCGCCCTCTACGCCGGCAATCTCGACCGCTACCAGGACCTCGGCGCGCTCGCGGCCGCCGCGCGTCGCGTCGAGCTTCCGGTCGTCGTCGCGACGCACGGTACCGGGGTCGCGCCGCCGCCGCTCCGCACCCTCCGGGTCGAGGACGCCGCGGAGGCGCGGCGGCTCCTCTTCGGCGCCGCGCTCGCGCTCCTGCCGCGGCGCGTCCCGGGCGGCTTCCCGGTGAAGCTCCTCAACTACATGGAGGCGGCGCGAGCGATCGCCGCACGCGCCGCGGTGGCCGACACGCTGGAGCACCGGCGCTCGGCGTGGCTGCTCGACGACGACGCTCCGGCCGACGCCTGGGCCGGTGCGATCCGCGCGCTCGCCGCCGATCCGTCGCTCGCGGCGGAGCTCGGCGCCGGGGCGCGCCGCACCCTTGCGCGCGAGCACGACCCGACCCACCTCGCCCACCGCACGCTCGACTTCGTCCGCCCGCTCGTCCGCTAGACTGCGCCCGGCGTTCGCCTCGACCCCACCCCCACCGGGTGGGGCCGGGGCGCGCCGTATTTCGTGCGCGTCCGTGTTTCGGTCGCGAGGTTGGGGAGCGGAGACCTTTGGCGAAGAGCCTGGATGAGATCGTCGAGCGCGCGATCGCGCGCCGCGGAGCGCTGCGTCTCACCGGTCTCCGGGGAGCCGGCCGAGCGCTCGTCGCGGCGCGACTCGTCCTCGCCGAGCCGGAGCGCTGCGCGCTCTACCTGGCGGCGGACGCGCGGTCGGCCGACGCCGCCGCCGAAGACCTGCGCGTGCTGCTCGGCGAGCCGCCGGCCGAGCAGGGCGGTCGGGTTCGGCCCTTCCCGCGCCCCGACACGCTCCCCTACGACCGCTTCTCGCCCCAGCCGTTCCTGACCGCGCAGCGCATGGACGTGCTGTACCGCCTGCTGGCGGAGCGCGAGGGGCTCGTCGTCGTCGCGCCGTGGACGGCGCTCGCGCTGCGCGTTCCGAGCCGGGACGCCGTGCGCGCGCACGCGGTCGAGATCGAGGTGGGGAAGCCCGTCGACCGCGACGAGCTGGTCGCGCGCCTGGTGGGCGCCGGCTACGCCCGCATGCCGCTCGTCGAGGAGCGCGGCGAGCTCGCGGTGCGCGGCGGCATCGTCGATCTGTTCCCGCCGCAGCGCGCGCGGCCCGTGCGCATCGAGCTCCTCGGCGACGACGTCGAGTCGATCCGCGAGTTCGACCCCGCGAGCCAGCGCTCGCAGGAGCGCCTCGGGCGCGTCGTCGCGCCGCCGCCGCGCGAGCTGCTGCCCGACCGGGCGCTCCTGATCGATCAGGGCGACGCGATCCGCCGGCGTGCCGAGGAGCAGGGCGCGGATCCGCGGCTCGTCGACGAGACGCTCGACGCGCTCCTGCGCGGGCACCTGCCGCCGGGCGCCGAGGCGCTGGCGCCGTGGGTCCAGCCGCCGGTCGAGACGTTCTTCGACTTCCTGCCCGACGGCGCGCTGGTGCTGATCGACGAGCCCGAGGCCGGCCGCGAGCGGGTCGCGCGCTTCGCCGACGAGGCCGCCGCCGGGGCGGAGGCGGCCCGCAGCGCCGGGCGCGTCGTCGCGCCTCCCGAGGCGCTGCTGCTCGCGCCCGGCGAGATCGAAGCCGAGCTCTCCCGACGCAGACCCGTGTCGCTCGAGCGGCTCGACGTCGCCGACGACGGAGGGCCGGAGCGCATCGCGCTCTCCACCCGGGACCACGAGGAGCTGGCGCGCGAGCTGACCCGCGCGCGCACCGGGGACGCCGCGCTCCTGCCACTCGTCGCGCGCCTCGAGCGCTGGCTCGCGGAGCGCTGGCGCGTGGTGCTGACATCGGCCTCGCTCTCCGGCGCCGAGCGCCTGCGCGCTCTGCTCGCGGAGTACGGCCTCGAGCCGCGGATCGCGAGCGACCCGCGGCCGGCCGCGCGCTGGGGCCGCCCCGGCCGGACCGAGGTGCGCGTGGCGGCGCTCTCGGCGGGGATCGCGCTGCCGCTCGAGCGATTCGCGCTGGTAACCGACGAGGAGATCTTCGGCCCGCGCGAGCGGCGCCGCTCGCGCGCCGGCGTCCGCGAGACCGCGTCGATCGAGGCGCTCGCCCAGCTCCAGCCTGGCGACCCGCTCGTCCACGCCGAGCACGGCATCGGCGTCTATCGGGGGCTCGTCCAGCTCGCGGTCCAGTCGACGACCAGCGAGTTCCTGCGCATCGAGTACGACGGCGGCGACCGCCTCTTCGTGCCCGTCTACCGCCTGAACCTGGTGCAGCGCTACGTCGGCGCGGACGGCCACACCCCGCGCCTCGACAAGCTCGGGGGCGCGACCTGGGAGAAGACCCGCCGCCAGGTGAAGCACGCGCTGCGCGACATGGCGCGCGAGCTCTTGAACCTGCACGCCGCGCGCGAGCTCGCCACCGGCTTCTCGTTCTCTCCGCGCGACCGCGCGCTCGAGGAGTTCGAGGCCGCCTTCGCCTACGAGGAGACCCAGGACCAGCTCGCTGCGATCGAGGACGTGCTCGGCGACCTGCAGCGCTCGAAGCCGATGGACCGACTCGTGTGCGGCGACGTCGGCTTCGGCAAGACCGAGGTCGCGGTGCGCGCCGCCTTCAAGGTCGTGAGCGATGGCAAGCAGGTCGCCGTGCTGGTGCCCACCACGGTCCTGTGTCAGCAGCACGAGGAGACGTTCCGCAAGCGCTTCGACGGCCATCCGGTGCGCATCGAGTCGCTGTCGCGCTTCCGCTCGCCCGCCGAGGCCCGGAGCGTGGCGGAGGGGATCGCGAGCGGGTCGGTCGACATCGCGATCGGCACCCACCGGCTCCTGCAGAAGGACGTCGAGTTCCGCGACCTGGGTCTCCTGGTGGTCGACGAGGAGCACCGCTTCGGCGTGGCGCACAAGGAGCGCATCAAGCGCCTGAAGAAGACGGTCGACGTGCTGACGCTCTCGGCGACGCCGATCCCGCGCACGCTGCAGATGGCGTTCAGCGGGCTCCGCGACCTCTCGGTGATCAACACGCCTCCCGCCGACCGCCTCGCCATCCGCACCCAGGTGGCGCGCTGGTCGGAGTCGCTGGTTCGCGAGGCGATCCTGCGCGAGATGCGGCGCGGCGGGCAGGTGTTCCTGGTGCACAACCGGGTGCACTCGATCGGGCAGGTCGCCGAGATGCTGGCGCGCAGCGTGCCGGAGGCCCGGGTGGTGGTCGCGCACGGCCAGATGCACGAGCGCGAGCTCGAGGAGCGCATGCTGCGCTTCCTGCGCGGCGACGCAGACGTGCTGCTGTCGACCTCGATCATCGAGAGCGGTCTCGACATCCCGCGCGCCAACACGATGATCATCGACCGGGCGGACCGCTTCGGGCTCGCACAGCTCTACCAGCTGCGCGGGCGCATCGGACGCAGCCACCACCGCGCCTACTGCTATCTGCTGCTGCGGGGGAGCGACCGGACGCTCACGGAGGAGGCGAGCCGCCGGCTCGAGGCGATCCAGTCCTTCACCGAGCTCGGCAGCGGCTTCAAGCTCGCCAGCATGGACCTCGAGATCCGCGGCGCCGGCGACCTGCTCGGCGGCAAGCAGTCGGGCAACATCGCGGCGGTCGGCTTCGAGACCTACATGGAGCTGCTCGAGGAGACGATCGAGGAGCTGCGCGGCCAGGCCAAGGAGAAGCAGCTCGATCCCGAGATCCGCCTCCCCGTCCCAGCGCGGCTGCCCGAGGACTACGTGCCCGACGTGAGCCAGCGGCTGGTGCTCTACAAGCGCCTCGCCTCGGCGCCCGACGATGCGGACGTGGACCGCATCCGCGACGAGCTGCTCGACCGCTTCGGCTCGTGCCCGGACGAGGCGGCCAACCTGCTCGCGGTGATCCGGCTCAAGATCGCGGCGCGCCGCCTCGGCATCGCCGCCGTCGACGTGGCCGGCGAGGATCTGGTGCTGACGGCCGCCGACGCGACGCGCGTCGACCCGACCCGGCTCGTGAACCTGCTCACGCACCCGACGCTCGGCATCCGCGTCGCGCCCAACCACAAGATCTTCGCGCCGCTTCCGCAGTCGGACGACGCTGACGCGCTGTTCGAGGCGGCGCATCGCCTGCTTGCGCAGCTGGGCTAGCTGGTTTGCCTGAGGCGGAAGCCGATCGTGATCCACGCGGCGAGGAGCGGCAACCCGACGAGGATGATCCGAAGCCGGGAGCGGCGCCAGCCGAACCACGACTCCGCCAGGGGCTGGCCGAAGAGCCACGTGATGACGGCCAGGAGAAGAATCCGCTCCGTCAGCAGCAGCCCGGAGGCTCGGCCGCGCCTCCACTGCGCGAACGTCCAAACCACGCCAACGAGAGAGTAGAGAACGAGTGCAAGGCTTAGCCAGAACTCGGTCGAGTCCATCTCTCGAATTCCACATTCATCCTATTCGCCGAGGGGGCCGAATACAAGAGGATCGCGAGACCTACCCCGATCCAGGCCGCGGCCACCAGCCCCGGCGACACGAGCGGCGGTCCGAGCGGCGGCAGCGCCCGCAGCGGGTCGATGGCGAGCCGCAGCAGGCCGAAGCCAGCCAGCACGACCGGCGCGACGCGGGCCGCCGGAAGCCGGCTTGCCAGCGCGTGGAGCGCGAGCAGGCCCGCGATGTCGTAGAGCGCGGTCGGGTGACGCGAGATCGTGTCGTCGCCCAACCGCAGGCCCCACGGCAGATCGGTCGGCAGCCCGCCGCAGCAGCCCGCGACCAAGCACCCGAGGCGCGCCGTCGCGAGCGCGAGCGGGAGGCTCGCGAAGGCCGCCGCAAGGAAGCGATCGCGCTCCGCGCGCGGCGCGCGCCACGGCGCTGCGGCGAGCGGTCCGAGCGGGACGAAGAGGACGCAGAACCCGGCCGGGGAGAAGAGGGCGGCCGGCGCGGCCCACACGCGGTCGGCGTAGAGCGCCGCCCAGCCGAGGTGCGCGAGAGCGCCTCCGAACGCCAGGCCCGCCCCGAACCGCAGCCCGCGCTCGCCCTCGGGCTCGCGGCGCTCGTACGCGATCAGGGCAACCCAGAACGCCGCGGAGAGCAAGGCCAGCTGAAGCACAGGGGGCGTCATACCCCGACTGGCTCCGCCGCGCGCGCCGGCTGCCGCTCGACCCCGCGCGTCGCGAGCGTCTGGCCGACGTGGAGCACCGACCAGAACAGATAGATCGCCGGCGAGAAGATCGCGTAGCGGAGCGCGGCGAAACGCGCTCCGGGCCCGAGCAGGAGCGCGATGCAAAGCGCCGCGGGCGGCAGGTGGACCGAGGCGAGATCGCGCAGGAGGCGGCGACGCGCGGCCGTGTCGGCCGTCTCGCGCGCCCGTCCGGCGAAGAGGAGCAGGAACTGGACGAGGTGGTAGAGCGTGACGGCGCTGAAGAAGTCGCCGAACGAGAGAGCGCGCAGCGAATCGGCGGGAAGGAGCAGGCTCGCGCCCGCGAGCGCGATCCCGATCCCGCGCCGATTCCCGGTCGCCGCGATCACGAGGCCACAGCCGGCCGCCGCGAATCGTGCCGGTGCGTCGCCGAGTCGAATCAGGGGAGACCCTGCGAGCACGGGACCGTAGTCGGCCGGCGTCAGGATCGACTGCCCGACGGCGAGGACGAGCGCCGTGATCCCGAGGGAGAGGAGGTGGCCCTCGAGCGAGCGCGGCAACGCGCCGAGCGCGAGGTGATTTCGCGAGGGTCCGGCGAGCGCGAGATCGTTCTCGACGATGTGCCACAGCGAGACGCCGAGCAACGGGAAGAAGAAGAGGGTCGATACGTTCGAGAGCCACGCGTAGAGCGCGAAGAGGTTCGCGATGCTCACGCCCACGAAGGCCCAGAACAGGCGCGGTGGGACGCCGGCCGGGACGAGGCCCGCCAGACGGCGCCGCGAGAACACCGCGGCTCCGATCAGGTGGCCGTAGCCGAGCGTGATGACGAAGAGATACTGATTCGCGGCGCGGATCTGGGGATCCGGGAAGAGGGTGCGCGTCACGATGACGAAGCTCGCGACGACGCTCGCCGTCAGCAGCCGGTTCCGCGAGGTCGCCGCTCTAGCCATGCGCGACCTCGGCGGAGCGAAGCGTACAAGGCGAGAGCGCCCGGACGCGTGCGCGCATCCAGAGCAGGCTCGCGGCGAGGAGAAGACCGCCCAGCGCTGCACTCGCGAGCGGAGCGAGCGCGAGCCGCACTGGCGGGACGCCGCAGGCGAGACACGCGAGATTGAGGCTCGCGTGCAGGGCGATGCAGAGCGCGACGGACTCCGTCCCGAGGAAGACCGTCCCGAGCATGAGCCCGACCAGGAAGGTGCCGAGCACGTTCCAGGGCTCGAGGTGGGGAAGGGCGAAGAGCGCGCTCGTCGCGAAGACCGCCGGCAAGGCGCCGATGCGCCGGCGCAGCGCGGGAAGCAGACGTTCGCGGTAGAGCAGCTCCTCGAAGATCGGCGCGAGCACGAGCGCCGCGACCCAGAGCGCCGGGCTTCCGGCGCCCGGCGGCGTCGGATCCCGGAATGGGAGACCGAGGCGCAGGCCGACGACCGTGATCAGCCCCGCCCATGCGGGATAGCTCGCGAAGCCGGCCGCGAGCGCGGCGATTCCCGCTCGCAGCGGCATCCGCCGGCGCGGCGGGCCGCGCCGCGTAGCCGCGAGAAGGATCGCAACGGCTG
>DATJPY010000052.1:0-167427 GCA_035506135.1 Myxococcota bacterium | reverse complement strand
CGACGCGCGGCGGGTGCTCCTGCGCGGCGGGGACGCCGTGCTCGCCAACAGCGGGCACGAGCCCTTCGGCCTGGTCGGGCTCGAAACGATGGCCGCGGGAGGTCTCGCATGCCTCGGTGCGACCGGCGAGGACTACGCGGTACCGGGGCGGAACGCGCTGGTGCTCGAGACCGGCGACCCCGCGGAGTTCCTCGGCATGTTCGGCCGACTGCGCAGCCGGCCGGAGGAGGCCCAGGCGATGCGCCGGGCCGGGCGCGCGACGGCGCGCCACTTCGCCTGGCCCGAGGTCGTGCAGCGCGTCTTGATGCCGCGCATCGAGCTCGCGCACCCGACCCGCTAGGGCATGTGTCGATGCACGTGCCCGTCGAGCGCATGCCGGGGCCGCCCGTCGAGGCGCCCTTGGGGGGAGCAGAACGACTTCGATCGCATTCCCGCGGACCGACTCTCGGAAGTGGCCTTCCGGGGAGTCGCCGGTCGTCGCCTGCGGGCGGCCATCGTGCGGGTCCTCGCTGGGCGAGCCCATCATGGCAGCACTCGTGCATTGCCGCTCGACGCGAGACCCGCAGCCCGAGAGCGGCGCCGCGCACGCTTCACGACGCACGGATCATCAGCTGCAGGTGCATGCGCGACCCGTCGCGATTGCGCATGCCCGGGACCGGCGCCGGTGGACCGTGGTGACGGAAGCCCTGGCGCTCGAAGAAGGCGATGGCGTTGCGATTCTCCGCGAAGGTTCCCAGGTGACAACCCGGCGAGCCGAGGGCCGCGAGCCGACCGAGCCACGACCGCATCAACGCGGCGCCGGCGCCGGCGCCGCGCGCCTCGGGAAGCAGGTTGATGTGCAGGTGCGACGGCCAACGCGAATCGCGAAGGTCACCCGAAGGCGCGCCGCGATCGCGCAGCGCGTCGAAGAGCGCGCGCCAGAAGAAGCCGGAGCTGCCCGGCCGCAGCAGCAGGGCGCGGCGCAGCACCAGCCGGGAGCTGACCTCCGCCATCGTGGGTGCTCGCGCGGTGTCGACGCAGCCCAGCAGATAGCCGACGACCCGGCGCTCGTGCACGGCGACGAACGACGACTCCGGCTCGCAGTCGGTGTAGTAGCCGCTGCAGGCATCCGCAAAGCTCTCGCGGTCGCGCCAGTACCAGTCGGCGGGCTCGCCCATGAAGCCGGTCGCATGGCAGATCGCGCGGACCTCCGAGCGATCGCGCGCCTCATAGGGGCGGACCTCGATCATCGGGTGGCCGGCGGCCCGGCCGATCGGGGACGTATGAACGCGTTGTGATAGAGACGGAAGTCCGCCGTATCGACGAAGAGGACCTCCCGGATCTGCAGTGGCTGCTGCGCGAATCCATCCACGGAGAAGTCGACCCCGGCCGCCCGCGAAGGACGTCGCATCACCTCGGCCCGTCGCACGAGCTGGCGCGATTCGCAGCGCGCGCTCCCGACACGCTCCCCAGCAACGAGAGCCCGACGAGGAGGGATCCCACCCTCACCCCGGCGGCTCGCCGCTCGCTCCGTCGATCGCTCTCCCCCAAGGTGACGTTCCTCTCCCGTTCTGGGGGGTCGCTCATGGGTAGCACGACCGGCCACCCGCGGTCGCGCCCCTGATAGACTTCGCGAGTCCGAACGCTCCTTCGAGCGCGGACGATGCGCTCGAGGCGCGAGGGGGGAGCTCATGATCGTCACGACGGGAAACTCGGTCGACGGCCGCGTGGTGCGCTCGTACCTCGGCATCGTACGGGGCATCGTGGTGCGCTCCCCCAACATCGCCCAGGGCCTGCTCGGCGGCCTCAAGCAGATCATCGGTGGCAACATCGAGCAGTACGCCCGGGTCTGCGAGGGAGCGCGCGAAGAGGCCTTCGAGCGCATGGTGCGTCACGCGGAGGAGATCGGCGCGGATGCGGTCGTCGCGATGCGCTACGACGCCACGGAGTTCATGACGGGCGCGACCGAGGTGCTTGCCTACGGCACCGCCGTGAAGCTCGGCCCTTCCTCCGGCTAGGAACCGATCTTCAGCGACAGGGACCGATCTTCAGCGACGCGCGAGGAGTCCGTCGTCGACCCAGCGCGCGAGCAGCGCGCCCGCGCTCGCTGCGGCCGCTTCCTCACCGAGCGCCTGCGCCGCGCGCTCGCAGAGCTCGCCGAAGCGCTCACCCTGCTGCGCGCGAGCCAGCAGCTCGGCCTCGAGCGGCTCGAGGGCCCGCTGTAGCACCGCCTCGTCGCGTCGCCACACACAGACGGCCGTGCGCTCCGCGTCGCTCGGTGGAGCCGGCGGCGACGACGCAGATCTCCCTTCGAGCAGCCGATGCACGGGCCACTCGAGATCGACGAGCTGCGTCGCCGGCTGGAGCTCGAGCGCGAGATCGCTCCACGTCTCGGGCGGGATCGACGCCAGGTCGCCGCGCGCGAGCACGGGCGGGTCGGCGGCATCGAAGGCGAGCGAGCGCGCCCACTCGAGGCGCGCGAGATCGGGCGCCCAGGGCCAGCGACAGCGGAAGGGCTCCGCGACGGGGTGCGACGTCAGGAACTCGGGCAGGCGCGCCCCCGCCCAGCGCAGCGAGGGGTCGCACGGGGGGTGCACGAGCAGGTAGGCGGCGACCAGATCGTTCATCGCGGCGGGGCCGATCGCCTCGGTGAGCACAGCGTACTCGTCTTCGAGCGCCTCGCGAATGCGATGGAAGTAGGCGTTCGCATAGACCTCGAGGCGCATCGCCCCCGAGAGCCGCTCGTCGCCGCGCACCAGCTCGGCGAGCGACGCACCCTCGGGATCGCCCGCCTCGGCGAGCGCGGTGCGCACGCCCTCGGGCGCGCGGACGAGCCGCGCGACCGCGCGCTGGGCGTCAGCCAGCCGCGGCGCGCTGGCGCTCGCCATTGCTCGCTCCGCAGGTCGCTTCGAGGATCGCACGCGCGCGGGAGGCCTCCTCCTCGAGGCGCTCGAGGGGGGGGATCTCGTCGTCCCACTCGATCAGCGTCGAGACGGGCCCGAGCCGCCGCACCGCGTGGGCGAAGAGCGCCCACACCTCGTCGCGCACGGGGTGATCGTGCGTATCGATCAGGAGCGAGCCGCTCTCGCTGTGGCCCGCCAGATGGAGCTGGAAGACGCGCTCCGGAGGGATCGCGTCGATGTAGCGAATCGCGTCGAAGCCGTGGTTGTGGGCCGACACGTAGACGTTGTTGACGTCGAGGAGGATCCCGCAGTCCGCCTCCTCGGCCACGGCGGCGAGGAACTCCCACTCGGGCATGGCGTCGTGGGTCCAGGCGAAGTACGACGAGACGTTCTCGAGGGCGATGCGCCGGCCGAGCCGCTCCTGCACGCGGCGGACGCGGGCCGCGACGTGTCGCACCGTCTCGCCGCGGAGTGGCAGTGGGAGCAGGTCGTGGAGGTTCGCGCCGTCGACGCCCGTCCAGCACAGGTGATCGGAGATCCAGGCCGGCTCCACGCGCCGGGCGAGCGCGGCGAGCGCATCGAGGTAGCTCTCGTTCAGGGGATCGGTGGAGCCGATGTCGAGCGAGACCCCGTGCAGCACCACCGGCAGGTGTGAGCGGACCGCGCCGAGCACCCGCGGCGGCCGCCCACCGGGCACCAGGAAGTTCTCGGAGATCACCTCGAACCAGTCGACGCCCAGCGTGCCCTGCGCCGCGCGCGCGAGGACGTCCGCGTAGTGAACGGGCCGAAGCCCCACGCCGACGCCGAGGAACGGCGCCTCGGGCGGGCGCAGCGGAGGCTTCGCCTTCGAGTCCATGGAGACGGGGCGCGGGCGGCCCGACGGCGGGCCGCCTGCGCGCGTGCCTACTTCTTCTGCGACGTCGCGGCCGCGGCCTTCGCCTTCGCGCACTCGGCCGGCGTCATCATCACGAAGCCCTTCCCTGCGCAGCCATTCTTGCCCTTGCAGTCGTTCATCGCCGTCTTGCAGGACCCCTTGCCCTTGCACGAGTTCACGCCCTCGCACTTGATCTGATCCTCGGCCTTCGCCGTGGTGGCGACGGCGAGCGAGGTCATGAAGAACGAGGCGGCCGCGGCGGCGAGGACGACCTTCCTTGCTTGCATTTGCGAGACTCTCCATGTGGTTGGAATTCAGCCGGCGGGCGTCCGTCTGGGCGCCGCTCCGGATCGAACGCGCCCCCCGAGATCCGCTCGGGGCGCAGGGGCAGGTTACATCGGATCCGCCGCCAGCGCGTGGCATCGAATGGTCGAGACGCCGGGCTGAACCCCGGAGGAGGTTGCGACGTGAGCGGGACCCTCGCGCGATTCGTGAACGCAGGCCTTTTGATCGCCGAGCGGCTCGAGTGGCTGCCTCCGCTGCTCGTCCGCCTGTTCGTCGGGTACTTCTTCTTCGAGACCGGGTGGGGGAAGATCCACGACCTCGACGCGTTCGCGGAGCGCTTCGTCGGATGGGGCATCCCGTTCCCCCACTTCAATGCCGCCCTCTCGGCCTACACGGAGCTGGCCGGCGGCGCGCTCACCGTCGTGGGCCTCGCGATGCGCGCGGTATCGATCCCGATGATGGTCAACATGCTGGTCGCCATCGCGACGGTGAAGCTGAAGACGGTCTCGGGGCTCGACGACTTCGTCGAGCTCGACGAGCCGCTCTACCTGCTCTCGTTCCTCTGGCTGATGATCGCGGGGCCTGGCGCGGTGAGCCTCGACCACCTCCTCGGCCGCGCCCTCGGCCTTCCGGGCTGGGCGTCGAATCTCGCGCGAGACGCGCGATACTCGCGCCGATCGCCGCAGCACTCGCCGGGAGGAACCTGATGCAGGTCCGCTACCCCGACTTCGACTTCCGGGATTCCGTGCCGCACTGGGGCGACAACCGGGAGGCGGTCACCGTGATCCACGGCGGGGCGATCATCCCGCCGCCCATCGAGCGCTACCTGATCAAGGCCCGGCGCCAGGCCCGGGAGCTCCTGCGCCCGGTGGCCGACGCGAAGCTCCTCGCCGACATCTCCGTGTTCAACCAGCAGGAGGCCCAGCACTTCAAGCTCCACACCGACAGGCGCTCTGCGGCGATCACGGCTCCGTGCCGATGCAGCTCTGGATGTGGCACATGGCGGGCTACGCGCCGATCCTGGCCGCCTGGTCCTGATCCGCGCGAAATCGGAGGGCGGCCCTACACTCCGCTCCCGCCCGTCCTGACGGTCAGGTCGGCGTCTCGATCACGATGGTGAGGGTGCGGCGCACGTCCTTCGCGCCGACACCGGTCATCGGCCGCACGGTGTGCCAGGAGTCGTAGGTCTTCACGAATACGATCGCCTGGTTCGGCTCGAACTCGAAGGTCCGCACCACCTGCATGTCCTCGAAGTCGGCGAGCTCGTTCATCCAGTTGAAGCCGAAGCGGCGCGGGTCCCTGGGCCGGCACACCTCGAGTCCGCCCCCCCACGCCGGATTCCACTCTCCCTCGCGCAGCATCGACACCACGAGCGTCACGATCTTCGAGGGGGCGTCGGTGTGCGGCAGCAGCCTCCCTCCGTCGGCCGGCAGCGCAGAGAACTCGAAGCGGGTGCTGAGCCTGGCGTCGCGTGGTGAGATTCCCCCGCGACCGAGCGCGCGGAGGTTGCGGGCCAGCCGGCGCACCGGGGCCCTGCGTCGGAAGCCGAGGTCGATGTGCTGCGCGGCGAGCGCATCGAGCACGTGGTCGATGAAGGCATCGCTCTTGATCCAGGCGTGGAACTCGCGCCAGACCGGATGGTCGCGGACGAAATCGCGATATGCCTTCGGCTGTTCGCGCTCGGAGAGCGTGTACTTCGAGCCCGGCCTGCCGAGGACATCGTAATGTGTCAGGCGATCGAGCGGCGGAAACGCGTCCACCAGGTCTTTGTAGACGGCGGGCTCCATCAGTGGACGCGCGAGCCCGATGGGGAACGGCTCGTAGTCGAAGGCGACCGCATCGAGTGCGAAGAAGGGTCCCGCCCTCACGATGCGAACGGTATAGCGAGGCGCTGCGCCGATGCGCTTTACGAATCGTTAATCTACAGATTCGTGTGGCGGGGAAGTGTCAACCTGTCCAGGCGGTTGGTTGCGCTCTGCGCCGGGGCGACTCGCCTCGGAGCGACGGGGGGCCCCGCATGGGACCCGGGAGGTCGATGGCGGCGGGGCGGCGAACGATGAGCGACGGCGGTTCCGTCGACCTCGCGCTCTACGCCGAGGACCGCGCCGGCGGCGGGATGCAGGAGGTATTCCACCGGCTCGCGACGGCGCTCTCGGCACGCGGCCGGCGCGTCGAGCTCTGGGTGACGTCGCTCGAGCGCGGGTCGACGCGCCCCGTGCCGGCAGGCGTGTCGGTCGTTCATGTGCCCGGCTCATCGCGGCTGCGCACGGCGGCAGCGCTCGCGCGAGTGCGTCTCCCGCGCGCCATGCCGCCGGCTCTCCTCGCCACCCTGACCCACCGCGACGATGCGGCGTTCCTCCAGCTCGACGGGCTGGCGTCGCGTCTCGCGGAGCGGCGACCCCGGATCCTCCTCGCGGCAACGCCGTACCGCAATCTCGAGGCGCTCCTGGCGCGCGCCCTGGTCCGCGATCCGCCGCGACTCTTCGTGAGCGAGCACAACGACCTGCGTTCGGGCCACCCCCTCGGCGCCGGGCGCCACCGCGCGATCCTCGATCGCCTCGCGCGCGAGCTCTACCCGGCAGCCGACGGCATCATCGCGGTCTCGAACGGCGTCGCCGAGGACGTCGCGCGCCGAAGCGGGCTTCCGTTGGAACGCATCTGTGTGATCTACAACCCGGCGGTGACGCCGGACATGCCGTCGCGGGCTGCGGAGCCGGTTGCCCATCCGTGGCTGCGCGCGGGCGAGCCGCCGGTGGTGCTCGCGGTGGGCCGGCTCGGGGCGGCCAAAGACCTGCCAATGCTGGTGCGGGCCTTCGCGCGCCTTCGCGCGCGGCGCCCCGCGCGGCTCGTGGTCCTCGGCACGGCGCGGAGACCCGAGAGCACGGCGAGACGGATCGCGTTCCTCGAGCGGCTCGCCGGGGAGCTCGGGGTGGCAGGGGACGTCGCCTTTCCCGGCTACGCGAAGAACCCCTTTGCGTGGATGGCGCGTGCCGGAGTGCTCGCCGTGACATCGCGCAACGAGGGCTTCTGCAACGTGATCGCCGAGGCGCTCGGCTGTGGCTGTCCTGTGGTCAGCACCGACTGTCCGAGCGGTCCCGCCGAGATCCTCGATCGCGGGAGGTACGGACGCCTCGTCGCGGTGGGCGACGACGTCGCCATGGCGGCGGCGCTGGAGGCGACGCTCGACGCACCGCGCGATGCGGATCGCCTCCGGGCGCGCGCCGACTGCTTCACGGTGGACCGCGCGATCGAGGGCTACGAGCGGCTGCTGTGGCCGGACGAGGCACGCTCCGAGACCGCAGAATCCGCGCACCGGGCGCGCTAGGGGGCGCGGTGGGGCACGCGGGAGGTGCCGGGCCCGAGGTCCACCTGTTCGTCGTGCACAGCCCGGTCGCGCGCTGGGTCACGCACGGCGTGATCGAGTGCGAAGGGCTCGACCGCGCGCGCGTGGTGCTGGCTCTCGCCCGTGGCATGACCTCCGAGGAGGGGGATCTCCGCACCGTTCCGCTCCCGATGGAGGCTGTCCGCGAGTCGCCGACGGGGCTGGTCGAGACCTGGCGCGCGCGCCGTTGGATGCGCCGGAACGATCGCCGCATCGCGCGCGCGACCGGGGGCCGCCCGTTCCACCTCTACCTGCCCCACGCGTTGGAGCGCGCCTTCCAGCTTCTCCGCTCGCATCCGGGCTGCACCGGCTTCTCCTACCTCGAGGAGGGCCTCTACAGCTACTGCACGCGGGCGGAGATGGACCGCATCCATCCGCCGCCGCGCATCCGCCGCGGCGATCGCCTCGCGTTCTCCGGCCGCGTGCGCGCGGCTCACTTCTTCGAGCCCGGCCACCGGCGCGCCTACGCCCTGTATCCCGACGCGTTCCCCGACCTCGACGATCGGGCGGTGGTGCGCGTCGCGCCCCCGCCCGTGCCCGAGGCGCTCCGCGCCGACGTGGCGCACGTGATCGCGTTCGACGCGCTCTCGGCCACGCGACAGGTGCGGCTCGAGAGCGTGTGCGCCGGGCTCGATCGATTGCTCGACCGCCTGCGCAGCGAGGGTGTCGCGCGCGTGCACTACAAGCTGCACCCGGCGCAGCGCGGTCATCCCGAGGTCGCGCGGCTCGAGGCCACGCTCGCGCGGTGGGCGCCCGGCCTGGTCGCGCAGCGCCTCGACGATCGCGTCTCGCTCGAAGGGCTGGCGTATGCCCGGCCGGAGCTCCGCGCCTACGTGAACCTGAGCTCGATCGGCCTGTACGCGGCACTCGCCGGCCGCGCGGCCTTCACGTGGGCGCCCTACGTCGTCGCGGCAGAGCCTGCCTTCGCGGCCGTCGTCGACCGCGCGCCGAAGATCTTCCGAGAGAAGGTCCGGCCGCTCGAGGACCCGCAGGAGGAACCCGCTCCCTCCCGCTGACACCTGCCCTTGCCATCGGCCACTTACCCATCAAATCTTCGAGTCGGGGAGAGCGGACGCGTATGCGAAATCGTTCCTTCCTCTGCTTGCTCGCGGTGGGGCTCGGCGGCCTCGGTGCGGGCACGGCGCCGGCCACCCGGGCCGCCACGATCGCACCCGTCATCACGATCAACGGCAGCGCGCTCGACCTGAACGATCTCGGGTGCGTCTCCTCGGGCGACGGGATCGTGAGCTGCGAGGGCACGAGCCTCACGGGAAGTGGCTACGAGCTCAGCAGCTGGTCGTTCGAGTTCGACCCGGATCCGACCCTCAGCGGCTCCTTCACGCTCACGAACTTGAGCAAGTCCACGCTGGGGTTCACCGTCTCCGCGTCGCTGAGCATCCTGCCGGTCGGTCCCTCGCTCTCGGCGACCGGCTCGGTCGGTGCAGGAACGCTCACGGACCTGAACGCGAACGGCGCCACCCTGACCGACAGCGGCCTCTCGATCTACACCACCGAGATCGACGGGGTGTCGGTGCACACGCTGCTCGACAGGCCGCAGTCCTATACTGCGCCGGCCGACCCGCTCGGCGCTCCCAGCTCGGTGACGATCCCGATGGAGAGCTTCGGCCCCGACCTGCTGGCGCAGGCGGCCAGCTCCTCCATCACGGCGAGCTTCGCGTTCATGCTCACGGCCGGCGACAGCGTGAGCTTCCCCTTCAGCTTCGACGTCGAGCCGGTGCCCGAGCCCGCCACTCTGCTCCTCCTCGGCGGTGGGATCGCCGGCCTCGCGCTCTCCGGGCGCACGAAGCACCCGCTACGATCGCCGTATGAGCCCGCCGAGGAAGACGCTCCTCTCCTGGAGTAGCGGGAAGGACAGCGCGTGGACTCTCCACGTCCTCCGACAGCGGGGGGTGGAGGTCGTTGGGCTCGTCACCACCGTCAACGAGACGTTCGCCCGCGTGGCCATGCACGCCGTGCGAGAGACGCTTCTCGAGAGGCAGGCCGAGGCGGCAGGCCTTCCCCTCTGGAGGGTCTCCATCCCGCATCGCTGCTCGAACGAGGAGTACGAGAAGGCCGTGGGCGGCGCGATCGGGCGCGCACGCGCAGAGGGGATTCTCGCGATCGCGTTCGGAGACCTCTTCCTCGCCGACATTCGCGCCTATCGCGAGAAACAGCTCGCCGGGACCGGTGTGGAGCCGCTCTTCCCGATCTGGGGACGGCCGACGCCCGCGCTCGCCCGCGAGATGGTGACCGCAGGAGTTCGCGCTCGGATCACGTGCGTCGATCCGAAGCAGATGCCGCGCGACTTCATCGGCCGGACCTTCGACGGAGATCTCCTCGACGAGCTTCCGGAGGGCGTGGACCCGTGCGGCGAGCGCGGCGAGTTCCACACCTTCTGCTGCGCCGGGCCGATGTTCCGTGAGCCCATCGAGGTCGTGCTCGGCGAGATCACGGAGCGCGACGGCTTCGTCTTCGCGGATCTTCGCTAGCGGGCGGACGCCCGGAGCGCGCGGCCGTGGCGCAGTACCTGGAGCATCGCCGGGATGCCGGCGAGGGCGACGCCGAGCATCGGGATGGCGGGCAGCGCGAACCGGCTCACGGTCACGTCGATCGCGGCGATCGCGAGATCGTAGACCTGGATCGAGACAGCGGCCGCAGCGGCGAGGACGAGGAGAGGGTCGGCGAGCCCGTTCGCCAACGCGACGAGCGGCAGCAGGCAGCAGACGACGAACGCTCCGGCGAGAGCGGCGAGCGGCGGACTGCGCATCTGCTCGCGGAAGGGAGCGATCCGGGCACTCGTCGTGATCCAGGGCCACGTCCACATGCTCTCGAAGTGGACGCGGAAGAGTCGGGCGTAGAGCCCCGGATCCCGGACGACGACCTGATGGGCCACCTGCGTGGCGATCCGGTTGGCCGCGACCGTGTCGTCGCCGCCCTCGGCGGCCAGCAGGGGCACGAGGCGATCCCATAGCACCGGGGTGTACGTCTGCTGCGAGATCCAGAAGAGCGCCTCGCCATCGGACTCCTCGGCCAACCCATGGAGGTCGCCGAGCGCGGCTCCCAGCCGCGCGCTCGTGGGATCGCCGAATCCATCGGGCGGGATCAGGGGCGCGACCTTGCCGAGGAACAGCACGCCGCCGAACGCCTGCGTGCCGAAGTATGCGCGAAGCACTCCGTTCGCGACGCTGGTCCCGATCAGCAGAGCGGCAGCGGGACGATCGACAGCACGCCGAGGTCCCGGAGTCCGCGAGTCCCAGCAGCCACGCTCCGGACGGTAGGCAAACGCGATGAGCGTCCGCGGTCGCGGAGATTACGCTCTCGCCATCCGCGCGACCCGCGACCCGCGGCCAGCCGGCTCCTCCACGTCGAGCCTGCTCGCCCTACTGCGTCTTGGTCGGTTTCTTCACCGCGATCGCGAGCGCCTCGGTGTAGGTCACGTCGACCGCGTCCCCGACCTTCAGGCCCTCGAGCCGGGCGGTGTCCTTGACCTTCACCGGGAAGGCGTTGCCGCGCGGCCCGGTGAGCGTCACCGTCGAGGTGGCCGTATCGATCGCCGAGATCGTCGCGGTCGCATGGACGCGTCGCACCGCCACCGCGCCGGGCTTCTCGCCGGGCTTCGCCGTCTCGACCCCTCCCGCGGACGATACGGCGGGCGCCTCGCCCGGCTTGTGGAGGTCCACCGCGACCGACTGCAGGTAGTCGACGACCAGCTCGTCGCCCTTCTTGACCTGCGGCAGGTTCTTCACCCGCTTGTCGACGTGGATCGTGACCTCGTTGCCCTCCGGTCCCTTGAGCGTGACCAGCCGCTGCTTGAGATCGATCTTCTCGACCGTCGCCGTGATCGATACGGCCTCCCCGGCCGCGACGGCCTCGAACTGCGGCGCCTTCCCCGGCTTCGCCTGCGGCTTGGATTGGGCGATGGCATCGCCGACCAGGCAGCCGGCGAGTAACGAACCGAGCAGCACGGACGTAAGGTTTCTCACGACGCCCTCCATGGCTCGGGCGATTCTCTCACAGGCGGGGAGCCGGTTACAAGGAGCCCCGCGCGGCCCGAAGACCCTGGCGAGGCAACGGCCACCCGGCGGTCATCCGCGCGCGCGCCGCTCCGCATCGCGCCGTTCGGCGTCGGCGATCGCATCGTCGGCCGACGAGAACACCGCGACCGACAGACCCGCCGTGCTGTCCCCGCCGCTGCGCACCACGTGGTACTCGATCCCGCCGCCCGCGAGCTCGGGCGCCTCGCGCTCGACCACGAAGAACTCACAGACGGGGTGCAGCCAGCTCCGTCCCTCTCGGACCCAGCCCTCGTGCTTCATGTCGTCCACCCTCGCTTCGGTTCGCGAGTCTCAGGGTGTCGCGGCGGTCCGCGCGACGGTGATCGACGCGATCGGCAGACCGAGCGCGCGGGGGTCGGGCGCGCCGGTGAGCCGGGGAGAGAGCGGAGCGCAGGTCAGGATCAGGAGCTGGTCGCCGCGCAGGTCGAACCAGCCGGGCTGGATCTCCGCGGCGATGAGATCGTCCGTCGGGGAGATCGACGCCTCCACGGGGTGCTGGTTGAGGAAGAGCCGGATGCCGGCCGCGGGTAGCGCGCGATGGCGGTGCGTCTCGAGCGTGACCCGATAGCGTCCGCAGGGCACGCCCAGTCGAAGGGCCGCGACCGGCCGCGACCAGCGCAGACGCTGGCCGCCGGCCGTCTCGAGCTCGTGGAATCCGAGCAGGTTCGACTCGCTGATCTCAGAGATCGCCCAACGGCCTTCGCGGGGGGGCTCGGGCGCGGGCTCTCGCTGGATCTCGTCTCCGTGCCGGGCGAGGAAACGGAGCCGCGTCGCGCGGACCGTGTGGGCGCACATCTCGCGGAAGGCGCGCAGCATCCGATCGGAACGGAACCGCCACAGGTGGCAGCGCAGCATCGCGAGCCGCAGCGACACCTCGGCCGCCACCGCCTGCGGGCCGGCGAGTTCCCAGAGCGCGCGCAGCGTCGTCCGAGCCAGCGAGAGATCGAATCTCGCGACCCCTCGCCGCCGGACCTCTCCCAAGAGCGTCGAGAGGATCCGGCGCAGATCGCGGGGCTGTGCGCCGAGCTCCCCCCACTCCGAGACGGGCCCGAACTCGCGGTCGCAGTAGGCCTCGCCGCGCTCGAGGCGATGGACGCACTCGCCGGAGGCGTAGCTCCGGAACTGCTGCACGGTGTCGCTCAGGCTGCGGGCATAGTGATGGCGGACGCGCGCCCGCGCGGCATGGCCGAGCCGATGGCCGCGGTGCGCCAGCCTGGCGGCCAGCGCCGCGTCCTGGAAGTTGCCGAAGGGAGGCTCGAAGCCGCCGACCTCGAGGTAGATCCGGCGGTAGATCGCAAAGCCGTGGATGATGACCTTGCGGCGATCCTCGGGGCGCGTCCAGATCCTGAAGTCGTCCTCGAAGTCCCGGCACACGATCCGGCCTACCGCGTTGGTGTAGGAGCCCACGGTCTGGCAGCAGGCCCCGGCCAGGCCGCTGCCGGCGAGGAAGCGGCACATCTCGATCAGGAAGTCGGGCTCGGCCACGCAGTGCGACTCGCTGAAGACGAGGAGCTCGCCGCGCGCCTGCCTCGCCCCGGCGTCGAAGAGCTCCCGCTCGTCCCGCGAGAGGTGCTCGATCAGCCGGTCGGCGGGTCCGAGCTGGCCCCGGAGCCGAGCTTCCAGGGTGCCATCCGAGCCACCGCTCATCACGAGCAGCTCGATGCGCTCGCCCGGGTAGCGCTGCGCGCGCCAGCTCGCGACCGCCTCCACCGCGTGCCCCATGTGGCGGATCAGCGGCACGACGATGGAGACCGTGGGAAGCACCTCACCGACCGCCGGCGCTGCGAGGTCTTCCCGCCTATCCACGCGTCTCGGATCCTCGCGGATCGGCGGCCCGGCGCGCAACCGTTGCGAGACGCCACCGGTCCGACATGTGGCCACGAGTAGGATGCCGGCGTCCGGGGGGAGGGAAGGCACGGTCGTGGGCCTCGGAGGCACCGCTTCGGTCTCCGGGGCCCACATCGTATCGGGGCTCGGAGACGCGCGTCGGCCCGACACCGCCGTGTGCGCTCCGCGGCGAAACGCAGGAGGCCCCGGGGACGGGGAGTCCTCCGGGGCCTCGACCCAGTGCCGCGACCCTCGCGGCGGAACGCAGCGTACACCGGGGCGTCTTACAGAGGCGTGACCGGATCTCGCGCACCGCGGGGGTCACGGCGCGCCCGTGGTGGTCGCGATCAGCCACTGCCCCTCGAGCCCCGCCGCCCGATGTGCGCCGATCTCTCGGACCTGCGGATCGCCGACGATCTCCACGAACACGCGGCGCGAGGGATACTCGACGATGGCGGCCGCATCGAAGGACACGTCGCTCTCGCCGATCACGAACGAGTCAACGCGGCCGACCCAGAGGAAGCGGCCGCCGCGCCCTTCGACGATGCGGCGCATCGCATCCGCGTAGCGGCGGTAGGCCTCGACACCCGTCTTGCCCTCGTGGGGTGCTTCGGCCCGCTCCCGGAAGCGCAGCAGGTTCAGCATCACGACCGGCGTGTCGGGCGGTCCGGCCAGCAGCGTCTGCACCTGCTCCGGGGTCGGGTAGAGATCGAGCCGCATCGATTCCTCCGGCGGGTCGGTACCCGCGCTCGTGAGCTCCTCAGGATCCGGTCGGCGCACTCGCGGCGAGCTCGTGCGCGAAGGCGATCGCCCGGCGGGTGGAGGCAATCAGCTCCGGCTCGCTCGCGAACACGGCGTCGAGGCCGATCTGCTCGAGCACGCCGGCGCGCTCGAGCGTCCCGTAGAGGCCCGGCCGCACACCCGAGAGCAGGAGCCTCCCGCGTCTCGCGCGCGCCTCGCGCGCGAGCTGCGCGAACACCTCCGCGCAGGTCGCGTCGAGGTTGTAGGCGTGCGTGAGGCGCAGCACGATGAACCGCGCGCCGCCGTCGAGCACGGAGCGCAGGCGGCGCTCCAGCGTCTCCGCCGCCGCGAAGAAGAGCTCCCCCTGCAGCGCGATCGCGATGATCTCCGGTGAGCGCTCGGGAAGCTCGGCCTTCCAGAGCAGCGTCCCGTCAGGCCCCTCCTCCATCAGCGCGAGCTTGAAGCCCTCCGCGCGGCGCAGCGCCTGGAAGATGGCGACGCCGATCCCGGCGAACAGCGCGTACTGCAGGTGCTCGAAGAGCATCGTGCCCGCGAAGGTCGTGAGCAGCACCGTGCGGTCGGCGACGGTGGTCTTGATCGTGGCGCGCAGCCGGCCCACGTTGACGAGCTTGAGGCCGATGTGGATCAGCGTCCCCGCCAGCGCCGTGATCGGCACGTAGTTCGCACCCGGCGCGAAGAGCAGCATGATCACGAGCACGAGGACGCCGGAGAAGATGCACGAGAGGCGAGTCGCGGCGCCGGCCTCGAAGTTCACCGCGCTGCGCGTGAACGAGCCCGACGACGCGAAGCCTCCGACCAGTCCCGCGCCGAGGTTGCACATGCCCTCGCCCACGAGCTGCCGGTTGGCGTCGAAGGCGTGACCGACGCGGGCGGCGAGCGCCTTGCCGATCGCGATGGCCTCGACCGCGCCGAGGAGACCGATCGCGATCGCGGGGCCCAGTAGCGCCTGGAGGTCGTGCAGGTCGGCGCGAGGCCGCACCAGTTCCGGGAGCGCCCGCCGAAGAGGCTCGATGTCGCGCACCAGCTTGAGCTTGCTGGCGCCGGCCTCGGGATCGCCCAGGCCGAGCGCCCACACCGCGAGGGTCACGATCAGGATGGCCAGGAACGGCGCCGGAACCCGCTGCCCGCGCTGCCGCTCGAGCCACTGGAGCCCGCGTACGATCCCAAAGGTCGCGGCCCCCGTCGCGAGCGAGACCCGATTGGTGTGCCCCAGGCTCAGGATCGTCCGCGTGAGATCGAACACGACGTTTCCAGGCGGCTTCCAGCCCGCAACCGTCTGCACCATCGAGGACCTGTCGAGGCCGAGCAGCGCCGGGAGCTGGTTGGCCGCGATGTAGAGGCCGGCACCGGCGGTGAAGCCCGTCAGCACCGGCTCGGAGACGAAGCGCGTGAAGCTTCCGAGTCGGAGGAGCGCGGCGAGGAGCTGCATCGCGCCGATCAGGAAGGTGAGGAGCACGATCGCCCCGATCGCATCGCCGCGGCTCGCGAACGCGGCCGCGTTCGCGGCGAGCAGGACCGACATCGCATTGGTCGGGCCGTTCATCAGGAACTCGGAGCTCCCGAAGGCGGCGCCGAGGATCGACGCGGCCACCGCGCTCCAGATCCCTGCGGAGGGCGGCATGCCCGCGATCAGCGCGTAGGCCATCCCCTGCGGAATCGTGAAGAGGGCCACGGTGAGGGCGGCCACCCCGTCGCGCCGGGCGGCCGTCGCGTCGTAGCCGCGGAAGCTGCCGACCAGAGGAAGCCAGCGTTCGAGCGGAAGCGGCGCCGCCATCGGGACCGCTTCGTAGGCGGTTCGGGCGCGGCGCGCAACCCGCGGCCCCCGGCCTGCATGCCCGGTGCGCGATGCCTGCGCCGATGGCGACAGGCATACTGGAGCCCATGCTCGTCGCGGATTCGCGTCGCCGGTGACCGTCGTCGGATTCTCGGTCATCGTCTTCCTGGGCTCCACGGCAGCGGGCTTCCTCGGCGCCCTGAGTGGGCTCGGCGGCGGCGTGGTGGTGGTTCCGCTCCTCACCCTGCTGCTCGGCGTCGACATCCATTACGCCGCCGGCGCGGCGCTGATCTCGGTGATTGCCACCTCCTCGGGAGCAGCCGCGGCCTACGTGCGCGAGGGCTACAGCAACCTCCGGATCGGCATGTTGCTCGAGGTGGCCACCACGCTGGGCGCAGTCGGGGGCGCCACGCTGGCGACGCACGTCGGTGCCTCGGGGATCGCAATCGTGTTCGGGCTCGTGCTGCTCGGCTCGGCCGCGCTCTCGATGCGCCGCCACGTGGAGCGGCAAGGGCTGGGCCCGACCGACCGCCTCGCCACGCGCCTGCGCCTCGACGGCAGCTATCCCGGACCCGGCGGGCCCCAGCGGTATCGCGCCCGCCGCGTGCCGGCTGCCGCCTCGCTGATGGCACTGGCCGGCATCCTCTCCGGCCTGCTCGGCATCGGCTCGGGCGCCGTCAAGGTGCTCGCCCTCGACGCCGCGATGGGTCTCCCCTTCAAGGTGTCGACCACCACGAGCAACTTCATGATCGGCGTCACCGCCGCGGCGAGCGCGGGCGTCTACCTGCGCCGCGGCTACATCGACCCGGGCCTGGCGATGCCGGTGATGCTCGGCGTGCTGCTCGGCTCGCTGGCCGGCGCCCGCGCCCTCTCGCGGCTGACCAGCGGGGTGCTGCGCGCGGTCTTCGCGGTGCTCATCGCGGCCCTCGGCATCGAGATGATCGCGAGCGGCCTCGGCGGGAGGATCTAGCGATGCGCGCCCGCCGAACGGTGCTCGACGAGCACCGCGTCGAGCAGGCGATCGGCCTCCTGCTACGCACCGGCGTCCTGCTCGCCGCCGCGATCGTGTGTGCCGGCGCCGCACTCTACCTCGTGCGCCACGGCGGGGAGCGCATCGACTACCGCGTCTTCCGCGGAGAGCGCGCCGATCTGCGGAGCGTCCGCGGGATCTTCGCGGGGGCGCTCGCCCTGCAGGGCCGCGACGTGATCCAGCTCGGGCTGCTGGTGCTGCTCGCCACGCCCGTCGCGCGCGTGGTCTTCTCGGTGGGCGCGTTCGCGCTGCAGCGCGACTGGCTCTACGTCGGCGTGACGCTGGCGGTGCTCACGGTGCTGCTGTGGAGCCTCGCCGGCGGCGCGCTCTGACTCGTCCGCACACCCTACTGGAACCCGTCCTTGCCGTGGTGGGCGCGCCAGATCTGGCCCCAAACCTCGTGATTGTGGGGCCGCCGCGGCTCCTGCAGGACGGCGCTGGCGGGTGGGATCTCGCTCGGGTCGATCGGCTCGCAGCTCGCGCCGGTCGAGAGCGCGGAGGGGGGCAGCACCGGCGGCTCGAGGAAGGCGGGCTCGCCGTGCAGGTCGAGCGAGTCGAGCAGGTCGTCGGCGTTCGCATCGCGGAAGGTGAGCGCGGGCAGGTTCCACTTGGTCTCGATCAGCTTCAACACCGAGGTGTGATCGTGGACGACGTGGGAGACGTAGTTCCGGCGCGCGTAGGGGGACACGATCGCCGCCGGAACGCGGAAGCCGTAGCGATCGTACCCGCCCGGCTGATCGGGCGGAACCTGGATCTCGGGCGGAATGTCGTCGGGCGCGACCGCCCGCGGCGGCGGCACGTGGTCGTAGTAGCCGCCGTGCTCGTCGTAGAGCCAGATCAGGAGCGTCTTCGGCCACGCCGGCCCCTGCATGGCGGCGTTCACGACGCGCGCGACGAAGTCCTCGCCCACGTGGATGTCGCCGTTCTCCTCCGAGCCGATCGGATTGAGGAAGGGCGGATCGACGTAGCTGACCGACGGCAGCGTCCCCGCTGCGGCGGCCGTGAAGAAGCGGTCGATCGGCGCCCAGCCGTGGGCATGCGAGTGGAACACGGAGGGAAACAGGGCGAGCTGGGGGATGTCGGAGGCGTAATCGATCCAGGAGATCTGATGGTCGTCGAGCCGCGTGAAGATCGA
The DNA here is from genome assembly GCA_035506135.1 of Myxococcota bacterium. Lineage (GTDB taxonomy): Bacteria > Myxococcota_A > UBA9160 > UBA9160 > PR03 > DATJPY01. The sequence continues at coordinate 149,421 of DATJPY010000052.1, read as the reverse complement.
TCCGTTCGGCGGCTCCGGCCCCTTCAGGATCGCGTTCGGGTCGGTCGCGACGAGCCCCGCCGCGGTCCCGGCGAGCAGGAAGCGCCGATTCGGATACGTCTGGGCCAACACCGAGCAGAACCACCGATCGCAGACGGGGAAGGTGCTCGCGAGGCCGTAGTAGAACGGGAGGTCGTTGCGGTCCCAGTAGCCCATCGCGATGCCGCCGCTGGCGAGCACGAAGCCGTCGTTGCGGCCGTCGTCGTAGCTGATGTGACTCGCATTCCACGACTGGCTCGGCCCGTCGTCGTCGGGCTGACACGTCGCCGGCATGTGGAAGGCGCGAATCAGGTCCCCCTGCCCGTCCGGATTCGCGTTCAGCGGCCGCCCTCCGATCGAGACGAAGCCGTCCCCCCGATGCAGCATGCCGAGGTAGTTGTCGTAGGAGTGGTTCTCCATCATCACGACGATGATGTGCTCGATCTGCGGCAGCGTGTCGGTGCCCGCCGGAAGGTGCGGGTACGGCAGCGACCCCGGCTGGCGGAGCGGTCTCCGGCGGCGCCATCCGAACGCGCTCGCCGCGGCCGGGTCGAGCCCGAGCCGTGCTCCGAGAAGACCGAGACCCGCCGTTGCGCCGGCGCGCAGGAACCCGCGCCGCGAGGTCCTCCAACCCATCCGCCTTCTCCCCCGATCGCGCTTGCAATCGCCCGTTCAGGATCGCGTTCGGATCCGGTAAGGAAGTAGAATTCCTGAGCCTTGCGTGGTATGCCGGCGCCCGCCTTGCAATCCGATGAATGCGCAAATTGCAGGCTGATGAACGAACGCCGTTTGGTAAATCCGATCTCTCGAATTTCTTGGAAGCATGGTCGCGCAAGGGTGTACGCTGCGGCGCCGTGAACGATCTCTCGCTTCCCGCGTTCCAGCACGCGATCAAGGCGCTCCATGGAGCGCACTCGCACTTCGTGAGGCGGGTTCGCGTCGCGCACGACTTCGAGGACCTTCGCGTCTGGGACGGAGAGGTGCTCGTGTTCGCGCTGATCGATCACCCGCGTTCCGACGAGTGCTTCGTCTGGGAGCTCGACGGCGAAGTGACCGCGATCCTGCACGACGACGCGATCAAGACGGCGCAGGATGCCGTTCGCGAGGCGATCGAGATCCTCCACCTGGACGGGCCGGCGGTCGCCGAACGGCGCCGCTGAGCCGGCGTCGAACATTTCGCCTGCGCGCGGAGTCGCAGCAGGGATGGAGCGCGACCCCGTCGTGCGGCGGGATCGATATCGGCGGGACGGCGTGCCCTTCTCGATCGTCGTCCTGTCGCGCGAGGGGGCGTACCTCGCGAGGTGGCATTGCGTGCGCTGTGGCGAGGCCGGCGAGCGCACCCGGCCCTGCCGGAAGATCAACGAGGCGGTGCTCGAGGCGAGGAGCGCCCTCGCGAGCCACGTCTGCCCGAGGTGACACGCGGATGCGGCGCGGCCTGCGCCCCCTCCCCTCGCGCCTGCAGCCGATGCGCAACGAGGCCTCGGGGCCGGGCGGGCCGCCTCGGCTTGGCGAGCCGGCCGCGACGCGCGGCTCCAGAGCGGGCTTCGGCCGGCCGATCCTCTCGACGTGGGCGCCCATCGAACCACGGCTCGCCTCGTCCTCGCGACGGCGTCGCTCCTCCTCGCGCTGGCGTCGGGTTGCTTCCTGGACGAGATCGACAAGAGCAGCGCGAACGCGAGCCACATGGGAGATGCGAAGGCCCCGGCGAAGGGCGCGGCGGCGCCGGCTCAGCCCGCGGCCGACGCGTCCGACAAGCACCCCGACCCAGGGAAGCCCACGGCACCGATCGGCCCCGCGTGGTGGAAGACCGCTCGCACGCTCGGCTCGGACAAGGGCGACTCGACGATCGCGCAGTGCGACCTCCCCAAGGGCTCCGGCTTCATGAGCCGCGACGACTGCCTTCTCCGCGGGGGCCAGCCTCACTAGCCGGCTGGGAGGGTGGACCCGCCGGGAGCGGGTCGCTGCCCCCGGGGCGGTACGAGCTGAATGACGAGGGGATGGGTTCCATCGAAGCGCGTGGTGGGGGGTGGCTCATGGATCGGGGCATTTCGCGCAATCGGCAGATCGGATTCTCTGGGATCGTCGCGCTCGCCTTGATGGGAAGCGTGGCGACGGCGAGCGCCCAGCAGGCGCCGCCGAGCCCGCAAGGACCTCCCGAGACGCTCTCGGCGCCGCCGGGCGCGCTCGCGACGGAGCCGGCCGCACCGGAGGCGCCGCCCCCGGGCAGCCAGGGGCCGCCGGCGCGCCTGAGCTTCGCCGACGGGAACGTCTCGTTCTGGCGACCGGGTGCGCAGGACTGGGCGCCTGCCCTCGTGAACACGCCGATCGCCAGCGGTGACCAGCTCTACGCCGGCCCCGGGGCCAACCTCGAGATGCAGATCGCGCCGCGCGCGTTCCTGCGGGCCGGTGCCGAGACGCAGCTCGCCGTCGACTCGCAGGAGCCCGACTACATGCAGCTGCGCGTCACGCAGGGTCACCTGTCGCTCGACCTCCGCAGCCTGCCGGCGGCACACACGGTCGAGGTCGATACGCCGAACGCGGCCTTCACCGTCGAGCACTCGGGCTACTACCGGGTCGAGGTGAAGGACGACTCGACGACCTTCATCAGCCGCCGCGGCGGCCGCGCCAGTGTGACACCGGCGGGTGGTCAGGATGCGGAGATCGCGCCGAGCGAGGAGGTCGTCGTCTCCGGCAGCGACGCGCCCCAGGTCGCGAGCTACGTCGCCCCCGAACTCGACGCCTGGGACCACTGGAACTACGAGCGCACCGACGACCAGATCGACGCGGTGAGCTCCCGCTACGTGTCGGAAGGCGTCTACGGCGCCGACGACCTCGACCAGAACGGGAGCTGGCGCGTCGTGCCGAGCTACGGATCGGTGTGGATCCCGTCGGCCGTCCCGGCCGGCTGGGCACCCTACACCACCGGGCGCTGGATGATGGATCCGTTCTACGGCTGGACCTGGGTCGATGCCGCGCCGTGGGGCTGGGCGCCGTTCCACTACGGGCGCTGGGTGCACCTGCCGGGCTACTGGGCCTGGGCGCCGGGCCCCGTCGTCGCGCGGCCCTTCTACGCGCCGGCGCTGGTGGCGTTCTTCGCGGGTGGGAGCTCCGGGGTGAGCCTCAGCTTCGGGCTCGGAACGCCGTCGGTCGGATGGGTCGCGCTCGGATGGGGCGAGCCCGTGGTTCCGTGGTGGGGCCCGCGCGGCTTCGTCGGGCATCCGCGCTGGTTCGGCTGGGGGGGGCCCCGCGTCGTCATCAACCAGACCGTGGTCGTGAAGAACATCAACGTGTACCAGAATGTCCGCGTGGAGAACGCGCTCGTGACCGTGCGCGGCGACCGTTTCGGCCACGGTCTCGTGGAGCCGCTCCACGCCGCGAACCCCGGTGCCCACCTCGGGCCCGTCTTCGGTCCGCTCCCGGTGAAGGCCAACCCGGTGAGCCTGGTCGGGGGACCCGATCGCGGCGTTCGCCCGCCGCAGGCCCTGCTCGACCGCCGCGTCGTGGCGACCCGCGAGCCCGAGGTGCGGGAGCCGGTCGAGGTCCGCTCGGCCCGACAGCCCGGCGTCCGCACTCCGACGGTCGGCGCGCCGCAGCCGCAGATCGTCCCGGCGCCGCGACAGGCGACCTCGAACGCAGAGGCAGCGCTGCGCCGGCCGCCCTTCGGCCAGCAGGCGGGTCCGGAGCGCGCGCTCCCGCCGCCGGTCCCGCGCTTCGACGACGTGCGGCAGCGCGAGGCAGCGGTCGGCTCGGACGCCGGACGCGCCGTGCGACAGCCGGGCGTGTCGGCTCCGCAGGGTCCGGCGCCGAACGGGTTCCAGCCGGCGACACCGGGGCGAGGCAACGCCCAGCAGCCGCCGCCTATTCCTTCGGCCCGTCCGACCCGCCAGGCGCTCGAGACGCCGCCCGCCCGCGACGCGGGGCGCCTCGACACGCAGGCGGCCAGGCAGCCGCGTGCGCCGGTGGCGTCGCTTCCGAACGCGCGCGCGACCGGTGCGCCGCGCAACGTGCGCGAGCTCCCGGGCGAGCCCGCCAACCGCGTCTACCGCGGCCCGTCGCAGCCGCCGGCGCAGCTCGCACCCGCGCGCACCGGCGGCCCGTCGCGGACGGAGCCTGCGAGCCATCACGGGAAGACGGAGCCCCCCGCGCGTCCGGCGAATTGATCGGCGGCCATTGGCGGACGGCGGCGCGACGCGCAACCCTCGCGCGGCGCCCCGGAGGACCGCCATGCCGATCGAGCACCTGTCTGCCGTCGAATCCTCCGAGCGGGTGGCCGAGGCCCTCGCACGCGACGGCTGCGTCGTCGTCGACCGCCTCGTGGGGCGACGCGACCTCGAGCGCCTCCGCGAGGAGCTGGCGCCGCACATCGCCGCCACGGCCACCGGCCCCGACGATTTCAGCGGCCGGCGCACGCGGCGCACCGGCTCCCTGATCGCGCGCTCCGCGACGACGCGCGAGCTGGTCCAGCATCCCCTCGTCCTCGAATCGGTGCGGCGCGTGCTCGCGGGCGCCACCAACTTCCAGCTCCACCTGACGCAGGCGATCGCGATCGGCCCGGGCGAGCCCGCGCAGCCGATCCACCGCGACCAGTGGGCCTTCGATTTCTTCTCCTTCCCACAGGGCTACGAGGTGCAGTGCAACACGATCTGGGCGGTCACCGACTTCACCGCCGAGAACGGTGCGACGCGCGTGATCCCAGGCAGCCACCGCGCCGCCGATCGCCTGTCGTTCGCGGAGGCGGACACCGAGCCCGCTGAGATGGACGCCGGCTCCGTGCTCTTCTACACCGGCGCGATCTACCACGGCGGCGGCGCGAATCGCTCCGACGCCGTGCGGACGGGTCTCAACATCACCTACGCGCGCGCCTGGCTCCGGCAGGAGGAGAACCAGTACCTTTCGGTGCCGTTCGAGATCGCGCGTGACCTCCCGGAGCCGCTGCTGCGCCTCATGGGCTACGCGCGCGGCGCCTACGCGCTCGGCTACATCGGCGACCTGCGCGACCCGATCGAGGCGGTGCGGCCCGCCGCGGGCACCGTCGGGCTCGGCGACCTGGCGTCCGCGAGAGCGCGCGCGGGCGCCCCCGATCCGGGGGTGGCCCCGGCCGCGCGCCCGCCGGAGCAGAGCGCCTCGAGCGCCTGACCTCGAGCCCCGTGCCGCGGCGCTACTCGCCCTGGAACACCGGCTTGCGCTTCTCGAGGAAGGCGCGCGGACCCTCCACGGCATCCTTGGACGCCATCACGCTCATTCCGTAGCGCTGCTCGATCTCGAAGGCCGCCGGCTCGGCGAGCCCCTCGGTCTCGCGCAGCGTCGCGAGGATCGCCTTCACCGCGAGCGGGCCGTTCTCGGCGATGCGCGCGGCGATCGCGCGCGCCTTCGCGATCGCCTGGCCGTCGGGCACGACGTGGTTCACCAGGCCGAGCTCGTACGCGCGTTGGGCCGGGAGGTCCTCACCGGCGAGCAGCATCTCGGCGGCGACGGCGTACGGGATCTGGCGCCGCAGCCGGACCGCCGAGCCCGCCATCGGGAAGAGCCCGCGCTGCACCTCGGTCACGCCGAACTTCGCGCTCTCACCGGCCACGCGGATGTCGGTGCCCTGGAGGATCTCGGTGCCACCCGCCCGCGCGAAGCCCTCCGCCGCGAGGATCACCGGCTTGCCCGGACGGTAGGTCTTGAGCCACGCGCCGAAGATGACGTGCGGCTCCTTGCGGACGCGCTCGATCCACTCATTGTCGCTCGCGCCGGAGCGCAGCTTGCCGATCTCGCCGAGGTCCATGCCTGCGCAGAACGTGTCGCCGCGGCCCGTGAGGATCCCGACGCGCAGCGCCGGGTCGCGATCGAGCTCGACCCAGGCGTCGTAGAGCCGGCACATGACCTCGCAGTTGACGGCGTTCTTCTTTTCGGGCCGGTTCAGCGTCACGACCAGCAGCGGCCCTTCCTTCTCGACGATCACGGCGGGCGACGACACGGCACCTCCTCGGGTTCGGGCCGTGTTCTATCGCAGCCGGCGCCGCGAGTCGATGCGGAAGCCCGGCACGCGCGCGACGGCTGGCTAGGAAGAACGTCGTCGCGCGCGGGTGCGGGCGGCCTTGCGGGCCGACGCCGACCGCTGCGCATGGGTGCGCCGGGCAGCGCTGCGCCGCCCCTGACGCGCGAGCGCCTCGTGCGACGCCGAGTGATGCCCCTCGCGCTCGAGTGCGCTCTCGGTCGCGCGCGAGCGCGTGCGGGAGGGACGCCGACCCTTCTTCCGGCCTGTGGCGAGGTCGCGCTTCGCCCGCCGGCGCACGCTCGACCTCCCCTTTCGCGGGGGCGGCAGCTCGACGCCTGCGCGCCGCGCCTTCGACAGGCCGATTGCGATGGCCTGCTGGGGCGAGCGCGCGCCGTGCTTGCCCTCGCGGACGTGATGGATCTCCTCGCGGACGAACTCGCCGGCCTGCGTCGAGGCCGATTCGCCCTTGCGCTTGTCGTCCCTGACGCGCGCCAGCGTTCGCGGATCCGGCATCTTTACTCCTCCCGTTTCTTCAAACGATCACCGACATTGGGAATGGCCACAGCCGCAGCCGCTTCCGCCGTGGCCCGCCGGCTTCGCCTGCATGCCGCCCTTGCCTTGGGATTCGCACTGCGGGCTGCAATAGCCGGAGTGCTCGGCCTTCCCCTCGCACTTGCACGCGGGATGAGCGCACTTCTCGTTCTTCATAAGGTCTCCTTCTCGGGTTTCGATACGTCTCCGTCGAGACGACCTCTTCTCGAGCAAGACCCGTGCCGTTCGTCGGTCGGGAACGCGCTCAGCTCCCCAGCGCCGGAAGCTCGCGGTGCAGGAACCAGTCGTCGACGACGACGCGGCGCGCGAACCACGCCTGACCCAGCAGCCAGCGCGCGAGCGACGCCCTGGCGCGCATCGGCAGCAGCGCGGAGACCGCGGCGGCCGCACCGCTGGCCGCGCTGGCGAAGCGAGTGCGCACGGCGCGCTCGTAGGGGACGAGGCGGTCGCGCTCGTAGCGTCCTTCGGCGGCGAGCAGCGTGCGGGCGGCGAGCAGGCCCGACTCGACGGCAGGCCGGATGCCCTCGCCGCTGTGCGGATCGGCGAGGCCCGCGGCGTCACCGACCAGGAGCGCGCCGTCGGCGACGAGCGCGCGGCGCGGCTGATCGTAGACGCGATAGGCATGGCCGTGGAGGCGGCGCGGCATCCCGTGCGGCAACCGGCCGCGCGCCGCCAGCGATCGCAGGAACGCCTCGAGGTGTCCCGGGAAGGCGTCGGTGTCCTGACGTCCGAGACCCACGTTCACGAAGCGGCCCTTGCGGACGACCCAGCCGTAGCCCCGCAGATCGGCGCTGAAGAAGAGCTCCGGCAGCTCGGGAAGCACCGCGCACTCCTTCTCGCCGTCCTCGTCGAGCGGGAACTCGATTTCCTGCGCGGCGACGATCGGATCGCCGGCTCCGTCGCCCACGAGCCGCCGCGCCACGGGACAGAAGTGGCCCCCGGCGCCGACGATCACCGGGGCGCGCAGCGCTTCGTTCGCGATCCACTCGCCGTCTCGGCGCTCGAGCGAGCGGAGCGGCCGGCCGAGCGCGAGGCGCGCGCCCGAGCGCCGCAACAGGTAGTCGTCGAACTCGCAGCGACGGATCCCGAAGCTCACCGCGCTGCCGTGATCGACGGCCGTCTGCGCGCCTCCGTCGACGCCGATCCGGAAGCCGTGGAAGGGCTGGAAGGTGCGGCCGTCTCGATAGGTGGCGGGATCGATGTCGAGCTCCCGCAGCACCTGCGGCGTGATCCAGCCCGCGCATACCTTGTCGCGCGGAAACCCCTGTCGATCGATCACCGCGACGTCGAGCCCGGCGCGCGCCAGCCGCCAGGCGCACGAGGAGCCCGCCGGCCCTCCGCCGACGATCAGGACGTCGAGGCGTTCCACGCCGCCCGCTCTCCCGACTGCCCGAGCGATGCGCGCGTCCAAGGGATCGCGTTGCTGCGGGCGCGCGAGAAGACGACCTGCCAGAGCTGCAGCGAGCTGGCGCGGAAGGCCGCGATCGAGCCCGCCAGGTAGAGCCGCCACGCGCGGGCGAAGTCGTCGCCGAGCCGTTGGCGCACGCGCTCGACGTTCTTCTCGTAGCGCTCGAGCCAGTGCTCGAGCGTCTTCGCGTAGTGGAGGCGCAGGTTCTCGACGTCGAGCACGGAGAGGCCGAGGCGCGAGAGCAGCGCGACCATCTCGGCGAGCGTCGGGGCGTAGGATCCCGGGAAGATGCGCCTCTGGATCCACGGGTCCATCGGGGAGGCCTGCACCCGGCCGATCGAGTGCACGAGTCCGCGCCCGTCGTCGCAGAGGCAGCGCTCGATCGTCTCGCCGAACGCGCGATGGTGCCGGGCGCCCACGTGCTCGAGCATCCCCACCGACACGACCGCATCGTAGCGCCCCTCGGCGTTCCGATAGTCGTCTTCCACGAAGTGCACACGGTCGTCGAGCCCTTCGCGCTTCGCGCGTTCGCGCGCGAAGCAGATCTGCTCGGCGGAGATGTTGTACGCCGTTACGTGTGCTCCGTGGTGTCGGGCCAGGTGCAGCGCCAGCGACCCCCAGCCACAGCCGAGCTCGAGGATCCGGTCGCCGGGCTTCGCCCAGATCTTGCGCGCGACGAGCTCGAGCTTGGCGCGCTGCGCCTGCTCGAGGCTGCTCGACGGTGTCGGGAAGTACGCACAGGTGTAGACCATCTCGGGGTCGAGCCAGAGCTCGAAGAAGTCGTTGCCGAGGTCGTAGTGGCGGTGGATGTTGCGCCGCGAGCCGCGCAGCGTGTTGCTCTGGCCGCGCCGCCGCCAGAGCGCCGCGGAGGCGCGGCCCAGCGGGCCGGGGCTCCAGGGCGCGTCGTAGAGCGCCTCGAGCAGTGCGACCAGATCCCCCTCGACCCCGATGCGCCCCTCGGAGAAGCCGTCGCCGAAGGCCAGGCCCGGGTCGAGCAGGAGCTGGTACAGCGCGCCGCGATCGTGCAGCACGATACGGCCGCGCTTCGGCGCCACCCCATGCCGCAGCGACGTTCCGTCCCACAGCGCCAGCTCCACGCCGGGCACTGCAGAGCGCGCGAGCAGTCGCCGACCGATCCAGCGCTCGAAGCCGAGAGAGCGATCCCGAAGCGCCATGGCACGCCTCCTCTCGTCGACACCGGCAAGCATAGCCGGCGCGGGTCGTCCGACGACGCCTGGCAACCTCCAGGTATCAAACGGCGTGCCAGGCGCGCGGATCTCCGGCCGGCTCGGATCGGCCGGCGCCCCGCCCTCTTGTAGACTCTGCACGGCGCGCCGAGAGCCCCGCTACGCTTCCCCAATGCGCGGCTTCGATGCCCTGCGCGAGGGCCTGATCGCGCGGCTCGAGGCACGCGGCACGCATGCCACCTGGGTGCTGTGGGCGGCGCTGGCGGGCATGTTCGCCACCACCTTCCCGATCACCATCCTCACCGTCTCGCTCGCGCCCATCGCGCGCGAGTTCGGCGCGCGCGAGACCACGATGGCCTGGGTGATCTCCGCTCCGATGCTGCTCTCCGCGGTCGCGTTGCCGCTGCTCGGCAAGCTCGGCGATCTGCACGGGCATCGCCGCGTCTTCCTGCTCGGCTTCGCGGCCGCCAGCGCCACGGCCGCCGCCACCGCCTTCGCCTGGAGCGCGGCCTCGCTGATCTCGTTCCGCACGCTCGCGGCCGTGGTCGGCGGCGCGACGCAGCCGAGCTCGATGGCACTGATCTTCGGGGTCACGTCCCGCGATCGGCGCGTGCGCGCGATGGGTTGGTGGTCGATGACCGGTGCCGCCGCCCCCGCGCTCGGGCTCGCCGTCGGCGGACCGCTGGTCGAGTTCTTCGGCTGGCGCGTGGTGTTCGCGCTGCAGGCCGGCTTCTCGTTCCTCGCGCTCGCGCTCGCCGCTGCGGTGCTGCGCGAGACGCCGCGGCAGAGCGTTCGCTTCGACGTGGCGGGCTCGGCCGCACTTGCATGCGGCGTGGCGGGCCTGATGTTCGCCCTCGGCGAGATGCGCGACCTGGGCTCTCGCTCACCTTGGGTGCTCACGGCACTCGCGCTGGGCGCAGTCGGCCTGCTCACCTTCGTCCGCGTCGAGCGACGCGTCGCTGCCCCGCTCGTGCCGCTCGAGCTCCTTCAGCGCCGCAACTTCGCGGCGCCGATCGTCTCGAACGCCTTCATGAGCGCCTCCTACATGGGCGCCTTCGTGGTTGCGCCGCTGATGCTGAACGGCGTGTTCGCGCTCTCGGTCTCGCTCACGGCCGCGATCCTGCTGCTGCGGACGGCGTCGCTCACGCTGGCATCGCCACTCGGCGGCGCCCTCGGCATGCGGATCGGCGAGCGCGCGGCGGCATCGACCGGAGCCGCCGTGATGACGCTCGCGATGGGCGTGCTCGCCTACGGCGTCGCGCGCACGACCTTCTGGGCGGTCGCGCCGGGCCTGGTGCTCCAGGGGCTCGGCAACGGGCTCGCCCTGCCCTCCCTCACCTCGTCGTCCGGCAACGCGGTGGCGGAGGCCGACCTCGGCATCGCGTCGGCCGTGAACCGCCTCACCGGATCGGTCGGCGCCGTCTTCGGGATCACGCTGCTGACGCTGGTCTACGGCGGCTCGAACCACGCGGGTGCCTTCGCGAGCGCCTTCGCCGCCGGCGGCGGGCTCGCCGCGCTCTCACTCGCCGCGGCGTTGGCGATGCGCCGCTCGTAGCGAGCGCTCGACACCGGATGGTGCTGATGTCGCGGCGGCGCGAGCTGCACCAGCACTGCGGTGCAGCCGAGCACCGCGAGCACCAGCAGCGCCTCGCGCGCCACGAGCCGCCAGAAGCCGCGCTCGGCGTCGACCGCGCCCGCCCCCATCCGCCGGCGCGCCGCGTCGAACCAGCGGGCTGGCAGGCTGCCTCGAACGACGAAGAGCGCCGGCACGATCCGGAAGCGATTCTCGGCGCCGAGCCCCGCCAGGGCGAGGACCAAGGCGATCTTCACCGCGAGCACCCGCCCGTAGGCCGTGGTCCAGAGCGCAGGCACGGAGGGGAGCTCGACCCAGGCGTTGAACACCCCGCTCACCGCGACGGCGAGAAGGCAGAGGCCCGCGAGCCTCGAGAATCGGCGCGCGAGCGCGGGGAGTCGCGACGGCCGCCCCGTGCGGCTGCGCGCGAGGCCTGCGAGGCAGAGCAGGCCACCCGTCCAGACGGCAGACGCCAGCACGTGCAGGCAGTCGGCGAGCGCCGCGAGCGAGAGATCACCGTGGTCGGCCGCGTGTCCCGTCAGGCTGGTCGCCGCCCCGACCGCGAGGATCGGGAGCACGGTCGCCCATCGCGCCCCCGGGCGCGCGGAGCCCGAGAGCAGTAGGAGCAGGGCAAGCGCGGTGGCGCGCAGCGTCCAGAGGTGCCCGAAGTGCGTCCGCGCGAGGACGCTCGGCATCGCGGCCAGTGCGGTCTCGAGCCCTCCCCCGGCCATCGTGTGCGCGCGCAGGACGAGCTCGGCGGCCGAGGTCGCGAGGAGCGCCGCGGTCGCCGCTGCGCAGATCCGACCGAGGGCGCGGCGGACGCCGTCGAGCTCGGGTGCGTCCGGCGGCACGACCGCGAGGGCGAGGCCGGCTGCACCCGCGAGGGCGGCGAAGGCGACGAGATCGAGCCATCGGACCAGCGCCGGGAGGAGGATGTCTGCCGACATGAGCGCGGCGCCTCAGCGGATCTCGAAGGGGAAGCTCCCCTCGGTGCGATGTCCGTCGCGCGCCACGACGCTCCAGAACACCATGTAGGGCCCGGCCGGAAGCGACGGCAGGCTGACCTCGAGCACGGTCGTGTCGGCAGGGTCGACGCGCGCGTCGCGGCGATCGACCTGCGCCTTCTGCGCGTTCTCGACGCGCATCGTGCTGAACAGCGGCTCGATCTCGCCATCGAACCAGATGCGCACCTGCGGCGGCGTCCCGTCGACGGTGTGACCCACCCTCGGCTCCGAGTGGTCCGGGAAGGCATGCGCCCTCCCGGCACCCGGAGCCAGGGACACCGCGAGCAGCACGACGGCTAGCGCGGCTGCGTGGGACCGAGCACGCCGTGGAAGGGCGTCCACGTGAAGACCTCCGGCCAGATGTCGTCGAGGTAGAAGTGGATCTGCCCGAGGACGCCGACACCTCGCTGCCGCCCCTCGTCGAACGTGTTGCCTTTCACGGGAACCACGGCCTCGAGACCGAGCTGGATGTAGCGGCCGAACCAGATGACGCCCGGATTGATCGACCCCGTGGTGTGGGTCGGCCCCTGCACCGTCGTCTCGATGGGAATCTCGACGATCGGAATCATCCGGTTGAACGGCGCCGGTAGGCCCACATCCTTCACGTAGCTCTGCAGGTACTGGAGGTTGTACTGGACGGTGAGGCCCCAGTTCAACACCCGCGGATTCAGACTGCGCTCGACCTCGCCGTCCGTCCGCGTCGTCGTCGACTCCTCCGTGGGAATCGAGAGCCCGAGCTGGCCGGTCAGCGCGAACGGCTTCAGGAAGCGCAAAGAGGTCGGCAGGTCGCCGAATCCGCGGCCGAAGAAGAGCGCGGGCGTGAGCGTGCTGAAGCTCTCGGCGTCGACCTTCTTCATGCCGGTCCCGCCGACGTCGGCGTCGAGGCCCGCCGAGAGCAGGAGCTCGTGCGGGGCGCTCTTCCAGAACACGTACTTCGCTCCGACCTCCAGGTTGTCGAAGCCGGTCTGCGTCGTCCCGCGGGTCGGATCGAGCACGACCAGGGAGCCGGAGATCGAGAGCCCGAAGTTCGGCGAGAGGCGCTTCGAGATCTCCGCCTCGAACTCGGTCTCGCGGGTGCGGGGATCCTCGTCGGTCGATTGGCGCTTCAGCGTCTGCACCGTCGGCAGCGAGAGCTCGTCCGCGACGAAGGGGTCGTCGATCGCCAGCGTGGCGGGGAAGAAGCGCTGGCCGATCACACCGTGTGCCCGCGCGACCTGCGCGGGCAGCAGAGACACGGACAGCAGGAGCAGCAGAGGAGCCCAGACGACTCCGAGGCGCACGAGCGCCCTTCTTGCGCACATGATTCCCTCCGATCGCAATGGGGGCCGCGCGCACGGGCGTCCTTCGCCCGGCGCGCGTCGATCGCCGTGGGCGATCAGCTCGCGATCGGGACCGGATCGGGGATCGAGAGCGGCGCGCTCGAAGCGGCTGGCTCGGGGACGGAGGGGAGGACGGCGCGCGCTCGATCCGCGCGTGGCGCGGGCGCCGCGGCGAGCGGGGGATCGAGCGCGGACGCGGCGCTCACGGCGTGCTCGCCGCAGTGGCACGGGCACGGCGCCGAGATCGCGAGGTCCGTGCCGACGAAGCGCACGGCGCGCGCGCTGGGACACGGCGCGAGCGAGGCGGCGAGGAACGCGATTGCGACGGCGGAGAGCCCGAGCGCGCGCTGGATCCGCGGCATCGCGCGCAACCCTAGCTCCCGCTCACCGGCTGGACCACCAGCTCGACCGTCACCGGCTGGCCCAGGGTGATGACGGGCGTGGCCACGCCGCTCTCGAAGCGCAGCTCGCCGCCGGCCACGATGCTCGCCTCCACCGCGTACGGGTGGGTCGCATCGATGTCCGCGGTCGCGTAGGTCAGCGCGAAGGGGATCGGCACCTGGCGGCCGCCGGTCGGGACGACCTCGTTGGCCACGAGGCGTGCGTCGTCCGCGCGCGAGGTGTCCCAGAGCGCGACGTGGAGCGCCGCGTCCGGCGGCAGCGCGATGCGCTGCGGGTAGGTCACGCTCCCGGTGACGCGCGCCGCCGCGGCGTCCTCCCGCTGATAGGTCCCCGCCAGGTACTCGGCGTCGGCTGAGAGGCGCAGCCGCTCGGCGCCGAGCTCGTCGATGTGGAGCCGGCTCTCCACGGCCTCCGCCGACCGTCCGGAGCTGGTGGTGACGATCAGCGCGTCGCCCTCGACTCGCCAGGTGAGGCCGCTCATCGTATGGATGCCCACCAGGCCGAGGCTGCCGTCCGCGGCGAAGCTCATCCCCTCGCGGCCTGCGACCCCGCTCCCGATCGGCCGCATCCACGTCCCGGAGAGCGGTGCCACGACCGGCGCCGCGTGCGCGGCGGCCGCGGGAGGAGGTCCGTGCTTTGCCGCGCAGCCTGCGAGCCCGAGCGCCGCCAGCAGGAGCAGGCGCCGCATCGCCTCAGATCACCCCATCGGCGCGCAGCGCCGCAACCTCGTCCCACGAGTAGCCGAGCAGGCCCGTCAGCACCTCCTCCGTGTGCTGTCCGAACTCCGGCGCGGCCGTCCGGATTCCGCCCGGCGTCTCGGAGAGGCGCACCGGCATCCCGATCATCGCGGTCTTGCCGTGGCTCGGGTGCTCGAAGTCGACGACGTAGTCGTTGGCGCGGACCTGCGGATCGTCGGGGAGCTCGTCGACCGAGTTGACGACGGTGAAGATGAAGTCGCCCGGGCTCTCGCGCAGCACGCGGAGCCACTCGGCGCGCGGCCGCGCGGCGAAGGCCTCGTCGAGGAGCGCCACGCAGGCCTCGGCGTTCTGCGCGCGCGCGCGGAGATCCGCGAAGCGCGGATCCGTGGAGAGCTCCGCGCGGCCGATCGCGCGCGCAAAGGCCGCCCAGTAGCGATCGGGCTGCAGCATCGCGAGCGCCAGCCACTTGCCGTCGCCGCAGCGGTAGTGGTTCCACAGCGGGTTGCCGGCGCGGCTGCGCGCCAGCCGCGGGATCGCGAAGCCCATCATCAGCTTCGACGACACGCTCAGGCCCTGGAGCATCAGCATGCTGCCGAGATGCGACGCGTCGACGTCCTGCCCGACGCCGAGCCGCTCGCGCGCGAGCAGGGCCGCGAGCACGCCGTAGGCGAGCATGATCGCGCCCATCTGGTCCGCCACGCCACCGGCGATGGCGAGCGGCGGCATCTCGGGCTCGCCGGCGGCCAGCATGATCCCCGAGCGCGCCAGCCCGAGGTGGTCGAAGGACGGCTCGCCGGCGTCGGGTCCGCGCGGCCCGTATCCGCTGGCGCTCGCGTAGACGAGCTTCGCATTGCGTCGCCGCAGCGTCGCCGCGTCGAGCTCGAGCCGCGCCGCCACGCCCTGCCGGAAGTTCTGCACGAACACGTCCGACACCGCGGCCAGGCGGTAGATCACCTCGCGCGCCGCGGGCTTCTTCAGATCGAGCGCGATGCTCTTCTTGTTGCGGTTGTTGGCCTCGAAGTAGAAGTTCGGGCGCGCGCCGAGGTCGAGACCGCTCATGCGCAGGAGCCCGCGGCCGGGGTCGCCGCCGTCGCGCGACTCGATCTTGATCACCTCGGCGCCGAGGTCGCCGAGCATCGCCGAGCAGACCGGGCCCTGCTGCCAGATCGTCCAGTCGAGGACACGGATGCCGTCGAGCGGGCCCCGCATCTAGGCGACGCGGACGCGCCCCGGCGGCGCCGGCCGGGCGGGCTGGAACTCGCAGCGCATGTGCTTGATGCCGTGGATGAAGAACGACGCGAGGCGATCCGGCTCACCCACCACCTGGAGGTCGGGCAGGCGCCGGAGCAGCTCGCGGAACATCACGGTGATCTCGCGGCGCGCCAGGTGCGCGCCGAGGCAGAAGTGCGGACCGGGGCCGCCGAAGCCGACGTGCTCGTTCGGGTCGCGCAGTACGTCGAAGCGGTACGGATCGCGGAAGACCTCCTCGTCGCGATTGCCCGAGCAGTACCACATCACCACCTTCTCGCCCGCGCGGATCGGCTGGCCGCGCAGGACGGTGTCGTGCATCGCAGTGCGGCGGAAGTGGATCACCGGAGTCGCCCAGCGCACGATCTCCTCGACCGCCGTCGGCGCGACCCGGTCGAAGTCGGCCGCCCACAGCGCGCGCTGCGCGGGGTGGTCGCAGAGCGCCTTCATCCCGTGGCTGATCGCGTTTCGCGTGGTCTCGTTGCCGGCCACCACGAGCAGCACGAAGAACGAGCCCAGCTCCTGCTCGTTCAGCGCCTCGCCCTCGATCTCGGCGTTGACCAGCGCCGAGATCAGGTCCTCGCCGGGGCTCTTGATCCGATGGCGCCCGAGGTCCTGCGCGAGCTGGGCGAGGTCGGCCCCCGCCTTCAGGATCAGCGGGACGATCTGCGACACGTCCGGCGTGTATTCGGGATCGCCCGCGCCCAGGATCACGTTCGTGCGGTCGAACACGAAGCGGTACTGGCTCTCCGGGATCGCCATCATGTCGCAGATGATCTTGAGCGGGAGGGCGGCTGCGATCTCGGTCACGAAGTCGCAGCTCCCGCGCTCGATCACCGCGTCGACGATCTCCGTGGCGGCGCGCTTCACGTCGCGCTCGACCCGGTTGATCACGCGAGGCGTGAATCCCCGCGACACGATGCGGCGCAGCCGCGCGTGCCGCGGATCGTCCATGTTGATCATCGACCCGAAGAACTCGGCGAACGGCTGCGGCAGGTCGCCGATGTTCGAGCCGCGGCCGGAGGCGTAGGTCTCGGGGTTGCGGCTGACCTCGAGGATGTCGGCGTGGCGGGTGACCGCCCAGAACCCGGGTCCGCGCGCCAGCCCGAGCTCGGCGGGCGGCTCGGGCTCCTCGTGGAACGACACCGGGCGCTCCCGGCGCAGCGTCGCGAAGGCGCCCTCGCGCTCGGCCATCGGGCGCAGCCAGAACGCCTGCTCCGATAGATGGATCTCGTCGACCGACAGGACGCTCTTCGGCTCCACCGCCCCTCCCCGCGCGCCGGCGCGCGGCACAGGATATCCCGCGACCGCGGCGCCCGCTCCGACTCAGGAGTCCGGCGGCGCCTCCTGCGGCGGCGGCATCTCGGGCGGCATCGCGAAGCCGAGCACCTCGCAGCGCGCGCGCTCGCCCACCAGCGAGAACGGCATGTTGCCGGCGTCGCGATACTCCATCGACGCCACGCCGCCCTGGATCAGCGGGCGGCAGACGTCGTCGTTGGGGAGCATCGCGACGAGATCGAAGCCGGCGGGGATGCCGACGCGGCCGACCAGCGGGAAGCGCCCGCGCACCAGCACCAGCTGCTTGCCCTGGTACAGCGTCGTGAACTGCACCTGTGCGCGCGGCAGCGGGCGGCCGCGCCGGCGGAAGGTGCGGTCGCGCCACGCGACCAGCGAGGCGACGCCGACCGGGTCGCAGTTCTCGTTGTCCCGGGTGATGCGCCCGAACACGCCCCAGCGGGCGTAGACGACGCTCGACTCGGGCTTCAGCACCCGCGCGCAGGCCTCGCTCACCGGGGTGAAGAGCGTCAGGTTCGCGCCGCGCCCGCGCAGCTCGACCAGAAGGTACGGACCGAGCTGCGAGATCGAGTTCACGCTCGCGTCGGTCGTGCTGAACGGATTGAGCGTGCGCGCCGCGTCTTGACCGGCCTGCTGGGCGTGCTCGCACGCCAGCGCCAGGGCGGCGGCGGCCAGCACCGACACCGCGCGAACGCTCACCCGAACTCCGGCAGGACGTGGCGTCCCATCAGCTCGATCGTCTGCATCACCTTCTCGTGCGGGATGCGGTGCGGGTTCACGAGACACAGTAGCAGGTCGACCCCGGCGGCCTGGTACGCCTTGCAGGTCTCGATCACCTGGTCGGGATCGCCGCAGATCACCGCCTTCGCGTCGCGCAGCCACTCGAAGTTCAAGAGCTGGTGCGCTCCGCTCTCGACCACCTGCTTGACGCCGGCCAGGTACTCGTACGTCCCGAGCTCGCGCTTCATCTCCGCCAGCCAGCGCGGAACCGACGAGATCAGCTCGGCGGACGTCTTCACGTACCAGACGAACGACTCGGCGGAGATCGCGTACGACTCGGCGGCGGTGGGCGCGCAGTTCACCATCGTGAAGGCGGCGGCGCGATCGTTGACGAAGGCGCCGAGGGGCCGCGTGCAACCGGCGATCGCCTTGCGGTAGAGATCGATGCGCCGCTTCACGTCCTCGGGCGGAACCCCCACGCTGAACGAGCAGAGCCCGAGGCCGAGCTCGCCCATCAGCTGGTGCCCGTCGTCGCTGCCGGTGGCGCCGAAGACCGGCGGATGCGGCTGCTGCAGGGGTTTCGGAAGCACGCGGCGGCGCGGCATCGACCAGTGCTTGCCCGCGAACTCGTACTCGTCGTGGGTCCAGCAGCCGACCACGTGCCGCACGGCCTCGAGCCACATCTCGCGCGTGTCGGACGGATGGATGCCGAAGCCCTCGAGCTCGGTGCGCGTCGAGGAGCGGCCGGTCCCGAAGTCGACGCGCCCGTCCGACAGCAGGTCGAGGACGGCGGCGGACTCGGCGGAGCGCACGGGATGGTTGTAGGGCTTCGGAGCCAGCCGCACGCCGTAGCCGATCCGCAGCCGCTGCGTGCGCGCCGCGATGGCGCCGTAGAGCACCTCGGGATTCGAGCAGTGCGAGAACTCCTCGAGGAAGTGGTGCTCGACGGTCCAGAGCGCGTGGAAGCCGACCCGGTCGGCGAGCACCGCCTGCTCGAGCACGTTGCGATAGGCCGTGTGCTCGCTCTCGCGGGTCCACGGGCGCGGCACCGGAATCTCGTAGAAGAGCGCGAACTTCATGCGGCCTGCCCTCCAGCGGCCGCACGATCCGCCAGCCCGAGCCGGCTGGCAAGGGACGGGGGATCAGGATGTCTCGTTGGCGGGCGGCGGCAGGCCGGGCAGCGTGCCCCAGTTGGGCTGGATCCCGAGCTTCTCCATCTTGGTGTAGAGCGTGCGCCGCCCGATCCCGAGCGAGCGCGCCGCCGCGGAGCGGTTGCCCCGGCAGCGCCGCAGCGCGTCGAGAATGCGCCAGGACTCCGCGAGATCCAGCCACGCTCGGAGCGTGAGGCGCTGGCCTCCCGCGGATGCGCGGCGGTCGAACTCGACGAACAGCGCCTGAAGATCGGGCTCGAGGGCCATGGCTCGCGTGCTCCTCGTCATCGCTCCCATGCCGGCCGCGAACGCGTGCAAGCGCCGTTCCCGCGCTCGCCGGCCCGCGCGGTTCACCGGGCGAGAGCCGCGCACATCGCGTTCAGCGTCTGCCCGCGGGCTGGGCAAGGCGCTGCTCACGCCGTGAGCACGAGGGCGTGCGCGAAGCGGCGCGACTGTGCCGAAAACGCGCCAGAAGCATCGACACGTTCGTGCTGTTCTTGGCACGGCGGTTGCTCCATAATCGGCTCACTTGTGCCGGCCGGCGCTCGCGCCGGCTCGCGAGGGAGACCGACCGATGACCTGGACTCGCGAAACCCGGGGTGCCGCCGTGCTCACCGCGCTCGCCGGCGCGCTTCTCTGGGCGGGCGCCGCGTCCGCCGAGGGACAGCCCGCCCCCACGCTCGACACCGGAAACACCGCCTGGATGATGACCAGCTCCGCGCTGGTGCTGATGATGACGATCCCGGGCCTGGCGCTCTTCTACGCCGGCCTCGTGCGATCGAAGAACACGCTCAGCCTGTTCATGCAGTGCCTCGCCGTGGGAGCAGGCCTCGTCGGCGTGCTGTGGATCCTGATCGGCTACAGCCTCGCCTTCGGCACGGGTGGCGACTGGATCGGCGATCTCAGCAAGCTCGGTCTCTCCGGCATCACGCCCGACACGCTCGCCGCGGGCAAGACCATTCCCGAGTACGTGTTCGTGATGTTCCAGGCGATGTTCGCGATCATCACGCCCGCGTTGATGATCGGCGCCTTCGCCGAGCGCATGCGCTTCGGCGTCTGCCTCGCGTTCATCGGCATCTGGCTGCTGGTCGTCTACTGCCCGCTCGCCCACATGGTCTGGGGCGGCGGCAAACTGCAGCAGATCGGCGCCCTCGATTTCGCCGGCGGCATGGTGGTGCACATGTCGAGCGGCTACTCGGCGCTCGTCGCTGCGATCTTCCTCGGCAAGCGACGCGGCTTCGGCAAGGAGCCGATGGCGCCGCACAACCTGCCCTTCACCGTGATCGGCGCCTGCCTGCTGTGGGTCGGCTGGTTCGGTTTCAACGCCGGCAGCCAGCTCGCCGCCGATGGGACCGCCGGCCTCGCGTTCCTCACCACCAGCACGGCGACCTCCACCGCGGTGCTGACGTGGATCGCGATCGAGTGGCTGCACCGCGGGAAGCCCACCGTGCTCGGCGCGGCGTCGGCCGCGGTGGCCGGTCTGGTCGCGATCACGCCCGCCTGCGCCTTCGTGAGCCCGCTGGGCTCGATGGCGGTCGGCGCCGGCGTCTCGATCCTCTGCTACGCAGCCGTCACCTTCCTCAAGCCGGCGCTCGGCTACGACGACTCGCTCGACGTGTTCGGCGTCCACGGCGTCGGCGGGACCTGGGGCGCTCTCGCCACCGGGCTCTTCATCGCGGACTTCGCGCTGAAGGGGACCGGCCACACGTGGGGCGAGCAGGTGTTCATCCAGCTGAAGAGCGTGCTCTTCACGGCCGTCTTCGCGCCGAGCGCAACGCTCGTCATCCTTCTGGTGCTGCGCGCCCTCTTCGGCTCGCTGCGGGTCAGCGAGGAGGCGGAGTACGCGGGCCTCGATCTGTCCGAGCACAGCGAGACGGCCTACACCTACGGCCCGGCGAGCGGCTCGCCCGCATCGCTGCTCGAGCCCGCCGGGCACGCGGTCGCGGGCGTCGGAGCCCATCGCACCGCGTAGCCTGCGCACGCCGCGCGCCCTCGAGGCCGTGCGTCCCCCCCGGACGCACGGCCTCGCTGTATTCTGCCACCTCCGCCCCGAGGAGGACGCCATGCGACTCAAGAAGCCCCGGATCGCCCCGCTCCCCGAAGCCGCCTGGGACGACGAGACGCGAGCGCTGATCGGGGGCGCCGGGAGCGGCCGCGTGCTCAACATCTTCGCGACGCTCGCGCATCATCCGAAGCTGCTGAAGCGATGGCTCGTGTTCGGCAATCACGTGCTGGCCAAGTCGACGCTCGCGCCCCGCGAGCGCGAGCTCGTGATCCTGCGGGTCGGTTGGCTCTGCCGCGCCGAGTACGAGTGGGGCCAGCACGCGGCGATCGGCCGCGCCTCGGGGCTCCGCGACGACGAGATCCGCCGCATCACCGAGGGCCCGCAGGCGCCGGGCTGGAGCGCGCTCGACCGCCTGCTGCTCGAGGCGGTCGACGAGCTCCACCGCGACGCCATGATCGGCGACGCCACCTGGAACGCGCTCGCGGAACGGCTCTCGACGCAGCAGTTGATCGACCTCCTGTTCGCGGTCGGCCAGTACACCCTCGTGTCGATGGCGCTCAACACCCTCGGCGTCCAGCGCGAGCCCGGGGTCGAGGGCTTCCCCGCTCCGGGCGCCGGGCATTGACAGCCCCGCTGGGCTCTGGAACTATCCAGCACTCTATCCGAATAGATCGATACGATTTCCCCTGCGCGACTCGACGCCAGGGAGCGCGACTGCAGGAGGGCCGATGAGCGCCACCGACCGCGTTCCGTTCCGCGTGAAGGACCTCGCCCTGGCCGACTGGGGACGCCGCGAGATCCGCCTCGCCGAGCACGAGATGCCGGGCCTGATGGCGCTCCGCCGGCGCTACGAGGGGCGCCGGCCGCTGGCCGGCCAGCGGATCATGGGCAGCCTCCACATGACCGTGCAGACGGCCGTCCTGATCGAGACGCTCGTCGATCTCGGCGCCGACGTCCGCTGGGTGTCGTGCAACATCTTCTCGACCCAGGACCACGCCGCCGCCGCGGTGGTCGTCGGCCGCGACGGCACCGCGAGCGCGCCGAAGGGCACCCCCGTCTTTGCCTGGAAGGGCGAGACGCTCGAGGAGTACTGGTGGTGCACGCAGGAGGCGCTGGTGTGGCCCGACGGCGCCGGCCCCACCCTGCTCGTCGACGACGGCGGCGACGCGACGCTCTTCGTCCACAAGGCCTTCGAGTTCGAGAAGGCCGGGAAGGTTCCCGATTTCGACCCGCGCGCGGACTCCGAGGAGTGGGCGGTCGTGCTGGAGGCGCTGCGCCGCGAGCTCGCCGGGAATCCGGGACGCTGGTCGCGAATCGCGCAGGGCGTGCGCGGCGTCTCCGAGGAGACGACGACGGGCGTGCACCGCCTCTATCAGATGGAGCGCAGCGGCGCGCTGCTGTTCCCGGCCATCAACGTCAACGACTCGGTGACCAAGAGCAAGTTCGACAACATCTACGGCTGCCGCCACTCGCTGCCCGACGGCCTGATGCGCGCGAGCGACGTGATGCTGGGCGGCAAGGTCGCCGTCGTCTGCGGCTACGGCGAGGTCGGCAAGGGCTGCGCGCAGGCGCTGCGCGGTCAGGGCTGTCGCGTGATCGTGACAGAGATCGACCCGATCTGCGCGCTGCAGGCGGCGATGGAGGGCTACCAGGTCACCACGCTCGACGAGGTTCTCGAGGAGGCCGACCTGTTCGTGACCGCCACCGGCAACTGCCACGTCATCGCCGCAGAGGACATGGCGCGCATGAAGGACAAGGCGATCGTCGGCAACATCGGCCACTTCGACAACGAGATCGACATGGCGGGGCTCCGGGCGGTGCCGGGGATCCAACGCGTCGAGATCAAGCCGCAGTACGACGAGTGGATCTTCCCCGACGGCCACAGCGTGCTGGTGCTCGCCGAGGGCCGGCTCCTGAACCTCGGCTGTGCCACGGGGCATCCGAGCTTCGTGATGTCGGCCTCCTTCACCAACCAGGTCCTCGCGCAGCTCGAGCTGGCCCAGAGCGCGGGGCGCTACGAGAAGAAGGTCTACATGCTGCCGAAGCAGCTCGACGAGGAGGTCGCGCGCCTGCACCTCGAGCATCTCGGCGTGAAGCTGACCGAGCTCACGCGGAAGCAGTCGGAGTACATCGGCGTCCCGCCGCAGGGCCCGTTCAAGCCCGACCACTACCGCTACTAGCGGGTCGGAGCGTCAGACCTTCGCGATCATGAGGTCGGCGTAGCGGCGCAGCGCGTCGATCTTCTGCTGCAGGCTCATCGTGTCCGGCTCGTAGGCGTTGCGGAAGCCAACGATCGCATCGGTCACGCCCTTGTCCTCGAGCCGGCGGATGCCGTCGAGCGTGTAGGCATCGAGCGAGATCACGTGCACCTCGAAGGGCTCCCGCTCGCGGCCGTACTCCCGGCGGAGCGCGCGCAGTCGCTGCAGCATCCGGTCGAGCGCCTCGGCGTCGCCACCGGCGTGCATCCAGCCGTCGGCCAGACGCGCGGCGCGCCGCAGCGCCGGGTCGGCGTGACCGCCAATCAGGATCGGGATCGGCCGCGCGGGCACCGGGCAGATCTGGATGCTGGGGATCTGGTAGTGCGCACCTCGATACGAGAAGAAGCCCCCGCGCGTGAGGCCGCGAACGATCTCGATCATCTCGTCCATGCGCGCGCCGCGCGAGGCGAAGTCGGTCCCGGTCGCCTCGAAGTCTTCGGGCCACGGCGAGAGCCCCACGCCGAAGCCGAAGCGATCGCCGGTCAGCACGGCGACCGAGGCCGCCTGCTTCGCGACGAGGACCGGCTGCCGGATCGGGAGCTTCACGACGAATGTCGTGAATCGGAGCCGCTCGGTCACCGCGCCGAGCGCAGGGATCAGCGAGAACGGCTCCAGGAACGGTCGGCCCTCGAGGAAGCCGCGGTCACCATCCTTCGTGTAGGGATAGAGGCTGTCGGACCGTTCCGGATAGCAGATGCTGTCGGGAACGGTGAACGAGGTGAAGCCCGCCTGCTCGGCCTCGACGGCCAGCGGCAGGTAGTGGCTCGGATCGCACATCGACTCGGCGTAGCTGAATCGCACAGGTCCTCCCGGCCGGCGGCGCGGAGCATAGCCCGCACCGCGTCCCCGCTAGCTCGCGAGAGCCGCCGATCGATCGGGACCGCGCCAGTGGATCCACGCCACCAGCAGCACCGCCACCGCCGCGAGGCCGAGGCACAGTCCCCACCACACGCCCGCCAGTCCCCACCCCGCGCGCAGCGCGAGCCAGGCACCGATCGGGATGCCGAGCAGCCAGTAGCTGATCAGGTTGAAGAGCGCGGCGGGCCGCGTCTGCCCCATCCCGCGCAGCACCCCGCAGCCGACCACCTGCGTCCCGTCGAAGATCTGGAACGCTCCCGCAATCGGAAGGATCGATGCGCACAGCGCCAGCACCCCCGTGTCCGGGGTGTAGAGCCGCGGCAGCTGGTAGCGGAACACGACGAAGAGCACTGCGGAGGCCGTCATCACGCCGGCGCCGAGCGCGAGGGCGACCCACGCGGCGCGCTGCGCCTCGGCCGGGCGCCGGGCTCCCAGCAGGTTCCCGACGCGGGTCACCGCGGCGAGCGAAATGCCGAGCGGGATCATGAACGCGAGTGCCGCCATGTTGAGGGTGATCGTGTGCGCGGCGAGCGCTGTGGCGCCGAGGCGGCCGGCGATCAGCGTCGCGCCCGAGAACGCCCAGAACTCGAGCGAGGTCTGCAGGCCTACCGGCAGGCCGAAGGCCAGAATCTCGCGCAGGCCGCGCGGATCGAAGGCGGCCACGGACCACGGCTGCCAGGCGTCCCGGTGCAGGTCGAGGCCGCGCACCAGCGCAGCCAGCGCCGCGAAGCAGAGGACGCGCGTCGCGGCAGTCGCGATCCCGGCTCCCACCAGCCCGAGGGCCGGGAAGCCGGCGTGGCCGAAGATCAGGATCCAGTCGAGGCCGGCGTTGACGCCGTTGGCGAGCAGGATCACCCACATCGCCGGCCGCACGATCTCGCGCCCCTGCAGATACTGGCGCAGCGCGCTGAAGCCGAGGAAGAAGGGAATGCTCGGGATCTGCACCGCGATGAAGCGCTGCGCGTCGCGCGCGAGCAGCGGATCCTGTCCGGTGAGGCGCAGGAAGACGTCGCCGACCGTCCAGAGCGCGGCCAGTGGAAGGCTCAGGTAGAGCGCGAGCGCGAGGCCGCGCTGCAGCGCGAGCCCGGCGCGCGAGCCGTCGCCGGCACCGTGGGCCTGCGCCACGATCGGGTCGAGGCCGAACAGGATCCCGGTCACGAGCTGTAGCGTGCCGAAGACCCAGACGTTGCCGATTGCCGCTGCGGCCAGCGCCGAGACGCTCGCGCGCCCGACCATCAGGGTGTCGACGACGCCCAGCATCATCGTGCTGACCTGCGTGGCAGCGACCGGCAGCGCGAGCGCCGCCAGCCTCCGCATCTCGGCGCGGATCGGACCCATCGAGTGCCCGGGATGGAGTGGAGTGCGGGACTCTACCGGAGCCGGCCCTCGAGGAAAGAGCGCCCCGGGCCGAGCCGTGCTCGGACCGGGGCGCCTGGGCGGGCTTGGCTGGGGAACGGGTGTGTCGGCAACCGGACCCACACCGCCGCCCAGCCAAGTTACGCCGCGGGCGGCCGATCGGATGGCTTGCGCCGCACGACCACCACGCGCCCGACCATCCGCGGGTCGGGCGCTGCGGCTCGGGTGAGCTCGATACGGCGGCCGACGCCCTGCACCAGTCGCGGTCCCTCCGCGGTCTCGACGAATCCCTTGGCGCGGAGCGCGCCGAGCGCGCGCAGGCGGGCGACGAGCGCCTCGGGCTCGATCCCGGGGTCGATCGCGACCTCGTCGGTCTCGAAGGCCTCGTGGGCGTGGGGACGGGCCGCCACCGGATCGCGGGCTCCGCGCAGCGCGGGCGGCCGCAGGAGCGCCGCGTCGACGGCCGCGTGGCGGGTGCGCACGATCGGCGCCTCGGGCTCGATCTCGCGCAGCGCGGCCTCGAGGCGCGGCAGCTCGGCCTCGGGCACGCGGTCGACCTGGTTCAGCAGCAGGAGGTCGGCGGCCGAGACCTGCTGCTCGAAGGTCTCTCCGAGCTCGCTTCCCTCCGCGAGCTGCTCGGCGTTCACCAGCACCACGGCCATGTCGTCGCCGACCCACTCCGACACCGGCGGGCGCCAGAGCGAGAGCTGCGTCTGGTAGGGAAGCGCGACGCCCGAGGTCTCGATCACGATCCGGTCGGGCGCGTGCTCGCGCCGGAGCGCCTCGAGCGTGTCGACCAGCTCGCTCGAGAGCTCGCAGCACACGCAGCCGCCGGGCAGCTCGACCGCGCTCGCAGCGCCCGCGCCGAGGAGCGCGCGGTCGATGCCGAGCGCGCCGAACTCGTTGGTCACCACGGCCAGGCGCTCGCCCCGCGCGCGCGACTCGTCGAGCAGCCGCCGCACCAGCGTCGTCTTCCCCGAGCCGAGGAAGCCGGACACGACGAGCACCGGGACGTCGGGGGCAGCTCGCACGAGGGCGGGACGATACCCTGCCCCGCGCATGCCGCCTCCCAGCCCGCCGGCGGGTCCGCTCGCCGGCACCGTCGTGCTCGATCTGACGCGGGTGCTCGCAGGTCCGTTCTGCACGCTGCTCCTCTGCGAGCTCGGTGCGCGCGTAATCAAGATCGAGCACCCGGAAGGCGGCGACGACGCGCGCCGCATCGGTCCCTGGATCGGCGGCCGCTCGGCCTACTTCCTGTCGCTGAATCGGGGCAAGGAGAGCCTGGCGCTCGACCTGCGCGAGCCCGCCGACGCCGCCCTCTTCGAGCGCCTGGTGGCGCGTGCCGACGTGCTCGTCGAGAACTTCCGGCCCGGCGTCCTCGAGCGCCTCGGCTTCGGCTGGGAGGCCGTCCACGCGCGGCATCCGCGCATCGTCTACGCCTCGATCTCCGGCTTCGGACAGACGGGGCCCTGGGCCACCCGGCCCGCCTACGACCTCGTCGTCCAGGCGCTCGGCGGCGTGATGTCGATCACCGGCCAGCCCGGCGGCGCGCCGACGCGGGTCGGCACCTCGGTGGGCGATCTGGACGCCGGGCTCTTCACCGCGCTCGGCGTCACCGCGGCGCTCTCGGATCGCGCGCGCACGGGCCGCGGCACCCGCGTCGACGTCGCCATGCTCGACTGCCAGGTGGCGATGCTCGAGAACGCCATCGCGCGCTTCGCGGCGACCGGCCGGGCGCCGGGTCCGCTCGGCAGCCGCCACCCTTCGATCGCGCCGTTCGAGGCGTATCCGACCGCCGATGGCCATCTCGTGGTGGCGGCGGGCAACGACACCCTGTTCGCCCGGCTCGCCGACGCGCTCGAGTGT
The DNA here is from genome assembly GCA_035506135.1 of Myxococcota bacterium. Classification (GTDB taxonomy): domain Bacteria; phylum Myxococcota_A; class UBA9160; order UBA9160; family PR03; genus DATJPY01. The sequence goes on along the minus strand of DATJPY010000052.1, from coordinate 122,519 downwards.
CGAGCGCTCACAGCGGATCCGCGCTTCGCGAGCAACGCGCTGCGCACCGAGCACGCCGACGCCCTGCGCGACGAGCTCTCGGCGCGGCTGCGAGCGCGCCCGACCGCGGCGTGGCTCGAGCGCCTCGAGCTCGCCGGCATCCCGTGCGCGCCGATCCAGGACGTCGCCGAGGTGCTGGCGCATCCTCAGGTGCGCGCGCGCAACATGGTGGTGCATGCCGAGGACGCCGAAGCCGGCCGCGTGCCGATGGCCGGCAACCCGATCAAGCTCGACGGGGTGCCCGATCCCGCGAGCCGCCCGCCCGCGCCGGACCTCGACGCCGATCGCGCCCGCATCCTGTCCTGGCTGGACGGAGCGGACGCAGAGCCGCCCGCCGGCTAGCTCGGCTACAGCCCGCGCTCCATCCAGAGGACGTCCCAGTAGCGGCCGAACTTGCGGCCCACCTCGCGGAAGACGCCGAGCGGCTGGAAGCCCGCGCGCTCGTGCAGCGCCACCGAGGCCTCGTTCGGCAGCGTGATGCCGGCGACGAGCCGGTGCAGGTCCGCACCCGCGAGCTCGTCGAAGAGCCGTGCGTAGAGCCGCCGGCCGATTCCCTGCCGGCACGCCTCGGGCGCCAGGTAGATGCTCGTCTCCGCGGTGGTGTCGTAGGCGGCCTTGTCGCGGAAGGGCCGGCTGCAGGCATAGCCGACCAGGCGTCCGCCCCGCTCTGCGACGAAGAGCTGATGCCGGCCGCTCTCGCCGAACTGCGCGAACCAATCCTCCCGGCGCGCCAGCGGCATCGGCTCGAGGTCGAAGGTGATCGCCGTCTCCCGGATGTAGTGGTTGTAGAGGTCGTTCAGCGGGACGACGTCGCCGGCGCGGCCGCGGCGGATCGAGACCTCGCTCACGGCGCCGGCTCCGCGCGCGGCCGGAAGATTCCGAACGCACTGGTGTAGCCGTGCAGGAAGGTGCGCTCCGCCACCGGCCCGATCTCCCCGTTGCAGAAGAAGCCCCCGAGCGGGATCGCTCCGAGGTGACGCCGGAAGACGTCGCTGTCGTGGTTGGGGCGGCCGTAGAGCGGTGCGCCGCGCCCGAGACACGAGAAGAGAAGCGCGCCGGACGGCGCGCCGCCCGGCCCCGGCCGATAGCCGGCGAGCCGCTCCTCCAGGTCCTCCGCCGAGGTCTGCGCATCGCGCAGGTGGAACTGCACCACCAGCCCCTCGCGCAGCGCCGCTGCCACCGCGAGCACGCCCGTCCCCGGGTCGGCCCCCGCCAGGTTGCGGATCAGGAAGTCGCCGCGCCGGTACTCCGAGAGCTCCGGCCGCATCTCGATGCCGAGGAAGAGCGAGCTCTGCATCAGCGCGCGGTCGCGCCGGCTCCCCTGCTCGAAGAGCTCCTGCAGGCACTGGATCGGCGGCCTGCCGTCCAGCTCGACGAGGAGCTGGCCGCGACAGCGCGTCACGAACATCGGGTGTCCGATCGGGCGGCAGCCCTGGGCCACGACGCTGTCGACCTTCACGTCGCCGGCGAGCGCCACGCCGACCAGCCCGTCGCGGTGCAGCCGGTGGCCCAGGAAGAGCGCGTTCTCGCCCGGCTGCTCGGCGCCGCTCGCGAGCCCACCCACCTTGGCGCTCGCCGGGAAGTCGGCGTCGAGCTGCCGGATCAGCGACTCCGCGTCGCAGCTCCAGGGATCGGCGAGCAGGACGAAGCTCGGCGCGGGATCGGGCGGCAGCTCGAAGGCCTCCCGCCACGCCTCCGCGCCGCGCGGGAAGCCGTCGCCCGCGATCCGGACCGGCGCGAGCGACACCTTGGGGAGACGGGCGCCCACGATCGACACCGCCGGGTGTCCCTCGATCTCACGGCCGGCGCCGATCACGCTGCGCCCGCTGCACCCGACCAGGAGGCCGCCGCCGAGGCGATCCACCACCCGCTCAGCGAGCCGCGCGTAGTCGGCCGCATAGGCGTCCGAGCAGAAGAGGAACGCGAGGTCCGGCGCACCCCCGAGCGCCGACCGCAGCGCGTCGCTCGCCTCCGCGGCCGCGCCCTCCGCGTCCGGGCGCTCGGAGAGGGTGGACGCCCACCGCATCGAGCCCCCTTCGTCTCCCGCGAGAGCGAGCGCCATCGGCGCGAGCCTACCTCGCTTCGGGTCTCCATGGGCTACCGTGCCGCAGTGAGCGCTCCGGCACCGGCTCCGCCCGAAGCGACTCCCGGACAGGGGCGCCGCGCGCGCGCGTGGCGCGACAATCCCTGGTGGATCCCTCCCTTCCTCGGCAGCGTGCCGGCCGGCATCGAGCCCCGGCTGATGCAGGTGTTCGCGCTGGTGGCGCTCGGGCTCTTCTTCGAGCAGTACGACTTCTCGCTGCTCTCGGCCGCGCTGAAGCACATCGCCGACGATCTCCATTTCCCCAACGTGGGCCGTTACCTGGCGTTCGAGCGCTTCGGCGGCTTCCTCGCCTTCGGACTGCTGCCGCTGGCCGATCGGTTCGGACGCCGCATCGTGTTCCTCGCCGCGATGGTGGGGATGAGCGTCGGTACGCTCGCGACCGCCTTCAGCCAAACGCCGTCTCAGTTCATCGGCATCCAGCTCCTGACGCGCGCTTCGCTGCTCACCTGCTCATCGATCGGCGTGGTGATGCTGATCGAGGAGTTTCCGGCCGAGCACCGCGGCTGGGGCCTCGGGATGCTCGGCGCGCTCGCCAACATCGGGAACGGCCTCGGGGCGGCGCTCTTCGCGTTCGTCGACCACCTCCCGTTCGGCTGGCGGTCGCTCTATGCGGTGGGCGTCGTGCCCGCCCTCCTGCTCCCGCACTTCCGACGCACGCTGCAGGAGACGGGCCGCTTCCGGCAGCTCCAGGCGCAGCGCGGTGCGGCATCGCGCTCGTTCGGCTCCTCGCTGCGCTCGCTCGGCACGCTGGCGCGGACGTATCCGTGGCGCGCGTTCTGCGTCGGGCAGGCGGGGCTGCTGGCCTCGCTCGGCGCCATCTCCGTGTTCCAGTTCGCGTCCTACTTCGTGCAGACGCAGCACGGCTGGGAGCCGTGGCGCTACTCGACGATGCTGCTCACCGCAGGCGGGGTCGGGATCATCGGCAACGTCGTCGCCGGCCGGCTCGGCGATCGCTTCGGGCGCCGCCTGATCGGCTGCGGCGCCTACGTGATCTACTGCCTCGCGTCGGTGGCGTTCTATCACGGCCCCGGCTGGAGCCTCGCCCCGTGCTTCGCGCTCATCGTATTCACGATCAGCGCCGGCGACGTGGTCGTCCGCGCCTTCTCGACCGAGCTCTTCCCGACCTCGCAGCGCGGCGCGTCGCAGGCGTGGATGCAGTCGGTGCAGACGATCGGCGCGATGGCCGGCCTCTGGATCGTCGGCAACGACCTCGCCGGGAATCTGGCGGGGATCGTGAGCTGGCTCTCGATCGGCGTCGCCGCGGCGGGCATCTTCCTCCTGCTCCTCCCCGAGACGCGCCAACGCGAGCTCGAGACGCTGAGCCAGGAGGCGTGAGCCTCAGCGGCACTCCATCGAGAGCGGCTCGGATGCCTCGCACTGGATCGATGCGGTGACGCCCGACGAGATCGCCGCGCAGGCCGTCGCGACGGCGGCGCGCTCGGCCTCCTCGCGGCTCCCGGCGCGCGCCGCCGCGCAGTGCTCCCCGCCGCCGAAGCGCACGCAGGCGCGGCACTCGCTGCCGGCCTGCGCCAGCGTCGCGGCGTAGAGCGCGGCTGCGACCGCAGCGGCGAGGGCCGCGACGACGAGCGCGGTCCTCATTCTCGCGCCGGAGGGACCGCGGTGGGCCCGAACAGATCGCGCTCGGGCTCGACGAGGCGCGCGTCGTCTTCGCGCACGTCGTTGACCCTCGTGGCCACCGGATGGAGATCGATCCACTCCGCCGGGCAGGGTCGGAGGAGCGGAGCCACGCGGGCCTCGGGATCGAGCCAGCGCGCCCAGTCCTCGGGCGCCAGGATCAGCGGCATGCGGTCGTGGATGGTACGGATGCGCGCGTTGGCCTCGGTGGTCAGGATGGCGACGCTGTCGATCGCCGCGGGAGCGCCCGGCACCGCCGCTCCGCCGCGCTCCCAGCGATCCCAGACCGCTGCCATCGCGAAGAGCGCGCCGCCGCGGATGCGGACCGCGAAGGGTCGCGCGCTGCGGCCGCGATGCTGCCACTCGTAGAAGCCATCGGCCGGGACGAGGCCGCGCCGCCGCGCCAACGCGTCGCGGAAGATCGGAAGCGACGCGGCCGTCTCGGCGCGCGCGTTGATCGGACGCGGGCCCCGGCTCGGATCCTCGATGCCCCCCGGCACGAGCCCCCATCGGCGCAGCTCGAGCACGCGCCCGTCGTCGCGCCCGAGCGCACGCACCACCGGGACGTCCTGGCCCGGCGCGATGTTGAAGCGCGGCACCAGATCCGGCGCCGCGACCAGGCCGAAATGGCGCGCGATCTCGGCACCCGATGTCGAGAGGAAGAAGCGTCCGCACATGACGTGGCAGTCAGGATACCCAGGATGGGAACTGCGCTACCACGGATGCGTGGGCTCCGGCACCGGCAGATGGACCGCAGCTCGCTGCGCGAGCCAGGCGTCGGCGCGAGGCGAATCGGCGATCGCTGGCCCTCCCGCACGCTTCTTGCACGCATTCGGGGGGTACCCCTCTGCTTCGAGGCACACAGATGCTGCTGCGATTCGCTGCGATCTCCGGGGCGTGCGCCGGCCTGCTGCTCGCAGGCTGTGCGGCCCCTCTCAACAACACGCTTCCGAACATGCCGGTCTTCAATACGGGCGCTTCCGCCGTGATCATCTCGCCGGGCCAGGCCGCTCCGCCGATGACCGGCTACTACCCGCCGGGCGCCGCGCAGCAAGGCGCGCCCGGCCAGCCCAGGCTGGCGCCGGTGCAGAACGGGGCCGGTCCCGACATGACGATGCTCGGCGGCGCGACGACGATCGACACGCGCCAGATGCAGGGCACCGGCCGCGATCCCTTGTGGGACTATCCGATCCTCTGGCCCGTCGCGGCGGTGCTGTGGCCGTTCGAGAAGCTGAACCAGGCGCTGACCACCTCCACGCAGTCGAGCAACGGGAACTACGCCCAGGGCGGCTACCCGGGCCTCTCGCCCGCGACCCCTGGCGTCCCGACCCCCATGCAGGCGGCGGTTCCGCAGCGGCAGCAGATCGAGGCCGCTCACGAGCAGGCGCAGGTCGACGAGATGAAGCGCGAGCTCGAGGCGCGACAGGCCGCCGCCGGTGGGCCGCAGGCGAGCGCGAGCACGACCGGCGCGTCGCAGCCGTCGCTCTCGATCGCCGACGAGCTGGCCGCGCTGCGCACCCGCCAGGCGAGCGTGGCCCCGACGACCCCGGCCGACACCGCGGCCGCGCCGAGCGCGAGCCCTGCGCCCGGACCCGCCTCCGAGTGGACCACGGTCAAGACCGAGGACCGCGATCACGACGGGCGCCCCGACCGCTGGGTGCAGGAGGCGAAGGGCGGCCGCAAGCGCGAGCTCCTCGACGACGATCACGACGGACGCCCGGAGAAGACGATCTACTACGAGCCCAACAGCGACAAGATCGCCCGCATCGAGGAGGACACCAACGGCGACGGCCAGCCCGATGCGTGGACGATCTACAAGGACGGCAAGATCGTGGTGCGGCGCGCCGACACCAACGGCGACGGCGAGGTCGACAGCTGGACCTTCTATCGCGACGGCCAGGTGGTCCGACAGGAGCAGGACACCGACTTCGACGGCGTGCGCGACCGCATCGACTACTACGAGAACGGCAAGCTGGTGCGGCGCACGGAGGACAAGGACGGCAGCGGCCACCCCCAGCGCATCACGCTCTTCGACGCCAAGGGCAACCCGACCGAGGTCGACGAGGACAAGAACGGCGACGGCAAGATCGACGTGCGCTCCTACTACACCGGCGGCAAGCTGACGCGGCGGGAGCTGCTCGACGACTCGCAGGCGGTGCAGTAGGCCGTGCCGCGCACGCCCTCGCAGGCCGCCGCGTTCGTGATCGGCGTCTGGATCGCGCTCTGGCTGCTGTGCCCGGGAAGCGCGTCGGCGCAGGCGCGCGGTGCGCTGGTCGGCACGTCCACCTGGCCGGCCTCGATGCCGCCGGCCGCCGAGTTCACCCCGCTCGAGGCCGAGCTGCACCGCTCGGTCAACGGCGTGCGCAGCCAGGCGGGGCTGATCGAGCTCCGCCGCGATCCGGTGCTCGATGCGGTCGCACGCGAGCACAGCCTCGACATGGCGCAGCGCCACTACTTTGCCCACGAGACGCCCGAGGGGCTCAATCCCGTCGACCGCCTGAAGCGCGGCGGCGCCAGCGGCTTCTCGCTGGCCGGTGAGAACGTCGGCCTCACCAGTCGCGGTGACCCGAATCGGGAGATCCTCGAGGGCTGGCTCGCCTCGCCCGTCCATCGCCAGAACCTGCTGGCGCCGGCCTTCAACGCGACCGGCATCGGCATCGCGCAGGCCGCCGACGGCACGCTCTACTACACGCAGGTCTACGTCACCTATCGGCGCTGATCAGGGGCGGAAGGTCGCGGCGAGCCGGCGGTCGTCCCAGTACACGTCGATCGGTCGCGCCAGGTCGAGCCCCGACGGCAGCACGACGTAGCCGAGCGCGAGATCGCGCGCGGCGAGGCTGCCCGCGTGACCCTGGAGGACGCCGAACTGCGACGCGTCGTCGCGCTTCGGCGTGAAGGCGACGGGCCCCTGCACGAACGTGAAATTGGGCTGGAAGGTCGAGGGTGAGGCCGCCTGCACGCTGAAGAGCAGCGGCTTCCCGTTGGTGGCCGCAGACGCGCTGTGCACGCGATCCTCGAAGGCCTGCGACCACGCGAAGGACACCCGAAGGGCTTCCGCTCCCTTCGCCGTACCCTGGGTGAACGTGGCGGGCGCGTGCTGCTGCTGCAGCTCCACCACGAAGAACAGATCACGCAGCTCACCGCTGCTCAGTCCGAGCCCGAGCGGCCCGGCCTTCGCGGCCGCCGGCGCCGCGCTGTGCGGCGCGGATGCAACCACGGGCGGGGACGCGGTCTTGGCCCCCGGATCGGCACCCGGCGGAGTCGCTCCCGTACTCCCGTCGGTGTCGCTGCGGCCGAGCTTGCGCATCTGCGCGGCGCGATCGACCAGGTTGTAGGGGTTGTTCGGGTCGAGCTTCTCGCGGTGGACTTCCCAGAGATACGGGCGCGGCAGGTTCTCGGGCCGGACCGGCGGAACCTCGTGCGGCTCGATGCGCTTGGCGTCCTTGCAGGGGACGTCGCTCGCGGACTGGACGATGAAGATGCTTCCGTCCGGACACACGCCGGTGATGGCGAGGGCCGGGGCGGCGCCGGTGATGGCAGCGGCGAGGACCCCGGAAGGGCAGAGCAAGCGCAGCTTCGGCAGCATTCGTCCAGAGCCTCTCAGCAGACGACATCCTAAACCGAAAACCGATTGTTGTTCAAGTATTTCTGCATGAATTTGGAGGCTTTGGGCGAGCTCTGGAGCGGAACTTGCGCACGCTGCCGGCCGCTTGCGGGGCGCGCTTGCCGGCGGCCTGCCGGGTCGGCTCGGCGGCGGATCCGAGCAGCCGGCGGACGTGGCGGCGCAGCGCGGCGATCTCCTCCGCGGCGAGCGGGCGCGCAGATCCAGCCGGCAGGCGGCCGAGCCGCAGCGGGCCCATGCGCGTGCGGACCAACCGCACGACGGGATGGCCGAGCACATCGAGCGCGCGGCGGATCTGCCGCTTGCGGCCCTCGTGAAGCGTCAGTGAGAAGATCGTCGCTCCGCTCCGCGCGTCGAACCGCGCTGCGCCGACCCGCGCGGGTGCCGTCCATCCGTCCTCGAGCTCGATCCCTCGCGCGAGCTGCGCGAGCGCCGCGTCCGAGACCCGTCCGCGCGCGGTCACGCGATACTCGCGCTCGCTCTCGAGCGACGGATGCAGGAGCGCCTGCGCCGCCTCGCCGTCGTTGGTGAGCAGCACCAGTCCTTCGGTCGGGGCGTCGAGGCGTCCGACCGGGAAGAGGCGCGGCAGACCGCTCGGCAGGAGGTCGAGCACGGTGCGGCGGCCGCCGGGATCGCGCGTCGTGGTGAGCACGCCCACCGGCTTGTGCACCAGCCAGTAGACCGGCTTCGCGCGCGGCAGCGGCCGCCCGTCGACGGCGATCTCCTGGCGCTCCGGATCGGCGCGATCGCCGATGTGGGCCGTCGCTCCATCGACGCGCACGCGCCCCTCGCGGATCAGCGCCTCGGCGGCGCGCCGCGACGCGACGCCCGCGGCAGCCAGGATCTTCTGGAGGCGTTCGAGAGGCGAGCGGGGCGTTCCGCGCGCTCAGTGGCTGCGCGCCGGTGAGTCGGCGTCGTCCGCGTCGTCGTCCTCGGCGTCGTCGTCTTCGAGCGGGTCGTCCTGCGCGGGAGCCACCGCCGCGAGCGCAGCGAGCTGCGCCGCGGTCTCGTCACTCGCATCGGCCGCCCGCTCGCGGAGCAGCTCCTCGATCTCGCGCAGCGTGGGGAGATCGCCGAGCGCCGCGAGCCCGAAGACTTCGAGGAAGCGGCGCGTCGTGGCGTAGAGCATCGGCCGCCCGGGGACCTCGCGGTGCCCGGCGATGCGAACCAGCCTCCGCTCGAGCAGGCTGCGCAGCACGGCACCCACGTCGACGCCTCGCACGTGCTCGATCTCCGCGCGCGTGAGCGGCTGCTTGTAGGCCACGATCGCGAGCGTCTCCAGGGCCGCGCGAGAGAGACGCAGCGGCGCCGTCGGCTGGAGCTCGGCGAGCCACGGCGCGAACTCGGGCAGGGTGCGGAGCTGGTAGCCACCACCCACCGCCTCCACCCGAAACGCGCAGCCCACCGACTCGTAGCCGGCGTTCAGCGCGTCGATCGCCGCCGAGAGCTCGCGCGCCGAGAGGTCCGGGACGATGTGGGTGAGGCGCTGGGGCGTGAGAGGCTCCGGCGTGGCCAGCAGCAGGGCTTCGAGGACGCGGCGGCGCTCGGTCGACTCCATCGGATCTCCTCGGAACGTCAAGGGGCCTCCTCCGCGCGAGCTGCCTCGGGATCGGAGCGCGCGCGGCGCAGGCGGATCGGTCCGCGGGGCGCACCGAGCCCGTCGATGCTCTGGTAGATGCGCAGCGCGGCGGTGCGTGCCAGCTCGAGGATCGCCAGGAACGTGGCGACCAGGTACGAGACCGAGGTGCGGCCGTCGGGGCCGCGGAGCAGCTCGTCGAGCTCGACGACCTCGGACCGCGCGAGCGCGTCGACCACGGCCACCATGCACTCGCGGACGGTCACGGTCTCGGTGACGACCTCGTGGACCCCCTCGCTGGCGTGTGCCTGGCGGAGAGCGCGGCGCAGTGCCTCGACCAGCTCGAGGAGCCCGACCGCGATCTCGCGCTCGCCCTCGGGCGGCGGCTCGATCTCGACGCCGGCGGGCGCGAAGACCTCGCGACCGAGGAGCGGCCGGCGGCCGAGCGCCTCGGCGGCCTCCTTGAAGCGCTGGTACTCGAGCAGGCGGGCGATCAGCTCGGCGCGCGGATCGATCTCCTCGGCCTCGTCCGACTCGCCGTCGGCCGGCAGCAGCATGCGCGACTTGATCCAGGCGAGCGTCGCCGCCATCACCAGGTACTCGGCGGCGACGTCGAGGTGCAGCTCGCGCAGCACCTCCAGGTACTCGAGATACTGGCGCGCGACCTGCGCGATCGGGAGATCGGTGATCTCGAGCTCGTTCTCGCGGATCAGGTGAAGCAGCAGGTCGAGGGGACCTTCGAAGAGCGGAAGTCGCACCTGGCAGGCCGAGCCGCCCTCGGCAATCGGCTCGAAGGCCGCGACGGGCTGCGCCTCGGCGTCGGCGGACGACATGGACTCGCTCCGGGAGGATCTCGGGGCCGGCGGGGGGAGGCCCGCCCGGGTGCGCGCAGTATGGTCGATCGGTCAAGGGTGGGCAACCGCCCGCGTCACCGGCGCTTCGCCCGACGCCGCGCCGTTCCGCCGAGCTCGCGGGCGAGCGCCAGCGCCTCCTCGCGGCTTCGCACCGCGCCGTCCAGCCACGCGGCGCGGATGCGCGCCAGGCCCGCGCCCACCGCCGGACCGGACAGGCCCTCGGCGAGGAGATCGCGACCCGACACGGGAATGCGTCGATCGCGGTCCTCCGCGGCCCAGCGCACGATGCGCTGGCGTCCGGTCGGCGGCGCGCAGCACCAGAGCGCGAGCACCTCCTCGTCGTCGAGGCCGCCGAGCAGTGCATCCGCGGCGCCCCGCCCGCGGCTCCGCGCGAGCGCGCGGAGCCTTCGGTCGCGCTCCTGTGGGAAGGCGCCGACGCGGTCGGCGACCTCCCCGCGCACCGAGAGGCGACGGAGCGCGCGCCGCCGCAGCGGCGCCTCGACCTCCGCGAGCCAGAGCGCGAGCCCGACCGCCCAAGACCGCACCCGCCCGGACCCTCGCCGGGCCCAAGGCGGGGCAGCGATCGCCCGCCCCAGACGCCGCACCGGCGCCGCCGCCGGGCCCGGGAACGAGAGGCCCGGCTCGAGGGCGCCCAGCACGTGCCACTCGGCCAGCCGCCGCAGCGCCGCCGCCGGATCGGCGCCGAGGGCCGCGTCGTCGAAGAGCTTCTCGAACTCGCGCCGCAGCCGATCTCCCGACACGGCGCCGAAGGCGCCGTCCCGGAGCGCGTCGCGCAGCGCCGCCCGCGATCCGCGCGAGAGGCGAAAGCCGAGTCGAACCGACAGCCGCGCCGCGCGGAGCGCGCGGGTCGGATCGTCGTGGAAGCTCCGCGGATGCAGGATGCGAAGGACGCGGGCCTGCAAATCCTCGCGCGCAGGATCCGGCGCCAGCACCGCCGGCTCGTCGCTGCGCTCCGATCCCGCCGCGCGCCGGGCCGCCCGCGAGAGCGGCAGCGCCATCGCGTTGACCGTGAAGTCGCGTCGCAGCAGGTCCTCGTCGACACTTCCCGGCTCGACGCTCGGAAGCGCGCCGGGCCGCGCGTACCGCTCGCGGCGCGTGCCCGCGAGATCGAGCGCCGCCTCGGAGCTCTCGAGCCTCACCGTGCCGAAGCGGTCGTGGCTCACCACCTGCACGCCGGGCGGCGACGCGGCGCGCGCGAGCTCCTCGGCGACACCGGCGTCGCCCTCGACGATCAGGTCGACGTCGCGCAGCGGCCGGCCGAGCAGGAGGTCGCGCACCGGCCCGCCCACCAGGTACACCGCGCGAGCTCGCTGCTCCGCCTCGCGCAGCACGCACTCGACGAGCCCCGCGACGGCGGGCGCGAGGTGCAGGCCCGCGAGCACGGCCTCGCTCACCGCGCAGACGTCGAGTCGGCGGGGTCGCGCGTCCCGCGCGGGTGGCGGCGCTCCACGGTCTCGCGCAGCCGCTGCCGGCTCACCTGCGTGTAGATCTGCGTGGTCGCGAGATCCGCGTGCCCGAGCATCGCCTGCACGGCGCGCAGGTCCGCACCGCCCTCGAGCAGGTCCGTCGCGAACGAGTGGCGCAGGACGTGCGGCGACACGCGGTCGGAGGCGATCCCGGCCCGCAGCGCCAGCGCGCGCAGGCGCTCGAAGAAGTTCTGGCGCGTCATCGCGCTCCCGCGGCGCGACAGGAAGACCGCGTCGCTGGCGCGCCCCGCGGCGCGACCCCGCGCGAAGGCCGGTCGGCCCTCCGCGAGCCACGTCTCGAGAGCCGCCAGCGCGGGCTCCCCGAGCGGCACGATGCGCGTGCGGCCGCCCTTGCCGAGCACGCGCAGGAGCCCGGCGCGCCGGTCCACCGCGCCGAGCGGCAGCCCGACCAGCTCCGACACCCGGAGCCCCGACGCGTAGAGCACCTCGAGCATCGCGCGATCGCGGAGCCCCAGCGGTCCCTCGGCAGCCGCGGCGGCGAGCAGCGCCTCGGTCTCCGACGCGGGCAGCGCGCGCGGGAGCGAGCGGCCGAGCCGCGGCGCGCGCAGCCCCTCGCTCGGATCGCGCGCCAGCACGCCCCGCGCGACGAGGTGGCGCACGAAGCGGCGCGCGGACACCAGTGCTCGCGCGCGGCTGGCGGGCGCGAGCCCGGCCTCGTCGAGTGCCTCGGCGAAGCTGCGCAGGTGCGCGGGACGGATCTGCGCCGCGCCCCGAGCCCCCTGCTCCTCGAGATGCGCCGCGAGGCGGGCGAGATCGCGCGCATAGGCCTCGACCGAGTTGCGCGCCAGCCCGCGCTCGACCACGAGGTGCGTGAGGAAGCGGTCGACCGCGGCCGCCAGCTCGGCGGCCGGCGCGGCCGGATCACGGCGTCCCATGCGCCGCTTCCTCCATCTGGACCGCGGCGAGCAGCGCTGCGCGCAGCGCCTCGATCCGCTCCGGGTCGACGAGCTTCTTCCCTTGCTGGTCCTTCACGTAGAAGGAGTCCGCAACCTGGTCGAGCACGGTTGTCGCCTTCGAGATGTAGATCTCGAGACCGCGGTCGGCGAGCGTGCGCGTCAGGTCGTAGAGCAGGCCCATGCGGTCGTTCGCCGCTACGTCGACGATCGTGTAGAAGTCGGACTCGTCGTTCGAGATCTCGACGCTCGGCGGCAGCCGGGACGGGGTCGCGGTCTCCCCGATCGGGCGGCGGCGGCGCTTGACCAGCTCCTCGACCCGCAGCTCGCCGGCCAGCACCCGCCGCAGGCTCTCCTCGAACGCCGCCCACGTGCGCGCCCGATCCTCGCCCTCTCCCGGCGGCGTGGCCACGCGGTACACCTCGAGCGCCAGGCCCGTACGCGTCGTGTACACGTTCGAGCCGAGGATGTTGATCCCGCGCGCGGTGAGGGTGCCGGCGATCCGCCAGTAGAGTCCGTGCACGTCGCGCGTGCAGGTGATCAGCTCGGAGAAGCCGCCGCGCATCTCGCGGACCCCCATCACGACCGGCTTCGCGTCGCTGAACGAGAGCAGCGTCATCGCGTGCCGGGCGATCTGCCGGGGCGTGTGCGACACGAAGTAGCGGCGCGGCATCTCGTCGAAGAACGAGTCGATCTTCGAATCGGCGACTCCGAGCGCGCGCAGCTCGTCGCGCGCCGCCTGCTGTCGCTTCTCGACGCGCGCCTCGATCGTGGCGAAGGCGACGCCCTCGTCCGGCCGCCCGGTCTCGAGCACCTCGGCCGTGCGCTCGAAGAGCTCGCGCACCAGCGCTGCCTTCCACTCGGTCCAGCCCGACTTCGACGACGCGCGCATGTCCGCGAAGGTGAGCAGGTAGAGATTCCGCAGATTGGTGCGATCCCCCACCAGCTTCGCGAACTCGGAGATCATGCGCGGGTCGGAGAGGTCGCGGCGCTGCCCGATGTGGGACATCGAGAGGTGGTGCCGGACCAGGAACACGATGCGCTCGGCGCGCTCCGGGTCGAGGCCGAGCCGCTCGACGCAGACCCGCGCGCGCTCCGCCCCCTTGTTCGAGTGCTCGCCGCCGAAGCCCTTGCCGACGTCGTGCAGCAGGCAACCGAGGTAGAGCGCCGGGCGGTCCTCCGCGTTGCGCATCAGCTCGGTCAGCTCCGGCAGCACGCGCTCGTACTTGCCCTGCCAGAGCCGGCGCAGCTCCTCGACCAGGAAGATCGAGTGTACGTCCACGGTGTACGTGTGATAGATCACGTGCTGCCAGCGGCAGACGATGTGCTCCCACTCCGGGAGGTAGCGGGCCAGGAGCCCGATCTCGTTCATCGCCATGAGCGAGCGCATCACGCGCCGGTCGGCGTCCAGGATTCGCAGGAAGGTGGCGGTCGCCTGCGGGTCGCGGCGGAAGGCGTCGTCGATCAGGTGCAGGTTCTCGCGCACGAGGCGCTGGGCCGTCCGTGACAGCTGCACGTCGTGCTCCTGGGCGACGGCGAACGCCGTGAGCAGGCGCAGCGGCCGCTCGCGCAGATGGTTCGCGTTCGGGATCTCGAGGTGGTCGCCGGCCACCCGGAAGCCGTCCTCGACGGGGATCGCCGGCGGCGGAGGGCGGCGGTCGCGCCGAGCCCGCGCGCGGCACTGCTCGAGCACCAGCTCGGAGTAGTTGCGGATCGCGCGCGCGTGGCGGTAGTAGTCGCTCATGAAGAGCTCGACCGGGAGCGGCGCGTCGGGGCCGTCGTCGGGATAGCCGAAGGTCGACGCGATCTGCTCCTGGAGCTCGAAGCTCATCTGGTCCTGGCGGCGCCGCGCGATCAGGTGCAGCTCGTTTCGCACTCGCCACAGGAAGTCGAGCGCGCTGCGGTACGCCTCCATCTCCGACTCGGTCAGCAGCCCGGAGTGCAGCAGGTCGTCGAGACCGCGCGCCGACGGGAGCACGGCGCGCATCGCCCAGATCGCGGCGTGGTAGTCGCGCAGGCCACCCGCTCCCTCCTTGACGTTGGGCTGGAGCAGGTAGAGCGACTCGCCGAACTCGGCGTGGCGCTTCTGGATCGAGGCCACCTGGCGCCCCAGGAAGTACTCCGCGTCGGGAAGCAGCTCGCGGCGCAGCGCGTCGCTGAACTCGTGGAAGAAGTCCGGATCCCCGGACAGGAAGCGCGTGTCGAGGATGCCGGTGAAGACGGTCTCGTCGGCGCGCGCCAGCGCCACGGTGTCCGCGATCGTGCGCGTGGCGCAGCCGACGGTCAGCCCGGCGTCCCACAGCCAGTACTGGATCCGCTCCGCGATGCGCGTCACGTAGGGTGTCACCGGGCCGGCGTGGAGGAGGAGCAGGTCGACGTCGGAGCAGATCGACATCTCGCGGCGTGCGTAGCCGCCGACCGCGAGCACGGCGATGCGGTCGCCCGCATCGCCTTCGCTGGCGAAGTAGTCGCTCTCGGCGAGCTGGAAGAGCCGCCGCACCAGCCGATCCATCAGGTCGGAGTGGAGAGCGTTAACCCGGCTCCCGGCGCGCGATGCGCGATGCAGCTCTGTCAGCTCCTCGCGCGCCGCGGCCAGGTAGCCGCGCACGGCTCCGAGCACTTCGCCTTCGCGCTCGCGCGCGATCGGCCCTCCCCCGCCGAGCTCGGAGAGCCAGCGCTCCACGGCCGGCGCCCTCACGGAGTCCGCTCCGCCACCACCGGGCGCGAGCGCGCGCGAAACCGCGCCAGGCCCTCGGCGATCTGGTCCGCCATGGCATCGAGGTACGCCGGATCGCGCAGCCGCCGCGCGTCTCCCGGATGGGTCACGAAGCCCGCCTCGACCAGGATCGCCGGCATGTCCGACAGGTAGAGCACATAGAACGGGCCATGCTTGCGGCCCGGCCCGAGCACCGAAGGCCAGCGCACGCCCATCGAGGATGCGATCTCGCCGTACACGAGGTCGGCGAGCTGCCCCGAGCGCGCCGACGCCTCGGAGAGCCGCAGCCGCGCCAGCAGCCGTTGCAGCGGGTCGACCTCGCGCGGCGCGACGCCGTTCTCGCGGGCGGCCACGCGCAGCGTCTGCCGCTGTGCGTTCTCGTCGAGCGTGTAGATCTCGACGCCCTCCAGCTCGGGGCGCGGCGCGGCGTTGGCGTGCAGCGAGACGAAGACGTCGCCGCCCGCGCCCTCGGCGAGGGCCGTTCGGTCCAGCAGGGACAGCGTGGTGTCGCGGTCGCGCGTCATCACCACGGCGAACCCGCGCCGGGTGAGGCGCCCGCGCAGGATCTTGGCGAGCACGAGCGTCACGTCCTTCTCGCGGAGACCACCGATCCCGATGGCGCCCGGGTCGGCGCCGCCGTGGCCCGCATCGATCACCACGGTGTGGACGGTGCGCAGCTCCATCGGCAGGGCGCGCGCGAGCCGGCGCCCGTGCGATCGCGCGGTCCGTCGGTCTGCAAAGACGTCGACCACCAGGCGATCGGGGGCGGCGAGCTCGCGCACGCGGTGACCGTCGCAGCGCTCGAGATCGAGCACCACCCGCGCGCTGCCGAGCGTGTTCTGCCCGATGCGAACGCGACGCAGCAGGCCGTCGCCGACAGCGATCGGCTCGTCGAACTGCCGCCCGACCCACACGCCGGGCAGGTCGAAGAAGAGCCGCGCCGGGGTGCGGCTCGTGGGATCGGCCGGCAGCGTCTGGACCTCGGTGGAGATCGGCCGCGACAGCTCGATCACGACGCGCGAGTAGGTGGGGTAGCTCCAGTGGCGCACCGAGACGATGTCGCCGAGCCCCTCCGGACGGCCTGCGCCGAGCAGGGCGAGCGCCGCGAGGGCGATCGGCACCCTGCGGCTCATCCTTCGCCTCCCCGGCGCAGTCGCTCGCGAAGGCTGCGCAGCGCGAGGAGCGCATCGAGCGGCGCGGTGCGATCCGGGTCGAGTGCGCGCAGCGCCTCGAGCACGCCGCGCGCCGGCTCGGGCACCTCCGCGGCCGGGGCGAAGAGCGCGAGCTGCGGCGCGTCGCGCTCGCTCCCGTGCCGTGATTGCTCGAGGTCGGCGAGCACCTCGCGCGCGCGCGCGATCACGGGCTCCGGAAGGCCGGCGAGGCGGGCGACCTGGATCCCGTAGGAGCGGCTCGCACCGCCCGGGACGAGCCGCCGCAGGAATACCACCTCGGACCCCCACTCGCGGACCTCGAAGTGCGCGTTGCGCATGCGCGGCTTCGCCTCGGCCAGCTCGATCAGCTCGTGGTAGTGCGTCGCGAAGAGCGTGCGCGAGCCCAGCCCCGGCGCGTCGTGCAGGTACTCTGCCACCGCCCAGGCGATCGAGAGGCCGTCGAAGGTGCTGGTGCCGCGGCCGATCTCGTCGAGGATCACCAGGCTCCGGCGCGAGGCCTGGGCGAGGATCTCGGCGGTCTCGCGCATCTCGACCAGGAAGGTCGACTCTCCCTGCGTGAGGCGGTCCGACGCGCCGACCCGCGTAAAGATGCGGTCGACGACACCCACCCGCGCCGACTCTGCCGGCACGAAGCTCCCGACCTGCGCCAGCAGCGCGATCAGCGCGACCTGGCGCAGATAGGTGCTCTTCCCCGACATGTTGGGTCCGGTGAGGAGCAGGAGCTGACACTCCGCAGGGTCGAGCTCCGTCCCGTTCGGGACGAACCCCTCCCCGCCGCGCGCGTGCAGCAGCGGCTCCACCACGGGATGTCGGCCGCCCCGGATCTCGAGCCGCTCGCCCGCGTCGACCTGGGGCCGCGTCCAGCCGTCGCGGCGCGAGACCTCGGCGAGGCTGGCGAGCGCGTCGAGCTCCGCGACCGCGTCGGCGGCCGCGCGGATCGACGCTCCGTGCTCGAGCAGCTGCGCGCGAACCGCCGCGAAGATCTCGCGCTCGAGCGCGGCCGCGCGCTCGTGGGCGCCGAGCACCCGGCTCTCCACCTCGCGCAGCTCGCTCGTGGTGAAGCGCTCGGCACCGGCCAGCGTCTGCTTGCGCTCGTAGTCCGCCGGGGCGCGGCCCAGGTTCGCGCGGGTCAGCTCGATCCCGTAGCCGAGCACCGGGTGGAAGCGCACGCGCAGGCTGGCGACGCCGGTGCGCTCCCGCTCTCGCGCCTCGAGGCCCGCGATCCACTCGCGACCCTTTCGGGCGCTCTCGCGCAGCCCGTCCAGCTCGGCGCGGAAGCCGGGCCGGATGTAGCCGACCTCGCCCGCGCCGCGCGAGCCGCGCGCGACCGCCGGCGGCTCGTCGACCAGCGCCTCCTCGAGCAGACGCAGCACCTCGGGCACCGGCTCCACGCCGGGGAGCGAAGCGGGGGGCGGCGCGGCGGCGCCCGGGAGATCTCCCGCGTCGTGGGCCGCCGCGATCTCGGCCAGCGCCGGCAGCGCGGCGAGCGAGGAGCGGATCGCACCGAGGTCGCGCGGCGTGGCGCCGGGGCGCGCTGCCTTGGCGAACAGGCGCTCGAGGTCGCGCACCGGTCGCAGACGGCTCCGCAGCTGCGCGCGCAGCCGGTCGCGCTCGGCCAGCCACGCGACGGCGTCCTGCCGCGCCGCGATCGCGACGGGATCGAGCAGCGGATAGGCCAGCCATCGCGCCAGCCGCCGCGCTCCGAGCGGCGTCAGCGTCGCGTCGAGCCGCTCGATCAAGGTGCCACGGCGCGTCCGGTCGACGGTGCTCTCGAAGAGCTCCAGGTGCGCCCGCGTGGAGGCGTCGAGCCCCATGCTGTCCGCGAGCGCGTAGCGGCGCAGCCGTGCGGCGTGCCGCAGCGCGAAGGGCTGGTGCGCGGCGACGTACGCCAGCACCGCCGCGGCGGCGCGCATCGCCGGATCCCGCGCCCCGGCGTCGAAGCCGATCGGCGCTCCGGGCGCCGACGCCGGCTCGAAGCTCGCCGGCTCGACCGCCGTCACGACCGCGTCGGAAAGCGAGCCGCGCAGCGCCGCGCGCAGCCGCTCCGCGTGCGGTGTCGGGACCAGGACCTCTCGTGCCCCGATGCGCCGGAGCTCCTCGACGACGGCGTCGGGGAGCTCGTCGCTCGGGCCGTCGACCGCGGTCGCGCGGAAGTCGCCCGTCGAGGCCTCGAAGGCGGCGAGCCCGAAGCCGGCCGGCTCGAGCGCCGCGACCGCGACCTCGTGCACGGCGTCGAGGCTCTCGGGGTCGCCGACGAGCCCCGGCGTGATCACCTCGACGACGTCGCGCCGCACGAGCCTCGCCGCGCGCGCACCCGGCGGCCCCGCAGCCTCCACCTGCTCGCAGATCGCGACCCGGTGGCCGAGCTCGACCAGGCGCTTCAGGTATGGGTCGACGCCGTGGACGGGTACGCCGCACATCGGCACTGCGTCCGGCTTCCCCTTGTCGCGCGTGGTGAGCGCGATGCCGAGCAGCGGCGCGGCGCGCTCGGCGTCCTCGAGGAAGAGCTCGTAGAAGTCGCCCATGCGATAGAAGAGCAGCGCATCCGGATGGCGCGCCTTGATCGCCAGGTACTGGCGCATCATCGGCGTGTCGAGGGCGGCGCGCGTCACGCGAAGGCGTCTCCCATCTCGCCGCCGATCGCCACGCGCCGGCGCTCGAGCACGTCGAGCAGCTCCTCGTGCGCCTTCGCCAGCTCCCCGGTACGTGCTTCGGCGAGCAGGATGCGCCCGAGCACGACGTGCGCCTCCAGATTCTCCGGCTCGCGCTCGAGCACGCGCCGGACCTCGCCGATCGCCTCCTCCGCCTCGCCGCGCCCGGCCATCGCCCGCGCGAGGGCGAGCCGCGCGACGGGATCCTCGGGCTGCGCCTCGAGCAGGGCGCGCAGGAACTCCTCGTGCTCGCGCGCGCGGCCGAGCGCCGCGAAGCTCGCCGCGAGCCGCGGATAGACGGTCGCCGCTGCACCGCGATCGATGGCCGGCACGCGGCGCCAAGCCGCCAGCGCCTTCGCCGTGCGGCCGAGCTCGGACTCCACCTCGCCGAGCGCGATCCAGGCGCGAACCCGGCCGGGATCGCGGCGGAGAGCGCGTCGCAGCGCCTTGCGCGCCGCCTCGCTGTGCCCCTCCGCGCGCTCGCACTCGGCGAGGTCGACGAGCAGCTCGGCCTCCGCAGCGCCGCGCCCGCGCCCCTCGAGACGCGCCAGGCGGACCGCCAGCGGGATCGCCCGGCGCGGCTCGCGCACGTCGACGAAGAGCGCGACGAGCGCGCGCAGCGCGCCGAGATGGCGCGGCTGCTCGGCCAGCACCTCCTCGTAGGCCGCGATCGCGCGGCGCAGGAATCCGCCCGCGCGGAAGTCGTCGGCGAGCCCCAACAGGGCGAGGAAGCGCGCCGGATCGCCGAGATCGCGGCGCAGCATGAGATTCTGGTGCAGGTGGATCGAGCGCCCGATCTCGCCCCGCTGCCGGTAGAGGCGCGCCAGCGCGAGGTAGGCGTCGACGTCGCGCGAGTCGCGATGCACCGCCTCGGTCAGCAGCGCCTCGCCCGCTTCGAGATCGCGGTCGAGGACCGCCACGAGGGCGCGCCGCATCGCGGTCGAGACATCGCGCGGGCCAGCCGCCTCGCGCGCGCGTGCCCGCCTCCACCACGCCACGCGCTACCCGTTCTGGTCCACGTGCTCGAGCGCGACGACGCCCGACACCGCTCCCGGTTGCGCGGCGAGCGGCAGGTTGCGCAGCTGGTGGATCTCGGCCTCGAGACCGGCCGCCGCGCGCCGGTAGCGACGCGCGGTCAAGCGCAGCCGCGCCGCGTGATAGAGGCCGAGCGCGCCCGCGCAGAGCGCGCCGGCCCCGAACGCCGCGAGCAGCACCAGCCAGAGCGGCTGGCCCGGCGGTTTGGTGAAGAGCAGGTCGACGCTGACCGCGTCGGGATTGCGGTGTGCGAAGGCCCAGCCCACCACCAGGGCACCCACGAAGAGCGCGAGTCCGAGCAGCCGCCGGACCACCCGCATGCGTCGCCTCCGAACGGCCCGCGCGCGGCGTCAGGCCGACAGCTTGTCCTCGTCCTCGTCTTCGTCCTCGGGATCGGACGAGGCCGGCGCCCCGTCCACCATCTCCTTCAGCTCCTTGCCGACCTTGAAGAACGGCGTGCGCTTGGCGGGGATGTTCACCATCTCGCCCGTCTTGGGATTCCGCCCGTCGCGCGCCTCGCGCACCTTGACCTGGAAGCTCCCGAAGCCGCGGATCTCGATGCGCTCACCGCGCCGCAGCGCCTCCGTCATCGCGTCGAAGATCGTGTTGACGACGACCTCGGTGTCCTTCTTCGAGATGTGCGGCGTCTGCTCCGCGACCTTCTCGATGAGCCCGCTCTTCGTCATCGCTCTCGCGTCCACGGACCCCACCTCCGCGCGGCCCGCGGCGGCGTGCGCCGCGGAGCCGCTCCCCTCCCCTCCTTCAATCGCCCGCCTGCTCCTCCGCCTTGCGGGCCAGCTTCTCGGCGAGCAGGTCGCCGAGCGTCGAGCGCTGCGTCTTGGCCTGCTGCGCCGCCAGCTCGGCGAGCGCCTGGCGCTGCTGCTGGTCGTGCATCGCCTTGACCGAGAGGGAGATCTTCTGCTCGGCCGGGTCGATGCGGAGCACCAGGGCGCGCACGCGGTCGCCCACCTTCAGCACATCGGCCGGCTTCGCGACGGGCTCAACCGACAGCTCCGACGTGTAGATCAGGCCCTCGATCCCCTCCGCGAGCCGCACGAACGCGCCGAAGTCGGCGAGGCTCGTGACCTCGCCCTCGATCTCCGAACCGAGCGGGTAGCTGCGCTGGATGTCGTCCCACGGGTTCGGCTGGAGCTGCTTGATACCGAGCGAGAACTTCTCGTTCTCCTTGTCGATCTTCAGCACCACCGCGTCGACCTCGTCGCCCTTCTTGAACTTCTCGCCCGGATGCTTGATCGCCTCCGTCCACGAGACGTCCGAGACGTGCACGAGCCCGTCGATGCCCTCCTCGAGACCCACGAAGATCCCGAAGTTGGTGATGTTGCGGACCACGCCGTGCACGCGCGTGCCGACCGGGTACTTCTCCTCGATCAGGCTCCACGGGTTCGGCTCGATCTGCTTCATGCCGAGCGAGATCTTGCGATTGACCTCGTCGATGTCGAGGACGACGGCGTCGACCGGATCACCGACCGACACCACCTTCGAGGGATGCTTGACCCGCTTGGTCCAGGACATCTCGGAGACGTGCACCAGCCCCTCGATGCCCGGCTCGAGCTCGAGGAAGGCGCCGTAGTCCGCAAGCGACACGACCTTGCCTCGCACGCGCTTCCCGATCGGATACTTGTGTGCCGCGTCGACCCACGGATCCGGCTGGATCTGCTTCAGGCCGAGCGACACGCGCTCGGTCTCGGGGTCGAACTTGAGCACCTTGACCTTGAGCTGGTCGCCCACCTGGAAGATCTCGCTCGGGTGGTTGACGCGGCCCCAGGACATGTCGGTCACGTGCAGCAGACCGTCGATCCCGCCGAGGTCGATGAAGGCGCCGTAGTCGGTGAGGTTCTTGATCACCCCATCGACGATCTGGCCCACCTCGAGCGTGAGCAGCGTCTCGCGCCGTTGCCGCTCTCGTTCCTTCTCGAGCAGCGCGCGCCGCGACAGCACGATGTTGCCGCGCCGCTTGTTGAACTTGATGATCTTGAACTGCAGTCGATCGCCGAGCAGCTGCTCGAGATTGCGCACCGGTCGCAGGTCCACCTGCGAGCCGGGGAGGAACGCCTTCACCCCGATGTCGACCGAGAGCCCCCCCTTGACGCGGGCCACGATCTGACCCTCGACCGGCTCGTCCGCCTCGTAGGCGCGGCTGATCTCGTCCCAGATCTTGAGGCGGTCCGCCTTCTCCTTGGAGAGCGCGATGCGCCCGTCGAAGTCCTCGGTCTCCTCGACGAGCACGTCGACCCGGTCGCCCGGCTTGACCAGCACCTTGCCGTTGTCGTCCATCAGCTCCCAGAGCGGGATCAGGCCCTCGGACTTGAAGCCGACGTCGACGTGCACGTTCTCGCTGTCGATGCTGAGGACGATGCCGCGGACGACCTCACCCTCCTTGATGGTCTTCGCCGCGGCGTTGAACAGCTCGGCGAAGCTCTCCTCCTTCTGCGGTTCCTGCGATTCTCTCATGCGATCCAAAGTCTCCTCTCGAGCCGCGTCAAGCGCGGCCGGATTTCCGGGTTTCCGCCCCCGGATCGGGCGAGATGTCCAGATTCGCTCGAGCCTCACCGAGGAGCCGCGCCGCCGCGTCCACGTCGCCGGCCTCGACGCAGCGGGCCAGCTCCGACAGCCGCTCGGCGACGCGCGCCAGGGGGCCCGCCAGCGCCTTGCCGTTCGCGACGAGGATCTCGGCCCACAGCTCGGGATCGCTGCGCGCGATGCGCGTAAAGTCTCGAAAGCCGGGTCCGACCACCTCGCGAGCCCCGTCCGGCGCCTCACCGAGCGCCCGGGCGAACGCGAACGCCACAGCATGGGGGACGTGGCTCGTCCACGCCACCTCGCGATCGTGCGCGGCCGGGTCGCGGCGCAGGGTGCGCGCCCCGAGCGCCCTCCAGAACCCCTCGATGCGCGCCACGGCAGGAGCGGGAGTGGAGGGGACCTCGGCGATCACGCAGACCGCCCCCTCGAAGAGGTCCGGGCGCGCATGCGCGGTGCCGCGCTCGTGGCTGCCCGCCATCGGATGGGCGCCGACGTACAGCACGCCGGGTGGGAGGAGCCCCGGAAGCGTGTCGGCGAGCGGTGCCTTCACGCTGCCCACGTCGGTCACGAGCGCTCCCGCACGAAGGCCGGACGCCGCAGCGCGCAGGCGCTCCGGCATGGCGCCCACCGGTGTGGCGAGCACCACCAGGTCCGCGCCCGCGACGGCCGCCGCCGGATCGAGCTCGGCCCGATCGACGAGCCCTCTCGAGAGCGCGCCGCGCAGCGGCTCGCCGTGCCGCCCGCAGCCCACGACCTCGCCCGCCACGCCGCGCTCGCGCGCCGCCCACGCCACCGACCCGCCGAGGAGCCCGAGGCCGAGCACCGCGAGGCGCTCGAAGCGCACCTCGCGGCTCATCGCGCCCGCTCCGCGCCCGGCGGGGCGGTTCGCTCCGAGCGTGCGCGTCGCGCCGGATCCAGCTCGACCCAGCGCCGCAACGCCTCGACCAGGCGCTCGTTCTCCTTGGGAAGGCCGACCGTGATGCGCACGTGGTCGGGCAGCCCGAAGCCTCCGAGCGGGCGCACGATCACGCCCTCGCGGAGCAGGAAGTCGTAGACGCCGTCCCCGGGCCGCGCGAGGACGAAGTTCGCCTCGCTCGGCCAGGTCTCGATGCCGAGGGCGCCGAGCTCGCGGCGCAGGCTCGCGACGCCTTCGGCGTTCGCTCGTACGGTGCGCTCCCGATGCTCGTGGTCGTCGAGCGCCGCGACCGCGGCCGCCTCCGCCAGCAGGTTGACGTTGAACGGGTGTCGCGCGCGCTCGAGGTATCCGGCCAGCTCGCGATCGGCGACGCCGAAGCCCACGCGGAGCCCGGCGATCCCCGAGATCTTCGAGAAGGTGCGCACCACCAGCGTGCCCGGGCGCCGCGCGACCCAGCCGAGCGAGTCGGGGAAGTCGGGGCGGCGCGCGAAGTCGACGTAGGCCTCGTCGACGAGCAGCACGACGTCGTCGGGAAGCCGCGCGGCGAAGCGGTCGAAGACGGCCGCCCCGAGGCTGGTGCCGGTCGGATTGTTCGGGTTGCAGATCATGACGATCCGCGTGCGCGGCGTCACCGCCGCGCGCATGGCGTCGAGGTCGTGGACGAGGTCGGCGTCGAGCGGCACCGCGATCGGCGTCGCGCCCATCCCGCGGGCCACGATCGGATACATCGCGAACGAGGGCCAGGCGAAGACGCACTCGTCGCCCGGTCCGAGGAAGGCCTTCGCCACGAGCTCGAGCAGCTCGTCCGCACCGCATCCGAAGACGAGCTGGCCCGGCGCAACCGCGAGCCGCGCGGCGAGCTTCTCGCGCAGCCGGAAGCAGGCGCCGTCGGGGTAGCGATGCAGGCCGCCGAGCGCCTGGCGCACCGCCTCGACCGCGCGAGGAGAGGGCCCGAACGGATTCTCGTTGGAGGCGAGCTTCACCGCGCCGCTCACGCCGAGCTCGCGCTCGAGCGTCTCGATCGGCTTGCCGGGCTCGTAGGGCTTGAGCGCAGCGATCCACGGCTTGACGCGCGACCCGATGCCCACGGCTCAGCGCCCCTCGCCCGCCGGCGCCGTCCGCGCAGCGGTGCCTCCGGGCTGCGCCGCGGCGCGCGGGAACGAGCCGAGCACGCGGTGGGAGTGCGCCTGGGCCGCCGCCTCCGCGAGCGCGCCCGACACGCGCGGATCATCGCGATGCCCCTCGAGATCCAGGTAGAAGAGGTACTCGAAGGGCTTGCCCGGCATCGGCCGCGACTGGATCGAGGTCAGGTTCACGCCGTGTCGCGCGAAGGGCTCGAGCAGGCGGTGCAGCGCCCCGGCCTGCGTCTTGCGGACGGTGAACACCGCGGAGGTGAGGTCGCACCCGCTCGGCGGGGGCGTCTGGCGACCGAGCAGCAGGAATCGGGTGGTGTTGTCGTGGCGGTCCTCGATCGCCGCCTCCACGGTGGCGAGCCCGTACGCGCTGGCTGCCGCGGCGCTCGCGATCGCCGCCACGGCGGGATCGGAGGCCGCGAGACGCGCGGCGGCGGCGGTGCTCGCGCTCTCGATCCGCTCGACGCCGGGAAGGTGTCGCTCCAGCCAGAGACGGCACTGCGCCAGCGCCTGCGGAATCGACGCGACGCGCTTCACGTCGGCCAGGCGCCCGCTCCGCGAGAGAAGCTGCTGCGAGATCCGGAGCAGGACCTCGCCGCAGAGGGTGAGCTCGGAGTCGGCGAACGCGTCGAGCGTCTGGGTGACGACTCCCTCGGTCGTGTTCTCGACGGGCACGAGGCCGAACTCGACCTGGCCGCGCTCCACCGCCGCGAAGACCTCGCCGATCGCGGCGGTTGGCGCGAGGTCGACCGACGTCCCGAAGTGCTTGCGGGCGGCGAGGTGGCTGAAGGTGCCCTCCGGCCCGAGGTAGGCGACGCGCAGCCGCCGCTCGAGCGAGCGCGTGGCGGAGATGATCTCGCGAAACACGGGCTCGACGGCGTCGGCAGGGAACGGCCCCGGATTGGCCCGCCGCAGCGCGTCGACCAGGTCGCGCTCGCGCGCGGCCGAGTAGACCTCGACGCCGGCCTCCGCCTTGATGCGCCCGACCTCCTGGACGCAGCGCGCGCGCTGGTTCAGGGCCTCGAGCAGCGCGGCATCGATGCGGTCGATCTCCGCGCGCAGGCGAGCGAGCGAGGCCTCGACGGCTGTCGCCGCTCCGGGCTTCGCGCTCGCCTCGCCGGGCTGGGTCATTCACCGCTCCCGATTCCAACGCACCGAACTCGGCTCACCGAGCCCACGCCGTCACGCTCATGCCGCCCCGGGACGGTCCTCACCGACCCTGCGGTCCTTGGGGGTCGAGCCTCGGAACATCGGGGGCTGAGCAGGGGGCACCCCGGCAGCTTGCGACAGTCGGGCTAACCCCCTGAAAAAGCTCGCGCACTATATCCGAGCGGACACGCCGCCGCAAACCCCGAGATCGGCGAATCGCCCGCATCCACGCGAGCTTACGCTGGGGCGCCGGCCCTGGGGCGAATCCAGGGGCACGGCGCGTCAAGCCACCTCCGACCCAGGTCGATACCGAAGGGGCGCTCGCTCGGGCGGGCGAGCGCGCGGGGAGAAGCATTCTCGATGGCCGACCCGCTGTTCGCCGAGCATCGGCAGCCACGCGACAGCCTGGCGACGAAGATCATCTTCTTCGTCTTCGTGTCGACCTTCGTGACCGCGCTGGTCGTGAGCTGGATCTCGGTCCACTCGACCTACTCGTTCCTCCGCGCGCACCTCGACCACAGCTACCCCACCATCCTGGCGCGCAGCGCCGCCGACCTCGGCGTCTGGCTCGCGGACGGGCGAGACAAGGTCGAGCGGCTCGCCGCGAGCGGAGAGCTTCAGGGCCTGGCGGCCGGCACGGGCGACCGCGAGGCCGAGGCCGCGCGGCTCGCGGAGGCCCTGCGCCCCGGGCACGAGCTCCTGCTGACCGCCGTTGCGGTGCGCGACGCAGCGGGGTCGCTGGTGGCCGCGAAAGGGTCCGATGCCGCGACCATCGACGCGCTCGGGCGCCTCGCCGACGACCGCGACCGCACGGCGTGGCGCACGATCGGCAGCGAGATCGCGATCTCGGCGCCGCTGCGAGACGCCCGCGGCGCGCGCGTAGGGACCGTCCTCGCGGCCCTCTCGCCGGTGGGCCTGGCCCAGCGGCTCGGCGGCCAGGTCGCGGCCGGCGGCGGCGTGGTCTACCTGGTCGACGACCGGGGCCGCGCCCTCGCAGCCGCCCCGGCCGTCGAGTCGACGGCCCGCTTCGACGCCTTCCCGTCCGAGCTCCTGACGCGCACCGAGGACGCGCGGGTCCTCGAGTTCCGCAGCGCGGACGGCCGTCGCGGCATCGGTGCATACCGGAGCCTCGCGGACACGCCCTGGAGCCTGGTCGTGGCGCAGCCGCTCGAGACCGCCTTCGCGCCGGTCTTCTCGGTGGTGACGCGCGTCTTCGCCGTCGACCTCGGAATCATCCTGCTGTTCAGCTTCCTGGCCTACGAGATCACGGCGGCGATCGTCCGCCCGCTCGAGGCCCTCTCCGACGGCGCGCGCCGCATCTCGCAGGGCGAGCTCGAGGTCGAGATCCCGGACACGGGCACCCACGACGAGATCGGCCTCCTGACCCGCACCTTCGACGACATGGCGCGCCGGCTGCGCCGCAACCGCGACGAGATCGAGCAGCAGCACCGGCAGCTGCGCGAGCAGAACGACCAGCTCCAGCGCGCCAACGAGGTGCTCGAGCAGCTCTCGATCACCGACGGCCTCACCAAACTCCACAACCACCGCTACTTCCAGGAGACGCTGACCCGCGAGATCAAGCGGGTCTCGCGCACGCGCGAGCCGCTCGCGATGCTCCTGGTCGACATCGACGATTTCAAGGCGCTGAACGACCGCCTGGGCCACGCGGAAGGCGACGCGCTGCTGGTGCGGATCGCCAGGATCCTCAACGAGTCGGTCCGCGAGTCCGACGTGCTGGCGCGCTACGGCGGCGAGGAGTTCGTCGTGCTCGCGACCGGCACCGACCTCGAGCGAGCCGTCTTCGTCGCGGAGAAGGTGCGCACCTCCGTGGCGGAGGCCCGGCTCGGGCCCGCGGAGGAGGCGGGGGAGCCGCTGCACGTCACCGTCTCGATTGGCGTCGCCGAGTACCAGGGCGACCGGCGCGTCTTCTTCGACGCCGCCGACCGCGCCCTCTATCGCGCCAAGGCCGCCGGCAAGAACTGCGTGGTGTCGGCCGAGCCGGGAACGGGATCCGCCTAGCAGGAGCGGCGTCGCGCGCCGAGCAGGGCGATCCCGCTGGCGAGCAGGAGCGCACTGCCGACCTCGGGCACGAAGTGCAGGGTCAGGATCGCGAAGCCGCGGTTGGGCCCGTCGACGCCGAGATTGGTGTTCACCGTCATCGGAGTGACGAGCTGCAAAGCGCCGTTCGGCTGACCCGCCGTGCTCGTCGCCGAAGCCGGCCCGTGGGCGAAGCCGCTGATCGTCTCGAGGAGCCCGATGTTTCCGGGCAGCATCAGCGTCCCCGCGGTCCAGGGACCGCCGATCACCGTCAGGTTCAATCCGATCTTCGACCCCGAGGCCTGGCCGCCGACTCCGACGGGCGCGAGGGGCACGGTCAGATTCGCGGTCGGCGGCGCGTTGCAGGTGCCGAACAGGCAGACCTTGGCGATGCCGAGCAGCGGCATCGTTCCGCCGAGAGGTCCGCCGGTCGTAGGCTGGAAGTGGCCGGCGCCGTTCGCGAAGGTGAGCTGGATCCCGTCGAGCGGAGCGAGGTTCGGGTCGCCGAACGCCGCCCGGCGCTCGGCGGTCGAGAACGCGCCGGCGGGCAGCGTGAGGCTCGCGATCGAAGGCGCATCGACCGTCGCGACTCCCGCCCCGGCGACGCCGAGGCCGAGGATGCGGTCGACGCTCTCGACGGCGATCAGGAGCTGACCCGTGAAGGGCAGCGTGGCGGCCTCGGCCGGCGCGGAGACCATCGCGCCGCACAGCGCCACCATCGCCTGCATCCAGCTCCGCATGGACCCTCCCCTCGCTCTACGTATTCTAGTGTCGCCCCCGCCTTGCGCGCCAGGCGTACCCGGCCACGCCCGCCGAGAGCAGCAGCGCGGTGGTGGGCTCGGGGACGAAGTGGAGCGTGAACGCCGCGAAGCCCCGCGTCGGCCCATCCGCCTGGAAGCTCGTCACGAACGTGAACGGCGTCACGAGCTGGAGCGATCCGCCCGCCTGCGCGGTGCTGCTGGTGGCCGAGGCGGGACCGTGCGCGTAGCCCATGATCGTGTCCGGTCCGCCGATGCCGAACGGCAGCATCACGGTGCCCGTCGTCCAGGGCGCTCCAGTGACGGTGAGGTTGGCGAGCCCGGGGGCCGGCCCCGTCGCCACGCCGCCTGCGCCGATCACCGTGAGCGGAACCGTCAGGTTGGCGACGGCGATCGGACAGGGGGCGAAGAGGCAGACGCGGATCGACCCGATCAGTGGCATCGCCCCGCCGAGATGCCCGGCCGAGGGAGCGAAGCTTCCAGCCCCGTTCCTCACGGTCAGGTCGTATCCCTGGAGCGGCGCGGCCGCCGGATCCGTGATGGGGATTACGAGGCCGCTCGTCGCGACCAGGTCGGAAGGCAAGGCCAGCGCCGACAGATGGCCGGTCGAGGGAGCGGTCGCGACCCCCGAGCCGGAGAGGGAGGGAGAGAGCGTCGCGAGATAGAGCTGCAGATCCGCGACCACGGGGAGCGGCGCAGCGCACGCGGGTCCCGTCCATGCGAGGATCCATGAGAGGAACGAGGCGAGGAACGCGACCGCGGCCCGCATTCCGGCGAATCGGCAACGCATCTCGGCTCCTCGCGCCCGGCCCCCGCGCCCATCCTACGCCGCTCCGTGTGCAGGGCACAAGCCATTCGAGGG
The DNA here is from genome assembly GCA_035506135.1 of Myxococcota bacterium. Classification (GTDB taxonomy): domain Bacteria; phylum Myxococcota_A; class UBA9160; order UBA9160; family PR03; genus DATJPY01. Next base: position 93,318 of record DATJPY010000052.1, on the reverse strand, counting down.
GGGCGCGCTGTGGTAGGGTGCACGGGGTGACGCGGGTGATCGGGCTCACGGGCGGCATCGGGACCGGCAAGAGCACGGTCGCGCGCATGCTGGCGGCCCTGGGCGCCGTCGTGATCGACGCCGACGCCATCGTCCACCGCCTGCAGGCGCCCGGGTCGCCCGTGCTCGCCGAGATCGCCGCCGCCTTCGGTACCGACGTGATCGACGCGGCGGGTGCGCTCGATCGCGCCCGGCTCGCAGACGTCGTCTTCCGGGACCCGGTCGCGCGCCAGCGCCTGAACGACCTCATCCATCCCAAGGTGGGGGTCGAGATGCTCCGCGAGTTGGAGGACGCTCGACGCGCCGGCGTGTCGCTCGCCGTGCTCGACATCCCGCTGCTCTTCGAGGGCCGGCGATCCGGCCGCGGCCAGGCGGCGCGCCTCCCCGTCGACGCCACCGTGCTCGCGTACTGTCCGGAAGCGCTGCAGATCGAGCGCACGCTCGCGCGCGACGGCGGCACCCGAGCCGACGTCGAGCGGCGCCTGGCAGCGCAGCTCCCGATCGAGGAGAAGCGCGCGCTGGCCGACTTCGTGATCGACAACTCCGGTGCACTGACGGACACCGAGCGCCAGGTGCGCGCCCTCTACGCGAAGCTGACCGGCGACGACGCGGACCGCCTCGCGCCGTGACCGACCTCGCCGAGCGCCTCGAGCGCTTCCTCGCCAAGCGCATGCCGGATGCCACCGCGATCCGCGTCAGCGGCGTCGAAGCGCACACGGAGGGCTTCTCCGCCGAGACCTTCTCGTTCGAGGCCGAGGTGTCCCGCGGCGGGGCGGCGGAGCGGCGCGCGTACGTGCTGAAGCGCGAGCCGGTCGCCGGTCTGCTCGAGCCCTACGACCTCGAGCCCGAGTTCCGCGTCCTGCACGCGCTCTCGGAGGACCCCCTGCCCTCCCCACGGACGCCATGGTTCGAGTCGGACCCGGCGGTGCTCGAGCGTCCCTTCTACGTGATGGAGCGGCTGCCGGGCGAGGTGCCGATCCCGGCCCCGGGCGCCTCGGGCGAGGGTCCGTTCGACGCCGCCGAGCGCGCCGCGCTGGCGCCGCAGACGGCGCGCGCGCTGGCGCAGCTCCACGCCGTCGATTGGCGCGCGCGTGACCTCGGCTTCCTCGGAGCGCCTGGCGCGGAGGCCGCGTCGCGCGAGGTCGCGCGCTGGACGGAGCGCATCGAGCGCAGCGGGATTGCGCCCGATCCCGTCGTGGTCGAGGCGCTCTCGTGGCTTCGCGCCCACGCGCCGGTGTGTCGGGAGGTCGTTCTCCTGCACGGCGACTACCGGCTCGGCAACTGGCTCGTCGAGCGAGCGGGCGCGGCGACCCGGCTCGCCGGGCTCCTCGACTGGGAGATGGTGCACCTCGGCGATCCGATCGAGGACGTGGCGTGGTGCGTTTCGCATCTGTGGCGCGCCGGAACGCCCCGCGCCGCGAGCCTCGTGCCACCCCTGGACTGGATCGCGCTGTACGCAGGCGCGTCCGGCCGCGCGGTGGATGCCGAGCGGCTGCGCTTCTGGGAGCTGCTCGCCGCGGTCAAGATGATCGCCATCCAGATGACGGGGATCCGCGCCTTCTGCGATGGGCGCACCGCCGACCTCCGCATGGCGATCTTCGACCACCAGCTCGCCTTCCTGCACGCGCTGGTGGCCGGCTTGCGAGGATGGCTGCCGTTGCCTTGACGCAGGGTGCGCAGCACCTGGCCCTCTGAGTCATCTGCAGGGTGCGCAGCACCTGGCCCTCTACGTCATCAGGAGAGACCCATGCGGATTCCCGTCGAGACGCTGCTGAACGGCGTCAGCCGCACCCTGCTCGAGCAGGTGCTGCCCCACGTCGCCTCGCGCACGGCGCGCGGCCAGCTCTACGCCGCGGTGGACGTGCTCCGCAACGCTGCCCGCCGGCTCGAGTGGGCGGGCGCGCCGCTCGAGACCGAGGCGGGCTCCGCCGAGGGTGCCCTGCGCACCGCGGCCTCCCGGCTGCGTGAGAGCGGCGCTCCCGCGGTCGCCGAACGCATCGAGGCGAATCTCCGCACCTGGCCGGCTGCGCCCGCCGCGGCTCGCGCCGCCGCGGCGCGCCTGGAGATCGCGCGCGCCTTCGAGGACCTCGGCGCGCTGCCGGCCGGCGTCGCGGACGCCGTCCGGCCGATCCTGGGCGGTCACCTCGCGGCGCAGGCGGTGCGGGCGCTCGCGCTGCTCCAGCCCTCGCTGCTCGAGGAGATCTCGAGGGGTTGAGCTACGGAAGCTCCGCGCGCCGGACCTTCACGCCGGCCTCGCGCAGGAGACCGGCCGCGACGTCGTCGAGCGCGTAGGCCGCATTGAACACCACCTCCGCGATCCCCGCGTTGATGATGAGCTTGGTGCAGAACAGGCACGGGAAGAAGGTCGTGTAGAGCGTGCCGGCGCGCACCGACGCGCCGTGGTAGGCGGCCTGGACGATGGCGTTCTCCTCGCCGTGCGAGCAGAGACACTCGTCGAGGCGGGTGCCCGACTCGGCGAACGAGTTGCAGCGCGGACAGCCGCCCTCGTTGCAGTTGCGCACGCCGCGCGGCGTCCCGTTGTAGCCCGTCGAGACGATGCGCCGATCGCGCTGGATCACGGCACCGACATGCCGCTTCACGCAGTTGCTGCGCGACGCCACGACCTGCGCGATCGACAGGAAGTACTCGTCCCAGCCCGGCCGCTCGAAGCCCATCGACTCGGCGAGGACGCGCTGGAGCTGCGCGTGCAGCTCGGCGAGCGGTCCGTCGTTGTGCAGGCGCGCGTCCGCAAGCGCGGCCACCGCATCGAGCTGCTGGGCCGCCTCATCGGCGCTCCCTCGCTCACGACCCTCGAGCTCGAGCAGGCGCTCGAGGGTCTCGGGATCGCCCGGACGCCCGCGCGCGCGCAGCCGCTCGAGGCGCAGCGCGGGGTCCGCGTCGACCCAGAGCAGCCGGAAGCGCCGGCTCGCCCGGCGCAGCGCCTCGACCTCCGCGGGATGGCGGATCGAGTCGATCGCGTAGTGCCGATCCGGGAGCAGGCGCGGCGCCAGGCGCTCGGCGAGCGCCGCGGGGCCGTGCGCGGCGCGGAGGCGTCGCCCCGCGTCGATCATCTGCTCGCGCGTCTCCGCGACGCCCTCGGCGCGCAGCGCGTCGCGGATCACGTCGGAGAGCGAGAGCGCGGTGAAGCTCCGGGCGCGCAGGAAGGCGACTACTTCGCCCTTGCCCGCGCCGTTGGGGCCTGCGACGCCGAGGATCATGTCCCCTCCCGAGTCCCATTGTCCCGGCGGGCTTCGCGGGCGATGCCGGGCAGCGCGAGCAGCTCTGGCAGCCGGGCGATCCGCTCGCACGGCGCGTCGGCATAGCCGCCCGTCGCGTCCATCAGGATCGGCCGAAGCCCCGCCGCTCGCGAGCCCACCACGTCGATCGAGAGGATGTCGCCCACGTAGGCCGCCTTCGACGCGTCGGCCTCGAGGCGCGCCAGCGCGCGCCGGAAGATCTCGGGGTCGGGCTTCTCGACGCCTTCATAGTGCGAGTCGAGCACGACCTCGATGTCTCCTGCGAGGCCCGCCTCGACCAGCAGGCGCTCTGCGCGTCCGTCCGCGTTCGACACCACCGCGGTGCGTACGCCCGCGCGGCGCAGGGCGGCCAGGGTCTCGTGCGCACCTTCGAGCGGGACGCGCCAGAGGTTGCGCGCGCGATGGTCGCTGCGGAGCTGCGTCACCAACGGCGCCCGTGCGTCGGCCGCCACCGACGCGGCGGCCAGCAGATCGTCGAAGTAGTCGGGGATGCGGGCGGCGTCGCTGTCGATCGAGCCGTTGCGGCGGGCCACGCGCGCATCGATGGCGCGACGCGCCTGCGCTTCGGCCCGAGGGAGCAGGGCCGCGTCGAGCGCGATCCCGAGCGAGCCGGCGCGCTCTGCGATGGCCGCGTAGTCGAGGTGCAGGAGCACGCCACCGAGGTCGAAGAGGACGGCCGCGACGTGGGTCAAGACGCTGCTCGTGTAGCACAGCGGGGCGCGCTCTGGCAGCTTCGGCGCCGTGGTCGTGTGGATGACGGGAGGGCGCGGCTTCGCGGGATCGCGGCTGGCGCCGCGCCTCGAGCGCGCGGGCTACGAGGTGGCCCTTCTCGAGCGCGGCGCCGACGTCTGCGACTCCGCCGCCGTCGACGCCTCGCTGTCGCGCGCGCGACCCGACGCCGTCGTGCACCTGGCCGCGCTGACCTCGGTGCCTCGATCCTTCGCCGATCCGGTCGCGGCGGCTCGGGTCAACTACCTCGGAACGCTGAACGTACTCCGCGCCGCAGCACGCCACGCACCGCGCGCACGCGTGCTGCTGGTCACCTCGAGCGAGATCTACGGCCACAGCGATCCGTCGACCGACTCGGCGCCGATCGACGAAACGGCGCCGCTGCGGGCGGCGTCACCGTACGCTCGCTCGAAGGCCGCGGCCGACGTCCTCGGTGCCGCGTGGGCCGCGCGTGCGCTCGACGTAGTGCGCGCGCGCCCCTTCAACCACACCGGGCCGGGCCAGCCCGACTCGTTCGTCGCCTCGAGCCTGGCGCGCCAGGTGGCGGAGATCGAGGCCGGTCGCCGGCCCGCGGAGCTCCAGGTGGGCAATCTCGACGCCGTGCGCGACTTCCTCGACGTCGACGACGTCGTGGAGGCCTATCTGCGGCTGCTCGACCCGGCGGTTCCGCGCGGCGCCTACAACGTCGCGCGCGGCGTCGGCGTGCCTGTGCGCGAGCTGCTGGCCGGGCTGCTGGCTCGCTCCACGGCCCGGCCCGTCGTGCGCGTCGATCCTGCGCGCTGGCGCCCGGCCGACGCCTCGGTTGGCTGCGCCGAGCGGCTGCGCCGCGCCACGGGCTGGGCACCGCACGTGCCGCTCGCCGACACGCTCGAGCGCCTGCTCGACGACTGGCGCGCTCGCGTCAACGCGACGCCGTGAGCGCGAGCCACTCGTCGCCGCCCTCGTCGCGCCGTAGCGCAGTCCGCACGACGCGCGCTCCGAGCGCGGCGATGGCGCGCTCGGCCCAGCCCTGCTCGGCGGCCAGCAGCCCCGACACCACCAGCAGGCCGCCCGGGCGCAGCCGCGCGGCCAGCTCGGGCAGGAGCGGCGCGAGCTCACTGCGCAGCAGGTTGGCCACGACCAGCTCGAAGGCCCGGGCTCCGAGCGCCTCGAGCGGACCGGCGAACACCGCGAGGCGGTCCCCGAGCCCGTTGCGTCGCGCGTTGTCGAGCGCCTCCCGCGCGGCGGCCGAGTCGACGTCGAACGCCAGGGCGCGCCTCACCCCCAGGCGCAGCGCCGCGAGCGCCAGGACTCCGCTCCCGCAGCCGACGTCGAGCAAGGTCTCGGCGGCCCGGGGGCCGACGGCGGCGTCGAGCGCTTCGAGGGCGAGCGCGGTCGAGGCATGCGCGCCGGTGCCGAATGCCTGCCGCGGCTCGATCACCACCTCGCGCTGGCCGGGCGCGAGCACGCACCGCACGAAGGGCGGCCGGACCACCAGGCGGGGCGACACCTCGACGGGTCGAAGGCCCTGCTTCCAGCGCTCGGGCCAGTCGGCCTCGGGCACCTCCTCGGCGGCCGAGACGGCCGCCTCCCCGAGCAGCGCCACCGCGGCCGCGCGCACGGCCGGCGCGCGCGCGGCCGGCGCGTAGAGGAGCAGCGAGACGCCGGTGCCCTCGTCGCGCTCCTCGAGACCGCTGGCGCCCGCCGCCCACGCCTCCGCCGCGACGCGCTCCGCCAGCTCCGGCACGGCGCGTGCGCGCACGCAAGCGAAGGGCTCGCTCCTGCTCCCGCTCATCGCCGCACTTCCCCTCGCGGGCTGCTACCTCACCCAGCTCGCCGACGGCCAGGCCCGGCTCCTGTGGCGCGCCCGCCCGATTCCGAGCGTCATCGCGGACCCCGCGACCGATCCGGCGCTGCGCGACGAGCTGGCGCGCGTCGAGGCAGTGCGCCGCTTCGCGGCCGATCTCGGCCTCGAGGTGGGCCGACAATATAGATCGTACGCCGACTGGCCCGGCGACCGCGTGGTGACCGCGGTCGTGGCGACCCGGCCGGGCGAGATCGAGCCGGCGGGCTTCTCCTTCCCGCTGGTCGGGCACGTCCCGTACAAGGGCTTCTTCGATCTGGCTCGGGCGCAGGACGAGGCGGAGGGCCTGCGGGCCCGCGGCCTCGACGTCTGCGTGGTTCCGGTGCCCGCCTACTCGACGCTCGGCTGGCTCGCAGACCCCGTCACCACGCCGATGCTCGAAGGAGGATCCGGGGCGATGGTCGAGACGCTGATCCACGAGCTGGTGCACGCGACGGTGTACGTCCCCAGCGACGCCGACTTCGACGAGGGCGTCGCCACCTTCATCGGTGAGGAGGGCGCGATCCGCTTCTTCGCGGGCGACGCCGAGGCGGAGGCGCGCGAGCGCGCGCGCATCGCGGAGGAGCGGTCGGTCGCGCGCGTGCTCTCGGATCTGCGCCGGCAGGTTGCAGCGCTCTATGCGGACCCTTCCGCCGGCGACGAGCGCGCCGCCCGGCACGGAGCGCTCGAGGCCGAGGCGCGCATCGCGCTCGCGGCGCTCCCGGGGATGGGGCCCGAGCGGGCCGCCGCGATCCCGCTCAACGACGCTTGTCTCGCGCTCGCCGGCACCTACGAGGGCGACCTCGACGCCTACGCCGCGCTCCTCGCCGCACAGGGCGGCGACCTGCGCGCGTTGATCGAGGCGGTGCGCCAGGCGGCACGCGCCCCCGATCCCCGCAGCGCGCTCGGCCTGCCGGCGGCCCCGCCGCCCGCGCGCTGATCCGGGCGCTCGACCCGCCGATCGGCCGCTCTTCTGCCGGTGACCTGCCGGCTGCCGTTTGCTCAGGATCCGCGGGCTGCCGGCCGAAGAAGGGAGGTGGAGCGGGGAGACCGGAACGCCGGCGGAGGATCCGTGGAAGGCGCCCCGCTCGATCCCGAACGCGCGGCCGAGATGGCACGGCGCCTGCGCGCCAACGTCGAGCGCGCGCTGCGCGGCAAGCCGCAGGTGATCCGCCAGACCGTCGAGGCATGGATCGCGGGCGGCCACATCCTGCTCGAGGACGTCCCCGGTGTCGGCAAGACCACGCTCGCCCACGCGCTCGCGCGCTCCGTGGATGCGAGCTTCCGCCGCATCCAGTTCACCAGCGATCTGCTGCCCGCCGATCTGATCGGCTCCGCGGTGCCCGAGCTGCAGGGGGGTCGGCCCACCGGCGCCTTCACCTTCCAGCCGGGTCCCCTCTTCGCACAGGTCGTGCTCGCCGACGAGATCAACCGCGCGAGCCCGAAGACGCAGTCGGCGCTGCTCGAGGCGATGGCCGAGGGCTCGGTCAGCATCGACGGCGTGGTGCACCGGCTGCCGGCGCCGTTCCTCGTCGTCGCCACGCAGAATCCGCTCGAGCACCACGGCACGCACCCGCTGCCGGAATCCCAGCTCGACCGCTTCCTGCTGCGCCTGCGCATCGGCTATCCCGAGCCGGCCGACGAGGCCGCCGTGCTGCGCGACGATCCCGCCGCCACCGAGCTGCCGCGCCTCGCGCCCGTCCTCACGGCCGACGACCTCGTCGCGATGCGGGCCGCCGCCGAGCGCGTCAAGTTCGACGACGGCCTGGTCGGCTACCTGCTCGAGATCGTGCGCGCCACGCGCGAGCACGGCGGTGTGCGCCTCGGCGCCTCGCCGCGAGGCGCGGTCGCGCTGCGGCGTGCGGCGCAGGCGCGCGCCCTGGTCGATGGGCGCGACTTCTGCATTCCCGAGGACGTGCGCGACCTCGCCACCGGCGTGCTCGCGCATCGCATCGTCCTCGATCCGCGCGGCGAGACCATCGGCCGCGGGCCCGAGGAGTCGGAGTGGCTGATCCGCGAGATCCTGGACGGCGTCGCCGTGCCGCTCTGATCGGCGCGCTGCGGCGCGCCCTGCGGCCACCCCGTCAGCTGCGACCGACCCGTGCGGGCTGGGTCTTCTTCGGGCTCGTCTTCGCGGTCGGCTTCGCCGCGCTCAACACCGGGAACAACCTGCTCTATCTCGTGCTGTCGCTGATGCTCTCCTTCCTGGTGCTGTCGGGCGTGCTCTCCGAGGCGGCGCTGCGGGGCATCGAGGTCGAGCGGCGCCTGCCGTTCGAATGGGTCGCGGGCCGCGCCGCGCGCGTGGTGCTCGAGATCGGCAACGTGCAGCGGCGGATCTGGTCGCACGCCATCGCCGTCGAGGACTTCGGCGCCGTCGGCGCCTCCGATGCGACCGCCAAGCTGGGGGGAGGCTTCGCGCTGCGCATCGGACCGGGCCAGCGCGAGCAGCGCAGCTACCGATACGAGCCGTCGTGCCGCGGCGCCCTGCGCTTCGCCGGATTTCGTGTCGTCACGCGCTTTCCGTTCGGCCTGTTCGCCAAGTCGCTCTGGATCGAGCGGCCGGCCGAGGTGATCGTGTACCCGCCGCTCGCCCCGGCCGCACCGCCCTCATCCCACGCGGCACTGCGCTCGATCGGCCAGGAGACGAGCGGCCGCAGCGACGACGAGAGCGAGGTGGCGGGGCTCCGCGCGTTCGCACCGGGCGACGCGCCGCGCCGCGTCCACTGGCGGGCGTCGTGGCGACGGAGCGCGCTCCTGGTGCGCGACGCCGAGGGCGATGCATCCGGCGAGACCGAGGTGGTGCTGCAGACGCGCGGCACCGTGCCCGGCGATGGGTTCGAGCGCGCCGTCGAGCGCGCGGCGGCGCAGGCGGAGGCCGGCTTTCGTGCGGGGTTGCGCGTGGGCCTGCGGACCGAGGCAAGCGCCCTCGCTCCGGGCGCCGGGACGGTCCACCGCGCGCGGCTGCTCGGCTACCTGGCCCTGGTCCAGCCCGAGCACGCAGCCGACGAAGAGCGCGAGCGGGAGTGATGGTGGAGAGCGATCTCGCGACCCCGCCGCGCCCGCTCTCGAGCTACGGGCTCGTCGCAGTCAGCGACGTGGCGTTGGCGGCGACCGGCGAGCTGCTCCCTGTGGCGCTCGCCGCACACGCGGCCGCGCTCGTCGCGGGCGTCGCCCTTCGGAGGAGGCCGCGCGCCTGGCAGCGGAACCGCTGGCTGCTGAACGGCGCGCTCGCAGGCATCGCCGCAGCGTCGGCGGCCCTCTACCTGCGTGGCGCCGTTGCGCTGGTCGCGCTCGGGCACTTCGCGCATCTCGCGCTCGCGCTCCAGATCCTCGACGCGCGGCCGCGCCGCTCCGACTTCCTGCTCGTCGCGCTCGCGCTCTTCCAGATGCTCCTGGCCGCCAACCTGACCGACAGCCTGCTGTTCCCGCCGCTCCTGCTCGCGTTCGTGCTGAGCGCGGTCTGGACGCTCGTCGTCCACACGCTCTGGATGGAGGCGCTCGCCGCCGGGGAACGGTGGTCGGCCGAGCGCGCACAGGCACCCGGCCTGCTGCGGACGACGCTCGCCGCGTCCGCGCTCTCGATCCTCCTCGCCTTCGCGGTCTTCCTGGTGCTCCCGCGCATCCGCTCCGGCGCGCTCGCTTCGCCGGGAATGCTCGGCGCGCCGGCGGCCGGCTTCTCGGACCACGTCGAGCTCGGCGACCTCGGCCGCATCCGCCAGGACCCGACCGTCGTGATGCGCATCGAGACGATCGGCGGCCGCGCGGCCTCCGCCGACCAGGCGTACTGGCGCGGCCTCGCCTTCGACCGCTTCGACGGGCGCAGCTGGTCCGTGACGAAGGGGCGCGAGCTGCTCGCGGGGGCGGCCGATCTCGGCGCTCGCCTTCCGGGCGCCGGGCCGCGGCGCCATCCCGAGCCGCCCGATCTGGTCCAGCGCGTGGTGCGCGAGCCGGTGGCGTCCGGCGTCGTGTTCGCGGCGGGTACTGCCGTGCGGATCGAGGGCACCGTCGGGCGCCTCGAGGGCGACGCCAACGGCGGGATCTACGCGCCCGAGACCGTGTCGGACCGCGTCAACTACACGATCGAGACGTCGACCCGCGCGCCGAGTCCGGCCGCGCTGCGCGACGACCGCGCCGTCCCGCCGCCGGGCGACGGCGGGCGCTGGCTCGAGCTTCCCGAGCTGGCACCGGAGATCGGCGAGCTCGCGCGGCACGCGACGGCCCGCGCCCAGACCGACGCCGAGCGGGCCGACGCCATCCAGCGCTTCCTGCAGGTCAGCGGTCGCTACAGCGATACGCCGCCACCCGAGGCTCCGGGCGATCCGCGCTCGCCGATCGAAGTCTTCCTGCTCGAGCACACCGCCGGGCACTGCGAGTACTTCGCCTCCGCGATGGTCGTGATGCTGCGGTCGCTCGGGATCCCCGCGCGCCTGGTGAACGGCTTCGCGGGCGGGCGCGAGAACGAGATCGGCGGCTTCGTCGAGCTCTCGCGCTCGGATGCGCACGCCTGGGTCGAGGTGCACTTCGAGCGCGCCGGCTGGGTGCGCTACGACCCGACGCCGCCCGACCAGCGCCTGCACGTTGCCGCGGTGGGCCTCGGGGCCGCGCTGCGCGATCTCGGCAGTGCGATCGAGCTCTGGTGGTATCGGCACGTCGTCGAGTTCGACCGCTCCGACCAGCTGCGCGCGCTGCGCAGCGGCTGGCTCGCCTGGCAGCGCTGGCGCGATGCGAAGGAGCCGGGCGCTCGGGAGGCGCCGCACGCCCACGGCGACGGGCGCGGCGAGCTGCGCGCGGTCGCGCTCTGGACCGCGGGAGCGGGCGCGGCAGCCGCGCTCGCCTGGGGCCTCTCGCGGTGGCGCGGGCGGCGGCGGCACGGCCGGCGCCTGCCTCCCGCCTACGCGGAGGCGCTGCGCCTGATCGAGCGGAGAGCCGGCCTGGTGCGCGGCGACGCCGTCTCGGCGCGCGACTTCGCGCGCCGCGCCGCGCGCGGCGTCCCTCCCGCCGCGGGCGCCGCCTTCTGGTCGCTCACCGAGGCGTACCTCGCCGAGCGCTTCGGTGGCCGCCGTTCCGGCGGCCATCGCGACGCGCTGCGAACGCTCCGAGACGCGCTGCGAGAGTGAGCCTCGGCTACGGCGCGCCGTACACGGGATGCGTCTGCGGGATCACCCGCACGGCGGCGAGCACGCGCTCTGCCCGCGCTGCCAGTGCGAGCATGCGCTTCGCCGTCGGGCGCTCGCGCACCGGTCCGAACGGCGTCACGGGCTGCAGCACCACGAGCGTGTCGGGCGCGATCCGCGCGATGCGCTCGCAGGCCTCGATCACCTCCGCGTCGCCGCTGGCCGGCGTCACGACGATCTTCACGTAGCGTTCGGGGGCGCCGAGCGCGACGCGCAGGAAGCGCTCGTGCGCGGCGTGGAAGTCGCGCCCCGGCTGCGCGAGGACGGCGAGCGGCTCGCCCTCGCGCCGCACGTCGCTCGCGAGCTTCCAGTCCATCGAGACCACGTCGATCGCTCCGAGCACCCGCTCGAGCGCTTCGGCGTGCAGGCCGTGGGTCTCGAGGTGGACGCGTGGCCGGCGCCCGCGGAGCGCCGCGCCGAGGGCCGCCACCACCGCGGGCTGCAGGAGCGGCTCGCCACCCGTCAGCGAGACGAACGCGTGGGCATCGAGATCGAGGGCCTCGGCGGCCTCGAGCACGTCGCCAACCGCCATCGGGTTCGGCGCGCTCCGGAACGCGCCGCTCCCGCGCGCGCTCTCGATCCGGCACGCCGCGCTCGGGCCCCAGGTGTGGGGCGAGTCGCACCAGCGGCAGCGCAGATCGCACACGCCGAGGCGAACGAAGAGCGTCGCCTCGCCCACGTGCGGCCCCTCGCCCTGCACCGACGAGAAGACCTCGACGAAGTTGCCGGCGACCGGTTCGCTCACCCCTCGAGCAGCGAGCGGCCCATCGCGATCTCGCCCACCACCTCGTCCACCCGCTCCGGATGCGCCGCCGCCCCGCCGATCCGGAAGCGCGAGACGTGGTCCGAGTCGGGGAGCGCGCGGACCCAGGCGAACTTGTCCGCGAGGTGCTCGATCATCGCGCCGACGTCGAGGGCGCGCCGGCTCGTGGTGTCGTCCGCGCCGAGCACGAAGTCCTCGCCGCCCTGCGTGCCGCCCAGCGAGAGCTGCGCGCCGTAGCGCTCGCGCGCCACGCGCGCCGCGAGATGCAGGTCCAGGCCCGGCGGGACCTCGACGCGCACCAGCGCGTAGCCACCGAAGTGCACGAGGCGGAAGTCGCGCGAGGCGACCCACTCGACCTCGACCGGCGGCGGCGGGACGGGCGCACGCGCCGCCTCGCGCGAGAGGTCGGAGGGCCGGCCGCCGAGCAGCGAGTCGAGCTCGGCGCGCCGCTCGCCCGGCCGCGCGCCGAGCTGACCGAGCCGCCACCACCAGAGCCGCCCCCAGCGCTCGTAGTCGTGGCGGGTGAAGCGCCCGGTGAGCAGGTCGACCAGCTTGTCGGAGAAGCGACTTCGCCGCGTCGAGCCGCCCAGCACCTGCGCGAGCGAGCTTCCGCCCGCCGGATCGACGCGCACCGCGTCGGCGCCGATCGCCCCGCGCAGCCGCTCGAGGTCCTCCGGCGGCCAGTCATGGTGGTCGTACCAGATGAGGCGTTCGCGATAGAGCGACGCGGCCTGCAGCGTGTCGCGCGCGGGGGACGCCGTGAAGCCGATCACGTAGATCGGCGCCTCGTCGCGCAGGTCCGTGGCGACGCTGCGGAAGAACGTCATCAGGTCCGCCTGCGGGTAGATCCAGATGCCCTCGAGGAGCCGGATCTCGCGCGCCAGCAGCACGGCCGCGCCGATCGAGTCGCGATCGGCGTGGGCCAGGATGGCCGCCCGTCGGCGCAGCGGCCGCGGCGGCGGGGCGCTCGGCTCCGGCTCGGTCTTGGCAATGCGCGCGCGGCGACGCGCCTCGCGCTCCTGCCGGATCCGTGCCTCCTCGGGACTCTCTCCCTCGTCGGTCTCGTCCTCGTCCTCGTAGCTCGGCTCGGGAGCCTCCTCGACCTCGGGGACCTCGGCGAGCGGCACCAGCTCGTCGCCCTCGACGTCCTCGGCCTCGCGCGGCTCGCCCTCGCCCTCCTCGGAGGGCGCCGCGCTCCGCGCGGCCTCCTCCGGCGCGTGCTGACGGCGCTGCCGATCCCTGCCGCGCCCGCGTCGGCCCCGGCGGCCGCGTCCGCCCTCGTGTTGCCCGCCGCGCGGCTCCAAGGGCTCGCGCGAAACCGGCTCCGCCTCGTCCTCGTCCGCCGGCTCGCCGTCCTCCTCGGATGCGGCACCCGCGTCGAGGGTCGGGCCTGCGCGCCCGCGCCCTCGTGCGCGTCGCCGGCGCCGGCGTCGGCGGCCTCCGCCTCTCGCGCCTTCCTCGCTCGCCGAGTCGCCCAGGTCGAACAGCGAGAACTCCTCGAAGCGCGGCCGCGGCGGCTCGCCCTCGGCTCCGTCGCTCTTCGGTGTCGGCCCGCGAGGGGGATCGATGGGCTGGGGCTGCGCGCTCGGCGGCGGCTCGAACCGCTCCGGCGCGCGCTCGAGGACCGGCGGCATCGGGCGCGGTGCCGACGCCGCCGGACGCGACGCGGGCTGCGGAGGGCGCGGGAGCAGCTCGCTCGGAGCAAGCTGCGGCTCGCGGCGCGCGAGCCCTTCCACGGCGAACGAACGCACGTCGATCTCGAGCGAGGCGAGCACCCGCGCCGCGGCGGCGTCGATGCGCTCGGCGGCCAGCAGCAGCACGGGCGCGCCGCCGCGGAACGACGAACGCGCGTCGACCAGCAGCGCCGGGAGGCGCGGCGCGAGCGCGAGCCACCCATCGAGCACGGGTCCGAGGGCGGCGAGCGAGAGCTCGGGCCGCGCCACCCCGATCGCACCGCGACCGCTCGGGTCGACGCCGATGAAGTCGATCGCTTCCCCCGCGGCGTCCGCCAGCGGCCACGGGCGTGCATCGCGCACCGACGCGACCTCGACCAGGCGCGCGGCGAGGAGCGCGCGCAGCCCCGGCTCCCCTTCGCGGATCCTTCGGTCGGTCAGGAACTTGCGGAGCGATCCCTCGAGTCGATCGAGAGCGTCGGAGAGGCTCTCCGGCGCAAGCCGCAGGCTCTCGCGCCGCGGCTCGCGCGCCTCCAGCCAGACGCCGCGCTCGTCCGCGCGGAGCGAGCCGACTGCGCGGCCGACCAGCACGAGCTCGATGCCGCCGGCCACTGGGCGCACGCCTCCACCGTGCTTCGCTCCGAGCCCCGCCAGCGCGATCGCGGCGCGCTCGAAGAGCGCGCGCGTCGTGCCCTCGGCGCTCGCGGGAAGCCACGGCGTCGGCAGCGAAGCCTCGGGCGCCTCAGGCGCGACGTCGCGCTCTGCGCCGGGCGCTACGGGCTCGATCCGCGCGCGCAGCCGGAGCACGCCGGGGCGCAGCAGGCCGAGACGCCGGCGCGCCGCGAGCGGCCAGCTCGGCGAGACCGCGTAGACGACGCCGGAGAAGCCCTCCTCCTCGCCGAGACGCGCGCCGACCGCGACGGCCGCCAGCCATGCGTCGCCTCCCGAGGCCGGCGAGGTGGCCACGAGCAGCGGCTCGCCATCGCGCGCCGTTCCGACGCCGATCGCCGCGAGCCCTCCCGACACCTCCTCGGCGGCCAGCGCCTCGAGCGCGTCGGCCGGCACCGCACCCGACTCGATGGCGCGACTCAGCTCGCGCGACGCGTCGAGCGCGTGCGATCCATCGTCCCCACCCCAACGCCGACGACCGAAGCGCCTGCGCATCTCACTCCTCCCCGGAGGCAGGCGCGATCACCAGCGCGCCGGCCTCGACGAGCGCGACGGTTGCGTCGCGCACCACGCGTTGCAGCTCACCGAGCAGCCGGTCGCTCGCGACCACGCGCGCGACCAGATCCTTCGCATCGGCGTGATCCAGCAGGAGCCCGCCGAGAAGCTTGCGGTCCGACTCGGCGAGCTTCACGAGCGAATTCCAGCGCGTCAGCGGCACCTCCACCTCGAACGCCGAGAGCTCCTCCAGCTCGCCGGCGAGCTTCCCGAGCACGAACAGCGCGCACCCGTGCTTGCGCAGCAGCGTAACGCGCCAGTGGCGACCTTGGGCGAGCAGCATGGGCGCCTAGGGCCTCACCAGCAGCGAGGACGCCTGCTCGGAGCGGAGCGCCTCGAGGAACGGGCCGAGCGCGCGCTCGAGCAGCGCGCGCGCGACCGGGTTCTCGCCCGGAGGCCGCTCGCGGAGCCCGCGAGCCGCTGCGATGCACAGCAGCGCCTCCGGCTCGCGACCGCGTTTCCACGCGCAGTAGGCGGACTCCTCGAAGCGGCGGGCCGTGTGCTCGGCGCCCCCCGCGCCGTAGCGAGCCTCGGCCGCCTCGACGAGCACGGCGTCGACCTGGGCGCGGCGCTGGGCCTCGTTCACGAGGAGCGAGCTCTCGGCCGTCTTGCGCACCTTCTCGGCCAGCTCGCGAAGGGTCTCGGG
Source organism: Myxococcota bacterium (assembly GCA_035506135.1). Taxonomy (GTDB): domain Bacteria; phylum Myxococcota_A; class UBA9160; order UBA9160; family PR03; genus DATJPY01. The sequence goes on along the minus strand of DATJPY010000052.1, from coordinate 77,991 downwards.
CGGTGGCGGCCAGGGGCCCCAGTCGCCCGCGGCCACGCGCGCGGCGACCTCCCTCAAACGCGGTAGATCTGGCTCGGACGAGAGCGTCGCGCGCGCGAGATCGCCGGGTGTCGAGGCTCCCTCCCCCGCCCGCGCGATGCGGCTCTCCCACTCGGCGAAGGCGTGGGGCAGCGGCCGGTCCGCGGGCTGCGACGCCGCGGCGCGCGACAGCAGCGCTGCGAGCGCCTCGCGCGGTGCCTCGGCGCAGTCGAGCCGCGCGTTGGCGGCGAGCTCGCGCAGCAGCTTGCGCGCCTGCGAGCGGGTGGCCTGGAAGGCGTGGAAGTCGAGCACGCCGTGCTCGAGGTCGAGCGCGGCCTGGAACACGCGCGCCCCGCCGGCCGGGTTCGCCTCGACGATCACGACGAGCTGCGCGCCACTCGGATCCGGCGGCGACACGAGGGCGCCGCCGATGGCGTCGCCGAGCTTCGGGAGCGATGCCACCTTCGCGCGCGGCACCTCGGCGGCGAGCTCGATGCCGCGGGAGCGCAGCCGATGGTGCGCGCGCCGCAGCGCCTTCCGCCCGGCCTTGCCGAGCGATTCGGGATCGACGCCGCGCAGCGGAGCGACGCCGCGCGCGTCCTCGGCCCACGCCAGGGCGAGGTCCTCGCCCTCGGCGGGTTCGTGCTCGAGGAGCCAGTGCAGGACGGCGCTCGCGGATTCCGCCTCGAGTCCCTCGAGGAGCCGCGCGGGATCGCCGTTGGCCGGGCGGATCCGGTCGGCGAGCTGCGGCAGCGCCTCGGCCGCCGCTTCGAGCGCGTCCGCGAGGCTCACGACTCGCGCGCCTCGTCGCGAACCCAGTCGAGATATCCGGCCAGCCCACCCACGGCGGGCAGCGCGACGAGCTCGGGGAGGTCGTAGGGGTGGAGGGCGCGCAGCCGCGCCCCCAGCGCGTCGACGCGATCCGCGCGGGTCTTCAGCAGCAGCAGGACCTCGCCCTCGTCCTCGACGCGTCCCTGCCAGCGGTAGATCGAGCGCACGCCCGGGACCAGGTTCGCGCACGCCGCGAGGCGCTCCTCGACGAGCGCCCGCGCGATGCGCGCCGCCGTCTCCCAGTCCGGCGCCGTCGCGAAGGCCACGCGCACGTCGGCGTCAGAGGCCGGCATCGTCGCCCACGAGCCTGCGATGCTCCGCCAGCGCGAAGCGGTCCGTCATGCCCGCCACGTAGTCGGCGACGGCGCGCGTGTCGCCGTCCTCGCCGAAGCGCGCGCGCACGTGGGGCGGAAGCCGCTCCGGATCCCCCCGATACACCTTCCACAGATCGGCGAGCACGCGCTCGGCGCGCTGGTTGGTCGCGATCACGTGCGGGTGATGGTAGAGGTTCCGGTACAGGAAGTCCTTGAGCTCGCGGAGCGACTTGTCGAGCCCAGGCGAGTAGCCGAGCAGCCGCTGCGGCTGCGCCCGCAGCGCAGCGACGTCGGCCAGTGCGGCGGCCGTGAGCCGCGCTGCCGTCGACTCCACCAGGTCGCCGACGAGGCGGTTGATCAGGCCCGCGATCGTCTGCGCGACCTTCACCCCGGCGCCGGCGTCGGGCATGCGCGCACAGACGTCGCCGTGGGCATCGCGCCAGAGCGGCACCTCGGCGAGCTGCCCGAGGCCGATCAGCTCCGAGCGCAGGCCGTCGTCGAGGTCGTGGTTGGTGTAGGCGATCTCGTCGCAGCGGTCGGCGACCTGCGCCTCGAGCGACGGCTGCGCGCCGCGGGGCGGGACCGGCAGCGGGTGCTCCCAGCGGCAGCCGTGCTTGAGGATGCCCTCGCGGGTCTCGAACGTCAGGTTGAGCCCGCGGAAGCCGGGGTAGCGCTCCTCGAGCAGGTCGACGATGCGCAGCGTCTGGCGGTTGTGGTCGAAGCCGCCGTCGCCCCGCAGCAGCTCCGCCAGGACGCGCTCGCCGGCGTGGCCGAACGGCGGATGCCCGAGGTCGTGGGCCAGGATCACCGCCTCCGCCAGGTCCTCGTTGAGCCGGAGCGCGCGCGCGACGGTGCGCGCGATCTGCGCCCCTTCGAGCGTGTGGGTCAGGCGATTGCGGTAGTGGTCGCCCTCGTGATGGACGAAGACCTGCGTCTTGTACTCGAGCCGGCGGAACGCGCGCGCGTGCACGATGCGGTCTCGATCGCGCTGGAACGCGCTTCGGTAGGGATGCTCGACCTCGGGCACCACGCGGCCGAGCGAATCGGCGCTGCGCACCGCATAGGGCGCCAGCCGCTCGCGCTCCTCGCGCTCCCATTCCTCGCGCGTGCGCAGTGCCTTCAACGGCGTGCTCCAGCGGGCTCGTCGCCCGGGCCGGCGCGCTCGATCACGCGCTCGAGCCGCGCGCGCGAGGCGGCGTCGATCTCGTGTCGCGCGCGCCCCGGCCGGTGCAGCGGCCCGGCGGCGATCGTGTAGAGCGCCGCGGCCGCGAGGCCGACTCCCAGCACGAGGGCGAGCCAGCGCGTCACCTGACTGAACTCCGGAGCGAGGATGCTTCCCGCGGGGATGAGATCGTCGCAACGTAGGGGGACGCCGCGGCCCTGTCAACGATCCGCGGTAGGCTCCGCTCGATGTCGCGGCCGCATCGGCTCCTGCTCGGACCGGGTCCCTCCAACGTCCATCCGCGCGTGCTCGCGGCGCTCGCCGAGCCGCTGCTCGGCCATCTCGATCCCCTCTTCCTCGCGATCGTCGACGACGTGCAGACGCGCCTCCGGCGGCTCTTCGGCACTGGGAACCGGCTCACCATCCCGCTCTCCGCCACGGGCAGCGGCGGGATGGAGGCCTGCTTCGCAAACCTGGTCGAGCCCGGCGACACCGTGCTGGTCGGCGTGGCCGGCGTCTTCGGCGAGCGCATGAGCGACGTCGCGGGGCGGCTCGGCGCCCGCGTGGTGCGCGTGGAGACGGAGCCCGGCACGATCCTCGATCCCGAGGCCGTCTGCGACGCGATCGCGCGCACGCGGCCGGCGCTGGTGGCCGTCGTGCACGCCGAGACCTCCACGGGCGTGTGTCAACCGGTCGAGGCGATCGCCGGCGCCGCGCGCGCTGCCGGTGCGCTCCTGGTGCTCGACTGCGTGACGTCGCTCGGCGGCCTCCCGATCGCCCTCGACGCGTGGGAGGTCGACGCGGCCTACAGCGCCACGCAGAAGTGTCTCTCGTGTCCGCCTGGCCTGGCACCGTCCTCGTTCGGCGCGCGCGCGCTCGAGCGCCTCGCGCGCCGCCGCACCCCGGTGCCGAGCTGGTACTTCGACCTGAATCTGCTCGGCGGGTACTTCGGCGAGCGCCGCGCCTACCACCACACCGCGCCGGTGGGCGCGATCGCCGGCCTCGCGGAGGGACTGCGGGTCCTCGACGAGGAGGGGATCGAGGCGCGCGCCGCGCGCCATCGGCGGGCCGCGGCGCACCTGATCGCCGGCCTCGAGCGGCTCGGCTTCGAGGCGCTCGTCGCGCCCGCGCACCGGCTGCCGATGTTGACGTCGGTCCGACTGCCCGAGGCGGTGCTGCGCACCGGCGAGGCGGCGCTGCGCCGGCGGCTGCTCGACCGGCACGACATCGAGGTGGGCGGAGGGCTCGGCAAGCTCGCCGGACAGATCTGGCGCATCGGTCTCATGGGCGAGAACGCGCGCGAGGAGGTGGTCGACCACCTGCTCGGGGCGCTCGATGCGGAGCTCCGCGCGGGCACCTAGTCGGGCTGGGCAACGCTCAGCCCGCGCGCCGCCAGCTCCTTGCGCGCGGCCAGGCAGTCGGCGTGCCACGTGTGGATGTCCTCGATCTTCCCGGTGGCCGGGTCCACGCGCCAGCCCTGCGCCAGGTAGCCGAGGCGCTGTCGCTCGGGCACGAGGCCGACGCGCATCAGGTTCGGGATCACCGTGGCGGTGAGGGGATCCTCGATGCCGTCGAGTTCGAGCCCGGCCGGATCCATCACCTCGGCCAGCAGCTTCGGCATGAAGCGCCCGGTGTCGATCCCGGCGTGCTCGAGCGCGCGGAACTGCGTGGTGAACGACGGCCGCCCGCCGCGGCCGCCGATGCGAAGCACGCTCTCGTAGGCGAGATCTTCGAGTCGGCGGCGCGCGGCGTCGGGGAGCGCCGGGATGCGCGCCTCGAGCGAGAGCACGCCATACGCCACGTGCCGCGCCTCGTCTTCGTGCACGCGAGGCAGGAAATCGCGCAGCACCGGCTCCACCGCCATCTCGGCACCCGAGCGGAAGAAGCCGAGCGCCACGCTCTCGAGGATCACCTGCATCCCGACACACTTCGACTCCCAGTCGGGCTCGGCGAGGATCTGCTCGACGATGGCGCGCAGGTCGGGATCGATCGGATAGCGGTGGCCCACCTTCTCGAGGTAGCGCGCGAACACTTCGACGTGTCGCGCCTCGTCCATCACCTGCACGGCGGCCGCGAACTTGCCGTCCAGGTCCGGCACGACGTTGACGAGCTGGCCGCACACCATCAGCGCCGCCTGCTCGCCGTGCAGGATCTGCGAGAGCGTGAAGGTCGCAGCCTCGCGGAACAGCCGCGCCTGCGTCTCGGCATCGAGCTCCCGGACGCAGCGCAGGCGGCCGAGGAAGTCGCGGTCGCGGTCGAGGATGCCGCCCGCCGGGTCGAAGCCGTCCCAGTCGACGTCGAGCTCCGCATTCCACTGGTGGCGCTTGGACTTGCTGTAGAGGCTCTCGAGCTTCTCGGCATCGAGGCCGTAGTGGTCGCGGAACACGCTCTGCATCTGCGCATCGGTGTGGAAGCGCTCGGCTTCACTCATCGGGAGTCCTCCGGCGGGCGTCCCCTCAGCTTACCGGGCGTTCAATCGCCCCGAAAGCACGGCCTCGCTCAGCCGTGGAGGCGCGGCTCGCGGAGCCCGGCGAGCACGCCGGCCTCGTGGCGCGCGACCTCCTCGAGTCGGCGCCGGACCTGCTGCGCGGGAAAGCCGACGGTGGCGAGCTCGACGTACTCCCCGTGGTGGCGGGCCTCGGCCGCCAGCAGGCCCGCATAGAAGTCGGCGAGCTCGGGATCGACGCCGCGGAGAGCATCGGCCAGCAGGCCGAAGCGCTCGCAGCTCCGCGCTTCGATCAGCGCGGCGACGAGGAGCGTATCGAGCCGGCGCGCGGGCTCGTCGGGGCGTACGACGCGATGCAGTCGGCCCGCGTAGCCGCCGGCCCGCTGCCTCGCGAAGGCGACCCCGCGCCGAGCGAGCTGGCCGAGTGCGGCCTCGAAGTGCGCGAGCTCCTCGCGTGCGAGGCGCGCCAGCGGAGCCTGGAGCTCGCGGCGCTCCGGATAGCGGAAGAGGAGCGCCACGGCGGTGCCGGCGGCCTTCTTCTCCAGGTGCGCATGGTCGAGCAGCACCTCGTCGAGGTGCGCGAGCGCGCGCTCGGGCCAGTCGGGGTCGGTGGGCGCAGCGAGCCGGAGCACGCCCGCGAGTCTACCGCCCGCTCGAACGCCGTGGAGGGCGCGAGAAGGGAATCCGAAGGCGCGATCGGCCGCGAGCCGGTCTGGGGTAGGATCCGAGCATGGACTATCGCCACCTCGGACGCAGCGGCCTGCGCGTGAGCGAGGTCTCGCTCGGCTCCTGGCTGACCTTCGGAGCCAGCGTCGATACGGCCTCGGCCGCCCCGATCGTCCGCTGCGCGCTCGACCAGGGCATCAACCTCTTCGACACCGCCGACGTGTACGCCGACGGCGCCGCGGAGGAGACGCTGCGCGAGGCGCTGCGCGGCGTGCCCCGCCACCGAATCGTGATCGCGACCAAGGCGTTCTTCCCACGCTCCGACGACCCGAACGACCGCGGCCTCTCGCGCAAGCACCTGTTCGAGAGCGTCGAGGCGTCCCTGCGCCGATTGGGCACCGACTACCTCGATCTCCACCAGTGTCACCGGCCCGATCCGAGCGTGCCCGTCGAGGAGACCGTGCGCGCGTACGAGGACCTGATCCGCCAGGGGAAGGTCCTCTACTGGGGCACCTCGGAGTGGCGCGCGTCACAGCTCCTGGACGCCGTGCGCGCCGCCGAGACATGGCGCGCCTATCGGCCGATCTCGAACCAGCCGCAGTACTCGCTGCTGCGGCGCGGGATCGAGCGCGAGGTGCTGCCGGTCTGCGAGCGCGAGGGGATCGGTCAGATCGTGTGGAGCCCGCTGGCCCAGGGGGTGCTCACGGGCAAGTACCGTCCCGGCACCCCGCCGGCGGGGAGCCGCGCCGCGGACCCCACCGCCTCGCGCTTCATGTCGGCGTTCCTGACGCCCGAGGTGCTGGAGCGCGTCGAGAAGCTGCGGCCGATCGCCGCAGAGCTCGGCGTGACGACGGCGCAGCTCGCCCTCGCCTGGTGCCTGCAGCGCACCGACGTCGCGAGCGTGATCGTCGGTGCGACCCGCCCGGAGCACGTGGTCGAGAACGCCAGGGCCGCGGACGTGAAGCTCACGCCCGAGGCCCTGGGACGGATCGAGGCGCTCTTTCCGGCCTAGGCCTTCGAGATGTTGACCGTCTGCAGCTCGGTGAAGCCGAGCAGCCCCCACGGCCCGTTCTCGACGCCGATTCCCGACCACTTGGCGCCGCCGAACGGCGCGTTGGGCACGATCGCGAGGTGCTGGTTCACCCACGCGGTCCCGCAATCGAGCTGGCCGGCCAGCTCGGCCGCGCGCTCCGGATTGCTCGACCAGACCGACCCGGAGAGGCCGTACATGGTGCGGTTGGCCCGCTGCACCGCGTCCTCGACGTCGCGGTACGGCAGCACCGGCAGGGCGGGACCGAACTGCTCCTCGTCGACGAGCCGCGTCCCTTCCGCGATGCCGGTCACCAGCGTCGGCGCGATGAAGTAGCCGCCGCCGGCGGGCGCAGCGCCGCCCGTCACGCAGCGGGCGCCGTGCTTCTTGGCATCCTCGAGCAGCTCGTTCACGCGGTCGAATTGCATCTTGTTGTTGAGCGGCCCGAGCTGCGTGTCCTGCTGCATGCCGTCACCGACCTTCACCGACTTGGCGACAGCGGCGAGCTCGTCGAGCACGGGCTGGTAGATGCTCTCGTGGACGTACAGGCGCTTGATGGCGCTGCACACCTGACCGCTGTTGGTGAAGGCGCCCCAGAACAGCTTCTCGGCGACCTTCTTCGGGCTCGCGTCGTCGAGGACGATCGCCGCGTCGTTGCCGCCGAGCTCGAGGGTCACGCGCTTCAGATCGGGCGCGGCCGCGGCGGCCACCTTCTTCCCGGTCGCCACCGAGCCGGTGAACGAGATCTTGCGGACCGCGGGGTGTCCCGTGATCCACGCGCCGAGCTGGTCGTTGCCCGAGACGATGTTGACCACGCCGGGCGGCAGCGCATCGCGGATGATCTCGCCGAGCTTCAGCGTCGAGAGCGGCGTGAAGGGCGACGGCTTCAGGACGATCGTGTTCCCGGCGAGCAGCGCGGGAGCGACCTTCCAGGCCGCGAGCATCACCGGGTAGTTCCACGGCGTGATCGCGCCCACCACGCCATACGGGCGGCGGCGGATCTCGAGGCGCACGTTGGCGTCGTCCTGCAGCACCTCGACCGGGATGTCGAGCGACGCGGTGTACTGGAACCAGATGGCGGTGCCGAAGAGCTCCTCGTTGGCGCGCGTGAGCGGCTTCCCCTGCTCCTGGGTGAGGATGGGCGCCAGCTCCCCGAGGCGCGCCTTCACGGCCTCCGCACAGTCGACCAGCGCCTTGCGCCGCTTCGCCAGGTCCCGGCGCCAGATCGGGAACGCCTTCGAGGCGGCCTCCATGGCGGCGTCGAGCTGCGCGCGGCTGCACTCGGGGGCCTGCGCGAAGACCTTCCCGGTCGCCGGGTTCACCACGCCGAACGTGCTGTCGCCGGGCACGCTCTTGCCGTTGATCGTCATCGTGAAGTCGCTCATCGATCTCTCCTCGTGGATGGATGGTGTGACAGGCGGGTCAACGCCCGGGCGCCTTGTGCAGGACGCCGGGCGGCGCCGACTCGAGCGGCGGATTCGGATCCGCGAGCAGCCGCTCCGCCTCGTCGCGGTCGGCCGCACCGAGCGTCGCGGTGTCAGTGCACCACTCGACGAGCGTACCGCTCGGGTCGACGGTGTAGATCGACACGCACCAGCCGTGGTCGATCTCCATGACGTCGTGACCGAGCGCGAGCCAGCGGCGCTTGCGGCTGTCGATCTCGTCGAGGTCGTGCGCGCGGAAGGCAATGTGGTTGGCCCACACGGGGAGGCCGAGCCCGGTCGAGAGGGCCGGCGACCAGTCCGCGGGCAGGCCGGCGTCGTGCAGGTCCCAGAAGGCGATCATGTCGCCGCCCGGCGTGCGGTAGAAGACGTGCTTGGCCCAGCCACCCTCGGGCGACTTGCCGGCCACCACCTTGGCCAGCTCGAAGCCCATCGCCTCCGTATAGAAGCGGTGCGTGGCCTCGAGGTCGCGGGTGGCGAGGGCGATGTGATGAAAGCCCATCTCGATCCTCCCGATCTGGGATCCGCGTCGGCACCGATTGTAGCGGCGAACGGCGCGCGGGCGCCCGACCTCCGGCCGTGGCAGTCTCCGGGCGTGCAGCCGAGGACGGACGTCGGGCTCACCCACGTGGCGCTGGTGGTGCGCGACGTCACCGCCAGCATCGCGTTCTACGAGCGGTTCGCCCGGATGCAGGTCGTGCACCGACGGCGCGAGGCGACCGAGGTGGCCTGGCTCTCGGACCTGACGCGGCCCTTCGTGATCGTGCTGATCGAGGGACGGGTCGACGCGCGACTTGCCGGCTTCTGCCACCTGGGGCTCGGCTGCGCCTCCCGCGAGGAGGTCGACCGCCTATGCTCGGAGGCAACGCGGGATGACCGGCTCGCGCTCGGACCGATCGACTCGGGCTATCCCGTCGGATACTGGGCCTTCATCCGCGACCCCGACGGCCACAACCTCGAGATCTCCTACGGACAGGAGGTGGGCCTGGCGGTCGCCGAGGCCCGCAAGGAGGCGGTGCGATGAAGGTGCTGCGCGGCCATCACGTCTCGTTCGCGGTGCGGGACCTCGCCGCCTCGCGGCGCTTCTACGGCGAGATGCTCGGGTTCGGCGAGATCGCCCGCCCGTCGTTCGGGGTGGCCGGCACCTGGTACCGCATCGGCGACACCGAGGTGCACCTGATCGAGGCGCCGGCCGGCTTCGAGACGGGATCCCCGCCGCCCAAGCTGTCGCCGCTCGCCAACCACGCCGCCTTCCAGATCGACGACTACGACGCTGCGGCGGCGGCGCTGCGCGCCCACGGCCTCGAGGTGCTGGAGACCAGCGCCGAGCTCGGCCAGCTCTGGGTCCGCGACCCGGACGGAAACGTGATCGAGCTGATCAGTCCGCCGGGAGCTCGCGCAGCTCGCGGATGATCCGGTAGACGCGCCCCTGGGCGCCGCCGCGCAGCGCGTCCATGATCATGCCATCGGGATCACATCCCTCCGCGGCGCCGAGCAGCCGCTCGAAGCTCAGCAGGAAGTTCTCGCTGTGGCGGCTGCGGATCGGCGTGCCCCAGAACAGCTCGCGGGCCGCGCGGTCGCCGTCGGCCGCGAAGCGCAGGCTGATCATGCGGCGGCAGAAGAGCGTCTGCTCGCCGGTCGAGAGCCGGCTCCAGAGCGCGTCCATCTCCTCGTCGCTCACCACGCCGTCGCCCGCCGAGCCCTGGCTCGACATGTAGAGGAAGCCGGCAATCGTATCGAGCTGGCGACCCACCATCTGGGCCAGATCGATGAAGGTGTCCTGACGCGCGTGCAGCTCGTTGGCGGCGATCGCGCGCGTCTGCACCTCGGCGTGCTCTGCCGTGCGCTGCATCAGCTCGTACTGGCGCTGGATCGCTCGGTTGTTCCCGGCGAGCTCGCTTTGCTGCAGCGAGAGCCCGAGCACCAGCCAGAGGAATGCAAGTGGCGCGAAGGCGCCCTCGATGAACTGGCCGACGTCGCCGAGCGATTGGTGGAAGAAGCGGTCCCAGCCGATCGAGCGGTCGATGTAGACGAAGCCCGCCGTGAGCCAGCCGGCGGTGAGGACGAGCCCGAGCCAGACGCGCCAGTCGCTGCGGCGCGGCTCGGCGTCGCTCATCGGGCCGCGATCCCCACCGCCACGCGCGCGCAGAGCGCGCCGACGGCTCCGGCCGCCGGGAGCGTGAAGAGCCAGGCGAGCGCGATGTCGCGCGTCAGCCCCCAGCGCACCGCGGACAGCCGCTCGCTGGCGCCCACCCCCATGATCGAGGTCGTGATCACGTGCGTCGTCGAGATCGGGTAGCCGAGGTACGCGGTGCCGAGCAGCACCGCCGACGCCGCCGTCTCGGCCGCGAAGCCGTGCGCCGGCGTGAGCCGCACGAGCCGCATCCCGAGCGTACGGATGATGCGCTTGCCGCCCGCGTAGGTGCCGAGCCCCATCGCCGCGGCCGATGCGAGCTTGACCCAGAGAGGCACGTCGAGGCTCGGGATCGCGCCGCCCGCGAACAGCGCCAGCGTGATCACGCCCATCGTCTTCTGCGCGTCGTTCGAGCCGTGGCTGAACGCCATGACCGAGGCGGAGCCGAGCTGCGCCAGGCGGAAGCGGCGCATGGCGCGACCCGGGTGGGCTCCGCGGAAGATCCAGAAGATCGAGACCATGATGGCGATGCCGAAGGCGAAGCCGATCAGCGGGGCCAGCACGGTGGGGATCAATACCTTGTCGAGGATCCCGCGCCACTGGACCTGCTGCGGCCCCGCGGTCGCGAGCACCGCGCCCGCCACGCCTCCGATGAGACAGTGCGAGGAGCTCGACGGCAGCGCCCACCACCAGGTGAGCAGGTTCCAGGCGATCGCGCCCACGAGCCCGCCGAGCATCACCGGCGCCGTGACCGCCGCCGGCTCGACGATGCCCTTGGCGAGCGTGGCCGCCACGTGCGTCGAGACCACGGCGCCGATCACGTTCAGGACCGCCGCGGCCAGGAGCGCGACGTTCGGGGGCACCGCGCGGGTCGAGATCGAGGTGGCCACCGCGTTCGCCGCGTCGTGGAAGCCGTTCGTGTAGTCGAACAGCAGCGCGACGGCGACCACGGCGAGCAGGAGGCCGTGCATCAGGCGTTCTCGAGCACCACGCCTTCGATCACGTTGGCGACGTCCTCGCAGCGGTCGATCGCCGCCTCGATGTCCTCGTAGATCTCCTTCCACTTGATCAGCGTCTTCGGATCGCCCTCCTCGCGGAACAGCCGCGCCGTCGCACGCCGCAGCAGCCGGTCGTTCTCCTTCTCGACTGCCTTCACCGCGTTGCACAGCACGCGCACCTCCGCGGCCGCGAGCCGTTGCCGCAGCGCATCGACGGTCCGTTGCATCGCCTCGACGGCGCGCACCAGGTGGTCCGCCATCTCACACATCTCCGGGGTCGGCTGCTCGATCTCGTAGAGCCAGAGCCGCTGCGACACCGCCTCGATGTGGTCCATGATGTCGTCGAGGCGGCTCGCGATGGCGAGCACGTCGCTGCGGTCGATCGGGGTCACGAACGACTCGTGCACCCGCTCGATGGCGCGCTGGCACAGCGCGTCGGCCTCGTGCTCGACCGAGCGGATGCGCGCGGCGCGCTCCTCCGCCTGGCCGCTGCCGAGGTCTGCGACCAGCGCTCGCAGCAGCCCGGCCCCTTCGACCGACAGCGCCGCGTGGCGCGAGAAGAGCTCGAAGAACTCGGGCTGGCGGGGCAGCAGGCTGCGCAGCATGGGCACCTCCCCTCCGGAGCGCGGGATCCATAGCACGCGCGACCCTGCCCGCCCGCGCCGTGATATGTTGGCGTTTCGCTGCAGGCGCCCGATCGGGAGAAGGCCATTCGCTGCGGCCGCTGCGAGCACGAGAATCGCGAAGACGCCCGCTTCTGCGATGCCTGCGGCGCGTCCCTGGCGGCCTCGTGCTCGGGCTGCGGTCGCCTGCTGCGACCGGGCGCGCGCTTCTGCGACGGCTGCGGCGCCGCGGTGACCGCGGCGGCGCCCGCCGAGGGTGCCCCCCCGTCCCGGCAGCCCCTCTCCTACACACCCGCGCACCTGGCCGAGCGGATCCTGCGCCAGCGCTCCGCACTCGAGGGGGAGCGCAAGATCGTGACGGTGCTCTTCGCCGACGCGGTGGGCTTCACCTCGATCGGCGAGCGGGTGGATCCCGAGGACCTCCATGCCTGGATGGAGCGCTGCGTCCAGGCGCTGCTCGCCGAGGTGCACCACTTCGAGGGCGTGGTCAACCAGTTCACCGGCGACGGCGTGATGGCGCTGTTCGGCGCCCCGCTCGCGCTCGAGGACGCGCCGCGCCGCGCCGTGATGGCGGGCCTCGCGATGCAGTCCGCGATCCAGCCGCTGGCGCGCGAGATCCACGCCACGCGTGGCATCGAGTTCCGCATGCGCATCGGAATCCACACCGGCCCGGTGGTGGTGGGCCGCATCGGCAACGACCTGCGCATGGACTACACCGCGATCGGCGACACGACGAATCTCGCGGCCCGCCTGCAGGCGGCCGCGGCGCCCGGCTCGGTGCTCGTCTCAGAGGCGACCCACCGCCTCGTCGAGGGCCTGTTCGAGGAGCGCTCGGTCGGTCCCCTCGAGCTCAAGGGCAAGAGCCAGCCGGTAGCGGCCTTCGAGATGCTCTCGGAGCGCCGGGGGCGCCGTCGCATCGACGTCCTCGCCGACCGCGGGCTCACGGCCTTCACGGGCCGCGAGCACGAGCTCGCCGCGCTCACCGACGCCTTCGAGAGCGCGCGGCGAGGGAGCGGCCAGGTGGTGTTCCTGGCCGGCGACGCCGGGATCGGGAAGTCGCGCCTGCTCTACGAGTTCCGGAGCTCGTTGGCCGGAGCGCCGCACGTGTGGATCGAGGGGCGCTGCGCCTCGTACGGAAGCGCGACCGCCTTCCTGCCGATCGTCGACGCGCTCAGACGTTGGTTCGGTATCGACGACCGCGACGACGAGGCGGCGGCCGTCGCCAAGGTCGACGCGGCCGTGCTCGCGCTCGGCGCCGACCTGGCCTGGGCGCTGCCGTTCGTGCGTCTCCTGCTGTCGCTGCCGGCGGGCGACGAGGCGGCCGCGGCCCTCGACGCCGCGAGCCGCCGCAGCCAGACCTTCGGGGCGCTCAAGGCGCTCGCGCTCCGCGCCGCCGCCACAGACCCGCTGGTCCTGGCGATCGAGGATCTGCACTGGATCGACCGCGCATCCGAGGAGTACCTGGCCTTCCTGGCGGACGTGGTGCCGGGGATGCGCGCGCTCCTGGTGTGCTCGCACCGGCCCGGCTACCGCCAGCCCTTCGGCGACCGCAGCTACCACGCCCGCGTCGCCCTGCGGCCGCTCTCCGACGCCGAGATGGCGCGCATGACCCGCTCGCTGCTCGACAGCCGCGAGGTGCCGCCCGCGGTGTGCGAGCTGGTGGCGCGCAAGGCCGAGGGGAACGCGCTCTTCGTCGAGGAGGTCGCCAAGTCGCTGCTCGAGCAGGGCGTCCTGCACCGCGAGGGCGAGGCGTTCGTGCTCGATCGCGCCCCCGAGGCCATCGCGGTGCCGGACACGATCCACGACCTCCTGATGGCGCGCATCGATCGGCTGGGCGAAGAGCCGAAGCGCGCGATCCAGGTCGCCTCGGTGATCGGGCGCGAGTTCGCCTTGCGGCTCCTCGCCCGGATCACCGAGGCCGGCGAATCGCTCCCGCACCAGGTCGAGGAGCTGCGCGCGCTCGAGCTGATCTACGAGAAGGCAGCGCATCCCGAGCTCGCGTACATGTTCAAGCACGCGCTGACCCACGACGCCGCCTACCGGAGCATCCTGCGCGAGCGTCGCAAGGGACTGCACCGCACGATCGGGCTCGCCATCGAGGCGCTCTACGCCGACCGCCTCGCGGAGCACTACGAGACCCTCGCCCACCACTTCGAGCACGGCGAGGACTGGGATCGCGCGCTCGACTACCACGAGCGCGCTGCCGCCAAGGCCGCGGCGGGCTACGCGAGCGCCACCGTCGCCGAGCACTGCCGGAGCGCGCTCGCCATCGCCGACCGGCTCGGCGCGGCGGTCACCGCGGACAGGCGCCGCGCGCTCGAGGAGCGACTCGCGCTGGCCTGCCTCTACCTCTCCGAGTACCGCGCCTCGGCCGAGGCCTTCGTGCGAGCTGCCGGGCAGAGCGCCGACCCGCTGGCCCGCGCCCTGAACCTCGGTCAAGCAGGACACAGCTACGTGTGGGCGCACGACTTCGACCGCACGCAGGAGGTCGCCTCCGAAGCGCTCTCGATCGCGCGAGCCGGTGATGCGGCGCCGGGGGAAGCCATGGCGCTCACGGCCGAGGCCTTCCGGCAGGTCGTCGCGTTCGGTGCGATCGATGCCTTCGAGGCGCTCTCGCGCGAAGCGCTCGCCCGCGCCCGGGCGACGGGCGACGAGATCGGCGCGACGGTCGCCGGCGTCTTCCTGTTGGATGCGGCCGAGTGGACCGGCGACTTCAAGCGAGCCCTGGAGATCGGTGAGCCGCTGGTGCCCATCGCGCGCCGCCTCGGCCTGGCGCACATGTTGTTCTGGTCGTCCTGGTTCGTCGGCAAGGCCGCCTGCTGCCTCGGCGACTACGGCCGCGCGCTCTCGCATCTCGAGCAGGCCCGCGAGACCACGGAGCGGATCGGCGACCGCGCCTGGCGCTCCCGCATCCTCAACACGCTCGGCTGGTGCTATGGCGAGATCGGGAGCTACGCGCGCGCCATGGAGCACAACCGCCTCGCCGCCGAGCTCGCGCGCGAGTTCGGCGACGACGAGATCATTGCCAACGCCGAGATCAACCTCGCCTTCGACCACATGGCGCTCGGCGAGACCGCCCGCGCCGGGGAGCTGCTCGCGCGGCTGCGCGAGCGCGTGGCCCGCGCGAGCCCGTTCATGCGCTGGCGCTACTCGCTCCACCTCGAGCACGCGCTCGGCCGGGAGGCGCTCGCCCGGGGCGCTCCCGATCGCGCGCTCGCGTGTGCGCGCGAGGAACTCGCCGGCGCGGTCCGCTTCCGCGCTCGCAAGCTCGAGGCGCGCGCCCGCCTGCTCGAGGGCGAGGCGCTGCTCGCGATGGACGAACGCGAGAGCGCGCGCGGGGCCCTGCGCGAGGCGGTCCGCGTCGCGGAGTCGATCGGCCATCCGCGCGGCGCATGGCGGCCGCTGCGCCGCCTGTCCGAGCTGGCCCGCCGCGCGGGCGCGGCGGAGGAGGCCGCGCAGATCGAGGCGCGCGCTGAGGGCATCGCCGACGCGCTCGCCCGCTCGCTCGAGGAGCATCCGGAGCTGCTCGCCTGCCTGCGCGCCGCGCGCTGAAGGGAGGGGCGGAGCCCGACGGCACGCGCGCGCACGGTGCCGCCGGGCTCCGGGCGACGACCTTCCGGGTTGGGGGAGACTCGTCGCCAGATGGGAGGAGCTTGGGCCGCTCCGCGGCGCGGCGCTGTGAAGCGCGTCACAGGTCAGCCGAACTCCACGACTCCGAAGCGTTCCGGCAGGTGGAAGTCGGGGGGATCGGCGAACGTCGGCGACCAGGCGCTGAACTGCCCGCCGCCGGCCGCGTCGATGCGGAAGAAGTTGGCCCGCCAGCGATCGCCGGGGCGCGGAGCCACGCCGCCGGGCAGCGACGCGAAGGGGATGGCCCACTCGACGCTCCACCAGCAATCCGGCCCGCCCTCGCCTCCCGGCCGGCCCTTCAAGGCTCCGCGCACGCGAACTGCGCGCTGCCAGCCCTCGCAGCGCCACCCCCGGTCGACGCGCATCCCGCGGCGCCGTCGCTCGGGGCTCTCGACGAGCGCCTCGAACCACGCCCCACGCGGGCTCGTCTCGAGCTCGACGTAGCGCCGCACGTCGCCGTCGGGCGCGAGGAAGGCCTCGACGACCTCCTCGGTATAGATCGGCGCGTTGCGGCCGCTGAAGCTCCCCCAGATGTCGCGGTCCGCGCACTGGAAGGCGACGTAGAGCTGCGCGTCGTCGCGGCACACGCGCACCGCCGTCGGCTGGAAGACCACCGAGGGATCGAGGGGCGGTGCATCGCGCGCCAGGTGGCGCAGCGCCGCGTCCTCGTCGGGGGTCGCACCCCGCCCGTCCGACGGCACCAGCCAGAGCGGCGCGATCGACGGCCAGGGCGCCTTGTGGACGTCGCCGTCGACGCGGATACCATGCGCGATCCGCGGGCAGACGAAGTGGGGAAGCGCTGCGCCGTGCAGATCCATCGAGCGCCATGAGTAGCGACCCGCTCCGTCCGGCGCCGCCGCGCGAGCGGCTGCGCGCCGTCGCGGAGGCATTCGCGATCGCGGGCCGCTGGGTCTCGTCGGCACCCTACGGCAACGGCCACATCAACGAGACGCTGGTCGCGGTGTTCGACGAGGGCGGACGCGAAACCCGCTACCTCCACCAGCGCATCAACCGCCGCGTGTTCGCCGAGCCCGAGAAGCTGATGGAGAACATCGCGCGGGTGACCGCGCACCAGCGCGCCGCGCTCGCGCGAGAGGGCCTGCCCGACGCCGAGCGCCGCGCGCTCTCCCTGGTGCCGACACGCGACGGGACGCCGTTCCACCGCGACGCCGAGGGCGAGAGCTGGCGCACCTATCGCTTCATCGAGCGCGCCCACAGCCGCGAGGTGGTGGGGTCGGCCGCGGACGCACTCGCGGCGGCCGAGGCCTTCGCCCGCTTCCAGGCGCAGCTCGCGGACCTCCCGGGCGCGCGGCTGCACGAGACGATCCCCCGCTTCCACGACGCGCGCCATCGGTTCGAGACCCTGCTGCACGCCGCCCGCGAGGATTCGGAGCGCCGTCTCGCTGGCTGCCGTGCGGAGCTCGACGCGATCCGCGTCCGCGAGTCGGCCCTCGACGCATTGCGGCCGGCCGAGCTCCCCGAGCGCATCGCGCACAACGACACCAAGCTCAACAACGTGCTGCTCGACGACGAGACGGGCGAGGCGGTCTGCATCATCGACCTCGACACCGTGATGCCCGGCCCGGTGCTGCACGACTTCGGCGACCTCGTGCGCACGGCGACCAGCACCGCCGCCGAGGACGAGCGCGACCTCTCGCGCGTGCGGGTCGAGCCGCCGCTCTTCGCGGCGCTGGTCGAGGGCTACCTGCGCGGCGCGCGGAGCTTCCTCACCGGCGCCGAGCGCGCCGCACTCGTCCCATCGGGCCGGCTGGTCACGCTCGTGCTCGCCATGCGCTTCCTCGCCGACCACCTCGCGGGCGACCGCTACTTCCGCATCCACCGCGCGGGACACAACCTCGATCGATGTCGCGCCCAGCTCCGCCTCGTCGAGAGCATGGAGGAGCAGCGCGCGCGGATGGACGAGCTGGTGGAGGACGCGGCGGCGCGGCGGCGCCTGCTCGACGGCTGACGCCGCTCGGGCGCCGCCTTGGCGAACCGCGGGGATGCCCTAGCTTGGCCGCCGGGGAGGAGCGGAGGGGATGAGCGATCCGATCCTGATCGGCGTCGGCTCGACCGAGGCGCAGATGCTGCCGCTCCAGGTGCTCGCCTGGACGCTGCGGAAGCACACCCGGCGCGAGCTCGAGATCGTGCCGCTCTGGCAGGCGCGAATCCCGGTGCCGCTGCCGAAGGACCGCGAGAACCAGCCTCGCACCCCGTTCACCTTCCAGCGCTTCCTCCTCCCCGAGCTCGGCGGCTTCGCGCGGAAGTCGATCTACCTCGACTCGGACATGATCGTCTTCCGCGACATCGGAGAGCTCTACGACACGCCGTTGGACGGCGCGGACGTGCTCGGCTGCGAGGGCACGCCCGGGCGACGCGCGGTGTTCAGCGTGTTGCTGATCGGAGAGAGCACGCGCTGGCGCGTCTCGGAGATCGTCGACGCCCTCGACCGCGGTGCGCTCACCTACGACGCGCTGATGTACGACTTCCAGGTTCCGGGCCGCATGGTGCCCCGGCTCTCCTTCCGCTGGAACTCGTGCGAGCTCTACGAGCCCGGCGAGACGCGCCTCCTCCACTACACGGACATGTGGAAGCAGCCCTGGCTGGTGCGCTCGAACCCGCTCGCCGAGCTGTGGGTGCGCGAGCTGTGCGAGGCGGTCGAGGCCGGCGCCATCGAGATCGACTTCCTGGAGCAGTGCGTGGCGCGGCGCTGGATCCGGCCGTCGCTCGTGTACCAGGTCCGCCGCGGCATCACCGATCCCGCGCGCCTCCCCCTGCGGGTCAAGCTCGGAGACCTTTCGTTCGATCGATACGCCAGGCGCCAGGAGTACCGGATCTTCTGAGTCCTCCCCGCAGGGCGGCGCGACTTGACGGGCCGGTCGGTAGACCTACGCTCCGCCCCGCCCTCGCCCAGCCCGCGCCGGAGCGATCCCTCTCCCTCGCGACGCGCCCGCAGGAGCCCCGTGCGAAAGATCCTTCGGTTCTTCTTCCAGTCCGGCGGGCGGACGCCCTGGATCGTGGTCGGGGCCCTGCTGGTCGCCAGCCTGCTCGAGGGCGTCGGCGTGGCCAGCCTGGTGCCGCTGCTCAGCCTCGCGACCGGGCAGGAGACCAAGAGCACCGCGCTGATGACCACGACCCGGGAGGTGGTCCAGCGCCTGGGTCTCCCGCTCGAGGTGGGCTTCCTCGGCGCCTTCATCGTCACGGTCCTGCTGCTGACGTCGGTGATCCAGTTCTTCGCGGCGCGGCACGTCGGCAACGTCGTCTCCGATCTGGTCGCGGTGCTGCGCCTGCAGATGATCAAGAACCTGTTCCGCGCCCGCTGGAGCTGGCTGGTGAGCTATCCGGTCGGTCGCTTCGTGTCGGCCCTCGGCGGCGAGATCGGGCGCGTCGGCGAGGCCTACCAGCTCTCCGCCCAGCTGATCTCGCAGTCGATCCAGTGCGTGGTCTCGTTCGGGGTCGCGTGCCTGATCTCGTGGCGCCTGGCGCTGTGCGCGCTGGCGCTCGGCGCGCTCACGGCCCTCGCGCTCCAGTTCCTGGTCCGCCTCTCGCGGAAGGCCGGTACGCAGCAGGTCCGCCGCAGCCGCGAGATGGTCGTCTTCCTGGTCGACTCGCTCAGCAACCTGAAGCCGCTGCGTGCCACGGCGCGCCAGGCGGCGTTCAGCAACCTGCTCGAGGAGAAGAGCGCGGCGGTGCGCAAGGCGTCGCGGCGCCAGGTGCTGGCGAAGCAGGGCATGCGCTCCGGACAGGACGCCCTCGGCCTGCTCTTCCTCTCGCTCGGCTTCACGCTGGCCTGGGCGGTCTGGAAGGTCTCGGTCGTCGAGGTGCTCGTCGTCGGCTTCCTGCTGAAGAAGACCACCTCCGCGATGAGCCGCGTGCAGCTCTCCTACCAGGACCTGGCCGAGGTCTCGATCCCGTTCGCGGACGTGCACCGCCTGATGGAGAAGGCCGCGTCGGTGCCGGAGCCGAACCCCGGCACGGCGCCCGCCCACTTCGAGCGCGACTGCCGCCTCGACCGCGTGAGCTTCTCCCACGGCGACCGCCAGATCCTGCACGACGTCTCGATCGTCGTCCCGGCGGGATCGCTCACCGTGATGAAAGGCCCGTCCGGCGCCGGCAAGACCACCATCGCCGACCTCCTGCTCGGCCTCCACGTCCCGTCTAGCGGCCGGGTGCTCGTCGACGGCGTCCCGCTCGAGGAGCTCGACCTCGAGAGCTGGCGGACCATCGTCGGCTACGTGCCGCAGGAGCTCGTGCTCTTCCACGACAGCGTGTTCGCGAACATCCAGCTCGGCGACCCCGCGATCGACGAGGCGCGCGTGCGCGAGGCGCTCGAGCTCGCGGGCGCGTGGGAGTTCGTCGAGCGCCTGCCGCAGGGGATCCACAGCGTCGTGGGCCAGCAGGGAGCGAAGCTCTCGGGCGGTCAGCGCCAGCGGATCGCGCTCGCACGCGCGCTCGTCACGCGGCCGCGGCTTCTCGTGCTCGACGAGGTGACGAGCGCCCTCGACCCCGACACCGAGCGGCACATCATCCAGAGCATCCGCTCGCTCGCGAGCAAGATGGCGGTGCTCTCGATCACGCACCGCCCGGCCTTCCTCGACGCGGCCGACCGCATCTACAACGTCGAGGACGGCGTGGTCGAGGAGCGCAAGGTGCTGAAGGCGGTGGGCGGCTGAAGGGTCCCCGTCAGGCAATCCGGGCCCGCACGGCGGCCTGCAGATGCGCCTCGAGCCGATCCACCGCCCCGGCCCAGTCCCACCGCTCGAGGACCCGCTGTCGCGCGCGCCGTCCGATCGCCCGCGCGCGCTCGGGGTCGCCGAGCAGCGACGACAGTCGATCCGCCAGCGCGGCCGGATCGCCGTCCGGCAGCAGGAAGCCGTTCACGCCGTCCTCGATCGTCTCGCGCACGCCGCCCTCCGCGATGGCGACGACGGGCGTCTCGCACGCGTTCGCCTCGAGGGGAGCGAGGCCGAAGGGCTCGAGGATCGGCACGTAGAGCATCGCGCTCGCCCGCTGCAGCAGGTCGACGAGCGCCGCATCGGAGACGGCCGTCTCGACGCGAAGCGCGACGCCCGCCGCCACGGCCCTCTCCGCGACCCGGCCCCGATAGCGCTCCGAGACGTAGTTCCCGATCCACACGAGCGGTGGCCGCCGGCTCGAGGGGATGGCGGCGAGCGCGTCGATGGCGCGCTCCGCACCCTTGTGCACGTCCAGCCCGCCGACGCTCACGATGAACGGCTCGCGCACCGCCCGACCCGGCGCGAAGAGCGCCGCGTCGATGCCGAGCCGGCACACCCGCGACTCGAGCCCATACGCCCTGCGCACGCTCTCGCGACTGAAGAGCGAGCTCACCAGGATCCCGTCGTGCGCGCTGGCGCTACGCCACTCCTCGCGCACCTGGACGCGCAGGCCCTGGACCTTGGAGAGGTCGCGGAGGTAACGGCGGATCTGGTGGAGCGAGGCGCGGCGCGGGATCGAGAGCGCACGCCAGGGGAGCTCCGGAGACGCCTCGTACAGGCTCCGGAAGGGCTCCTGGAGATAGAGGACCTTGGGGAGGCGGAGGTGTCGTCCGATCGGAGCGGCGCGCGTGAGCACGCAGGGATGCGCGAGGAGGACGTCGAACCGGCCGCGATCGATCTCCACGGCACAGCGCCGGCAGTGATCGTCGATGCGCTCGAGCATCCCCGTGGTGCGGCGATAGGGGGATCGGCGCTCGGCCCGGCTCGGCTCGTCGAGCGGAAGCACGTGCTCGGGCGCGAGGTCGCGGAGCGGGAGGACCGACGCATCCGCCGTGGGCGGGCACCAGATCTCGAGCTGATGACCCCGCGCCACCAGGCCCGCGACCTGATGGTAGAGGGCGCGCTTGCCCCCCCCCGAGCGCAGGTTGTGCCAGACGGCGATTCGCACGACGAACCCTCGACTCCGGCTCCGCGGAGCCGCGTCGCGGTGCCGCGACGCCCGCGGGGACCCTCAGCGCCGCGCGAGTCTGACCGATGCGCTCCGCGAGGTCGACGGATCGCCGCTCGTGCACTACCCCCTTCCGGCGACCGACCCCCATCGAAACGTCGAGCCATGCACCGACCCTCTGCGGACGACTTGGAGCGCTCCAGCCCGCCGGGTGAGGCGGGGCAGCGCCCCACGCCTGCCTCGCGCGTGCTCGCGGCGCGCGTGCTCGCCCACTACCTCCCGCAGTTCCATCCGATCCCCGAGAACGACGCGTGGTGGGGACCCGGCTTCACCGAGTGGACCAACGTCGCGAAGGCGCGTCCGCTCTTTCCGGGGCACTACCAGCCCCACCTCCCGGCCGACTTCGGCTTCTACGATCTGCGGGTCCCGGAGACGCGCATCGCACAGGCCGAGATGGCGCGCGCCCACGGGATCGAGGGCTTCCTCTACTGGCACTACTGGTTCGCGGGCAAGCGGCTGCTCGAACGGCCGTTCCGCGACGTGCTCGAGAGCGGCGAGCCGGACTACCCGCTCTGCCTCGCGTGGGGCAATCACGATTGGACCGGGATCTGGGGCGGTGAGCCGGAACGCGTGCTCCAGCGACAGACCTATCCCGGCCCGGCCGACGACGAGGCGCACTTCTACGCGCTGCTCCCCGCGTTCCAGGACGCGCGCTACGTGCGCGTCGACGGGCGGCCGCTCTTCTTCGTGCTGCAGCCCGAGGCGATGCCGGAGCCGCGGCGCTTCACCGATCTGTGGCGCGAGCTCGCTCTCAAGGAAGGCCTCGGCGACCTCCACCTCGTCGCGTACGCGTGGGAGCACTGGCGCGGCGACTTCGATCCGCGCCCGCTCGGGTACGACGCCATGACCTACGGCCACCACGCGACGCTGAGGCGCCTGTCGGACCGGCGCAGCAAGCGCGCGCGCCGGATCCGGGAGCTGCGCCGCCGGCCGCGCCACCTCTACCGCTACGAGGAGGCGCTCCCGTACCTTCTCTTCCGCGGCGACTTCCCCTGGCTCGAGCACCCGACCGTGCTGTCGAACTGGGACACGTCGCCGCGCATGGGCATGGACGCCGTGATCCTGCACGATTCGACTCCCGAGCACTTCCGGGTCCACCTGCGACAGGCGCTCGCGCGCGTCGAGCACCAGCCGCCCGAGCAGCGCCTGCTCTTCCTCAAGTCGTGGAACGAGTGGGCCGAGGGGAACCACGTGGAGCCCGATCAGCGATACGGTCGGGGCTATCTCCAGGTGCTCCGCGACGAGCTGCGGCGCTGATGCGCGCGGCAATCGGATCGCGCGCGTGAAGGCGCATCGCCTGCGCGTGAACTTCGGCGGCATGCAGATCGCCGGCGCCTACGCCAACCTCGGCATCGCCCACTACACGGCGCGCGCGCTCACCGCGCTGCGCGAGGGCGGCGTCTGGGCCGTCGACGGGGTCGCCGACGACGCGGTCGCCTGCACCTACCGAACGCGGGATCTCGACTGGGTCGATACGATGACGCCGCGATCGGCGTTCGGCGGCGGGGGGCTCGGCGCCGCGCTGCGGCGAGGGATCTCCGCGCGGCGCGGCGCGGAGAGCCTCGGCTCGCGGCCGGACGCGGAGTATCTGCCGCACCCCTTCGCCAAGCCGCTCCGCGCGCCGCGGGCGCCGACGCTGCTGTGCTGCTTCGACCTCTTCGTGGTGGATGCCCCGGAGAAGTACGGCCGGCATCTGGAGAGCCGGCGCGCACACTACGCCGAAAGCGTGGCCCTCGCCGACGCCATCATCGTTCCCTTCCCGCGCACCTTCCGGCTCCTCCCGTCGGTGTTCCCCGCGGCGCAGGGGAAGCTCTTCCGGACGGCGTGCCCGACGCTCCTGGGCGACGTCCTGCTGCGCGAGGACGTCGTCCGCTCCGTCGCTGCGCGCTTCCGCCCGGACCCGGCCGCGCGCCTCGTGCTCTATCCGAGCGCGCTCCACCACCACAAGAACCACGTCGGACTGGTCGAGGCGGCGGCCCGGCTGATCGAGCGGGGACACCGCGTGACCTTCGTGTGCCCCGGCTCCGAGCACTCGCCCGAGACCACCGAGCCGATCCGCGACGCGATCCGCTCCTTCGCGATGGGCGAGCACGTGCTGCTCCCAGGCTTCCTCCGCTCCGACGAGGTGCGCGCGCTCTACGAGATCTGCGACCTCGCGATCTCTCCGAGCCGCGCCGAGGGCGGCGCCGCGATCGTGCAGGAGGCGATCCACTTCGGCCGACCCGTGGCCTGCGCGGGGATCGAGTCCGCCCGCGAGCACGTCCGGTCGATGGGCGCGGAGGTGCCGTTCTTCGACCCCGACGACCCGCGCGACATGGCGCGCGCAGTCGAGGTGGTCCTGCAGGACCCGGGACGTCACGTCGCGGCGAACGCGCGAGCCCGCGAGACCATCCGAAGCTGGACCTGGAGGCGCCTCGCGCAGCGCTACGCCGAGATCCTCGACTGGCTGGTCCAGGGCGCCGATCCCGGCAAGCGTCCGCCCACCGAGGACTGAGGCCGGTCAGCGCAGGGCCGCGCTGCGCGACATCGGAAGGTAGGTGAACTCCGGCTCGAGCTCGTCGCCGCGTGCGCAGAAGCGCATGTTGAGCGCTGCGCGCCGCCCGCCCGAGCGGTTCGCCGGGCTCGAATGCAGGATCCACGAGTGGAAGATCCAGAACTCTCCCGGCCGCGTCTCGAGCGGCACCGCGCTTCCGAAGTCCACCCCGGCGAGCGCCCCGCTCGCCTCGAGACCGGCGGCGAAGTTCTTCCGCCAGTCGCCGAAGAGCGTGCGCTGGCTCCCCGGAAGGACGAGCACCGCGCCGCTCTCGCGCGTCACCGGATCGAGCGCCAGCCAGACCGTGAGCGTCGGGACCGGCGAGCCGTCGCCGCGCAGACCACCGTTTCGGGCGCCGACGTCCTGGTGCCACGGCACCACCGCCTCGCTCTCCCGCGGCTTCGACCAGATCCGCGTCTTGAAGAGGGAGACGTCGTCCTTGCCGGAGAGCTGCGCCACGCGGTCCACGACCGAGGCGTCGGCGCACAGCGCGAAGACGCGCGGGTCCTCGAGGTGCAGGTCGAGGCGCTCGGACTCGGGCAGCGCGATCGAGCGCCAGTGGGGCGAATCGCAGCGGAAGGGGCCGACGAAGCCGCGCTGCTCGAAGGCGCGCAGATCCTCGGGCGCGAGCCGGTAGTCGCCGCGCGGTGCGCTGCCGCGCCCGCCGGTCTGCCGCAGGCTGCGCCACGTCCGAGGCCGCTCCCAGAACGCGTCCGAGCGACCGCCGTAGTACTCGGCGAGCGGCACCTCCACGACGCGCGCGGTGCGCAGCGCGGCCTCACCGGTCGACCGGCAGCGCGGCCCGCCGCGCAGCGCGTCCGTGATCGCGCACAGCATCGGCGCGTGTACCCACGGCGTCGGCTCGAACTCGATCGACTCCCGGATCCAGCGCGCGTGCTTGTCGCGACCCCGCGCGCGGTCGAGCCAGCGCCGATGGCGCGGAGGGCGCGGGCGGCCCGCGCCGGGGCCGACGAGCTCGAGGCGCAGCGGCGACTCGCAGTCCATGCACTCGAGCGCGAGCCGTCCCGCGATCCCCTCGATGACGAGCTCCTCCGAGGACCGCGTCGCGGCGAAGTTCCAGTGGGCCGAGCCGATCGCACCGCCGGCCGTTCGGAACGAGAGCGCGACGGCGTCCTCGACCTCGTGCGCCGGGAGCGCGTTCACGGCTCCGCCGCCGAGCGGCTCGAGCGGGCCGAACCAGTCGTCGAGCAGATCCAGGACGTGGCCCGCCAGGTCGACGTAGACCCCGCCGCCCGAGGCGGCCGCATCGAGGCGCCAGCCTCCGGCCGGCGCGGGGCGGCTCGCGGCATAGCGGATCGAGACGATCGGACCGAGGCGACCCGTGTCGAGGATCTCCTTCACTCGGCGGAACTTCGGGAGGTGCGGGCGGTAGTAGGAGACGAAGAGCGGAAGCCCGCGGCGGCGGAATGCCTCGACCATTGCGCGGCACTCGGCCGACGAGCGACCGGCCGGCTTCTCGACCAGGCAGGGCTTGCCCGCCTCGCAGACCCGCAGCGCGTACTCGAGATGGTGGGCCGGCGGCGTGGCGACGTAGACCGCGTCGACCTCCGGATGCCGGATCACCGCCTCGGCGTCGGTGGTCCAGAACGAAACCCCGTGACGCCGGGCGAAGTCCTCCGCGCGCTCGCCGCTGCGCCGCATCACCGCGACGAGCCGGCTTCCCTCCACCTGCTGGAAGGAGGGCCCCGCCTTCCGGTCGACGACGTCGCCGCAGCCGATGATGCCCCAGCGAACTGCGGGCAGCGCGGTGGTCGCGGTCGGGGCGGAGCTGCCCACCCTAGTCGCTGGGATGGCGCCGGCGCTCGAGCCACAAGGTGGCGCGGTCGTGCCACCGGGCGAGCCGCCGGATGCGCCGGGGACGGATGCGATGGACGCTGAAGTTCAGCGAGTTGCGCCACACGCCCTGGGGACACTCGAGCGGCGGCACCGCGTGGTAGGACTCGCGCGACTTCACGAAGACGGCGAGCCGGTTCGGCCGGAACGGCTGGGTGAAGACAGGCTCCAACGCCTCGAACGGCACGGTCCGGTTGTGCCAGTTGCGGCGGAGCGACGGATCGCGCGGGCGGTAGTAGTTCGTGCCCCCGCCCCACTCGGGGCGCCACGACGCATCCGCGAAGTAGAGGATGCAGCTCACCAGCTTCTCCGGCGCATCGGTGTGGGGCGGAACGCTGGCGCCGCGGCCGAGCCGGGAGAACTCGAAGTGCATCTTCACGGGCCGCCTCACGAAGAGCGGGCCGCCGGGGCCGATGGCGACGTCGCCGAGCCGCCATGGGCGCGCGCCGGCCCAGCCGCGCGAGCGCGCCAGCGCCGGACGCACCAGGTGGTGGAGCCGGGCGAGGAAGGGCTCGGCCGACAAGCGCTCGAGCAGTCGATCCCACTCCGGCCGCTCGCGCCGGAAGGCCGAGAAGGCCTCGCCGCCCGTGCGCGAACCGAGCCGCAGCTTGTCGCCCTCGATCATCTCCGGAAACGACTCGGCGCTCGGAAAGCTCGCGCAGAGCGCCGCGTACTCGTCCTGCGGGAGGAAGTCGTCGATCTCGAAGTGGAAGAACGGACACTCGGGCCGGGCCACCTGGAGCGGGAGCCTCGGTAACACCGATTCGAGGCGCGTCTCGGAGGCAGCGATCGAAGCCAGTGTCTCCCCTCTCACGGCGCCGGAATCTAGCAGACACCGGGCGAGCCTTCAGCGCGCGCCAGTTGACGCGCGCGGCGCGAGTGCCTAAAGCACGGGGCTCCGAGGTCCGCGATGGCGACCCTGCTCGTGCTCGGATCGAAGCCCGATCCCGCGCTGCCGCCGGGGGCGGTCATCGACGCGGTGGGCTGCGCCAATGCGTCGGGATACTCCGCTGCGCGCTGCGGACTCCCCACGCCTGCGTACACCGTCGTGTCGGCGATCGTGACGTCGGGTGCCGCGTCGGGACGGCAGAGCCTGCGCGTGATGCGCGGCCTGCGTACCGAGGTGCTGCACCTGCTGCCGCGACCGGCGGCGAGGGGCGCGCCGCTGCGGCGCCTGCTTCGCCACGCGCGCGAACTGCGCACAGGCCCGGCCTGGTTCCGCCTGCGCCTCGCCGCGGCGGGCTATCGCTGGGAGCGCTTCGAGTCGCGACCGCTCGCGGCATGGCAGGCCCTCGTCGTCGAGCAGTGCGGCCACGACCCCGCGCTGATCGCACAGATCGAGCGCAAGCAGCCCTCGAGCGGCGCCTACGCCGTGGCGCTCGGCCTCGCCGATCCGCGCTTCGATCGCGTCGTCGTCGCGGGCGTGAGCTTCGAGCTGACCCACGCCTACGGCCCGAACCCGGAGATCGCCGAGCGCGGAACCTCGTCGAGCCGACACGCCGACACCGACGTCGCCGTCCTCGCGGCGCTCGCCCGCGGCGGCCGGCTCTTCACGTCCGAGCCGATCGTGGCGGAGCGCGCGCGCGTTCCCCTCTGGCCCGCGAGCGCGGCGCCGCACGCCCCGGCGGCGCCCTCGCCGGGCGCGCGCTAAAAAGGGCGACCGATGGTCTCTCTGCGGCGGATCCGCAACATCCTGCGCTATGGGCTCGGCCCCAAGGCCCGAGCGCGAAAGCACGCCGACAAGCGCGCGGCCAAGCGAGATCGATTCGCGTCCGAGCGCTGGGCGCGCGAGGGCGCGTTCGCGCAGCGCCGCTACGCCTCGTACGACGAGTACCTCGAGCACCAGCGGAGCAAGCTCGACGCGATCGCCTGGCGGCTCCGGGAGAACCAGGCGGAGGCGCTCGCGGAGTTCGAGGACCGCTTCCGCGCCTGCCCGGAGCTCGCCGCGGCGCGCTCGGTGCTGTGCCTCGGCGCGCGGCTCGGCACGGAGGTACACGCGCTCCATCGGCTCGGGCACTTCGCGATCGGCATCGACCTCGAGCCGGGCCCGGAGAACCCGTACGTGCTGCCGGGCGACTTCCACCGCCTGGTGTTCCCTGACGACTCGGTCGACGCGGTCTACTGCAACGCGATCGACCACGCCTTCGACCTCGAGCGAATGGTCGGCGAGGTGGCGCGGGTCCTCGCGCCGGGCGGGTTGTTCCTCGCGGAGTTCGAGGTCGGCTTCGACGAGGGGAACGTGCCGGGCGAGTTCGAGGCGCTCCACTGGCGCGACTCTGCCGCGCTCGTGGCGCGCATCGCGGACGTGGGCAAGCTCGCCGTCGAGGTCACCCACGACCTCGGCCAGACGAGCCGCGGGCATCGCAGCCTGGTCAGCTTCCGGAAGGCGCGATGACCTCGCTCTTCCGCTTCGATCAGCTGCGCTTCCGCTACCAGCCCTTCCCGATCGGGCTGGCACGCCCGCTGATGGACGACTCGACCTACCGCACCCTGCTCGGCGCCTGGCCGTCCTCGGACCGCTTCGAGTCCCTCTCGAAGGTCGGCGAGAAGTACACGCTGTCCGAGAAGTTCGGCGCCCGGGCCTACCGAGACCTGGTGAGCACCGACCCGGTCTGGCGCGAGCTCCACGCCTGGATCAAGAGCGACGCCTTCGTGCGCGAGGTGTTCGGCGCGCTGGCCGACCACCACATCGACCTCGGCTTCGACCTCGACGCGACCCCTTCGCGCCTGCTCCTGCGGCGCTTGAGCGACGCCCTGCGCGGCGGCTCGCGCACCACCTCGCTTCGACTGCGCTCCCGCTTCGAGCTCTCGATGCTGCCCGCCAAGGGCGGCCACGTGATCCCGCACACCGACGGCGTGCAGAAGATCGTGACGCTCGTGGTGTCGATGGTCGACGAGGGCGAGTGGGACCCGGCCTGGGGCGGTGGCACCGACGTCAACGCGACCCGGGACGTGCGCCTCTCGTTCAATCGCCGCAACGAGCAGATCCCCTTCGATCGAGTCGACGTGCTCGACACCTTCCCGTTCGAGCCGAATCAGGCGGTCGTGTTCGTGAAGACCTTCAACTCGCTGCACTCGGTGCGTCCGATGACGGGGCCGGCGGGCCGGATGCGGCGAACGCTCACCATCAACATCGAGACCCCGACCTGAGCGATGGAGATTCCGGGAGACGTCCAGCGGGTCCAGGACGAGTGGCGAAGCCGCGGCCGCATGCTCGAGCTCGCCGAGGGGCACCGGGTCTTCGCGGTCCAGCTCGGCCGCGGTCCGGACCTCGTGCTGGTGCACGGCTTCCCGTCGACCAGCCACGACTTCGCCGCGGCCCTCCCCTTCCTGACCTCCCGCTTCCGGGTGACCACCTGGGATCACCTGGGCTTCGGCTTCTCGGACAAGCCCGCCGGCGACGTGTCGTACTCGCTGCTCGACCAGGGCCGCCGGGCCGGAGAGATCGCGCGCGCCCTCGGCGTCGAGCGCGCCCGCGTCGTGGGCCACGACATGGGCCTCACCGTCGCGGTCGAGATGCTCTGCCGGCAGGAGGAGGGAGCTCTCGGCTTCCACATCGAGAGCCTGGTGCTGTGCAACGGCAGCCATCTGGTGGAGCTGGCGAAGCTCACGCCTGTCCAGGAGGCGCTCATGACCGACGAGGGCGCCACGGCGTTCGCGCGGAGCTTCGACGCCGAGCGGTTCGCGCACGCGCTCCGCTTCGTGTGGGCCGACGCGACGCGCACCCCGGAGGTCGACCTGCGCGCGATCGCCTACTGGATGGCGCTCGGCGGCGGCCTCGACGTGATCGGCCGCATCGCGCGCTACAACCTCGAGCGCCGGAAGTACGCCGAGCGCTGGCGCTCGATCCTGGGCCGCACGAAGGTCCCGATCGAGGTGGTCTGGGGAGACCGCGACCCCATCGCGGTCTACGAGATCGGCAGACGCCTCGCGGAGATGGCGCACGGACCGCTGACGACGCTCGAAGGCATCGGTCACTACCCGCAGATGGAGGCACCCGAGGCCTGGGCGGCCGCGGTCGCGCCCGTCCGCGCGGGCGCGGATGCGTCGCGCTGACGGCCCGCGCGTCGCGCACCCGCGCGCAGCGTGGACTCAGGCGGCGCGCCGGACCGCGTGGTAGGCGACCAGCACGATCACCGAGCCGATCACCGCGACGAACAGGCTGTAGAGGTTGAAGCCGGAGACGCCCGCCGCCCCGAGGTGATTGAACAGGAAGCCGCCGACGACGGCCCCCACGATCCCGAGCACGACGTCGAGGAGGAAGCCCTCCCCCTGCTTGTTGACGATCTTGCTCGCGACGAAGCCGGCAACGAGGCCCAGAAGGATCCACGCGATGAACGACATGGTTTCCCCAGAGTCCACCTCCCGGTCCCCGCCATCGGTCGCGTAGAGACTAGCTGCCCCCGGCTCGCCCGGCCCCCCGGGCCACGCTGCGCAGCGTGGCCCCGTCACGGACGCCGAGGCTCCGCCGGCAGAAGCGCACGAGGACGGCGATCAGCTCCTCGTCCGAGCCGGCCTGCCCTCCAATCGGCGACAGCGGCCCCACCAGCGACTCGGCGATCGCGCCGACCAGGGCGGCCGCCGTGAGCTCCGCGTTCTGCTCCGGGATCTCCCCGGCCGCGATGCCTGCGCGCAGCAGCAACGCCATCTGGCGACAGTACTCGCGCCGGTAGGCCAGGCGCTCGGTGTCGACGCGGGGATCCACGGGCTCGTACACGAGGGCCCAGGCCAGCCTCCGACTGCGCAGCGCGCGCCGCGCGAAGGTCGCCACGGCGGCCTCGAGTCGCTCGACGCTCCGCCCTGTAGCCGCCGCGCGCTGCATCGCGACGAGGTCGCGCCGCGCGGCATCGCGAAAGACCTCGACGAGCAGATCCGCCTTGGAGGGAAAGTGCCGGTAGAGCGCGCCGGCCGCGAGCCCGGCCCGCTCGGCGATCGCCTGCACCGACGCCGCGGCGGAGCCGCCCTCCTCGAGAACCGCGCGGGTGGCCTCGACCAGGCGCTCGCGGGTCGTCGCCGGCGCCTTCCGGCGCGCAGCCGGTCGCGTCCGACGCCGTGTGCGCTTCGCTCGCGCGGCGCTCATGTGCGGCCCGCGCTCGACTCGTCGCCGAGCGCCTGCTCCAGGTTGCGGTGGAAGTGCTGGATCGCGCCCTCGAAGTGGCCGAACTCGAACCACTCGTTCGCACCGCTCGCGAGACTGCGCTGGATGGAGCACGCCACCGCGGAGTCCTCGGCGGCCCCGGCCTGGACGAACTGCTGCGCGCCCTCGAGCCCGGACGGCTCGCCGCCGCCATCCGCCAGCACGTAGGTGACGAGGCGCGTCTGGTCCGTCCGGAGCGGCTCGAGCGCGACCATCACCATCGTCGCCGGGAACGTCGCGACCATGACGTTCGGGAAGAGATGGTAGACGTAGGTCAGCACCCCGCGCGCCGAGCGCCCGTCGGCCGGGACCGTCCGCAGCTTCTGGACGTTCCGATACGGGAACGCGACGCGGCTGTTCCGGCCGAAGCGCTCGACGACGTTCAGGTTGTCGAACTGCACCGGATAGAACGTGTCGCGATGGGTCGAGCGGATGTGGTAGCCCTCGAGGAAGCCCTCGGCGAGGATCTTCCAGTTGGCGTCCACGTCCTGCGCGGTGGCCCGCAGTAGCCGCAGGCCGTCGGGGAGGAGCGGCGGGAGCTCGTCGAGGCTCGCGTCGCCAGGCGAGGAGCGCGCGTCCTGCGCGACCCAGACCATGCCGTGACGCTCCGCCGTCTCGAGGGGCACGAGCCCTCGCGTCGCGCGATCGAGACCCGGGAAGCCGTAGGCATCGGGCACGTGGACCAGCGCGCCGTCGAGGTCGTAGGTCCAGCCGTGATAGCGACAGACGAACGCCTTTGCACAGCCCTCGCCGCTGCCGATCTGCGCGCCCCGGTGGCGACATGCGTTGCGGAAGGCGCGCGCGCGCCCGTCCTTCCCCCGCACCGCGAGGATCGGGGTGCCCGCCGCATCGCGCGCCACGAAGGAGCCCGCCTCCGGGAGCGCAGCGCTCGGGCAGAAGGGAACGGAGAAGCGGCGCAGCACACAAGCGAGCTCGGCCTCGAGGCGCGCCTCCGAGCGATAGTTCTCGAGCGGCTCGCGCCAGACGGACTCGGTCACGTCCGTGGTGTGATGCTCGATGTGGTCGAGGATGCGCGCCACGACCGAGGCGTCGTCGGACAATGTCGCCACGCCGTCACCTCCCGCCCGCTGCGGCTCAGCCATCGGACGCATCCGGCGACCGCCCCGCCCGCCAGCCGCCGGCCGCATAGCGCTCGAGCCCATCGCGCAGCTCCCCGGTCCGCAGCGACGCCATTCCGTGTCGGAACTCGCCGGCGAGCGCGTCGCCGAGGGCCAGGCTCCACTGCTCGTACGAGCTCAGCCGATCGCCGCGCAGGGCTGCCTGCGGGCGCGACGCCACCTCGCGCGCCAGCGCCATCGCGGCCGCGAGGGCCTGTCCGGCCGGTACCAGCCGGTTGGCCAGGCCCATGCGCAGCGCCTCCTCCCCGGAGACGCCGCGCCCGGTCAGGATCAGGTCGAGCGCGTGGCTGTGGCCGATCAGGCGCGCGAGCCGGATCGTCCCGCCGTCCATGAGCGGGATCCCCCAGCGGCGGCAGTAGACGCCGAAGACGGCGTTGTCGGCGGCGACGCGCAGGTCGCACCAAGCCGCGAGCTCGAGCCCGCCTGCGACCGCGTGGCCCTCGACGGCCGCGATCACCGGCTTCGCGAGCAGCATGCGCGTGGGGCCGACGGGACCGTCGCCGTCCGGCGCCACGCGCGTGACGCGGCTCGGGTCCTCGCGCATCGCCTTCAGGTCCGCGCCGGCACAGAAGGCCCCGTTCGCGCCCGACAGCACCGCGACCGCGAGCGCGGCGTCGCCCTCGAAGCGGCGGAACGCCGCGGCCAGCGCCTCCGCGGTGGGCCGGTCGATCGCGTTCGCCACCTCGGGGCGGTCGAGCGTGACGACGGCGACCGGACCTTCGACCGCGTAGTGCACCGCCAAAGGCCGAGCCCTCCGTGAATCCGGGTTCACAGCATAGTGAACCCGGATTCACGAGGCAACCGGGGCGTCCCCGGAGCTGCGGCCGCCGGCGGGCCCTACTGGCCCTCGTGCTGCTTCATCATCTCGTCGATCTTCTTCTTCACCTCGTCCAGGTTGAAGGAGGCCGGGGCCTGCATCGGCGGATAGTCGATCGCCGTCATCGCGAGCTTCGCAACGTACTGCTGGACGAGGACGAAGCGCCAGAACTCGCGCGCGAAGAAGTCGTTGCCGTAGCCGAAGGCGCCGGTGTTCGTTGACTCACCCCGAATCATCGGCGTCCTCTCGAACGGATCTTGGCGGATGTTGACCATCACGGGCATGTCGGTCGTGACCTTCTCGCCCGGCCATCCCCAGGGCTGCTGGAAGAAGATGAACTTGAAGTCGTCGATGCGAACCGCACCCAGCTGCGGACCGCCGAAGTAGAACACCTCGTGCCGCTTGCTCGGTCCCTTCCCGGTGAGGAGATCCATCTGGTCGTACCCGTCGAGGTGGTTCTTGTAGGTCTGGTCACCGAGCTTGACGCCCTTCAGCAGCTGGTCCGTGATGTTCGGGTTGCCGGCCGCTGCCACCAGCGTCGGGAACCAGTCGAGGCCGGAGAAGATTCCGTTCTCGACGGTGCCGGGCTTGATGTGCCCCGGCCAGCGCGCGATGCACGGCACGCGGAAGCCGCCCTCGCCGACGGTGCCCTTGGTGCTCTTGAAGGGCGTCATGCCGCCGTCCGGCCACGTGAACACCTCCGCGCCGTTGTCCGTGGTGAAGATGACGATGGTGTTGTCGGCGACGCCGATGTCGTCGAGGTGTTTGAGCAGCGCGCCGATGCTGTCGTCCATCTGCGCCATTCCGGCCTCCTCGAGGCCGTAGTTCGTCTGGCTGTTCTGCATGGCGCCGTACTTCTTGGAGAGGAACGTCCAGACGTGCATGCGCGTGGTGTTGTGCCACACGAAGAACGGCTTGCCGTCCTTCTTGGCCTTGTCCATGAAGTCGCTGGACGCCTTGACCAGCACCTCGTCGAAGGTCGTCATGTCGTACTTCGGCTTCAGGAACGGGAGGTCGTGCATGTTCTGCACGTTCGACATGTCCGGGAACGGCGGCAGCGGGCCTTCGTCGACGACCTTCTGCTTGCCGACCTTGCCCCAGCGCGGCATCTCGGTCGCATCGTCCGTGTCGGTCGCCCAGCTGTGGATCAGGCTGCGCGGGCCATAGGTGTTGTAGTACTTCTCGTCGACGGGGAACGAGTACCAGTACGGATCGGACATGGCGTCGAGGTGATAGAGGTATCCGAAGAACTCGTCGAAGCCGTGTACGGTCGGGAGGAACTTGTTCAGGTCGCCGAGGTGGTTCTTGCCGAACTGCCCGGTCGCATAGCCTTGCGCCTTCAGGGCCG
This sequence comes from Myxococcota bacterium, assembly GCA_035506135.1. Classification (GTDB taxonomy): domain Bacteria; phylum Myxococcota_A; class UBA9160; order UBA9160; family PR03; genus DATJPY01. Next base: position 43,905 of record DATJPY010000052.1, on the reverse strand, counting down.
TCGCGAGCGTGACGGCCTGGGCGGGGATCCCGACGTCGGCGCCCGCCTGCCCCACCGTCGTCAACCCCGTGCGCAGCGGGATCTCGCCCGTGATGAAGTTGGCCCGACCCGCCGTGCAGCTGGCCTCGGCGTAGTAGTCGGTGAACAGCACGCCCTGCGACGCGAGCTTGTCGAGGTTGGGCGTCTTCCCCGACATGATGCCCCGGTGGTAGGCGCCGATGTTGAACCAGCCGACGTCGTCTCCCATGATGACCAGGATGTTCGGCCTGTCGTCCGCGCGAGCCGGACACGAGAGCGAAGGGACGAGGCACAGGGCGAAAGCTGCGGCGAGCGCGAGCGCGCGAGCCGAGCGTTCGAGCGGCGATCCGATGCGATTGAACATGAGGATTCCTCCGGATTAGGTGCGACGGCCCGAAGAAGAATCGGATCCTTCGCCTACTGGTTGCTGCCGGCGGCCTCGGTGAGCTTCTGCATCACCTGGTCGAGGCTGAAGCTCGCGGGCTTCTGCCGCGGCGGGAAGTCCTTGAAGGTCGCGAGCCAGCTCGCGACGTAGGCCTGCGCGGGGACGAGCAGGTAGACGCGCTCGATCCGCCAGGCCGGATAGCCGATCGCCTCGTGGTTGGCCCGCTCGAACGGATCGCCGCGGAGGTCGTAGAGCGCCGGCAGGCGCAGGTCCACGAAGGGCTCCTCCCAGACGCCGAAGCCGTGGCCGCGCTGCTCGGAGAAGACGAGCTTCCAGCGGTCGTAGCGCAGCGCCACGAGCTTGCCGTCGTCGTTCCAGTAGAGGAACTCGTGGCGCGGCGCCTGCTTCACCTCCCCGCGGAAGTACGGCCCGAGGTCGTAGCCGTCGAGGTGCACCTTGTACGTCTTGCCATTCGCCGTGTAGCCTGCGAGCAGCTTCTGCTTGACGTCGGTAGCGCCCGCCGCGGCGAGGATCGTGGGCAGCATGTCCTCGTGGGCGCAGACGTCGTTGTAGACCGTGCCCGGCTGGATCGTGCCCGGCCAACGGATCAGCGCCGGCACGCGGTAGCCGCCCTCCCAGTTCGTCGCCTTCTCGCCGCGGAACGGCGTCGTTCCGCCGTCCGGCCAGGTGAAGGTCTCGGCGCCGTTGTCGGTCGAGTAAATCACGATGGTGTCGTCGGCGATGCCGAGGTCGTCGAGCTTCTTGAGAAGCTGGCCCACCTGGGCATCGTGCTCGACCATGCCGTCCGCGTAGACGCCGAGGCCCGTCTTGTCCTGCGAATCCTTCTTGAGATGCGTCCAGATGTGCATGCGCGTGGAGTTCCACCAAAGGAAGAACGGCTTGCCCGCCTTGTGCTGCTGCTCCATGAAGGCGAGCGCGCCGGCGGTGATCTCCTCGTCGACCGTCTCCATGCGCTTCTTCGTGAGGGGGCCGGTGTCCTCGATCTTCCCGCCGGCGAACGAGTGGATCACGCCGCGCGGGCCGAACTTCTCCTTGAACTCGGGGCTCTTCGGATAGTCGACGCTCTCCGGCTCCTCCTCGGCGTTCAGGTGGTAGAGGTTGCCGAAGAACTCGTCGAAGCCGTGGGCGGTCGGGAGGAACTCGTCACGGTCGCCGAGGTGGTTCTTGCCGAACTGCCCGGTCGCATAGCCGAGCGGCTTCAGAAGCTCCGCGATCGTCGGGTCTTCCGGTCGCAGCCCGACGTCGGCCCCGGGGAGCCCCACCTTGGTCAAACCGGTGCGGATCGGCGACTGGCCGGTGATGAACGCCGCGCGTCCCGCGGTGCAGCTCTGCTGCCCGTACCAGTCGGTGAACATCGCGCCCTCGCGGGCGATGCGGTCGATATTCGGCGTGCGGTAGCCCATCACGCCGTGGTTGTAGGCGCTCAGGTTGTACCAGCCGATGTCGTCGCCCCAGATCACCAGGATGTTGGGCTTGCGTGCGGCCTGCGCCTGCGCGGGTACTGCGCCCGCCTCGATGAGCGCGATGGAGAGAACCGTCGCGATGGCCGCGGTCGCTCGAGAGAGGGGTCGCTTCACGTTCACTCCTATCTCAAGGGTCGAAGGAGAAAATCCGCTTCCAATCGTCCTTCATGCTGATCACGATCCAGCCCTGCTTGTTCGCCTCGTCGTAGAGTGCCGGCGCAAGACATCTGCCGATCGCCGGTCGAGTTGCCGAAGGCCTCATTCAGCGACAGCTTCGCGATTGCCTCGCGGTTGCCGGACAAGACGGTCTTGAACGGCTCGGCCTTCGCGAGCTCCGGCTTCGCCTTCACGACCGCAGGCAGCCGCTCGAAGCGAATGCGAATCGAACCTTCACGCGCGGTCTCACGGACCCTCTACCCGCATCTTCGACGGCGACCTGCGATCTGTCCTCGCCGGCTAGTCGCTCGGGTGCCCACCGCCGGCCTTGATCTGATCCATCACCTGCGTGAGGTTGTAGCTCGCTGGCGCCTGCAGGGGCGGGAACGCCTTCAGCGTCTCGAACCACTGCAACCAGAGCTGCTGGCCGATGGGCAGCATGTTCCAATCGTAGAGGAAGGCGGTCGACGGGGAAGCCAGTGCACCTCCGAGGCCCAGGGCGGTCTTCTGGTCGATGCCGACCGCCTGCTCGAACGGGTCCCGCCTGATGTTCTGGACGAGTGTGAAGTGGAACGGAATGAGCGGCAGGATCCAGCCCTCCGCGCCGGGCTGGGACATCGTGTAGTACATCTTCCAGTTCTTGTAGCGGACGGCCGAGGGCGTCGCGCCCGAGAAGTAATAGAAGACCTCGCGCGCCGACTTCGGGGACTTGCCCGTCAGGTAGTCGAGCTGGTTCACGCCGTCGAGCGTGGTCTTCACGATCCCCGGATAGCTCCCGGCCTCGATCTGCTTCTTGAGATCGTTCCCCTTGGCACCTCCAGCGATCTCGACGAACGTGGGCAGCCAGTCGAGCGCGGAGAACATCTCGGTGAAGATCGTGCCGGGCTTGATGGTCCCCGGCCAACGGATGACGCACGGGGCGCGGTAGCCGCCTTCGTATGCCTCGCCCTTCTGTCCCTTGAACGGCGTGACGCCACCGTCGGGGAAGGTGATCGCCTCGGCGCCGTTGTCGGTGGTGAAGACGACGATCGTGTTGTCGAGCTGGCCCATGTCCTCGAGCTTCTTGAGGACGTAGCCGATGTTGTCGTCCATCTGCTTCATGCCGGCCTCGTTGACGCCCCAGTCCTTGCCCCCCTTCTCCCCCACCATGTCGAGGTACTTGGGGGCCAGTACGGTCGTGACGTGCATGCGCGCCGGGTTGTACCAGACGAAGAAGGGCTTGTCGGTCTTCTTGGGATCGTTGCGGTCGAGGAAGTCGATGACCTTGGCCGAGATCTCCTCGTCGACGGTCTTCGAGCGCTCGAGCGTCAGCGGGCCCTCGTCCTTGCACGTCTGGTTCTTGGACGTCCCGTCCGAGGACTTGCACGAGAGCACCGGGCGCGGCGGCGTGAGGCAGGTCGTGGTCCTGGGATCGACCGCGCCGGGGACCTCGGACAAGCCGGGAACCGGCGTGTTCTTGCACGGCGGCGCCACGGTCTGCTCGGTCGGCGACTTGTTGATGTCGGGGAAGCTCACCTGCTCCATGGCGTCGAGGTGGTACAGGTAGCCCCAGAACTCCTGGAAGCCGTGGGCGGTCGGCAGCGCCTCGGTGTGATCGCCGAGGTGGTTTTTGCCGAACTCGCCGGTCGTGTAGCCCTTGTCGTAGAGGAACTTCGCGAGCGCGGGGGTGCCGGGCTGCAGGAAGGAAGGGCTGCCGGGGAGCTGCGGCGGGATCATGCCCGTGCGCAGCGGGTACATGCCTGTGAAGAAGACGTTGCGCCCCGAGGTGCAGCTCTGCATGGCGTAGTAGGTGGTGAACATCGCGCCTTCCTTGGCGATGCGGTCGATGTTCGGCGTCTCGCCGAGCCCGATTCCCCGGTGGTAGACGCCCACTTGCATCCAGCCGATGTCGTCGCCCATGATGAAGAGGATGTTCGGCTTCTTCGCCGGCGCCTGGGCGAAGGCCGCGGTACTCAGCAGCACGGCCAGTCCCATCAGTGATCCGGTACGGGTCCAACGTTTCATGCGAATCCCCCTTTTGCTCGTTTCGGGTCGATGACGAATCGCACTCTTCACGAGAAGCTCGTCTTGTCCCTCCGGCCCAGCACCTCGCTGACGGCGTCGAGGAGCCGGCGTCCCTCGAACGGCTTGGCCAGAAACGCGACGGCGCCGAGCTCCTCGGCCTCGCGGCGCAGGCGCGGAGTGTCGTGCGCGGTGATGAAGACGACCGGACAGGCTTCGCCGTCCTCGCTCAGGCGGCGCTGCAGGTCGATCCCGGAAGCGCCGGGCAGGTGGATGTCGAGGACGAGGCACCGGGCGCGCGGGCCCTCGGTCTCGAGGTAAGCCTCCGCGGAAGCGAAGCCGCGCGCCTCGAAGCCGGCCGCCTTCAGCATCCGGGTGAGGGCCTCGCGCATCCCGAAATCGTCCTCCACGATCGCAATGACATTCGGAGAATCGGCCATCCGTTCGGGGAAGGATCGAGCGGGACGGCCGGAATGAGAACCCGTCTCTAGGGGAGGGCTCCTATTGTCCTTTGGTGCAATGAGACGGAAGGAGTCAGTCCGGGGGTCTTCCTCCGGCGGCGCGCGGGCGCAGGGCGGCGCTTGCGAGGACGAGCTCGGCCACCGAGGCGACCCGCATCTTCTGCATGATCTTCGAGCGGTGGGCCTTGATCGTGCGTTCGGAGGTGCCGAGCAGCGCGGCGATCTGCTTGTTGAGGGCGCCCGTCACGATCCCCTCGAGCACCTGCTTCTCGCGCGGGCTCAGGGTCGCGTAGCGGGCGGCGAGCTCGCGTCGCCAGCGCGAGGTGGACTGTTCGCGCTCCTGGCGCTCGAGGGCCGCGCCGATCGCGGCGAGGAGCTGCTCACGGTTGACGGGCTTCGTCAGGAAGTCGGCGGCGCCCTGGCGCATCGCGCGCACCGAGGAGCGGATGTCGCCGTGCCCCGTCAGGAAGACGACCGGCAGCGCGTCTCCCCGCCGCAGGACCGCCTCCTGGAGCTCCAGGCCGTCGGGCCCCGGCATATGGAGGTCGAGCAGCAGGCAGCCGGAACCGTCGGAGGGCGGCTCGAGGAGGTAGTCGCCGGCCGAGCGGTACTCCTTGACCTCGTAACCCGCGACCCGCAGCAGGCGCGCCATCGCCGCGCGGAACGCGTCGTCGTCGTCGACCACGTGGATGATCGCGCCCGTCGCGGCGTCACGCGCGGGCGTCATCGTTCCTCCGCGGCGTGCCGGCCGCGACTGCCGGCAGCTCGAACTCGAACGTCGCGCCGCCGCCGCCGTTGTCGAGCGCGCTGATGCGCCCGCCGTGCGCCTCGATGATCGACCGGCAGATGGACAGCCCGAGGCCGAGCCCGTTGCGCTTCGTCGTGAAGAACGACTCGAAGAGCTTCGCCCGGTCCTCGAGGCTGATCCCCCGTCCCGTGTCCGAGACGCGGACGACCGCTCGCCCGTTGCCGTTGCGCGTCGCGATGACGAGCCGCCGGCGGTCCGACGGCATCTCCGCCATCGCTTCCATCCCGTTCAAGGCGAGGTTGATGATTACCTGCTGCAGCGAGACGTCGTCGCCGCGCGTCTCGGGGAGGCCGCCGCGGAAGTCGCGCTGCAGGGCGACCCCGCGCCGCCTCGCCTCGGGCTCGAGGATCCCCGCGGCCGCCTGGGCGACGGCGTTGAGCTCGACCGGGTGCATCTCCATGTCGTGCCGGGCCGCGAGCGCGCGGACCCGGCGCATGACCTCGCTCGCCCGCACGTCGTCTCGCCGGATGTCGGCCAGGATCTGCCGGAGCTCCTCGGGGTTCGAGGCCGCCGAATCGAGGAGGATCTCGGCGGTTTCGGCGTTGGCGAGGATGGCGCCGAGGGGCTGGTTGATCTCGTGGGAGATCGAGGCCGCGAGCTGGCCGACGGTGGCGAGGCGCGAGGCGTGCGCGAGCTCGCTCCGGTGCTGCCGCGACTCCTTCTGCGCGCGCCGGCGCGACTGGCGCTCGGCGAAGAGGGCGATCAGCAGGACCGTCTCGATCGCGAGCGCGAGGCCGACGGCGACGATCCGCCAGCGGTACTGCTCCCAGAACGTGGGGCCGCGGAAGCGGATTTCGTATTCCGGCGGGAGCCGGCGTGTCGGGATGCCGAAGCGGTCGAGTTGCCGTCCGTCCACGGCGAGAAGAGGCGGAGACCCGCCGAGAACTGGCAACGCCCCGGGAGTCTCGCCCCCCAGGATGCGGAGGCCCATCTGTGCCGCCGCGCGGCCTTCGTTCGCGTAGTCGAAGAGCGCGCCGCCGAGAATCCCGGTGCCGAGGTACGTCGAGTGCGTGCCGTAGACCGGGACCGACGCCGCGGCGGCGAGGGCCTTCGCAGCGTCCCGGGGGACGACGCTGCGGCCGTCGTTGTCGCGCATCATCGACGTGTACAGCAGGATCGTGTCGCTCGAGAGGCTGCCGAACTCCCGGGAAAACGCCGAGACCGGAGTTCCGGTGCGCACGACGACATCGAGGCCCGGCCGAAGGCGCTCGAGGGTCTCCGCCACGGTCTTCGCGAAACGCCGGTCTCGCTCGCCCGCGCCCGCGATGACGAGAATCCGGCGCGCGGTCGGCTGCAGCTGACGGGCCAGCGCGATCGTCCGGCCGATGCTGTCGTAGTCCAGGATCCCCGTCGCCCAGGACGGCCGCGGGCGATCCTGAAAGTAGTTGCGGTCGACACTGGTGAAGACGACCGGAGCGTGCGGCCAGAGCTCGCCGCGGTTCCTCGTCAGGAATTCGAGCGCCGGGTCGGAGAGCGCGAAGATGAGGTCGGGTTCCTTGTCGCGGTACTTCCGGGACAGGAAGGCGGCGAACTCGCGTTCGTACTCCGCCGTGTCGAAGCGGTACGCATCCAGGCCCTCGGAGTAGAACTCGATCGGACCGGCAGGGGCGCTCGACAGGATCTGACGGATCACCCCGTCCTCGACCTGGCTCGCCGGGAGCATCACCTCGGTGCCGGTGAGGATGACGACCCGCCGGGCGCCGCCCTCCGCCCGCGCAGCGTCCGGAAGGGAGAGTCCGCCGCAGACGGCGAGCGCCAGGAACAGGGTTCGCGCGGCGCGGGCGGCCAGGAAAGGCTCCATACTGGGTCGAATCCCTGATGCGATTCCATCACGGCCGGCGGCTCTCACGGAAGGCCCGAGGGAGGGGTGGTCACCAGGTCAGGATGAACTGGGCGTGCACGACCGTGAACGGCCCGGGATCGGGGTCGAAGACCGGGTTCCAGACGAGCTGGAAGTCCGGCTCGAGACGCATCATCGGACCGAGCTGAATCGTGTAGAAGGTCTCGGCGACGTACTCGTTGCGGTGGTAGACGGTCCTCGGCGTCGCCGAGGGCTGGCTCCAGGCGAAGGCGATTCCGGCGGCGTCGTTCATGTGGTGGGGGAGGACGCCGATCTGGACGAGCGGCGCCTCGACCGTGAAGCCCGTGCCGACCTGCGTCGACGCGCCCCCGGAGACCTGCGAGCCGCCGACGCCGAACCGGCCGAACCAGGCGACCGGGGACTGGCGTCCGAGCTGCTGCTCGAAGTTGAAGCCGATGCCCCCCTCCGTCGGGCCGCCGGCCCGCGCGAGGAAAGGCTGCACGCGGTACGCGCCCGGACCGAGGCCGAAGGCGTCCCGCGGCGCCCAGCCGAGCTCCGTCTCGACCGACCAGTACGCCCAGGAGAAGTTCGTCCAGGGCGCTTCGTTCGAGAAGGCGTTGCCGACCGTGACGCCCGTCATCGCGTAGACGTCGTCGTGCGGCTGCCACTGGAGGTTGACGCCGAAGTTGTGGCTCGGCAGCGGGAGGACCATGCTGTTGATCAGCGCCGAGTTCATGAACTGGCCGCGGCCCGTGTTCGCGTACGTGTTCACGTCGAGGTAGTTGCTCTGGTTGACCATGCCGGCGACGGCGACGAACCGGCCTCGGGAGAGGGCCTGCTGCCAGGCGAGCTCGGGCACGCGGAAGCCTCGTTTGCCGGTGATGCCGTCCGGATCGGTCAGGGAGCCGATGTTGTTCTGCGCGGTCTGGTTGGCGCCGGCGCCGCCGAGCCCTTCCTTGACCCCGAGCTCCGTGCTCACCCAGCCGGCCGTGCCCGCCACCGGATCCGCGTACGCGGCCCACTTCGCATACAGCTTCATCGAGTAGTGGCCGAGGTTGGGCGAGCCCGAGGGGGTGTCCGGCACGCCGGTATAGACGAAGTCCTGGTCGAGCTTGTACCGGAAGCCGCGCGCCCCCAGCCAGTACTTGAGTCCCTGCGCGAGCGGCGCGAGGGGCATCGCGTCGATGAGAAATCCCGGCTTGATCGCGGTGTTGCCGAGCTCGTCCTGAGCGGCGAGGTACGGCGCCAGCAGGGGTGGGGAGGCGGGGAAGAGCGTGAACGTCTGCTCGCGACCCGAGCTCAGGCGGTCGAGCACGGAGTCGGGGAGCCGGCGGCCGCTCGCGGGATTCGGCACCTGCCGCTCGATGCCGACGCTCGGGGGCGGGAGGTACTTCCGGGGAATCTGGTCGGGGGAGACGCCGACCGCGTGGCCGAAGCTGTCGGTCAGGATCACGTCCCCCGGCTGGGGCGGACGATGCTCGTCCTCCTGCCCGATGGCCGGAGCGGAAAGCAGGGCGAGCGCCGCGAAGGACACCCATCGAGATCTCGGAATGGCCGTTCCTTTCCGTGGACGAAAGTCCCCGAATTCTACGGGAGGAAGCGGCCCGGGGAGAGAGTAACCTCGCGACGATGCGCGCGGTGATGACCGTCCTGCCGATGGCCTTCGTGATGGTCGCCGGACCTCAGATCGTGACGGCCATTCTCCTGGCGACGAGCGTCCGGCCGCGACGCGACTCGGCCCTCTTTCTCCTGGGATCGGCCGCCGCCACGACCATCGGGCTGACCGCCGCGTATGGGCTGACCGGCCTATTCCGGAAGGCCGCGTGGCATTCGGGCCGCGACCTGCGGCTGGAACACGCCATCGACGTGGCGATCGTGGTCCTGTTGCTCTTTCTGGGGATCAAAGTGCTCCGGGATCGGGCGCGCACGGAGCCGCCTCGCTGGATGGCGCGGCTCGAAACCGCCACGCCCGCCTTCGCGCTCAGGATCGGTTTCCTGCTGTTTCTGCTGATGCCCGGCAACCTCGTCAGCATGGCCACCGTCGGGGCGTCCCTTGCGCGCCACGACGTGGCGTGGTGGCATTGCCTGATCGTCGCCGCCTTCACGGTCGCCCTGGCGGGGATTCCCTTGCTCGCCCTGCTGCTGCTCGGTGAGCGCGCGAAGAACCTGCTCCCGAAAGCGCGCGACTGGATGACCCGAAACTCCTGGATCGTGAGCGAGGTGGTGATCGCGTTCTTTCTGCTGATGACCCTCCAGGGGCTGCTCGCCGGCTGAGTCCTACGGCGCGAGGTCGCAGCAGTCGGTCGGCTCGGTCCGCATGCCGTCGCCGAGGATTTCGGACTCCTCGGCGTGGAGGCAGTACGCCGCGCCGTTCTCGGGACGTTTGACGACGCCGCGGCGCCCGCAGACGGGGCAGTTCTCGATCTCTCCTTCGAGCGGCGCCACGGCGCCGAGCGGCAGAAGCGTGAAGTCGTCGAGCGTGATCATGACCCGGGCCTCCTACGCGTCCTCCGGGCGCCAGCTCTGGAGGATGCGCATGTAGTTGGAGCGTTCGTTCGCGGCGGGGTCCGATCCGCGTCCGTAGCTCATGCTGCCCTGCATCTGTCGGAGCGACTCGTAGCCGTGCTCCTCGAGCCAGCGCGCGAGCTCCGTCCGCACGCGGACGAGCGTTTCGGGGCCGCGGCGCAGGAGGACCGAGACCATCTGCACGGCGTGCGCGCCGGCCATCACCGCCTTGACCGCGTCGAGGGCGTTGTGAACGCCGCCGGACGCGGCGAACGAAACGGAGAGCTGGCCCGACAGGACCGCGAGCCAGCGCAGCCGCAGCAGGAGCTCGGCCGGGCTCGACAGGTAGAGCCGCGGCTCGACCTCGAGGTTCTCGGCGTCGATGTCCGGCTGGTAGAACCGATTGAAGAGAACGAGGCCGTTGGCGCCCGCCCGCTCGAGGCGGCGCGCCAGGTGCGCGAGCGAGGAGTAGAAGGGCGAGAGCTTGGCGGCGATCGGGATCTTCACCGCGTCGCGCACCGCGGCCACGACGGCGACCGTGCGGTCCTCGACGTCTTCGCCCGACTGCAGCGGGTCGGTCGCGAGCTCGTAGACGTTGATCTCGAGGGCATCCGCGCCGGCCTGCTCGATCAGGCGCGCGTACTCGATCCAGTTCTCGGGCGTCGTGCCGTTCAACGACGCGATCACGGGCACGCGGACCGCTTTCTTGATCTTCTGGACCTGCTCCAGGTAGTCGTGCGTCCCGAGCGCGAAGACCTCCGGCTCGGGCATGTAGGAGGACGCTTCGGCGTGCGCGTGGCTCGGGCTTTCCCACGCGCGGACGGTCGCGAGCTCGTCGCTGACGATCTGCTCTTCGAAGAGCGACCGCAGGACGATCGCCGCGGCGCCGGCGTCCTCGAGGCGCCGGACCGTGTCGAGGTCGTCGGCGAGCGGGGACGAGCCCGGCATCAGCGGGTGCGGCAGCGTGAAGCCGAGGTACGTCGTCGAGAGGTCCATCGTCATTTCACGGCGCCCGCGGGCGCCGCGGGGCTTTCTTCCGCGGCCGACGGCGCGCCCGTCTTCCAGCCCGCGAGGTGGCGGTACAGGTCGAGCCGCCGCTCGGCGGCCTGTCGGGCGCGGGCCGCGAGCGCCTGGAAGCGCGCCGGCCCCGCGGCCTCGAGCATGCGGAAGCGGCTCTCGTTGTTCATGAAGGCTTCGATCGGTTTCTTCGGGGCGCCGGAGTCGAGGACGAGCGGGGCTTCGCCCGTGCCGATCCGGCGCGAGTCGAAGCGGTAGAGCGGCCAGAGCCCGGTGTCGACCACGAGCTTCTGCTGCTCGCAGCCGTAGGCGAGGTCGTAGCCGTGCGCGATGCAATGGCTGTACGCGATCACGAGCGACGGCCCGGGGTAGGCCTCGGCCTCCTGGATCGCCTTGACCGTCTGGTGGTCCTTCGCGCCGAAGGCGATGCGCGCGACGTAGACGTGGCCGTAGCTCATCGCCATCAGCCCGAGGTCCTTCTTGCCCGTCTCCTTGCCGCCGACCGCGAACTTGGCCGCCGCGCCGAGGGGCGTCGCCTTGGACTGCTGGCCGCCGGTGTTCGAGTAGACCTCGGTGTCGAGGACGAGGACGTTGACGTCGTAGGGAAGCGAGAGCACGTGGTCGAGCCCGCCGTAGCCGATGTCGTAGGCCCAGCCGTCGCCGCCGACGATCCACACGCTCTTCCGGACGAGGTCGTCGGCGAGGTCGGAAAGCACCCGGGCGGCGGGCGCCGGGAGGGGAGCGAGCGCGCGGCGCAGCCGGAGGACGCGCTCGCGCTGCGCGGCGATGCCGGCGTCGGCCGACTGGTCGGCCTCGAGAATCTCCCGCGCGAGACCCGCCGGCAGCGTCGGACCGATTTCGCCGAGCAGCTGCCGGGCGTGCGCCGCGCGGCTGTCGAGGCCGAGGCGCATCCCGAGGCCGAACTCGGCGTTGTCCTCGAAGAGGGAGTTCGACCACGCCGGGCCACGGCCGTCGCGGCCGACGGCATACGGCGTCGTCGGCAGGTTGCCGCCGTAGATCGACGAGCAGCCGGTGGCGTTGGCGATGAGCGTCCGGTCGCCGAAGAGCTGAGTCAGGAGCTTCACGTACGGCGTCTCGCCGCAGCCCGCGCAGGCCCCCGAATACTCGAAGAGCGGCGTCGCGAACTGCGAGCCCTTGACGTCCATCACGCGGATCCGCGAGCGGTCGGGCTCGGGCAGGTCGAGGAAGAAGGCGTAGTTCTCGCGCTCGGCGTCGCGCAGCGGCCGCTGCGGCGCCATGTCGATCGCCTTGTGCTTCGGGTTCGCCTTGTCCTTGGCCGGGCAGAACATGACGCAGAGCGAACAGCCCGTGCAGTCCTCCGGCGCGACCTGGATCGTGTAGCGGAAGCCCTCGAAGTCGGCGGCGCGGAACGGATCCGATTTGAACGTGAGCGGCGCGCCGGAGAGGCGGTCGGGCTCGAACACCTTGGCGCGGATCGCGGCGTGCGGGCAGACGAGCGCGCACTTGTTGCACTGGATGCAGATCGCGGGATCCCAGACGGGGATCTCGGCGGCCAGGTTGCGCTTCTCCCAGCGCGCCGTGGCGGTCGGCCACGTGCCGTCGACCGGAAACGCGGAGACCGGAAGGCGGTCGCCGTGGCCGGCGAGCATCACGGCCGTGACCTTCTGGACGAACGAAGGCGCCTCGGCGGCCACGATCGGCGGCCGGCCGCGGGTCGCCGTGACGGCGGCCGGGACCTTCACCTCGGCGAGGCCGCCGAGCGCGGCGTCGACCGCGGCGAAGTTGCGCCGGGAGACCTCGGGGCCCTTCTTCGCGTACGTTGCCGCGATCGCTTCCTTGATCTTCGCGATCGCCGTCTCGCGGGGGAGCACGCCGGCGATCGCGAAGTAGCAGGTCTGCATGATCGTGTTGATGCGGCCCTTCAGGCCCGCCTCGCGGGCGATCCGGAACGCGTCGACGACGTAGAAGCGCAGCTTCTTCTCGAGGATCTGTTCCTGGGCTTCGCGCGGCAGCTCGTCCCACACGGCGTCCGGGGCGTACGGCGCGTTCAACAGGAAGGCCGCGCCGTCGCGGGCCGTCTCGAGGACGTCGTAGCGGTGCACGAACTCGAACTGGTGGCAGGCGACGAAGTCCGCGCGGCGCACGAGGTACGCCGAGCGGATCGGCCTCGGCCCGAACCGCAGGTGCGAAATGGTGACGGCGCCCGCCTTCTTGGAGTCGTAGACGAAGTACCCCTGGACGTACCCGCCGGTCTCGTCGCCGAGGATCTTGATCGAGTTCTTGTTGGCGCCGACCGTGCCGTCCGAGCCGAGGCCGTAGAAGACCGCTCGCGAGACGTCCGGAGGCTCGATGTCGAGCTCGCCGTCCCAGGAAAGCGACGTGTGCGTGACGTCGTCCACGATCCCGACCGTGAAGTGGTTGCGCGGCCGATCCTTCGTGAGCTCGTCGAAGACGCCGGCGAGCATCGCGGGCGTGACTTCTTTCGACGAGAGGCCATAGCGGCCACCGACGACGCGCGGCCCGGCCGCGTATCCGCGCGTCTCGGCCAGGGCCGTCACGACGTCCTGGTAGAGCGGCTCGCCCAGGGCGCCCGGCTCCTTCGTGCGGTCGAGGACGGCGATCGCGCGGACGCTCTTCGGCAGCGCGGCGGCAAAGCGCGCGGCGTCGAACGGGCGGAAGAGACGGACCTTGAGGACGCCGACCTTCTCGCCGCGCGCGGCCAGCCAGTCGACCGTCTCGTGCGCGGTCTCCGCCGCCGATCCCATGAGGACGAGGACGCGCTCGGCTTCGGGATGTCCGGCGTAGTCGAAGAGGCCGTAGCGGCGCCCCGTTCTCGCGGCGAATCGGTCCATCGCCCGGACGACGACGTCGGGGCACGCCAGGTAAAACGGATTCGCCGCCTCGCGCGCCTGGAAGAAGACGTCGGGGTTCTGCGCCGTGCCGCGCAGCACCGGGCGGTCGGGCGTCAGCGCCCGGCGGCGGAACGCCGCGACGTCCGCCGGGTCGATCAGCGCGCGGAGGTCTTCGTCGGACAATCCCTCGATCTTGGCGACCTCGTGCGACGTCCGGAAGCCGTCGAAGAAGTGCAGGAACGGGATGCGCGAGGCGAGACTGGCCATCGGCGCGATCGCGGCGAAGTCCTGCGCTTCCTGGACGGATCCCGCGGCGAGCATCGCGAATCCGGTGCCGCGGCAGGCCATCACGTCCGAGTGATCGCCGAAGATCGAGAGAGCGTGGGTGGCGAGCGTGCGCGCCGCCACGTGCATCGTCAACGGCGTCAGCTCGCCGGCGATCTTGTACATGTTGGGGATCATGAGGAGCAGACCCTGCGAGGCGGTGAACGTCGTCGCGAGCGCGCCCGCCTGGAGGGCTCCGTGGACCGCGCCGGCCGCGCCGCCCTCCGACTGCATCTCGACCACGTGCGGCACCTTGCCCCAGACGTTGGCGCGGCCGCGGGCGGACCAGGCGTCGGCGTGCTCGCCCATCGCCGACGATGGCGTGATCGGATAGATCGCCACGACCTCGCTCGTGCGGTGCGCGACGGAGGCGACGGCTTCGTTGGCGTCGAGGGTGAGGCGCTCGGCGGCGGCCATGACGCCTCCACCGTAAACGGCGCGGCGGCGCGCGCCCTGATGCAAACGGATCAGACGGCGAAAAAGAAGCTTCTCGCCCGGGGGGTTCTAGGAGATCTGGTAGCGCGCGACGACGACCGTGACGTTGTCCTTGCCGCCGGCCTCGAGCGCCAGGTCGACCAGGCGGCGGCAGGCTTCCGCAGACTTCTCCCGCAGGGCGAGCACGCGCGTGATCGTCGCGTCCGGCACCATTTCCGTCAGGCCGTCCGAGCACAGCAGCAGGACGTCGCCGTCGTCGATCCGCGAGTGCTTCAACTGCACCTGGACGAACGCCCCGCGCGTGGCGAGCGCGCTCGTCAGGACGTGGCGCGACGGGTGGTGCTCGACGTCGGCCTGCGTGATCGCGCCGGCGTCGGCCAGCGACTGCGCCATCGTCTGGTCGTGCGTGAGGCGTTCGAGCCGGCCGTCGCGGCGGAAGAGGTAGGCGCGCGAGTCGCCGACGTGCGCCGTCAGCAGGTCGCGGCCGATCGAGCAGGCGAAGGTCATCGTCGTGGCCATGCCCTTCAGGCGGGGATCCTCGGCGGCCCGCGCGACGAGCACCTCGCGGGCCTTCTGGAAGCGCTGCTCGGTGCGCTGGAGCACCTGGTCGCCGTAGCCGTCGTCGAAGCGCATGATCCACGTCGGCGACTCGAGGACGAGATCCACGAGCGCCTGCACGGCCGTGCGGCTGGCGAGCTCCCCGGCGACCGCGCCGCCGACGCCGTCGGCGACGAGGAACGCGTAGCAGCTCTCGAGGAATTCGGCGGGCACGTACCCGGGCGGCAGGTTCGAGGAGAGCGTGCGCATCCTGCGGTCGAAGCGCGCCGCCATGAAGTGGTCCTCGTTGTTCTTGCGCGTGCGCCCCGGGTCCGACAGCGCGCCGAGGTCGATCTCGACGGCCGGGCGCGGGGCCGGCTTCGGCGCGGCCTCCGCCGGGACGACGGGAAGTTCGGCGGTGTCGTCGCGATCGCTCATGGTCGGCCTCCTCGGTCTCCTGGGATGGTCGTCTACTTCACCACGGCCAGCGCCTTCTCCGTCGCCGTCAGCAGCGCGTGGGCTCCGACGGGGGCTCCGGTGGCTTCCTTCATCCAGATGTCCGGCGCCACGTTGCCGATCTTCGCCATGCGCTCGAAATCGCCGCCCAGGTTCTTGCTCTTCTCGATCTGCTGCTCGATCTGGAACGCGATGAGGTGGCCGATCGGATAGTCCGGAAGGTAGAGCATCGCGTCGATCATGTGCGAGTAGATCCCGAGCGTCAGGACGACGTCCTTCTTCTTGAAGACGGGGGCGTAATACCTGTTCCAGAGGTCGCGGCAGATGCCGAGCGTGGCGGCCTTCAGGTCCGCCGGCTTGGCGTCGGGATGGTCGTACATCCAGTGCCACACGGCCATGTCGACGAGCGCGACGCCGGCGATCTCGTAGGTGGCCCAGAAGTCGTTCAGCGTCTTGAGCGCCTGCGCCTTCGGATCCGGTTTGGCGAGCCCGAGGAGCTCGAGGTCGTGCGCCTGGAAGACGAACGCGAGCGCCTCGGTGAACGCGGTGTTCGGCACGCCGGCGAGCAGCGTCGAGTCGACCTCGTTCAACGAGAAGGTCTGCTCGACGTTGTGGCCCATCTCGTGGACGGCGATGTTGAAGCCCTTGTAGTTCATCCCGTCCTTCTCGACGCGCGTGCGCAGATGCGCCTTGTCGGCGCGGCGCTGGGCGCCGAGGGCGTGGCCGGAGCCGCGCGCCGGATCGACGACGATGTGCGCGGCGAGGTACTGGGCTTTCTCCTTCGAAAAGCCGAGGGCGACGAGGAGGTTCGGGATGTCGCGCTCGTAGTCCTCGGCCGTCGGATAGCGCTTCTTGACGATCGCGTCGAGCTGTTCCTCGGTGATCGCGCCGCGCTGCCGGAAGCCGTTGTACCAGACGTCGAACGGCTCGAGCGGCCGGCCGAGCCGGCTCTCGATCAGCGCCGCGACCCGCGGCACGAGCGGCGACGAGAGAACCTCCTCGAGCATCGCGCGGACCTGCGCCTCGGGGATCTGGCGGTTCTCGTCGAAGCGGCGGGCGATCAGCGTCGGCGCGGTCGGCGAGTACGGGTCGGCCTGGCGCGCCGCCTGGAAGGTGGCGAACAGCGTGGCGTAGCGCGTGTCGGGCTCGGGCGCGTTCGTCACCTTCATGTCGGGCGGCGTCGCGGTGTCCGAGTCGTGGACCTTCGCGAGCCAAACGGCGTTGGTCGCCGGGTCCCAGTCCACGTGCGGGTTGTCGACGACGACGTCGGGGATCGTCTGCGTGACGATGCGATCGCAGACCTGCGCGAGCGTGCGCTGGCGCGCGAGGCCGTTCTTGCCTTCGGAATAGTCGGCCTTGATCTGGTCGCGCAGGTTCCAGTGGGCGAGGAGGCGCTGCTTTTCGGGGAAGAGCCGGGTGCCCCGGACGTCGGTCAGGTGGTGCGTCCAGATGTTGTAGCGGGCGATGTAGCGAGCGGCGTTCGACTGCGCCTCGGAGATCGCGAGGTTGACGGAGGCCGGGATGCGCTTGCCGAAGCGCTCGGCCAGCCGCGCCTCGGCCCACTGGCGGCGCGACCAGTGGTCGCCCTCGGTCAGACGCTGCTCGAGCGTGGTCAGCGGAAAGTTCAGGAGGACGGCGAAGGCCAGCCGGTTGTCGAAGAAGTCGTCGACGACGTGCGCCGACGGGTCGTAGCCGGCGAGCACTTCGTCGAACGGGTAGATTTCGCCGAGGTCGAGGTCGGACTGCCGGCGAAAGTCGCGCGCGATCTCGTTCATGTGGCCGTCGAGAGACTCCAGCGCGAACTCCATCCGGGCGTAGAGCGCGTTGCGCGCGGTCGAGTCCGCGGCGATCTGCGCGCGAGCCATGTCGGCAAACGCGTCGTCGCCGCCGTCTTCCTTGCGCCAGAACTCGGCGGCCTGCTTCAGGCCGCGCTCGATGCGCGGGCGTTCCGACTCGCCGAACCTGGCGGCGAGCTCGGCCGTGAGCTTGTCGATCGTCGCGGACTTCACGAGCGGTTGCCCCCCTGGCGGCGCGGCGAGTCCGTAGAGCGCGCCGGCCGAAACGAGCGCGGCGGCGGCCGCGCGGCGAACGAACTTGGGCATCGAGCCTCCTCCGGTTGCCCGGACCTTGAAGTCTATCGAGATCGCCGGGCGCTGCCGGGCGGCCCGATTTCGCAACTTTTTGGCTCCCGATTCGAATAAACCCCAGCGATTCGTGTGTCCGAAGGAGAGTTCATGCGCCGTTTTCCGCGTTTCGTCACGATTCTGGCCGTCCTCGTCCCGGGCCTGACCTTCGCGTCCCCGGGTTCGGCCCCGACCCCGGAGCCTCCGAAGCTCAAGCTGCCCGCGGGCGCCGCGCCGACGAGCTATGCCGTCGAGCTCTCGATCAACCCGTCGCAGAAGACCTTCAAGGGCTCCGTCGCGGTCGAGCTGAAGCTCTCGCAGAAGACCTCGTTTCTCTGGCTCAACGCCACGGAGCTCCAGATCTCGAAGGCCTGGCTGGTCGCGGCCGACCGGACCGTCGCGGTCAAGACGATTCCGGGCGGCGAGGACTTCGCGGGCTTTGCCTTCGAGCGGCCCGTCGGCCCCGGCGCGGCGACGCTCCACGTCGAGTACACCGGAAAGCTCGACGAGTCGTCGACGCAGGGGCTCTTCCGCGAGAAAGACGGCGAAGACTGGTACGCCTTCAGCATGTTCGAGGCGACGGACGCGCGGCGAGCGTTCCCGTGCTTCGACGAGCCCGCCTACAAGGTTCCCTGGCAGCTGACGCTCCGGATTCCGGCGGGGACCACGGCCGTCTCGAACACGCCGATCCAGGCCGATTCGGCCGCGGCCGACGGCGGCCGCGTCGTGCGGTTCAAGAAGACCGAGCCGCTGCCGAGCTATCTCGTCGCCCTGGGCGTCGGCCCGTTCGACTATCTCGACGCCGGCACCGCGGGCTCGAAGAAGACGAAGATCCGCATCGTCACGCCCCGCGGCAAGGCTTCGCAGGGCCGCTACGCCGCGCAGACGACGAAGCCGCTGCTCGAGAAGCTGGAGGCCTACTTCGGCATCCCGTATCCGTACGAGAAGCTCGACCACCTCGCCGTGCCGCAGGCCGTGACCTTCGGCGCCGAGGAGAACGCGGGCCTGATCAGCTGGAACGAGCGCGCGCTCATCGCGCCGCCGGAGGAAGAGACCGTCGCGTTCCAGCGGCGCCAGGCTTCGTACAACGCCCACGAGATGGCGCACCAGTGGTTCGGCGACCTCGTGACGATGGCGTGGTGGGACGACGTCTGGCTGAACGAGTCGTTCGCCACGTGGATGGCGGACAAGATGCTGATCGAGTGGAAGCCCGAGTGGGGCGTCGCCGTCGACCGCGTGGTCAACCGTTCGAACATCATGTACAACGACACGCTCGTCTCCGCGCGCAAGATCCGGCAGGAGATCGAGTCGGCCGACGACATCGCCAACGCGTTCGACCAGATCAGCTACGCCAAGGGCGGCGCGGTGCTGACGATGTTCGAGGCCTGGGTGGGCGCCCCGAAGTTCCAGGCCGGCGTCCACGACTACCTCGCGGCCCACGCCTACGGCAGCGCGACGGAGCACGACTTTCTCTCCTCGGTCGAGGCGGCGAGCCGGCCGGGCGTGGCCGCGGCCTTTTCGACGTTTCTCGACCAGGCGGGCGTGCCGCTCGTCGAGGTCTCGCTCGACTGCGGCGGCGGCGAGCCGCGCCTCGCGCTGTCGCAGAAGCGCCTGCTGCCTCTCGGGTCGAAGGGGTCGGGCGCCGAGACGTGGCAGATCCCCGTGTGCGCCCGCGCCGGCGCGGAAGGAAAGGACGACCGCCGCTGCACGCTGCTGACGGCAGCGACCGGGGCGGCGCCCGCGCCCACGACGGCGTGCCCGTCGTGGCTGCTCGCCAACGACGGCGAGGCGGGCTACTACCGCGCCCTGTATCGCGGCGACCTGCTCTCGAAGCTTCTCGCGGTGGCCGACACGAAGCTCACGGAAGCGGAGCTCGTCGGCGTTCTCCGCGACGTCAACGCGATGGCGGCGGCCGGGGCGGTGCCGATGGCGGAGGCGCTCGCGCTCGTTCCGCGCTTCTCGCCGGCCTCCTCGCGCCAGACCGTCGAGGCCACGCTGCGGATCACGGCCGACGTGCGCGAGCACCTCGTTCCCGATGACCTCGAGCAGAACTACGCGCGCTTCGTCTCGAAGATGTTCGGCGCGCGCGCCCGGTCGCTCGGCTTCGTGGCCCGCTCCAACGACAGCGAGGACACGAAGCTCCTGCGCGTGGACCTCGTGCGCTTCGTCGCGGAGGAGGGCAACGAGCCGGAGCTGCAGGCCGAGGCGAAGCGCCTGGCGCTGCGCTGGCTCGACGACCACGGCGCGGTGCCGGCCGACATGGCGGGTGCCGTCCTCGAGGCCGCCGCGACGCACGGCGACCGCGCGCTCTTCGAGCGTTTCCGGGACGCGGCGAAAGCGGAAAAGTCGCGGCGCGACGAGCTGCGTCTCCTCAATGCCCTGGGATGCTTCCGGGACGCGGCACTCGCGCGCGAGGCGCTCGAGTTCTTCCTCTCCCCGGCGATCGACTCGCGTGAAGCCTACGAGATCCTGTTCTCCATCGGCCGCTGGCCGATGGGCCGGCAGATCGCGTGGGACTTCATCAAGACCCACTACGACGCCGTCGTGGCGCGTCTGCCCCGGGAGATCTCGGGTTACCTGCCGGTAGCGGGCGAGGGCTTCTGCGACGCGGCTCATCGGAGCGAGGTCGCCGAGTTCTTCCGCGAGCGCGCGCCGAAACTCCCCGGCGGTCCGCGGACGCTGGCGCAGGCGCTCGAGGGGATCGACCTCTGCATCGCCTCGCGGTCGGTGCAGGAGCCGGGGGTCAGGGAGTTCTTGAAGGGGTATTAGTTCATCGTAGGAGCGCCCCTCACCGCGTCCCAAGTTTCCCTCTCCCCCCGCAGGGGGGAGAGGGCGAGGGCGAGGGTGAGGGGGGGGAGCTCTACGCCTTCGCGGCGCCGGCCTTGACCAGCGACTTCAAGAGCTCGTCGATCTCCGGCTGCGCCTTCTGGATCGTGGCCGAGGGGCCCACGCACTTGAAGAAGACGAGCCCCTCCGGCGCCTCGACGATCGCGCCGGACAGGCTCCAGCCCGCCTTCTTGCCCTGCGACTGCATCATCGGGCCGGACGGCGCGAGATACGTGCCGGAGAGCGTGATCAGGTGGACCTTCAGCCCGTTGACGGTCTTCTCGGACTTTTTCGGGGTGGTCGCGCCTTCGAACTGGCCGACCCAGCGCTGGAGGTTCTCGTCGACGCCGCCGCCCTGGCCGGCGCCGAAGTAGAAGACCCCGCACTCGCCGGCGTCCGCGGCCGTCGCGCCGGGGATCGTGTACGTCGCGGCCCGCATGGGCTTGGCGCCCGCCGACTGCCAGTGCGCCGGCACCGTCCAGCGAATGCCGCCGGCCGAGCCCTCGACGGCCGCGAGAATCGCCCCGGCGACGAGCGCGGCGGAAAGAGCGAGGAGTCCCGTTCGCGTGTGTCTCATGGACACAGGATACCCCCGGACCGCTGCTGTAGGATTCGTTCCTCGCGAGGAGGTGAACCATGAACGGGCGCCGATTCGTTTTCGTCGTCGTGTTGACGAGCCTCGTGGCGGGCGCGGCCCTCGCGCAGCAGAAACCGGGTCCGCCCCTTCCCGGGGCGGAGGTCAAGAAGCTCGAGCCGTTCGCCGGCAAGTGGAAGGGCGAAGCCGAGATGAAGCCGGGACCCTGGGGCCCGGGCGGCAAGATGACGAGCGAGAGCGAGTGCACCTGGTTCGACGGCGGCTTCCAGCTGATCTGCCGCGAGAGCGGCGCGGGCGCGATGGGGAAGATGAAGAGCGAGTCGATCCTCGGCTGGAGCCCCGAAGAGAGGATCTACAAGTACATGGGTTTCGACAGCCTGGGCATGATGGGGACGGCGACGGGCACGGTCTCGGGCAACACGTGGACCTGGACGGGCAGCGACAAGATGGGCGGCAAGACCATCCATTCGAAGTACACGGTCACGCTCAACACGCCGACGACGCAGTCGTTCAAGTGGGAGACGTCGGAGGACGGGAAGACCTGGACGACGGCGGCGGAAGGCAAGTCCACCAAACAGTAGGCCGGCCGCGCCCGGCGCGGAGAGCGGCGAGGAGGCGACGAGGATGCTGAGTCGGAGAAACCTGATGGCGGCGGCGATGGCCGCCGGAATCGCGGTGGGTGCGTTCGCGGCGGAGCCGGAGGACAGGAAGCCGGAAGGGCCGAAGCCTCCGCCGGAGGCGGACCAGCTCTCCTACTTCATGGGTCCGTGGTCGTCGGAAGGCGAGGTCAAGGCGGGCCCGGCGGGAGCGGGCGGGTCGTTCCAGGGCCGTGAGATGTGCCGCTGGATGCCGGGGAAGTTCTTCCTCGGCTGCATGGCGGAAACGCGGGGCCCGGCGGGCGCGAGCCAGAGCCAGAGCATCCTCGGGTACGACGCCGACAAGAAGGCCTTCGTCGCCTGGTCCTTCGACAACGAGGGCCGCGCCGAAACCGGGACGGGCACGTTGAAGGACGGCACGTGGACCTGGATCTTCGACACCCGGCGCGGCGGCCAGGCCTCCAGGCTGCGTTACGTCATGTCGGACACGAAACCCGACAGCTACGCCATGAGCGTCGACAGCTCGACGGACGGCAAGACCTGGACGCCCGTCCTCACGGCGAAGTACACGAAGATGCAGCCGCGGCCCGTGACGACCGCGATGCCGAGGCCCACGCCGGGCGCCGCCGTCGCGCCGCCGGCTCCCGTGCCGACGCCGAAGAAAAACTGACCGCGGGGGATAAGATCCCACCACTTTGACCGCCTGCCCGAGCTGCGGGTCCGGCGTTGCGCCGTCCGCGCGTTTTTGCGCGTCGTGCGGGGAGGCGGTGTCGTCTTCGTCGGCGTCGCAGTTGCCGACGAACGTGGCGACACCGTCGATGGCGAGGAAGGCGCAGCGTCCGCCGTCGTCTTCGCGGGTGGGGCGGCTGGCGTCGTCGGATTCGATCCCGGCGGGGGGCTTCACGCCGGGCGTCGTGCTGGCGGAGCGGTACCGGATCATCGGGCTGCTCGGCCGCGGCGGGATGGGCGAGGTGTACCGGGCGGATGACCTGAAGCTCGGGCAGCCGGTGGCGCTGAAGTTCCTGCCGAGGCACTTCGCGGCGGAGAAGGAGCGGCTCGAGCGGTTCTACGCCGAGGTGCGCCTCGCGCGCCAGGTGTCGCACCCGAACGTGTGCCGCGTGTACGACGTGGGGGAGATCGAGGGGCAGCACTACCTGTCGATGGAGTACGTGGACGGGGAGGACCTGGCGTCGCTGTTGAAGCGGATCGGGCGTCTGCCTCCGGACAAGGCGTTGGAGATCTCGCGGGAGCTGTGCGCTGGGCTCGCGGCCGCTCACGACCGGGGAGTTCTGCACCGGGACCTGAAGCCGTCGAACGTGATGGTGGACGGTCGGGGCCGGGCGCGGATCACGGACTTCGGGCTGGCGGTGGCGGCGTCGGAGGTTCAGGAAGGCGAGGTGTCGGGGACGCCGGCGTACATGGCGCCGGAGCAGCTGGCGGGCAAGGGGGCGTCGGTCCGGAGCGACGTGTACGCGCTGGGGCTGGTTCTCTACGAGCTGTCGACGGGGAGGAAGGCGTTCGACGCGGCGACTCTCGACGACTTGAGGCGCAAGCACACGGAGGAAACTCCGACGGCTCCGTCGTCGGTGGCGCCGGGGTTCGACCCGGCCGTGGAACGCGTCATCCTGCGCTGCCTCGAGAAGGACCCGGCGCAGCGGCCGTCGTCGGTGGCGCAGGTGGCCGCGGCATTGCCGGGAGGGGATCCGCTGGCCGCCGCGATCGCCGCCGGAGAGACCCCCTCCCCCGAAATGGTCGCCGCCGCGGGAGATCGCGGCGCGCTGACGCCGGCGCGCGCCCGCTGGCTGCTGGCCGGACTCGCGGCCGCCGTCGCGCTCGCACTCTGGCTGTCGCCGCGGGCCAACATCGCGGCGCTCGTCCCCGTCGACAAACCGCCGGAGGTTCTCCGGGAGCGAGTTCGCGAGATCCTGCAACGCGTCGGCGTCTCGAAGCCGGTGGATTGGGCGGAGACGTTCCAGACGAACGAGGCCTTTCTCGAGTGGGCTCGCGCCCACGGAGGCCTCAGCGGGGACCTGTCGCGCGACGCGATTGCCTTCGCCTATCGGGAGTCTCCCTCCTCCCTCGTTCCCGCGCTCGCCTACACAGGCCCCTATCCGTTTCCGGACGTGAACTTTCAGAATCCGGCGCCGCTCCTGCCCGGAATGGCCGAGGTTTCGACCGACTCGAAGGGCCGACTGGTCCGGCTCGCTGTCGTTCCGCCGCAGGTCGACGAGAGCCGGGCGCCCGCGGCGCCGACCGATTGGAGCCTGCTCTTTCGTGAGGCGGGCCTCGAGCTGGCTCGCTTCCAACCGGTTCCCCCGAAGTGGTCCCCGCGATCTTTCGCGACCGAACGCGCCGCCTGGGAAGGGCCGCATCCCGACCGGCCGGGAGTCACGATGCGTGTCGAGGCCGCTGCCTACGCGGGGCGACCGGTGAGTTTCCTCTGGATCGGTCCCTGGACTCAACCCCAACGCGGCGCCACGGAGAGTCTGGCGTCGGCCAACGGCGAGCTCGTCTTCGAGGGAATTCTCTTTCTCTGTTTTCTCGGCGGGGCGCTGCTCGCGCGCCGCAACATCCGCTCGGGCCGGAGCGACGTGCGCGGAGCGCTTCGGCTCGCCGCCGCGACCGGGGGCCTGACCCTGCTGATGTGGATCCTGGGCGGGCATCACGTCCGGAATTCCGACGAGGGCTGGCTGTTACTCGAAGCCGTCAGCAATGCCGCCGGCACGGCGCTGGTCTACTGGGTCCTCTACGTCGCGCTCGAGCCCTTCGCGCGCCGCCGGTGGCCGGAGATGCTCATCTCGTGGCAGAGGGCGTTGTCGGGCCGTTGGCGAGACCCGCTCGTCGGCCGGGATGCCCTCGTGGGCGCCGTGATCGGCACGGTCGCCGGACTGATCGTCGGACCCCTGCGACTGCTTCTCCTGGCGAGGCTCGGTACTTCCGCGCCGCTTCCCGAGTCGTTCTCCGCCGCGGTGACTTTCCGCGACGCGCTTGCCTGGCGCGTGAGCATCGGGGTCACCGCGGTTTTCTGGGTCCTCGGAATCGTGTTCTTCCTCGTCCTCGCGCGATGGCTGGTCCGAGCGGGATGGCTGGCCGGGCTGCTCGTGTCGCTTCTCTTTTCGGCGCCCTACGTCGAGTCGAGCCGGGACCGGTTCGTCGGGTGGCCGCTGGCCTTGCTTGCTGTTGCCATCGTCGTGTTCGCGACGATCCGATTCGGGGTTCTCGCCGGAATCGTCGCCGAGATCTTCAACCGCGCGTTTACCTACGACATCTACGGCATCGATCCCTCGAACTGGACCTCCTCCCCGGCGCTGATTTCCATCGTTCTGGCCGTCGTTCTGGCGTGGTGGGCGACGAGAACGGCGCTCGCGGGTCGGCCGCTGATCGGCGGCGGATCGGCTCTGGAGACCTGACGGCGGCGAGAGCCTGAGCCGCCCGGTGACGACGTCGCGGAACATCACCCGGTCGCCGGCGAGGCTGTAGGGCGGGCGACGGGACGTCGCCGGCCGGTTGTGCTCGAAGAAGAAGTACGAGCCCTCACCCCAAGCCCCTCTCCCGTGCTCGGGAGAGGGGTTTTGAGGAGCGCGCCCTCGCGGGCGCGGTTGGGTCAGTCATCGCATGGCCTCCATCGGCGACAGCCGCGACGCGCGCACGGCGGGATACATGCCGAAGACGACCGCGAGGACGAGGGCCGAGACCCACGCGATCAGGAGACCCATCGGGTTGACGACGAGGCCGTAGGGAAAGTTCGCGGACAGGGCCTGGCACACGACGGTGCCGACGAGGGTCCCGAGGGTCGCGCCCACGGCCGCGAGCACGCAGGCCTCGAGCAGGAACTGGATCAGGATCTCGCCGTCGGAGGCGCCCATCGCCTTGCGCAGGCCGATCTCGTAGCGGCGGTCGGAAAACGAGATCAGCATCACCGACAGCACGCCGACGCCGCCGACGAGAAGCACCGTGGCGGCGAGGCTCGTCAGCACGACCTTCCAGCCGAAGATCTGGTCGAGGAAGTGCTCCCACGCGCGGGCGGCCTCGGCCTCGAGGTCCACGATCTTGACGTCCTCGATGCCGTGGTGGGCCTGCTTGGCGCGTCCGAGCATCAGCGCCGAGACCTCGGCGTTGTCGCGCTTGCGGACGAGCTTGACGGCGACGTTGGCGAGCTGATGCGTGGAGTCCATCCGGTCCATGTAGGTCTGGAGCGGGATCGTGATGCCGTTGGCGTCGTACCAGAGCTCCTCCGTGAAGATCTGGCTCGGCGCCTGGACGCCGATCACGCGGAAGCGCACGCCTTCGACCGTGATGTCGCGGCCGACGGGATCGGCGCCGCCGAAGAGCTTGGCGCCGAGTGTCGCGCCGACGACGGCGACGGTCGAGCGGCGGCGCTCGTCGTCGTCGGTCAGGCCGCGGCCCATCGCGACCTGACGGTTCATCCAGCGCGCGTAGTCCGGCCACACGCCGTTGACCCAGCAGCGCTCGGTCCCGCCGGCGATCTTCACGGCGGATTGCTTGGTCGCGCGCGGCAGGTAGGCGAGCACCTTCGGATCGGGCGCGGTCAGGCGGGGGAGGTCCTCCCAGCGCAGGCCCGGGCTCATCGCGAAGCGCTTCTGCTCCTCGGTCGTGGCGGGGGAGTCCGGCGCGAGCATGACCGTGCCGTCCCAGCTCATGCCGGAGAAACCCATGGCGATCTTGTCCATGATGCCGTCCATGACCGACGTCATGACGACGAGCGCGAAGACGCCGAGCATCAGGAGCGTGAGCGTCAGCGTCGAGCGCAGCTTGTGGGCCCAGAGCTCGACGAGGCCGCCCTTGACGATCTCCCAGCCGAGCGAGACCCTCCCGCCGAACGAGAGGCGGCGGGGCGCGCGCGCGATCGACGGCGCGGCGGGCAGCGGCAGCGCCGTCTCACTCATCGCGCCGGAGCGCGCGCTCACTCATAGCGCAGCGCCTCCATCGGCGACAGGCGCGAAGCCTTCCACGCCGGAAAGAGGGCGAAGACGAAGCCGAAGACGGCGGCGAGCAGGTACGCCGACACGAACGACTTCGCGTCGATGTGGAGCGGCACGCCGATCGACGTCGTGATGACCTTGGAAAAGGCGACGCCGATGACGAGGCCCGCGAGCGAGCCGACGCCCGTCAGCAGCAGGGCCTCCGTCATGAACTCCTTGAAGACTTCGCGGCCCGGCGCGCCGATCGCCATCTTGACGCCCACCTCGCGGACACGTTCCTTCAGCGTCGCCATCTGGATGTTGACGTTGACGATGCCGCCGCCGATGAGCGACAGGAATCCGGACAGCATGAAGATGATGTCGTAGGCGCCGCCCTGCGACTGCTGCTTGCGGACGCGCGCGGCGACGTCGTCGAGGCGGAAGTCGTCCTGCTGCCGGTGGTTTGCTTTCAGGAGCGAGGAGAGGCCCTTGCTGAACCTGGCCATCGCGTCGAGGTCGCGGATCCGGAACGTCATCCGGTCGACGCGGTGGTACTGGTCGCCGTCGAAGCGCCGCGCGACGAGCGTCGTCGGCAGCGCGATGATGCGGTTGCGCCAGCGGAACATGTTTCCGTTGGACTTGCGGAAGCGGAAGATGCGCTCCTTGAGCACGCCGACGACCTCGACCTGCGTGTCGCCGATGCGGAGCGTCCGGCCGACCGCGTCGCCGTTGGGGAAGAACACAGCGACCGCCTCGGTGCCGAGGATCGCCACGGGCGCGGCGGTGTCGATGTCGTGGGCGCTGAAGCCGCGGCCCTGGTCGACGTCGTAACCTTCGAGCGCGAAGAAGTCGCCGCCGACGCCGCGGATGTCGCGCTCCTGGTCGGCGTAGGGCGAGCGGACGCGGGCGCGCGCGTCCTTGCGCAGCGAGATGCCGCTGACGGCCGAGGTGTCCATCTCCTCGCCCTCGTTCGCGTCGGCGGTCCGCAGGCCGAGGTTCGCCATCTGGAGGGCGGTCGGTGCGCCTTCGCGGACGACGGCCGACTGGCGGACGTTCAGCTTGTCGAGGCCGCCCATGCGCGCGTAGAGCTCCATCGAGCGCTTGCGCATGCTGTCGGAAATCGACATGCCGCCGAGCACCGACGCGACGCCGAGAATCACGCCGAGCGACTGGAGGATCGAGCGGGTGAAGTTCTCCCGGATCTCCACCCAGGAGTTGCGGACCCGCTCGCGAAACGCTCCGTCGAAAGTCACAGACCTCGAGCGGTCCGCTTCGCGGACCGTGGACGAGAGAGGGAAAGGGGCAGCCGGATCCTCTCCCGCGAAACGTGCGACGCGAGAGGACCGATCGTCAGAATCCGCCGTTCGCCCCTCACGCCGCTTCCTCCACTTTGATCAGACCGTCCATGATTTCCACCTGGCGTTGAGCGGTGGCCGCGATCGAGAGGTCGTGCGTGACGATGATGATCGTGTTGCCCTGCCGGTGGAGGTCGCGGAAGAGCTCGAGGACCTCGTGGCCGGTCTTCTGGTCGAGGGCGCCGGTCGGCTCGTCGGCGAGCAGCAGCGCCGGCCGGTTGGCGAGCGCGCGGGCGATCGCGACGCGCTGACGCTGGCCGCCCGAGAGCGCGGCCGGCAGCACCTTCGCCTTGTCCGGGATGCCGACTTTCTCGAGGAGCTCCAGCGCTCGGGCGCGGCGCTCCTTGCGGCCCACGCCGGCGTAGAGCATCGGGAGCTCGACGTTGCGCGCGACCGACGCCTTCGGCAGCAGGTTGTACTGCTGGAAGACGAAGCCGATCTTGTCGTTGCGGATCCCGGCGAGCTCGCGGCCCGAGAGCCCTTCGACGCGCTCGCCGTCCAGGGCGTACGTGCCGGCCGTCGGCTTGTCGAGGCACCCGAGGATCGCCATGAGCGTCGACTTGCCGGAGCCCGACGGGCCGATCAGCGCGGCGAACTCGCCCCGCTCGATCGTGAGGTCGATCCCGCGCAGCGCGTGGACCGCGGCGCCGCCGGAGCCGAAGACCTTGGTGAGGGCCTGGGTGTGGATGATCGGCTGCATGGGACTCGGACCTCTAGCGGTCCGCTTCGCGGACCGTGGAAATGAGAGGGGAAGTTGCTAACGCCTCCTCTCCCACGAGACTCATTTCCGACTTCAGCAACGGACTGGCCCGCGCCTAATTGTCCTCGTCGTCCTTCTCGACGCGCTTCTTGGTCGGGTCCTCGAGCGAGACCTGTTCGCCCGACTTCAGCCCCGACGTGATCTCGACGCGCTCGAGGGTCGCGATGCCGGCCTGGACCGGGACGGGGTCGAAGTAGTCCTTCCAGTGGTCCGACAGCCAGATGAACTTGTTGCGGCCGGAGAGCCCGTCCTTGGCCTCGGCGAGCTTCTTCGGGTCGAGGTTCGCCTTCAGGCGGTACGCGACCGTCTTCCCGTCGCGCTTCTGCAGCGCCTCGAGCGGGATCGAGACGGCCTTGTCGCGCTTCTCGCCGAGGATCTCGACGTTGGCGCTCATGCCGGTCTTGAACGCCTCTTCCAGCTCGTCGAGCGTGACCTCGATCTTGAAGACCTTGATCTTCTCGACGAGTTCGGCCGACGGCGCGACGAAGGTGACCTTGCCGGTGAAGATCTTCTGCGGGTACGCGTCGAGCGTGACGCGCACCGGCTGGCCGACGTGGACCTTGGCGATGTCGACCTCGTTCAAGTTGACGCGGATGATGAGCGACTTCAGGTCCGCCACGGTGAAGAGCACGGTGCCGGCGTTGAACGAGGAGACGCCCGACGTGACGGTCTCGCCGAGCTCGACGCCCTTCTTGATCACGACGCCGCTCATCGGGGCCGTGACGCGAGCGTTCTGCGACGACGCGTTGCCGGAGATCGGGATGCCGCGGTCCTCGACGATCTGGTAGCGCATCTGCGCGGCCCGCAGGTTCTCCCGCGCCTGGTCGCGCCGGATCTCGGAGGCGCGATAGGCGTCGCGGCCGATGAGCCCCTGCTCGAAGAGCGCCTTCTGCATCGTGAAGTCGCGGTCGGCGTCCTGGAGCTTCAGCTCCGTGTCCTTGACGCTCGCCTGGACGTCGGAGAGCGACTGCGCCTGGTTGACGTCCGGCTCGATCTCGGCGAGCACGTCGCCCTGCTTGACGACGGCGCCCTCGCGGACCTTGAGGGTCAGCACGCGGCCCGAGACGGCCGACTTGACGTCCACTTTCGTGACCGGGTCGACGACGCCGACTTCGCGGACCGAGACCTGGAGGTCTTCGGCCTGGACCTTCCCCAGCCGGAACGGGGTGTTTTCGGCCTTGGGATCGTTTTTGTCCTTGCTCTTGGCCTTCATGAAGGCGACCCCGCCGAGCGCGAGGAGCACCACCAGGATGCCGATCCACTTCTTCTTCTTCACGAGAAACCCCCCCAATGCAGAGAAAACTCGGGCCACGTGACGTTTATACGCAATCGCCGGGAGGAATGTTCGAAGACCGGGGACCTCCCCCCTCACCCTTGCCCTCTGCCCCGGAGGGGGAGAGGGGATTTGCCGATTTCCCTCTTCCCCCCTGAGGGGGGAGGGTGAGGGGGGCTGCGAGACGCCAATCGCTCATCGGGAACTCCTCGCCTCCTTCTTCCGTAACGTTCGGCCAGAGGGGAAACACGCCATGCTCTCGATCCAGTCCCTGGGAAAGCGGTATCCGGGCGGCACGGTGGGGCTTGCCGACTTTTCGCTCGAGGTCCGGGAGGGGGTGCTCGGGCTGCTCGGACCCAACGGCGCCGGGAAGACCACTCTCCTGTCGATCCTCGCCACCGTCACGAAGCCGACCTCGGGGACTTTCCTCTGGTCGGGCCGGGACGCCGTCGCGGACCCGCTGCCGCTGCGGCGGGAGCTCGGCTACCTCCCGCAGGACTTCGGCGTCTACGAGCGCCTGACCGCCCGCGAGTTCCTGCTCTACCTCGGGCGCCTGAAAGGCCTCTCCGGCGCCGACCTCGACCGCCGCGTGCGCGAGCTCCTCGAGCTCGTCAACCTGCACGGGGCCGCGAACCGCCGGCTCGGCGGCTATTCGGGCGGCATGCGGCAGCGCGTCGGGATCGCCCAGGCGCTGCTCGGCGATCCGAAGCTCGTCATCGTCGACGAGCCGACCGTCGGCCTCGACCCGGAAGAGCGCGTCCGCTTCCGCAACCTCCTTGCCGAGATCGCGCAGAAGCGCGTGGTGGTGCTCTCGACGCACATCGTCTCCGACGTCGAAGCCGTCGCGACCGAGATCGCGGTGATGCGCCAGGGGCGTCTGGTCGCGCACGCGACGCCGGAGTCGCTGCTGGCGCGCGCGGCGGGCCGCGTGTTCCGCGCGGTCATCTCCTCCGACCGCCTCGCCGAGGCGCAGCGCACCGTGCACGTCTCGAACCTGATTCGCCGCGCCGACGGCGTGCACGTGCGCTACGTGGCCAACGGAGGCGGCAGCGGCGCCGCGCTTCCGGGCTCGACCGCGGTCGAGCCGGACCTCGAGGACGCGTACCTGCTGACGAACCTGGAGGCCGCGTGAGCGCTTCGGCGCTCGCGCCCCTGGCGCCTCCGCGCCGCGCGCCGGTGCGGGCGCCCGGCGCGGCACTTCGCGACGCGGCGTTCTGCGCCGCGACGCAGGTCTCGGCCGAGATCCGGATGCGGATGCGCTCGGCGGCGACGCCGATCGCGCTCGTCGCGTTCTTCGCGGCGGCGTTCTTCTGGATTCCCGATCCGAGCGGGAACACGGCTTCGCTCACGTGGGACCTGCCCGACGGCCGCGTGCAGGCCCCGCTCTACAGCGCGGCCTACGTCGGCTTCGCGCTGGCGGTGCTCTCGGGAGTGATCCTCGCCATGAGCGGCTTCTACCTCGTCGCCGGGTCCGTGCGGCGGGACCGCGAACGCGGCATCGGCGCGATCCTCGCCGCGACGCCGCTCTCGAAGTCGGCGTACCTCGGCGGCAAGTTCGCCGCGCACTTCGCGTACCTGCTCGTCCTGGACGTCCTCGCGCTCGGCGCCGGGCTGACGGCGTTCGTCTGGTACGGGGCGGGGCGGTTCACGCCGGTCTCGTTCGCCGCGCCGTACCTGCTGCTGACGCTCCCCGCGATCGCGGCCTGCGCCTCGCTCGCGGTCCTCTTCGACGT
This sequence comes from Myxococcota bacterium, assembly GCA_035506135.1. Taxonomy (GTDB): domain Bacteria; phylum Myxococcota_A; class UBA9160; order UBA9160; family PR03; genus DATJPY01. The sequence continues at coordinate 12,500 of DATJPY010000052.1, read as the reverse complement.
GACGCCCGGGCTGCGCGGGCGCGGCGGCCTCGTCGTGTGGTTCTTCGTGTTTCTGTTCGGGCTCGTGAAGCTGCCGATGGACCTCGCGGGCATCGACGTGGACCAGGCGGTCAAGTCGGGGACCATGTCGCGGCCGGTGTACGACCCGGCGGGCGTGGCGACGGACGAGTGGCTCGTGCGGCAGACGGTGCCCGCGAACGCGACCGGCGTCTCGTCCGGCCACATTCACCGCGACAAGCCGATCGAGCGCGTCCCGTGGAAGGGCGTCCCGCTGACGTGGGGCCTCGTCGGGATGCGCGGCGTCAACTTCCTCCTTGCGCTGCTGCCGCTGCTGCCGGCGATCCTGCTCTTCGACCGGTTCGACCCGGCGCGCGGACGGCGGCGGGCCCGGCGGCCCGGCTCCATCGCGGGGCTCTGGCGGCGCCTGGAGGCGCGGCGCGAGGCGGCCGCGGCCCGGGCGGGAGCGGCGTCGGTTCCGGCCCGCTCCGGCGCCTCGTTGTCGCCCGTGACGGTGCGCCCGTCGGCGCGCGCGGCGATCCTGGCCGAGGCGCGCCTGGTCTGGGAGAGCGCCTCGATCGTGAAGTGGCCGCTCGCGGTCGCCGCGATGCTCGCGGGGCTGACGCCCGGCAATTTCTCCCAGGCCGCGTTCCTGATGCTGCTCGTGCCCGTCATCTCCGAGGCGGCCGCGCGCGAGAAGCTCGCCGGGACGGGCGCGCTCGTCTTCTCCCAGCCGGCCGTGCCGCGGTCGCCGGTGCTCTGGAAGACGGCGGCCGTCGGGCTCGTGGTCCTGGCGCTCGGCGCGCCGCTGGCGGTGCGAGGCTTCCTCGTCTCGCCCGCGCGGGGCCTGGCGTGCGTGGGCGGACTCGGCGCGATCGCCGCCATCTCCGTCGGCATGGGCTCGCTGACTTCGGGCGGCAAGCTGTTCACGGGCCTCTACCTCGTCGTCTGGTACATGGGCCTGTCGAACCTGGCGCCGGCCGACTTCACCTCGGCCCTGTCGGCGCGTCCCGAGCCGGTGTACGCCTTCCTCTATATAGGGGTCGCCGCGGCCCTGGTCGGGGCGGCGCTGCTGCGGGAGCGGGCGGGGCGGCCGATCGCGGCCTGAGGATTCGACCGGCCGCCAAAGGCCGCCGTCGTCCCGGGGAGCCGCCGCCGGGAATCGGACTAAGCTCCGCAGGACAACCGTGATCACCAGCGGCGGCACGGGCATCAGCGGGCCCACCGAGACGAGCCGGTTCACCATCCGGCGCCTGCGCTCGGCGTTTTTCCTGTGGCGCTCGTCGCTGCGGGCGACGGACCTGCTCATCGCCGCCGTCTTCGTCGCGCTGTCGCTCGGGCTCGGCGCGTACGTCTTCGCGCGCGGCCGCGCGGCGGTGCACCTGGCGTTTGCCCAGAAGGCCAAGGACGTGCAGGCGCGCGTCAGCGAGCGGCTGTCGTCCTCGCTCGAGAACCTCTACACGCTGCAGAGCTTCATGGAGGCGTCGGACCGGCCCGTGACGCGCGACTGGTTCCGGCTGCTCGCGTATCCCATGCTCGCGCGCAGCCGCGAGGTCTACGCCTTCGAATGGCTGCCGTACGTGAAGGACGCCGACCGCGCGGCCTACGAGACGGACGCGAAGAAGGCGCACCTGACCGACTCGGGATTCTGGGAGAAGGGCAGCGACGGCAAGCACGTGACGGCCGGCCGCCGGCCTTTCTACGTGCCCGTTCACTACATGGAGCCGCCCTCGAACCTGGCGCTCGGCTTCGACATCGCGTCCGAGGCGACGCGCTGGTCGGCGGCGGTCAAGGCGTGCGACATCGGCGACCTCTACGCCTCGGCGCCCTTCGTGCTCCTCGAGGAAGAAGGCCGCAGGACCTGGCCGGTCGTGGCGGTGTACGCGCCCGTCTACCGCGACGGCGATCCCGGCTCGGCCGGGAAGCGCCTGGAGAAGCTGCGCGGCTTTGCGACCGCGATCTTCCGCGTGGCGCCGGTCGTGGACAAGGCCGCCTCGCAGGCGGACGCGGCGGGGCTGGGACTCCGGCTGCGCGACCTCGAGGCGCCCGGAACCCCGGCGCTCGCCGAGCGGCCGACGGACGCGGCGAGCCTGACGCGGCGCGACGCCTTCGAGCTCTCGTTCGTCGTGCTCTTCGCCGGACGGCGCTGGACGCTCGACGTCTTCGCGCTCCCGGGCGCGTTCCTGCCGTCGCGCCGCGGAGCGGTCGAGGCGGCGCTCTTCGGCATCCTCGCCTCGCTCGTCGGCCTCGTCACGGTGACGGCGCTGCGGACGATCGCGCGCCTGCGCCGGCAGGCCGAGAAGGTCGGCCCGTACCGCCTCATCAAGAAGCTCGGCAAGGGCGCGATGGGCGTGGTCTGGGAGGCGCGCCACGCCCTGCTGCGCCGGCCGACCGCGGTCAAGCTGCTCGCGCCGGGTGTCGAGGGCGAGAAGGCGATCGCGCGCTTCGAGCGCGAGGTGCAGCTGACCGCGGGCCTGACGCACCCGAGCACGATCGCGATCTACGACTACGGCCGGACGGCCGACCACGTCTTCTATTACGCGATGGAGCTTTTGCGCGGCATCAACCTCGGGCAGCTCGTCGCGTTCTCCGGGCCGCTGCCGCCGCGGCGCGTCGTCCATCTGCTCCGCCAGGCGTGCGGCGCGCTCGCCGAAGCGCACGCCGCGGGGCTGATCCATCGCGACATCAAGCCGCAGAACGTGATGCTCTGCGTCTACGGCGGCATCCCGGACTTCCTGAAGATCCTCGACTTCGGGCTCGTCAAGGAGATCGGCGACGTCGAGCACGCCGCCGCCGACGGGCCCGGTTCGAGCGACGCGGCGCTGTCGCAGGACGGGTCGCTGCTCGGCACGCCGCTCTACATGGCGCCCGAAGGGATGAGCGATCCCGGCAAGGTCGACGCGCGCGCCGACATCTTCGGCCTCGGCGCGGTCGGCTACTTCCTGCTGACGGGCCACGCGCCCTTCCCGGGGCGCACCGCGCTCGAAGTCTTCAAGCTGGAGCGCCAGGGCCCGCCCGCGGCGATGGCGGGCACCGGGCCGCAGGAAGTGCCGCGCGCGCTCGAGGAGCTGCTGCGCCGCTGCCTGTCCTTCGACCGGAACGCGCGCCCGGCGACGGCGGAGGAGCTCGACGCGGCGCTCGAGGCGTGCGCCGTCTCGCCCGCCTGGACCATGGCGGAGGCGCGAGCGTGGTGGAAGGACCGTGGAGCCGAGGCCCTCGCCGCCGCGGCCGAGGAGCACGAGGAGCGCGAGGAGAGGGGCCAGTTTTTGATGCTGTCGAGCGATTTCCGGGGGAGGGGGTAACCCCCCTCACCCGCGACTCTCGCGCCGGAGAGGGCGCTCTCTACTCCCTCTCCCCCCGGCGGGGGGAGAGGGCGGGGGTGAGGGGGGCGTTTCCATTGGTCCTCATCCGCCTGCAATAGAATCCCGCTCATCGAGCGAGGTTCCGCCATGTTGACCCTGGAAGCCGCTTTCGACCGGATCGGGTCGGCCTTTCGGCAGATGGGCTACGCGCCCCAGGACATCACGCCGCCGGACGAATCGGGAAACCGCCAGGCGACGTACGTGCGGCCGAACCTCGCCGTGCGCGTGTGCGCTTACGGCCGGGCGCGACTCCTCTCGGTGCAGGTCCGGGTCGACGGCGAGTGGGTGGACTTCGTCAAGCGCGGCGTCGGCCCCGAGGGTCTCGACGAGAAATCGGTCGAGGCGCTCGTCCACAAGGTGAGGGACGAGGTCGACGAGACGTCGACGGATTCGTAGGCCGTCGCCGGAGCTTCGCGACGGGATCTGCGGGGCGCGGCCGCTCAGTAGCTGTGCTCGTCGAGGGCGACGGGGCCCGCAAAGCGCGAGTAGATGAACGCGGTGTAGCCGAGCACGACCGGCATGCCCGCGAGCGCGACGATCAGCATCACGCGCAGCGTCAGGGGCGACGAGGACGCGTTGGAGACCGTGAGGCTGCGGGCCGGATCGCCGAGCGCCGGCACCAGGTTCGGGAAGATCGAAGCGCCGAGTGTCGCGACCGCCATCGCGACCGCCGCGGAGGAGAACGCGAACGCGGAGCTTCGCGCGCCGCGTCCCCAGACCCGGCGGGCCGCCGCGGCGGCGGCGAGAAAGAGCAGCGGCGCGAGCCACACGGGCACCGGCGGCGCCTCCCAGGCGCGCGGGGCGGCGAGGCGGGAGTAAGCCGTCAGCGCGAGCCACAGCGCGATCCACGCGGCCCAGGCCGCGCGGCCGGCCGAGAGCGCCCGGTCGCGCACGGGCCCCGTCGTCTTCAGCTGGAGCCACGCGGCGCCCTGCGTCAGGAACATCGCGACGGAGAAGAGACCCGCCAGCAGCGCGAACGGGTTGAGCAGCCCGAAAAACGTCCCCGCGAACTCGCCGTCGGCGTCGAGCGGCAGCCCGCGAACGACGTTGCCGACGGCGACGCCGAAGAGCAGGGACGGCAGAAACGAGGAGACCGCGAAGACGACGTCCCACGCGCGGCGCCAGCCGGGCGCGTCGAGACGGCCGCGGAATTCCAGGCTCACCGCGCGCAGGATGAGCGCCGTCAGCACGAGCATCAGCGCGAGGTACAGCCCGGAGAACACCGTCGCGTACACCTTCGGAAACGCCGCGAAGAGCGCGCCGCCGCCCGTCAGCAGCCACACCTCGTTGCCGTCCCACACGGGACCGATCGCGTTGACGACCTGGCGGCGCTCGGCGTCGTCCCGGGCGACGAAGAGGTGCAGCATCCCGGCGCCGAGGTCGAAGCCGTCGAGGATCGCGTACCCCGCGAGCAGGACGCCGACGAGCAGGAACCACACGACTTCAAGCGACATGGCGGGCCTCCCCGGCCCCGTCGGGCCGCGATTCCGTTTCGGGTCCGTGCGCGATCTCGCGCCCGAGCAGGAAGAGCCAGAGCGCTCCGAGGCACAGGTAGATGGCCGAGAAGAGAACGATCGAGAAGAGGATCGCCGGCGCCGCGACGACCTTCGAGACGGCGTCCTTCGTGCGCATCAGCCCGTAGACGATCCAGGGCTGCCGGCCCACCTCCGCCGTCGTCCAGCCGAGCTGGATCGCGATCATCGGGAGCGGCACGGAGGCGATCGCGAGGCGCTGCCACCAGCGCGCCGTCTCGAGGCGCCTGGCGAGGAGCAGGACGAGCCCCGCGAGCGCGACGAGGGCCATCAGGTTGCCGACGATGACCATGTTGTGGAACGCGAGGAACGTCACGGCGACCGGCGGCCACTGGTCGACCGGGAACTCCTCGAGGCCGCGGATCGGCGCCTGGAAGTTGCCGAACGCGAGCGCGGAGGTCAGGTTCGTGACGACGATCTCGGGCCCCTGGCGCGGTCCCTGCTGCGTGGGCGGCAGCGAGAAGAGGATGAGCGGCGCGCCCTTCTGCGTCGAGTAGATGCCCTCCATCGCGGCGAACTTCGCGTCCTGCGTGTGGGCCACCTGCCGCGCGTGGCGGTCGCCGCTCAGAAAGACGAGCGCGCAGCCCGCGAAGGCGGCGACGACCGCGAGGCGGAGCGACGCGCGCGCGGCGTCGCTGCCGCGGCCCTTCAGGAACAGCCACGAGCAGATCCCGGCCATCAGGAACGCGCCCATGCACAGGGCGGCCGAGAGCGTGTGGGCAAAGCGCGGCAGCGTGGACGGGTTGAACACGGCGGCGACGAAGTCCGTCAGCACCGCGCGGCCGCCTTCGACCTTGTAGCCGGCCGGCGTCTGCATCCAAGAGTTCGCGACGAGGATCCAGAAGGCCGAGAGGACCGTCCCGAGCGACACCATCGCCGAGGCGAACCAGCGCACGAACGACGAGATGCGCTTTCTTCCGAGCAGCAGCAGGCCGAGGAACCCCGACTCGAGGAAGAACGCGAAGACGCCCTCGGCGGCGAGCGGCGCGCCGAAGATGTCGCCGACGAACCGCGAGTAGCCGGCCCAGTTCGTCCCGAACTCGAACTCCATGACGATGCCGCTCGCCACGCCGACGGCGAAGTTGACCGCGAAGAGCTTCAGCCAGAAGTCCGACGCGCGGCGGTAGACGTCGCGTCCCGTTCGCCAGCGGGCCGTCTCGAGCAGGAACACCAGGAACCCGAGGCCGATCGAGATCGGCGGAAAGAGGAAGTGGAACATCACCGTCAGCGAAAACTGCAGCCGCGCGAGCCAGACAGCATCCATGTCGTCTTCTCCGGTCCGCGGCGACGGGCCGCAGGATCGGGCCGATCGTGTCGCGGCGAGACCACCCGCGTCCTGATGCGAACGCATCAGACGGAGGTACGATCGCGCCGTGAACCGCGAGGAGCTTCTCCGCGAGCTCGCGCGCCACGCGCCGGAAGGGGCGGGCGAGGAGAAGTCTCTCGCGCTCCTCGGCGCGTTCGTCGCGGGCCCGTCGGATCCGTTCGCCCGCGAGAACCCGGAAGGCCACGTCACGGCGAGCGCCGTCGTGGCGCGGCCGGACGGCTCGGCGTTTCTGCTGGTGCTCCACCGCAAGCTCTCGCGCTGGCTCCAGCCTGGAGGCCACGCGGAGCCCGACGACGCGTCGGCCTTCGACGCGGCGCTCCGCGAAGCGGTCGAGGAGACGGGCATCGCGCGCTTCGACGCGCCGCTCGGCCGCGCGATCCTCGACGTCGACGTCCACCCGATCCCGGCGCGCGGCAGGGATCCCGCGCACCACCACTTCGACGTGCGCTTCCTCCTGACGACCGGGGCCGACGCCGACCCGGCGGCTTCCGAGGACCCGACGCGGCCGATCCGCTGGGCGTCCTACGAAGAGGCGGTCTCGCTCGGCGTCGACGCGTCGCTCGAGCGGGCGCTGCGGAAGGCGCGGGGGCGGCTTCGTGACCAGGGGTAGGGGCGGCCCTCGTGGCCGCCCGCGGGCGGGGACAAGCCCCGCCCCTACGGTGGAGGCTCCTTCACCCTAGCCCTCTCTCCCTGACGGGGGAGAGGGGTGTCGTTTCCCTGTACGCCGCCTTCGGCGGCGCGGGGATCGGCAGGTTCGGCTCGCGCTTTTCGGCTCCGAGGAAGAGGTACACGACGCCGACGCCGATGACGAAAATTCCGGTCGCGCGGTTGATCGTCGTGAGCTTGCGGTAGTCGAAGTGCCGGCGCAGCGCATGGGCGCCGCCGCAGAGGATCGTCCACCACAGCTGCGATCCGAGCAGCACGCCGCCGACGAGCTCCGCCGTCAGGAACGGGCGGCCACGCACGGCGCCGATGCCCATCGTCGCGAAGACGGCGGCGAAGGCGACGAACGTCATCGGGTTCGTCAGCGTCAGGAGAAACGTCGAGAGGAAGTCGCCGGCGAGGCCCTTGCCGTTGGTCTCCGTCTTCTCCTCGACGGTTTTGGCGAGGAAGAGGCGCAGGCCCATGAAGATGAGGATCACGCCGCCGACCCGCTGCATCCAGGAGCGCTCGGCGATCAGGAACTCCGAGACGATCGTCGCGCCGAAGGCGGCGACCATGCCGTAGAAGGCGTCGGCCGCCGCCGCGCCGAGGCCCGAAACCAGCCCCGAGGTCAGGTTCTTCGAGATCGTGCGCTGGACGCAGAGCGCCGCGATCGGCCCCACGGGAGCGGCCAGGCAGAACCCCACGATGAGACCTTTGAGAAAAAGGCTCATCCGGCTTCAGCGCAAGGGGCGGGGCATTGGGGCGAATGATACCGGTCAGGGTCCGATCCGCCGTGGGCGGAAGGGGTTAGCCGCCGATTGACTTACGCCTTATTTACGCCTATTTTCTTTCTCCCATGTCCGGCGCGCAGGCGATGGCTCCGGCTCTCGCAGACCTTCTCGAAGGAAAAGGTCTTTCGCGCAAAGCCGCCGCGCAGAGCCTGCTCTCGGGGCTCGGCGCAAAGCTGACGCGCGCGTCGGACCTGCCGTCGCCCGCCTCGCGCCGCGACCCGCTGCCCACGCGCGTGCCCGCGCTCGACCGGCTCCTCTCCGGCGGGCTGCCGCGGGGCGGCCTGGTCGAGCTCTGCGGGCGCCGCTCGTCGGGACGCTTCTCGATCGCGATGTCCACACTCGCGGCCGCGACCTCGGGCGGCGAGGCGGCCGCCCTGGTGGACCTCGGCGGCCATCTCGATCCGCAGTCGGCCGAAGAGGCGGGTGTGGATCTCGAGCGCCTGCTCTGGGTGCGGCCCGAGAAATTGAAAGGCGCCGTCACGAGCGCGGAGATGCTGCTGTCGACGGGATTCCCGCTCGTCGTCGTGGACCTCGGCCTGCCGCCCGTGCGCGGACGGTTCGTGCCCGACGCCGCGTGGGTGCGCCTCGAGCGCGCGGCCCGCTCGCACGGGGCCGCGCTCTTCGTGCTCGCTCCCTATCGCGTCAGCGGCATCGCCGCCAGCGCCGCCGTGTCCGCCGGCTCCGCGCGCGCGCTGTGGGAGGGGAGCGGGCGCGAGAGCCGTCTGCTCGGCGGCCTTTCCGCGCGGCTCGTGCTCGAGAAGGACGCGGGCGCGCGGGGAGGGAAAGCGGAGGAGATGGGGTTGGTGGCGGTACCCGAACTCTCACCATGATCGCCTGTCTCTTCGTTCCGCTCTTTCCGCTGGCCGCGCGGCTGCGCGCGGAGCCGGAACTCAAAGACGAAGCCGTCGCCGTCTGCGAGGGCAACGGCAGCGCCGCGCGGATCGTCGCCGCGACCCGCAAGGCGCGCCGCGCCGGCATCGAGGCCGGCATGACGCTGCCCCAGGCGCGCGCGATCCTGCCGAAGCTCGTCGCCCGCGGCCGCGACCGCGCCTGCGAGAGCGCCGCGCAGGAGGCGCTGCTCGAGGTGGCCGAATCCTTCTCGCCGCGCGTCGAAGACGAAGGCGAGGGCGTCGTGTACCTGGAGCTGGATGGGCATCCGATGCTGGGAGTACCCGGCGAAATCACGCCCCTCAGCCCCACCCCCTCTCCCAAAGGGAGAGGGGCGGCGTCTCTTGGCATGGCGATTCTGCTCGCGGCGGAGAAGGCGCTGCTGCCCGCGCGCGTCGGCGTGGCCGCGTCCAAGCTCGCCGCGCGCGTCGCCGCGGGGCTGCCCGGCTCGCCGACCGTCGTCGCCGACGGCGAGGAGCAGCGGTTCCTCGCGCCGCTGCCGCTCGAGCGCCTCGCGCCCGCGCTCGAGATCGCCGCGACCCTCGACCGCTGGGGCCTCCACACGATCGGCGACTTCGCGAAGCTCCCCGAGGGCCAGGTCGGGAGCCGCCTCGGCGAGGCCGGCCGCGCCCTCCACGCGACCGCGCGCGGCATCGACCCGCGCCCGCTCGAGCCGCGCCTGCCGCCGCCCGTCTTCACCGAGGGGCTCGAGCTCGAGTGGCCGCTCGCGACCCTCGAGCCGTTTCTCTTCGTCGGCCACGCGGCGCTCGAGCGCCTCGTCCGCCGCCTCGAAGCGCAGGCGCTCGCGTGCACGCGCCTCGACGTCGCGCTCGAGCTCGACCCGGGCGGCCACGACGCGCGCGCGATCGCGCTGCCGGCGCCCACGCGCGACGTCAAGACGCTGCTGACACTCGTCCGCCTCGAGCTCGAGGCGCGGCCGCCCGGCGCCGCCGTCGCCGGCTTCTCCTTCACCGCGCATCCCGACGCGCCGCGCCGCGCGCAGCTGACGCTCTTCGGCCCCGCCGCGCTCTCGCCCGACCGCCTCGCGACCACGATCGCGCGCCTGGCCGCGCTCCTCGGCTCCGACCGCGTCGGCTCGCCGCGCTCGGTCGACGGCTACCGCCCCGAGCGCCTGACCCTGACCGGCTACGCGCCGCCGCCGCCCCCGCGCGTCAAGCCCGCGCCGCGCGACGGGCGCGGACTTCTCTCCGTGCGCGTCCTCCGACCGCCGGTCGAGCTCGAGGTGCTGCTCGGCGACTCGGACAGCGTCGGGGCGGCCCTCGCGGCCGCCCGCAACGAGGGCGGGGACAAGCCCCGCCCCTACAGCATTCGGTCCACTCCGGGCGCCGCGCCGCCGATCGCCGGCTCCGTCCGCGTCGCCGCCGGACCGTGGTCGCTCGAAGAAGGCTGGTGGACCGACGCGCCCGCCGACCGCGACTACTGGGACGTCGAGCTCACCGACGGCGGCCTCTACCGCATCTATCGCGACCGCGACGGCGGCCACTGGTTCGCCGACGGCGTGTACGACTGAGGATCCGCCCTCACGACAGGTATTGAAAAGCAGGCGGCCGCCATCGCGCGCTGGCGACCGGGCTGTTGGTCGTCGTCCACACCTGGCGTGGCGATCGGATTCGACTGATCTCGGCGCGGAAGGCGACTGCTCGCGAGCGACGGGCATACGGAATCATGCGATGAAGAAGGAATACGACTTCCGCGGAGGCAAGCGAGGGTCCGTCGTTCCCGTGCCGCCTGGTAAGACTCGGATCACGATCCGGCTCGACGACGACGTGCTGGCCTGGTTCCGCGAGCAGGTTCACGCGGCGGGCGGCGGCAACTATCAGACGCTCATCAATCTCGCGCTCAGGCAATTCATCGCCGAAAGACGGGAGCCGCTCGAGAAGACCCTGCGCCGCGTGATCCGCGAGGAGCTCGCCCACCGTTAGTACCTGCCGACGTTACGGCGGCCCGCAGAAGTCTCGCGACAATAAGAAGGAGGACACGGCGGAGGTACACCGATGCCCTCCGGAGGGAGTCGGCATGTCCAGAAAGCTCGCGCAGATCGAGGCCGAGGTGCTTCAACCGGGAGTGAAGTCGGAGCGACGTCTGCGGGAGTCGGGCGCAGGCAAGGTCACGACGATTCCCGATCGCGACGTACTCCGGCGTCTCGAGTCCGGGAGCGACAGGAACAGGAGGCGCCGGACCAAGTAGACCGGGTCGTCTTCCTCGATCTCGCTTCGGAAGGGGTCCTCGGCGCCTTCGTCGCCTGCGAGACTCGGCAGATTGGCCAGGGCGGCTGAAGTGCCCGAACCAGCCGCGCCGGCGCCACCGGGACAGCCTCGCCTGCTCGACCGCGTGCGCCAGGCGATCCGCGCGCGCCACTACAGCCTGCGCACCGAAGAGGCCTACGTCGGCTGGATCCGCCGCTACATCCTCTTTCACCAGAAGCGCCACCCCATGGAGATGGGCGAGACCGAGATCAACGCCTTCGTCACACACCTCGCCGTCGAAGGTCCCGTCGGCTCGTCCACGCAGACGCAGGCGCTCTCGGCCCTTCTCTTTCTCTATCGCCACGTCCTGGGAAAGCCGCTGCCCGACCTCGACACCATCATCCGCGCCAAGCGCCCCGGCCGCCTGCCGACCGTCCTCACCCGCTCCGAAGTCCGCCGCGTCATCGGCCGCATGGACGGCACCCCGAAGCTCATCGCGACCCTTCTCTACGGCACCGGCCTGCGCCTGCTCGAGTGCCTGCGCCTGCGCGTCAAGGACCTCGAGTTCGGAAACAACCGCATCGTCGTCCGCGATACCAAGGGCGGCGAAGACCGCGTCGTGCCGTTTCCGATCGTCGTCCGCGCCGAGATGCCGTCGTGGCTTTCGCGCGTCAAGCGCATCCACGAGAAGGACCTCGCCGACGGCTACGGCTCCGTCTACCTGCCCGACGCCATCGCCCGGAAGTTCCCCGGCGCCGAGCGGGAGTGGGGCTGGCAGTACGTCTTCCCGGGCGAGCACCGCAGCCGCGACCCGCGGGGCAAGGAATCGCCGGCCGAGCCGCAACCCGAACGCCGCCATCACTTGCACGAGACCGTCCTGCAGCGCGCCCTGCGCCGCGCGGTCCTCGACGTCGGCATCTCCCGGCGGGTCAGCGCCCACACCTTCCGCCACTCTTTCGCGACCCACCTGCTCGAGGAGGGGTACGATATCCGCACCATCCAGGAGCTTCTCGGCCACAAGGACGTGAAGACCACGATGATCTACACGCATGTTCTCAACCGCGGCGGCCGCGGCGTGCGCAGCCCCGCGGACATTCTCTGGGCCGGCTTCGCGTCCGGTTCTGACGCCAGGCGACTCGGTTTGCAGCCTAACTACCTGACCTCCCTGGTGCCGCCCGAGCGACAGCTCTTGCCCGGTGAGGAACTTCCAGACGATTTCGGTGACCAAGACGTAGAGGAATAGGACACACACCTTTGCAGCGAATGACGAATTTACTTAGGAAGGATAAGTTACAGCCTATGCAGCTGTTAGGCCACACGAAATGACAGCGCCGGCTCGCCACCATTGGACGGTCGCGGAAGTCGCTGATGCCCTAGGACCGAGCGCCAACGTCCGGAACTACCTCGAGCAGCGGGACGTCAGACGCTGCCTGCAGGCGGCATCCGCGATCAAGCCCGTCGCACGAGCATGCGACGTCGGCTGCGGATACGGCCGCCTAACGATGGTTCTGGCCGAAGTCGCGAAGCAGGTGGTCGGGTTCGAGCGAGAGTCCACGTTCGTGGCTGAAGCGCGCCGCCTATTGCCGCAGATCGAGTTTCATCAGATCGAAGCGCTTTCGAATCTCCCAGCGTCATCAGGGTCTTTCGACTTTGTGATGACCTTTACGGTTCTGCAGCATCTTGGCGATGCGGAGGCTCGCCAGGTCGCTGCAGAGCTCAAGAGATTGGGTCAAGGTGGGTGCGTACTCCTG
>DATJPY010000051.1:0-1539 GCA_035506135.1 Myxococcota bacterium | reverse complement strand
GGCAGGCGCCTGGATCGGCGGCTGCGGCTCACTCCTGCTCTCGACCGCGGATGAGGGCGCAGGGGACGCTCCCTGACCGCCCCAGCCGTCGAGCAGGGTCATGGCCATCTTGAACGTGCCAAGCACGATCACGACCACGCTCGCCGCGACCAGCACCGAGCGGATCTTCGAGGTGATGCCGGGCGAGTCGGACTTGTCCTTGGCGCTGCTCGCGCTCTTGCCGCCGCGGCCTTTTTCGGGCACGGCCTGCGCCGCAGCTGCGGCCTGGGCGGCGCGACGGGCGGCGGCGATGAAGCTCGAGGAGGACACCGGTGCCTTGGGCGCGGCGGCCGGAATGCCGCTGATCGCGTCCTCCGACGCGGCAATGCGCTCCGACGGCGAGGTGCGTCCGCCACCCGGGCGCGTCCCGGGCTCGAGCGGATGATCGGGCGGCAGGTCAGGGGCAAGTGCGGTCCGGGGTGCCTGCGCATGCGGCACCAGGATCTCGCTGATCGCAAGCGGCGGCTGGGGCAGTGCAGCCGTCGCCGCATGGAATTCGCGCGGTGCGGCGACAAAATGCGGCTGCGCCGCGGCAGGATTGGGCAGCTCGGGCTTGGCGGGCTCCTGGTGTTGCAGCTCCTGCATCGCTTCCTGCGGCATGGCCATGCGGGGCTCAGGCTCGGCGAAGGCGGCAGCGGGCGCGACCGGAGGCGGAGCAACCGGCGGCGCGGTGCGCGCGGCGCGCAGATCGCCCTCGATCATGGCGAGACGATCGACCACGTGGCCCAGCGTGTTGTGCACGGCCTCCAGCGAATCCTGGGTCAGGCGGTCGGTGTCGTTCTGGCGCGAGCGGATGTCGGAAAGCTCGCGCTTGACGATGTCGGCGAGACCGAAATCCTGCGGCTCGCTCGCGCGCTGGGTGTTGTCGGCGAGCCGCATGAAGGCGGCATGCTGGCGCTCGAGATGGCCGAGAATATCCTGCAGCGCGTCCTCGACACGCGCGAGGTTCTGATTGCCGCCGCCCCGTTGCTCGTTCGATGCCTCGATCCGCTCCAGAAGATAGGAGACGCGCTGCTCGAGATGGGCGAAGGTGGCAGCGCTGTCATTGCCGACCTGCAGGCGGTCGATGCGGTCGGAGAGCCCGCGCAGCGCGTCCTCGAGCTGGGCCGAGCGGTCGTCGACGACCGGACGCTCGCGCTCGCGGGTTTCCAGCGCCGCGGTCAGTGCCGCGATGCGCTGCTCGAGAATGGCAAAGGAATCGCTCTGGCCGGCGCCGCGGGTGAGCTGGTCGACCTTGGCCGACAACAGCCGGACGTCGTCGGCAAGCCGCTCCAGCGCATCGTTGGAGGCGACGTTGGAGACGATGCCGCGGAGCGCTGCGATCGCGCTTTCCAGCTGCTGCACCGTGGCATGATCGTCGCTGTTGCGCAGAATGGTGTCGAGCTTGGCGCCGAGATTGCGGATCGCCTCGTCATAGCCGCGCAGCTGCTCCGCCGGCATCAGCGTGCGCAGCACCTCGCGGACTTCGCCGAGCGCGCGCTCGATATTGGCGAGCGCCTG
>DATJPY010000050.1:0-1729 GCA_035506135.1 Myxococcota bacterium | reverse complement strand
CCTCGGAGAGGTCGCTCGTCATGAGGCCGCGCACGGCAGACTCGAAGAGGTCGCGCGCGATGGCCGTGCGGATCCCCGATCGCTCGATCCACCATGCGACCGAGCGCGCGTCCCACTCGGCCGCACGCGCAGCGGTCCACGGCGCATCGAGCGGGACCTGCCGGGCCATCCGGTTGATCTTCCACTGCGCGAGCGCGAGGGTCAGGACCGCGAGCGGACTGATCTTCGGGATGAGGCCCGTGTAGCGCCGCGTGCGGCCGTCGCCGACGAGGAGGTGGGCGCCCTTCACCCACGTCTTGTAGGTGCCGACGCCCATCTCGCGGGCGAGCGCGTGGATCGCGTCGTGCCTCGGGCCGAGCCATCCGCCGCCGCGGTCGACCGGGGTGCCGTCGGCGAGCGGCTGCGTCCAGATCCGGCCACCGACGCGATCGCGAGCCTCGAGGACGACGACCGACTGCCCGGCCTGGGTCAGGCGGAGCGCCGCGGTGAGGCCGGCGTACCCCGCGCCGACGACGCAGACGTCGCATTCGAGCCGCTCGGACACAGCCTCCACCGTAGCAACACCGAGGCGTCGCGGCGGGCGATCTAGTCCGGCCAGGCCGCGCGCAGCGCCGCCTGCCCATCGCGCTCGATGACGTCGCCGTGCCCGGGGAGGATGCGATCGGAGTCCCACTGGAGGATGCGCTCGATCGAGCGCCCGAGCGCCGCCCGGTCCGACACCGCGAGGCGGCGGATCAGTCGGCTCGGCCCGAAGCCTTGCCACATGCCGTTGGCGCGGAAGAAGAGCCGCGCGAGCGACGAGGGCGACCGATGGATGTTGAAGCACAGGTCCGCGAGCACGAGGCTCCGCGACGGTCGGTGGAAGAGCACGACCTCGCCGAGGCGGAAGCCCTGCACGAGATGGCACTCCACCTGGCCTGCCCACGCCGCCGGCGGCCGATCGGCGAGCGAGGCGTGGAAGGCGAGCGCCTTCCGGCGCCAGGGAGCGGCGGGTGCCGACAGGAGCTGCGCGTCCGGGTACATCCGTGCAGCCTCCGAGGCGAACCGGCCGTGCGCCTGCGGGACGACGAGGAATGCGACCCGCCCGAGGGCGGCGAGCTCCTCCCGGAGCGCGGGGGAGAGGGGACCGGGCGAGTGCACGATGACCTGCCCGTCGCCGAGCCGGATCACGGTCATGCGAACGGGGATCGGCACCAGCCCCGACTGCCAGGCGAGCGCATACTCCGTGCTCCACAAGTCCGTGTCGTGCAGAACCAGAGCGCGCCGCGCGACCTGCAAGGCCGATCGATCAGGCAGCGGGGGGCGGCTGCGGGAAGACGAGCGCGATGAACACGATCGTGGCCGCTCCTCCGCCTTCTATCGGGGATCGAGCCGGACGAAGTACCTCGGCGGGAAACCGGTCACGAATCGGAAGACCAGGCCGAGGGGGTGCTCGCTCTCGACGCGCTCGTGCTCCGCGCCCGTGACGGGAACGGCCCGATAATCGCGCGTCTGGCCGTCGAGGGTGACCCGCACGTCCGGATTCTCCAGCGCGCGGTGGTACCACGCCCGCGGCCAGTGGTTGGCCGCGGCGTAGAGGTGGCCATCGCTCTCGAGGCGCGCGACGACGCGGTCGTGCGCAGTCCCGTCGCGATCGAAGGTCGTGATGACCAGCGTCGACCCGGCGCGGGGCTGGAAGTACCCGATCGAGGACTCGAACGCGACCACGATCCCCGCGTAGACCAGGAGC
>DATJPY010000049.1:0-1043 GCA_035506135.1 Myxococcota bacterium | reverse complement strand
ACCCAGCAGCAGCGCAGCGCCACGGAGCAGGTCGTGCAGTCGATGGGCGAGATCGAGGAAGTGACGCGCCAGGCGCAGGCCGGGTCCCGCCAGGCGACCGGGGCCTCCGCGGAGCTCGCGCGCCTCGCCGAGCGCCTCGCGGCGATGGTCCAGCGCTTCAAGGTCGAGTAGCCAAGCGGTCCAGATGGGCGCAGAAGAGATCCGCCAGCGTCTCCTGGGGAAGTTCCGGGACGTCACCGCCGATCGCGTCGAGCGGATGGCGCACTCGCTGGCGCTCTTCGCCGATCGCGGCGGCGAGGACCTGAAGGCGGAGATCGCGCGGGAGCTCCACACGCTGAAAGGCGAAGCGCGCATGATGGGCTTCGCCGGCATCGCCCAGCTCGCCCACGCGTGCGAGGACCTGCTCGGCGTCCTGCCCCCGGCGCACCCCGGCGAGCGCGCCGCGGCGCTGCGGGACGCCTGCGAGGCCATCCCCGCGCTCCTCGACGAGCCGGCGGAGGGCGGTCCGCGGGCGGAGCAGCTCGCGGATCAAGTCCGCGCGCTGGTTCGCGCGCCGGCGGAGCAGCGGGCCGAGCGGGAGGCCCCGCGCGTGGAGCTGCGCGGCGATCGGCCGGCCCAGAGCATCCGAGTCGACGTCGATCGGCTCGACGAGATCGCCGCCATGGCCGGCGACCTGCTCGTGGACGGGGCGAAGGCGGTCGGACGTACCCGCGAGATCCAGTCGCTCCTCGCGCGGTGGAGCCGCCTCAGCGAGCGCCTCGCGCAAACCCGCGCGGGTGGAGCCGCCGCTGCGAGGGAGGAGGACCGGATCGAGGGCGACCTCCACCTCCTCCGAGCAGACAGCTTCCGCTTTCTCAGGCGTCACTCGGACGCGGTCACCGCCGTACGCGGACAGATGGAGCGGCTCGCCGAGCGCGTCGCCGAGGCCCGACTCGTCCCTCTCGCGAGCATCCTCGCCGGCTTCCCGCAGGCCGCCCTCGAGCTGGCGAGACACCAGGGGAAGGAGCTCGTCTGCGACGTTCGGGGAGCGGACGCCGGCGTCG
>DATJPY010000048.1:0-79486 GCA_035506135.1 Myxococcota bacterium | reverse complement strand
CCCGACGCCGGCGACGCCGAGCGGGTGCGC
The DNA here is from genome assembly GCA_035506135.1 of Myxococcota bacterium. GTDB lineage: Bacteria > Myxococcota_A > UBA9160 > UBA9160 > PR03 > DATJPY01. The sequence goes on along the minus strand of DATJPY010000048.1, from coordinate 79,456 downwards.
CAGTTCGCACGCACGCGCGGGCACCCCGGCCTCGGCGGGAGCTACGAGTCCCTGGCGAGGTCGATCGAGGCGCTCTACGCGCCGAGCGGCGCCGCCGCCGCGGTGCTCGAGCTCGCGCCGCTGGTCGGCGACGAGGATCTGGCGAAGCAGCTGCGCGACAAGAGCGGGGAGTTCAAGGCCGAGGTGAACCCCGGCCGCCGCCTCGCCGCGGCCGCGCGCCTGATGCGGCTGGTGCGCGACGCCTTCCCGAAGATCAAGGATCCGCAGGTGGCGCTCACCGCGCTGCTGACCAGCCTCGCGCTCGAGCGCGAGGTCTACACCGCGAGCACCGAGGTGCTGCCGAAGATCGACAGCGTGAACCGCCGGAACCGGCTCTGGCTGCTCGAGTACGGCGCCGAGGCGCTGTACGGCGCCGGCTTCATCGGCGCGCGCGAGCTGCGGGAGATCGAGGCCCAGGTGCGCAGCATCGAGGACCGGAACCCGACGCTGCGCGAGTACCGCGCCGTGGTCCGCTACATGGCGCGCGTGCCGGAGTGGGGCAGCCGGCGGATCGCCTTCGACTTCGGCCCGACGGTCGAGCGCTGGACGGCGATCGAGCCGCGCGTGCGCCAGCACTCGGCGGACCGCTTGCGCGGGAGCCCGATGCTGTTCTACAGCGGCGTCCTCGACACGATGATGCTCGACGCCAATCAGCTCGCGGGAATCCAGGCCGACGTCTTCGGCGAGGCCGTCGGCGCCGGCGTCCGCGCGCTGAACCCCGGCATCGCGCGCGGCGTTCTGCGCTCGGGCGACGAGACGACCCACCCCGAGAGCCTCCAGAGCGACGGGATCTACACGCTGCCCGAGACCACGTGGGACCTGGCGCCGGTCGCCGGCATCCTGACGCGCGGCGAGGGGAGCTCGATCTCCCACATGTCGCTGCTGGCCCGCAACCTGGGCGTCCCGAACGTGGTGGTGAGCGATGCGATGGTCGACCGGCTGCGCAGCCACTTCGGCACGCACGCGGTGCTCGCCGTGAGCCCGGGCGGCGTGGTGCGCCTCGACGAGGACGGGCAGCAGTGGGATCCGGTGTTCGGCTCGCCGGGGGACGAGGGCGACACCATGATCCACCCCGACCTCCAGAAGCTCGACCTCTCCGTCACCGACTTCGTCCCGCTCTCGCAGGTGCGCGCCTGGGACCAGGGCCGGATCTGCGGCCCGAAGGGCGCCAATCTGGGCGAGCTCCGCTACGCGTTCGGCAGCCCGCCGGTGCCGGACGGCTTCGTGATCCCCTTCGGCGCCTTCCGCCGCGTGCTCGACCAGCCGCTCGAGCCGGGCGGCCCGCCCGTCTTCGAGTGGATGGCGAAGAGCTACGACGACATCCAGGCCGCCGCCGGCGACCCCGCGCGGCAGCGCAAGATGGCGAGCGACTTCCTGGCGCGGCTGCGCGCCTGGATCCTGCAGGCCGACGTCGGCCCCGCGTTCGAGGCGCAGCTCCGCTGGAACCTCCGCGACCGCTTCGGCGCCGAGGACGGCAGCTACGGCGTGTTCGTGCGCAGCGACACCAACGTCGAGGACCTGAAGGGCTTCACGGGAGCCGGGCTGAATCAGACCATCCCGAACGTCGTCGGCTACGAGAACATCCTGCGCGCCATCCGCGAGGTGTGGGCCTCGCCGTTCACCGATCGCGCCTACAGCTGGCGGCAGTCGCACATGGCCGATCCCGAGTACGTGTTCCCGGCCGTGGTGGTGCAGCGCGCCTTCCCGTCCGAGAAGTCCGGGGTCCTCGTGACGACAGACGTCGAGACCGGCGACCGGCGCTACCTCACCATCGCGATGAACGAGGGCGTGAGCGGCGCCGTCGACGGACAGCCCGCCGAGGTGCTGCGCATCGACGCGCGCAGCGGTCAGAGCCAGCTGCTCGCGCCCGCGACCACGTCGTTCCGCAACGTGCTCGCGCCGGGCGGCGGCATCGCGAAGCTCCCGGCGAGCGGAGGCGAGGCGGTGCTCTCCTCGCGCGAGGTCAAGCAGGTCGTGCTGCTGGCGCGCGAGGTGCCGGCGCGGCTGCCGTCGATGCAGACGCCGAGCGGAGACCCGATCCCGGCCGACATCGAGCTCGCGTTCAAGGACGGGAAGCTCGCGCTGCTTCAGATCCGGCCGCTGAACGAGAACAAGCGCGCGCAACGCAACGCGTACCTGGCGCAGCTCGACGCGCCGTTCGCGCAGCGCGGCGACGCGATCGTCTGGATCGGCGGCAAGCCGGCGCCGATCCATCCGAGCGCTCCGCCGGCGAGCCCGGCGGAGGCGCCCGCCGCCGCGCCGTCCACGCCGACCGCCGGTCCCGCGGACGCCCGGTGAAGCGCGGTCCCGTCGCCGCCCTCCTGCTCGCCGCGGTCGCCGCCGCGTCGGCCCACGCCTATCCGGTCGACGGCTACCCGTCGACGGGCATCACCCGCCTGCTCGCCTTCGACCTCGCGCGCGAGGGCCTCCTGAAGCGCGGCACGATCAAGCCCGGCTCGCTGCGGCGCATGGACGAGGTCCGGCTGCAGCTGCGCGGCGAGAAGGGCTTCTCGCTGCCGCGGCCCGACTCGTCCTTCTCGAACGAGCTGCGCAACCTGCTCGGCCCGGATGCGCCGTCGTACGGGATCGCCGTGCTCGACCTCTCGGACCCCGATCAGCCGCTCTACGCCGAGCAGAACGCATCGCGCGCCCAGCTCCCGGGCAGCGTCGGCAAGATCATGGTGCTGCTCGGCTGGTTCCAGGCGCTCGCGGACCTCTATCCGAACGACTACGCGGCGCGCAACCGCGTGATGCGCGAATCGATCGTGACCGCCAACGCGTTCATCCATCCGGACGACCACGTCGTCCCGGTCTGGCACGTGGGCGATCCGAAGCTGCAGAGGCGCGTGCTCGTGGACGGCGACCAGGGCAACATGTGGACCTGGCTCGACTGGATGATCTCCGCTTCCTCGAACGCGGCCGGCAGCACGGTGATGTCCCAGCTCGTGCTGCTCAAGCACTACGGGAAGGCCTACCCGGTTCCCGAGGCCGAGGCGCAGGCGTGGCTCGCGAGCGCTCCGAAGTCGACGCTCCAGGGCCTGCTCTCCGACGCGATGTTCCGGCCGATCCGCCGCAACGGCCTCGATCCCTCGCAGCTCTCGCAGGGAAGCCTCTTCACCAAGGAGGGCAAGGCGCGCATTCCCGGGGCCGGCGGCAGCACCTCGACCCCGCGCGAGCTCCTCCACTACCTGGTGCTGATGGAGCAGGGTCGCCTCGTCGACGAGTGGTCGAGCCTGCAGATCAAGCGCCTGCTGTACCTGACCGACATCCGCATCCGCTACGCGTCGCAGCCGGCGCTCGACGACTCGGCGGTGTACTTCAAATCGGGCTCGCTGTACGCGTGTCGGCCCGAGGCGCACTTCGCGTGCGACAAGTACAAGGGCAACGTGAAGAACCTGATGAACTCGATCGCCGTGGTCGAGAGCGAGGAGCAGGGACAGTCGCTGCACTATCTGGTCGCGGTCCTGTCCAACGTGCTGCGCAAGGACTCGGCCGAGGAGCACCAGGCGCTGGCGCTCCGCATCCACCGGCTGATCGAGCTGCGGCACGGGCTGGCGCAGCGCGCCGCGGGCGGCGACATCGCCCCCGTGTACGAGCAGAAGGGGGGCCTCGACGTGTCGGTACCGGAGACGCAGAAGCCGACCCGCTGAGCGGGGCGCCCCTCAACGCCGCAGCAGCAGGCCGGCCGCAGCTCCGCCGAGCACGAGCCACGCGGAGTTGAGGCGCGTGGCGAAGAGCAGGAGCGCGCTCGTCGCCGCGAGGACGAGCGCCAGGGGGTCGACCAGGACCCCGGCGGCCAGCCGCACCGTGACGACCGCCATCAGCGCCAGCGAGGCGGCGTTCACGCCGTCGAGCATCGCGCCCGTGAGCCGCGATCGGCGCAGGCGCGGGACGAGTGGCCCGCTGGCGGCCACGAAGACGAAGGCGGGCAGGAAGATCCCGAGCGTCGCCGCGGCGGCGCCCGCGCCCCCGGCCAGCACGTAGCCGATGAAGGTGGCGGTGGTGAAGACGGGGCCCGGCGTCACCTGCCCGATCGCGACGGCGTCGAGGAGCTGCGCCTCGCTGAGCCAGCCTCGCTGCTCGACCAATCCCGCGCGGAGGAAGGCGAGCAACACGTAGCCGCTGCCGAAGAGGACCGATCCCACCTTTGCGAAGAACGCGAAGAGCGGCCAGAGACCCACCGCCGCCGGCGCGCCGGCGGTGGCCATGGCGCTCGCGGCGCCGACCCCCGCGAGCGACGCAGGTGGGGCCAGGAGCGGCGTCGCGAGGGCGGCGGGAGCGCCCGAGCCGCGCCGCGACGCGGCGCTCGCGGCGGCGGCGAGAGCGGCAGACGCGCCGAGCACCGCGAGCTCGCCGCCGCCGGCGGCGTTCGCGACGGCCGCAGCGAGCGCGAGCAGCGCGAGCCACCCGCTGCGGATCGCCGTCCGACCGAGTCGCCAGAGCGCCTGCGCCACGATCGCGATCACGACCGGCTTCGTGCCGTAGAGGAGACCCTCGACCTGCGGCATCCGTCCGAAGCGGACGTACGCCCACGCGAGGGCGGTGACGAGCAGGGAGGCCGGCAGGATGAAGCAGCAGCCGGCGACCACGAGGCCGGGCCAGCCCGCCCGGACGTGGCCGATGTGGATCGCGAGCTCGGTGGAGTTCGGCCCCGGGATCAGGTTGGTCGCGCCGAGCAGATCGAGGAATCGCTCGCGCGTGAGCCAGCGGCGGCGGCCCACGACCTCGTCTTCCATCATCGCGACGTGCGCGGCCGGGCCGCCGAACGCCGTCGTGCCCAGCTTGAGGAAGAGCCGCGCGAGCTCGGCGAGCTCGCGCCGCGAGGACTTCGTCCTCATGCGGTCCGCCGAGCCATCGCGCGCGCGATCCAACCGCTCGTCCTACGGGCGCTAGCCCCCCGCGCTCACCGACTGCGACGCGGTGGGCTCGTGCGCCCGATGCAGGCGCGGCGCGGACCAGTCGGTGTCGATCAGGCGATCCATCAGGATGATGAGCTGCTTCAGCCACTCGCCACCCGACTCGCTCTCGGCCAGGCCGACCGCGATGTAACGCGCCCCGTCGCGGCGCTCGATCAGCGCGCCGTCGGCGTGGCTGATCCCCCAGGTCCCGGACTTGCGATACACGACCGCGGTCGGGTGGATCTCGCGGATGCCCCGCACGAACTTGTGGTCGATCGCCGAGTGCCCGAGGATCTCCTTCATCTTCTGGCTCGCCTCCGGGCTCACCAGGCGGCCGGTCTCGAGCAGATAGAAGAAGCGCGCCACCTGCATCGGCGTCGCGCCGTGCGACAGGTTGTACATCGGGTCGCGCCGCCAGGCGCCGACCGGCGCGTACTCCTTGCCGGCCCAGAGACCCCCGTTGTGCAGCGGATCGTAGAGCCGATAGCGGGGCGACAGCAGCACGCGCGCGATGTAGTCCTCGCCCACCTTGCGCATCAGCGCGGTTGCGTCCTCGTTCGAGGAGCGGCGCACCATGCGCAGCAGCTCGATCTGGGTCGCGTCGTCGATCTGGAGCCGGCCCTCCTCGGCGCGCTGGAACACGGCGAGCAGCACCGCGATCTTCGGCAGGCTGGCGGCATACAGCATGGTGTCGCCGTTCACCGCGGCGACGCGCGGATGACGCACGTCGGTGATGTCGACGAGCGCCAGCGCGAGCTTCTTCTGGTCCGAAGCGGACTGCAGCCCGAGCGAGCGAACCGCGTCGGCGAGGCCCTCGTCGAGATCCGGGTCGAGCCAGTTCCAGAGCGGCGCCGGATCCCAGCCGCGCGCCGTCCAGACGTCGCCGGGCATCGGCTTCACGAACTCCGAGAGGAGCCCCGCCGAGCCGGCGCTCTCTCCGGCGCGAGCGCCCGGAGCCAGCCAGGCGACCAGCAGCCCGGCCGCCAGGATCGGACCGACGGGTCCCCACCGCGATCCGGGTCGCGGCCTGCGCGCGTCCATCGAGCTCCCCCCATCCATCGTCGACGTAGTCGAAGTCATCGTCGAGGTCGTCGGCGAAGCCGCCGTCGAGGTTGCAGCCGCGGCGTCGAGTCCCGTCATCCGGCGACTCGAGCCCGGACGGGTGGACCGGGATCCGCGGCTCCGTCGTCCCCCGCGAGCCTCGCGTGCTCGCGCACGACCCAGAGTCCCACCGCCAGCCACACCGCCGCCAGGACGACGTTCATGAGGAAGTAGGATCGGACGGCCCAGGATAACACCTGAACGCCCACCATGGCCGTGAGTGCAGCGAACCCGTCACCCACGCGGAAGAAGATCGAATCGATGGTGGGCTTGGCCTTGAACGTCACCTCCTCGGACATCGGCAGCCAGAGCACGTGCCGGGCGGTGTTGTTGATCGAGTAGTCGGTGGCGTTCTCCGCGACCTTCATGCTCTTGATCACCCAGAGGATGGGCAGGAACGCCATCGCGGCGTTCGAGACCATCGCGATCGTGGGCAGCAGCAGGAAAATGGCTCCGAAGCCGCCGTGCTTGAGGAGCCGCGAGGCCACCAGCGACTGGAGCAGCAGCGCCGCGGCATTCTGCCAGAAGAAGAAGTTGCCGAAGAAGGCGGTGGTGCCGTCGTGGACGAAGGCGTGAACCGCCGGGTCGCCGCTGATCCCGAGCAGCGCGACCTGATGCCCCAGCGCCTCCTGGACCGCAGCGAAGAGCTGGTTGTCGCCGTTGGTCTTGACCCAGTTGAACAAGAGCGTGATCCCCGCGATCGCCAGCAGGAAGCGATTGCCGAAGACCAGCGGCAGGGCTCCGCGGCCGTCGCGGACCGGGGACTGGAAGCCGCTCTGCTCGGCCTTGCCGACGCCGCCCTCCGCCCGGTCCACCACGCGCGTCAGCCAGACCGACAGGGCGAGGGGCGGGAGGGCGGCCAGAAGCAGGTAGCGGGGCTCGAGCCAGTGGTGCGCCACGAGCTGGTTCTCGAGGCCCGAGCCGAGCATCGCCCCGCTCGTCGCGCCAACCGCGATCATCGGGAGCAGCCGATTGCCGCGCTCCTGGCTGTAGAGGTCCGCCGCGAAGGCCCAGAACTGCGCCACCACGAACACGCCGAACATGCCGACCCACAGGTAGAAGGCGATGCCGACCGCCGACACGTTTCGGATCAGGAAGTCGGGCTGCAGCAGCCAGAAGACGGCGATGTTCGACATGCAGAAGAGGGTCGTGCGCGTGATCAGCACGCGGCGGGGCCAGCGGCCCACGCGCCGGGCGTAGGCCGTCGCGGCGAAGACGAGCAGCAGGCTCTGCGCGAAGCTCGTGTAGGCCTTGATCTCGAGCTTCGAGAAGCCGTGGACGTCGGAGATCGCCAGCCACCCCTCGCGCAGCGGCTTCAGCAGGTAGTATGCGAACAGGATCAGGAGGACGTTCGCGAACATCAGCAGGGCCGTGGGTCCCTCGCCGGCCCGGATGTCCGTGAAGAGCCGGAGCGCGCGCTCGAGCGGCGAGAGTCGCGGATGCGCCTTCGACATCGGGACCGGCTCGGGCACGGCAACCCTTCGTCACGGAGGGAGCGTGGAACGCGGAGGGAAGGCCATCATAGCGAGGGGAGCGGGACGCGGCCCGGGGGGCGAGGTCCGCAGCGACGGGATGCCCGGGGAAGGCCGTTGGACCGCGGACCGCCCGGGTGCCATCGTGGATGCCCCGACCGAGGAGGCCCCGTGCGTCCGATGCCGCTCCCCCGCACGCCCGTTGCGATCGACCGAGCCGTCGAGGATCCCGGCCAGGTGCGCCGGCTCGTCGAGGCCCGCGCACCGTACTGGCCCGTGCAGCGCTACTTCGGCAACGACGCCGAGTACGCCACGCTCTCGGGTTCGGCGGGATCGACGCCGATGATCGTTGCCCCCGTGTTCCGCGGCAACTGGGCCCTCGAGGGCGTGGCCGAGCCGGACGTGGCTCCGCTGCTCCATCACCGCCCCTTCGTCGACGCCGCGCGCTCCCTCTTCGATGCCGAGCTCGTGGAGCCGACCACCGTGTACGTGAACTGCACGTGGCAGCTCCCCTTCGTGCAGGGGGCCGGGCACACCGACATCCCCGCCTTCCGCGGCCTCGACCGCACCCGCTACCCGGTGACCTGGCTCTCGATCATGGGCCTCTCGGGCCTCTTCGAGGACGTCCGGCTGCGGATCGCGACGGCCGTCGCCTGGTTCTACCCGGGGAGCGACGGCGGCTTCGAGTACTGGCCCGAGGGGCCCGAGCGGCCCTCGCGCCTGCACGAGGGCCGCATCGAGAACACCGCGATCGTCGGCGACAACGACTTCATGTGGCATCGCGTGCGCGCGACCGGCCGGCCCCGCGACGGGATGGCGAAGCTCTCGCTCGCGAGCGAGCTCGTGCGCGACGGCGGCGCGTGGGCCGTGCGCGACGGGGAGCGCGGACTCGGCCGCTTCGGCTGGGACGCGCTGCGGGTCAGCCTGTCGTGGAAGGCGCTGGTCTTCGCGTCCGACACGGATCGGCGTCGATACCGGGAGCACGCCGACGACATCGACCTGGCCGAGGTGCTCCGCCGCTTCGGCGAGGATCTCGCCGCGCGCGGCATCGAGGTCGCGTGGCCCGCCGATCCCGTGCGCGACCCGGCCACGGTGCGACTGCTGACCGACACCTACGTCCGCTATCCGGCGTCCGCAGCGCCGAGCTGAGGCTACGAGCCGCGCAGGGCGCGCAGGCGGTTCGTCACGACGACGAGCGCGCTCGGCGCGGGGCTCGCGCCGGCCTCCCGCTCGAGGTCTCGAAGCTGCCCGATCTCGACCGCGCGGCTCGCGACGAAGGCATCCGCCGCCGCGAGCGGGTCGTCGGGCTTCTCGGCGAGCACGGCCTCGGCGAGCTCGCGCTGCAGGTCGAGCAGCTCGCAGCGCAGCTCGACCAGCACCATGCGATCCCAGTGGGCGGCGTCGGCCGGCGCCGTGCCCCCGAGCGCACCGCCGCCCGACTCGAGCTCGCGCAGCCGCTCGTAGAGCCAGTGGATGCCGGTCGCCTCGCCGAGCCGCGCATACACGCGGGCGGCGTCGACGGGGCGGACCTCGGAGCGCTCGCAGGCTCGCAGCACGTTGAGGCCCCGGTCGGCGAGCGGCAGCGCCGCCACCTCCGAGGCGAGCTCGGCGGGAAGCCCCTGGCCGACCAGCGCCTGCTCGCGCGCCTCGACCTGCGACGCCTCGCTCGCGGTCAGGAACTCGCCCTGGTGCGCGCGCAGCTCCTCGAGCCCGCTGCGGAGACGGCGGGCACGCGCGGCGTCGAGCTCGCTCCGCCCGCTCCTCACCAGGAAGCGCGCCACGGCGCGCACGGCGCGGTCGAGCTCGAGCAGGACGTCGTGGCGGGAGGCGCGCGGGAGCGCGGCGCTGAGCGCCAGCAGCCTCTCGCGCCGGGCGGGCAGCTCGAGCACGTCCTGCGCGAGCAGCGCCGCCGCGGCCGCGTCGGCGATCTCGATCGAGAGCTCGCTCGCGAGCGCCGGGAGCAAGGTCACGCCCCCCGCGTCGATCAGCCGGTTGGTGGCGACCAGCGCCGCGATCTCGCGGCGCAGCCGGTGCTCGCGCAGCGCATCGGGCCACGCGTCGCGCAGCGCGGGCGGGAAGTACGAGCGCAGCAGGGGCTCCAGGTACTCGGAGTTGGCGTACGCGCTCTGCGCCAGGGCGCGGCGGACCACGAGCTTTGCGACGCCGAGCAGCACCGCGAGCTCGGGGCGCGTCATCCCGACGCCGCGCGGCGCGCGGTCGGCGAGCGCCTTCCGGCCGGGGAGCTGGAGCGCTGCGGGATCGAGCTCGGCCTCGTCGCACAGCACCTCGATCGCGTGCAGGTAGGAGGTGGTCTCGCCGCGCGAGCGCAGCTCGTCGAAGGAGAGCGCCAGCGCCTGGCTCCGGTTGTGGGAGAGAACGCTCGCGCAGGCGTCGTCGCTCGCCTCCGCGAGCGCCGCGTGGCGCTCGGCCGGCGAGATGCGGCCCGACCGTACCTGGGGCGCCAGCAGGATCTTGTAGTTCACCTCGTGGTCCGAGAGATCGACGCCCGCCGAGTTGTCGACCGAGTCGGTGTCGAGGCGCACGCCGGCGAGCGCCGCCTCGATGCGCGCCGCCTGCGTGAGGCCGAGATTGCCGCCCTCCACCACCACGCGGGCCCGGAGGCGGCTCGCGTCGATCCGCACCGGGTCGTTGGCGCGGTCACCCGCGTCCAGGTGCGACTCGTGCGACGCCTTCACGTAGGTGCCGATGCCGCCGTTCCAGAGCAGGTCGACGTCGAGCGCGAGGAGCGCGCGCACCAGGTCGTAGCCGCTGATCCGCCCGGGCCCGAGGCCCAGCCGCTCGCGAGCGCGCGGCGCCAGGCCGACCTGCTTGGCCGCGCGCGGGAAGACGCCGCCGCCGGCGGAGAGGCGGGCCGGGTCGTAGTCGGCCCAGCTCGACGACGGGAGCTCGAACAGCCGCTTGCGCTCCGCCCACGCGACCTCGGGGTCGGGATCCGGGTCGACGAAGATGTGGCGGTGGTCGAAGCCGCCGAGGAGCTTCACCTTGCGCATCAGCAGGAGGCCGTTCCCGAACACGTCGCCCGACATGTCGCCGATGCCGACCGCGCTGAAGCTCTCGCGGTCCGGGTCGATGCCGAGCTCGGCGAAGTGGTGCCGCGCGCACTCCCACGCGCCGCGCGCGGTGATGGCGAGCTTCTTGTGGTCGTAGCCCTCCGAGCCACCCGACGCGAACGCGTCGCCGAGCCAGAAGTCGCGCGCGAGCGCGACCTCGTTGGCGGCGTCCGAGAGGTGCGCGGTGCCCTTGTCGGCGGCGACCACGAGGTACGGGTCGTCGCCGTCGCGCCGCAGCACGCCGGCGGGCGGCGCGACCCGGCCGCCCGCGTCGAGGTTGTCGGTCAGATCGAGCAGGCTCGCGACGAAGACGCGGTACTGCCGGTCGGCGAGCGCCCGCGCCTCGCCGGGCGAGAGCCCGCTTCGTTTCAAGGCGAAGCCGCCCTTGGCTCCCACCGGCACGATCAGGCCGTTCTTGAGCTGCTGCGTTCGCATCAGGCCCAGGATCTCGACCCGCAGGTCGTCGAGGCGGTCGCTCCAGCGCAGCCCGCCGCGGGCCACCGGGCCGCCGCGCAGGTGGATCCCCATCAGCTCCGCGGAGTGAACGAAGATCTCGCGGTAGGGCCGCGGCGGCGTGATCTCGGGCACCAGCGCCGGGTCGACCTTGAAGGCGATCCGATGCGGCCCCTGCTGCGGCGCGAAGAAGCTGGTGCGCAGCGTCGCCTCCACCAGCGAGTAGAGGCCGGAGAGAGCGCGGTCCTCGTTCAGCGCCGCGATGCGATCCCGATAGCCCTCGAAGGAGCGGCGCAGCCACTGCTCGCGCGCGCCGCGCTCGGACTTCGACAGCGCCGGGTCGAAGTGGGCCTGGTGCAAGCGGACCAGGAGCCGCACCGCCAGCGGATTCTCGAGCAGCACGCTGCGCAGGAAGGGGCGGCCGAGCGCGCTCTGGATCTGCACGAAGTACTCGACATAGGCCCGAATGCAGTCGACCTCGCGCCAGTCGAGCCCGGCGCCGAGCACGAGGCCGTTCAGCTCGTCGCTCTCGGTGGCGCCGGACAACACCGCGCCGATCGCTGCCGAGAGGCGGCCCGCGATCTCGTCGAGATCGCTCGGGTCGGCGCCGAGCGGCAGCACGCGGAGCGTCTCCACCGACACCGGGGGGCGACCGACCGGCTGCACGGTCGCCTGCTGGGCGTCGACGGTGCGGATGCCGAAGGCGTCGACCACCGGCAGCAGGTCCGAGAGCAGCCGCGGCTCCGGAAGGTAGATGCGCAGCGTGGTCACCTCGCGCCGCGCGCCGCCGTGGTCGAAGTACAGCGAGAACTGCGGCTCGCCGGTGGCGGACAGCGCCTCGAGGGCGACCACGTCGCGCACCGCGTCGGCAGGATGCGTCGTCACGCGCAGCGCCTCGGGGAAGACCTCCTCGTAGCGGTCCGCGAGCGCCGCGCTCTCGCCCTCGCCGAAGCGCGCGGCGAGCGCCTCGGCGAAGCGATCGCTCCAGCTCGCGCAGAGCTGCTGGACCTCGGCCTCGAGCGCGGCGGCGGCGGGAAGCGCGAGCGCGCCGGTCGCCGAGGTGCAGAAGTAGTGGAGCACCGCCGTGCCCTCTTCGATGAAGGAGGCGCGGTCGTCGATGTAGGTGGCGCCGGTGCGCTCCTCGAGCAGGTGGCGCACGCGCGCGCGCAGATCCTCGCCGTAACGCTCGCGCGGCAGCAGCACGGCGGCGTACAGCGAGCGGTGATGGCGGTCGGCGCGGCACACCAGCCGCGCGGTCTTCGAGCCTTCGGAGCCGACGATCTCTCGGATCAGCGCCGCCACGCCCTCGACGTCCATCCCGAGCAGCACCTCGATCGGCGCCGAGTCGAAGGCGTCGAACATCGCGCGCTGCCGGTGCGATCGGCGATCGACGCCCTCGGCCTCGAGGATCTGCTGGAGGCGGGCCGACAGCAGCGGCACCTGCGAGCCCGGCGTGCGCAGCGCCTGCGAGGTGAACAGGCCGAAGACGATCGCGAGGCTGCGCGGCTCGCCGCGCTCGTCGTACTCGGTGACGGCGATCCGGTCGAGTCGGCCGGCGCGGTGGATCGGCGACTCGACGCGCGACTTGCCGATCACCAGGATGCGCGGGTCCTCCAGGATGTCGCGGAGCTCGTCGGGCACCTCGGCGCCGCGCCGCGCCGTCGCGAGCCGGCTGGTCGCGTCGTCGCGGAAGAGTCCGAGCCCGGAGCCCGCCTCGAGCTGCACCTCGAAGCCGGCGCCCTCGCCGTCGAGGCGGCGCAGGCGGTAGCGGCGGAAGCCCATGAACACGAAGTGGCCAGCGACCAGCCAGTCGAGCAGGGCGCGCACGCGCGCCGCGCGCTCGGCGGCGTCCGGAAGCACACGGCCCGCGGCCTCGACCGCGAGCGAGAGCTGGCGCATCACGGCGAGGAGCCGCGGGAAGTCGTCGGTGACGTCGCGCACCTGGCCCATCGCGTCGAGCAGCGCCGCCTCGACCGCGTTGCGCCGCTCCGTCTCCTCGATGCGCGGCGAGACCTCGACGTAGAGCTGCGACTCGCGCAGCGGGGCGCCATCGCCGCCGACCGCGACGAGGCGGCCCGAGGCATCGCGCTCGACGGCGAGGATCGGGTGCAGCAGGACGCGCTCGGAGAGCTCGAGCCGGCGCAGCACGAGGCGCACCGTGTCGACGATGAAGAGGCGGTCGTCCTGCAGGATCTGGATTCGCGAGCGACCCAGGCCGTCGGCCGGATTCGCGACGCGCACGCGGATCTCCCCGGGCGCGCGGCGCTGCGCGAACGCGAACGCCTCCGCGATGCGCGCGGCCAGCGCGCGCTCGCCGCCCGCCTGCGTCCCGTCGAGGCCGCGCACGAAGGCGCGCGCGAAGGCACCGAACCGCGCCGGATCGGGAGGTGCGGCGAGCTCCGCGGCGGCGGCGATCAAGCGCTCGAGGTCGAGGTCGCTCTCACCCATCGAGCCGGGATTGTAGTCGGCCCGCCCTCAAAGCTCCCGCCGCCGGTGTGCCATCGCGCACCAGGTCTCGAGGATCACCCCGATCGAGTCGAGGAAGGTGCCGAAGCGCTTCTCGTCCTCGGCGTCGAAGACGCTCCCGTCGCGCGAGTTCAGGAGCTGCGCCACGGCGAACACCTTGCCCGTCGCGCTGCTCCGCAGCGGCAGGCACAGGATGCTGCGGGTGCGGAAGCCGGTCTCCTGGTCGAGCTCCCGATTGAAGCGCGGGTCGGCGTAGGCGTCGTCGATGCGGCAGCCCTGGCCGCTGGCCGCTACGTGCCCGGCCACGCCGGCGCCGAGCGGCATGCGGTACTCGAGCGGCTTGCCGCCCTCCTCCTGCGCCACGCGCAGCCACATCTCGTTGCGCTCGTGGTCGACGAGGAACAGCGAGGCGCGCTCGGCGTCCAGCAGGTCGCCCATCTTGAACGTGAAGGCGAAGAGCGCCTGCTCGAGCATGCTCTGGAAGGCCTCGTCGTTGGCCAGCGACGTCGCCTCCATGAAGCGGCGCGACTCGGAGGTGAGCTGCTCGAGACCGCGCTGGAACTGCTCCTCGTTCATCCCCGAAACCAGGGTGCGAAGCTCCCCCTTCCGGTTGCTGTCGGCGAGCGTCCGCATCAGATGCTGCGTGTTGGCCAGCACGGCGTCGCTGAACGAGCACAGCCTGCCGTCCTCCAGGTGGATGATGCGGTCGGCGATGTCGAGGATCCGGTTGTCGTGCGTCACCAGCACCACGGTGACGCCCTGCTCGCGTGCCAGCGCCTGCATGAGGTCGACCACCTCGCGGCCGGACTTCTTGTCGAGCGATGCGGTCGGCTCGTCGGCGAGGATGATGCGCGGCTGCGAGACGAGCGCGCGCGCGATCGCGACGCGCTGGCGCTGTCCGCCCGAGAGCTGCGCCGGATGGTGGTCGACGCGGTCGCCCAGCCCCACCGCCTCGAGCATCGCGCACGCCCTCTCGCGCAGCTCGCGCGGCCCGCGGTTCGGATGGAGCTGGAGCGCCATCTCGACGTTCTGGCGCGCCGTCAGCGCCTCGATCAGGTTGTGGTGCTGGAAGATGTACCCGATGCGCTGGCGGACGGACTGCAGCGAGCGCGCGTCCGCGCCGCGCAGCTCCTGGCCGAGCACCTGCAGGCTCCCCTCCTGCGCGGAGCGCAGCGCGCCGATCAGCGTGAGCAGCGTGGTCTTGCCCGATCCCGAGGGCCCCGTGACGATCACGATCTCTCCGGTGCGCACCTCGACGTCGACGTCGTAGAGGATCTGCTTGCGCAGGTCGCCCGAGCCGTAGAAGTGGCAGAGCGTCCGGGAGGCGATCGGCGCGGCGTCCATCAGAAGACGTCGGCCGGGTCGAGCGCGCGGACCCTGCGCAGGGCCAGGAAGCCCGAGACCGCGCACATCGTCGCGGTCAGCACCAGCACGCCGACCGCCCGCGCCGGCGTGAGCTCGAGGGGAAGGTGCGTGGCGGCGCCGGCCATGCGGTAGAGCCAGAGCGTGACGAGCAGCCCGGGCAGGTACCCGAGTACGGCCAGGATCAGCGCCTGCTGCAGCACCACGCCGGAGAGCCAGCGGTTCGAGTAGCCCATCGCCTTCAGCGTGGCGTACTCGGCCAGGTGGTCGGAGACGTCGGCGAACAGGATCTGGTAGACGATGATGCAGCCGACCACGAAGCCGATCACGCAGCCGAACGCGAAGACGTAGCCGATCGGCGTGGTCGCCGACCAGTAGTTGATCTCCTTGTCGATGTACTCGGGCTTGGTCAGGACGTGCACGTCCGGCGGCAGGAGCGCGCGCAGGCGGTCTCGCACCAGCGAGGGATCCACGCCGGGCTTCACCCGCACCAGGCCGATGTCGATCTGCGTGCGCGCGCGGCCCGGAAAGAGCCGCAGGAAGTTGGTGTCGCTCATCAGCAGGCTCGCGTCGATGCCGAACGAGGTGCCGACCTCGAAGAGCCCGCCGATCTCGATCTGGCGGCCGTTCACCTCGACCGCGAGGTGCTCGCCGCGCCGCACGTGCTCGGCGACCGGGCCGAACTCGGGACGCGACGCCGCGTCGAAGAGCACGGCGTCGCGGCGTCGCAGCACCTCGACGTTCTCGCGCACGCCCGGGGCCTCCAGCGCGTCGTCGGCGGGATCCACCCCGATCGTGAAGATCTGGCGCGACTCGTGGGTCCAGGGGTTCTTCCACACCGCGGGCCCCACGTACACCGGCGCCACCGACGCGACGCCGTCCACGCCGAGCGCCTGGTAGAGCCGGCGGCTCGAGAAGGGGGTGGGCTGCACCAGGAACGACGTGTCCTTGCCGACCAGCGCGATGTCGTAGCGGAGCTGCCGGTGGTAGCGGACGGAGCTGCCGAACAGCGAGGCCTGGAAGCCGAGCTGCATCAGGATCAGCACGACCGCGAATGCGATCCCGGCCAGCGCCACGACGAGTCGGAGCTTGCGGTGCTTGAGCTGCAGCCAGCCGAGCGGCATCGACATCGCGGGCGCGCCCTCCCGTCAGGGCCCGATGGCCACCTCGACCTGGAGGTTGGTGAGCCCGGCGGCGGGGGCGCTGTCCGCGAGGCGGATCTTGACCTCCACCACGCGGGCGTCCTTGCGCGCGGCCGGATCGTTGCCGATGGCGTCCTGCTTGGCGACCCGCAGGTTGACCCAGTCCACCTTCCCTTCGAGCGGCGCCTCGAGCGCCGGGCTCGTCACCACAGCGTGTTGACCGACGCGAACGCGGCGCACGTCTTCCTCGTACACCTCCGCGACGGCGAACATGTGGTCGGTCCTGCCGAGCTCGACGATGCCCTCCGACCCGACCCGCTCGCCCTCGCGCGCGTGGACCTTCAGCACCTGGCCGTCGAGCGGGGAGCGCACGTGCGCGAGCTCCAGCTCGGCGCGCGCCCGCGCGAGCTCCGCCTCCGCCACGCGCACCTTGAGCTCCCAGGACTCGCGCTGCGAATCCGAGAGCACCTGGCTGCGATTGAGCGTGGCCTGTCGGGTCAGCTCACGCCGCGCGTTGGCGAGCTCGGCCTCGAGGCGGTGGACCGAGGCCTCGAGCATGGCGGCGGTGTCGAGCGTCGCGAGGAGCTGCCCCGTCTTCACGCGATCGCCGTCGTCCACGTAGAGCTTGGCGATGACCACGGAGGGCTGCGAGGGGCCGGCGACGCGGATGACGCCGTCCTCGGGCTCGAGCCGCCCGAGCGCCGAGACGCGGTCCGGCGCGGCGCCGACCGGGGGCGGCAGGCCCGCCGGCCGCGTGTCGGCCCGCACGGCGCCGTCGCCGAGCCCCAGCGCCGACAGCGCGGCGCTCGGGCTTCCGCCCGACAGGTAGAGCCCGATCCCGGCCGCACCCAACGCCGCGCCCGCGATCCAGGCGCCGACTCCGACCCGCATCCTCGACCTCCGATGCCGGCCATCTTATACCACGCGCCGGTGCCGCTCTGACCTGGACCGCCGGGCGTGAAGCCGATATAACGCCACCTGGAGCGGAAGCCGGTGCAGCAGAGCCGGTGTCGGCGCGGGCCGGTGTCGCGGCGTTTCGGGTCCTGCCGCGCGGCCCTCCGCGCCGATCTGCGCGCAACATGCTGAACGCCGTCGTCGAGACCGGCCTCTGGCTGGTGTTCCTGGTGTCGGTGCTCTTCGGCACCGCCGGCCGCCTCGACTGGCCCGCGGCGTGGCATTTCGTCGCAGCGAACGCGGCGCTCGCGGTGGTCGGCTTCGTGGTGATGGACCCCGAGCTGATCCGCGAGCGGGCGAAGCCGGGCGGCCCGACCCGGCGCTGGGACCGCTGGGTGTCGGCCCTGATGCTCCTCTTCTCGCTGCCCGCGCCGCTCGTGCTGGCAGGCCTCGATGCGCGCTTCGGCTGGTCGCCGCGCTTCCCGGCCGCGCTCGAGCGGGCCGCCCTCGGCGTCTACCTGCTGGGACAGGGGGTGGGGCTCTGGGCAGCCCACAGCAACCGATTCTTCGCGGCCTTCGTGCGGGTCCAGTCGGAGCGCGGACACCGAGTCGTGTCGAGCGGTCCCTACGCGTGGATCCGGCACCCCGGCTATGCGGGCGGCGCGCTCGCCCTCGTGGCCGCTCCCCTCTCGCTCGGCTCGCTCTGGGGACTGCTCCCGCTGCCCATCGGCGTCGGGCTGCTCGTGCTGCGGCTGCTCTGGGAGGAGCGGACGCTCGCCGAGGAGCTCGACGGCTATCGCGAGTACGCCGCGCGCGTGCGCTGGCGACTCCTCCCCGGGATCTGGTAGACCGGGAACGCGATGACGAGGCCGGCCATCGATCCGCGACCGGTGACGCTCTCGGGCCGCTTCGTCCGGCTCGAGCCGATGCGCGAGGCGCACCTCGAGCGCCTGGTCGAGATCGGCGTCGGGCACGGCATCTTCCGCTGGTTCCCGTTCGCCGTCGAGACGCGCGAGGAGATGGCGCGCTACGTCGAGATGGCGCTCGCCGGGCAGCGCGCCGGCGCCGCCGTGCCCTTCGTCACGATCCTCGCGGCGACCGGCGACGTGGTCGGCTCCACGAGCTTCCTGGCCATCGACCGCGCCAACCGCCGGCTCGAGATCGGCGCCACCTGGCTCGGCGTGCCCTGGCAGCGCACGGCGTGCAACACCGAGGCGAAGTACCTGCAGCTCCGCCATTGCTTCGAGGAGCTCGGCTGCACGCGCGTCGAATTCAAGACCGACGCGCTGAACGAGCGCTCGCGCGCGGCGCTGCTCCGGATCGGCGCGGTCGAGGAGGGCACGCTCCGCAGCCACATGGTGTGCCCTGGCGGACGCCTGCGCGATAGCGTCTACTTCAGCGTGATCGAATCCGAGTGGCCCTCGGTCAAGCGCGGGCTCGAGTCGAAGCTCGCCGCCGCGACGGGAGGCCCCGCCGAGCCGAGGTGACCATGGCGACCCGCATCTTCCTCGCGTTCACCGTGCTGGTCTGGCTGCCCTACGGGCTCTACTGCCTGTTCCGCCCGGAGTCGCTGTCCGATGCCGCGGGTGTGGCCTATCACACTGCCACCGGCAGCACCGAGATCCGCGCCATGTACGGCGGCCTCGAGGCGGCCCTCGGCGTGCTCGCCGGGCTCGCGCTCCTGCGTGCCGGCCTGGTGCGCCCGGCGCTCGTCGCGGTCGGGACCCTGACCGCAGGGCTCGCCTCGGCGCGTGTGCTCGGCCTCGCGATCGACGGCGGGTTCTCGTCGTACACGGCGTTCGCGCTCGGGCTCGAGGCGTCGTCGGCCGCGATCGCCTTCGGCCTGCTTCGCCGGAGCGCCGGCGATCCCGCGGCGCTGCGCCCATCCCGCTCAACTTGACGCCCCGTCAATTCGCCAGTAGAACGCCCGCGTGAGCCCCCTCGCCCCGAGACCGCGGGTCCCGATCGAGCCCGGCTTCTTCACCATTCCCGAGGCACCGGCCGAGCCGCCGCGGCTGCTCGGCTCGCGCTGCCGAAGCTGCGGAGAGGTCTTCTTCCCGCGGCGCGCCGTCTGCGCGAAGTGTCTCGCCATCGGCACCGACGACGTGCAGCTCGGGCCGCGCGGCACGCTCTATACCTGGACCTGGACGCACCTCCCGCTGTTCGGCTCCAAGCGCGCCGACGCCGGCGGCTACGGCGTCGGGCAGATCGACCTGCCGGAAGGGCCGCGCGTGCAGGCGGTGCTGGCGGGCCCGCGCGAGGCCTTCTCGATCGGCATGCCGATGGTGCTCGATCTCGAGGTGCTCGGGGAGACGGCGGAAGGCGCCGAGGTCGTGATCTTCCGGTTCAAGCCGCAAGCCTCCGAGGAGCGCGCGCAGCGAGCCGAAGGCGAGCGAAGTCCATCGGACGCGGGCGCAGCGTGAAGCTCCACGACGTCGCCGTGCTCGGCGTCGGGATGGTGCGCTTCGGCTCGCTCGGCGCGCAGCCGCTCGCCGACCTCGCGCGCGAGGCGGGCCTCGCCGCGCTCGCCGACGCCGGCCTGTCGTTCCGCGACGTCGGCGAGGCCTTCGTCGGCTACGTGGCGGGCACGCCCATGACGGGCGTGAAGATCATGAAGGAGTTCGGGCTCACGGGGCTTCCCGTGACACACGTCGAGAACGCCTCGGCCACCGGTCTCGTCGCCTTCCGCGAGGCCGCGGCGGCCGTGAGCGCGGGGCGCTGCGATGTCGCAATGGCGCTCGGCTTCGACAAGATGACGGCGATGATGGGAGCGCCGAGGCCCGACGCGGGGGCGCGCGACCCGAAGGCCGCGCCCCGGCGCGCGCCCTCGCGCGGGGTCGGACGCGACCAGATCGACTCGGTGATCCTGCCCGCCAGCTACTTCGCGCTCTGGGCGACGCGCCGCATGCACGAGCGCGGCACCCGGCCCGAGCACTTCGCGCGCATCGCCGCCAAGAGCTGGAACCACGGCGCGCTGAACCCGTTCTCGCACCGGCAGCCCGACCACCGCGTCACGGTCGAAGAGGTGCTGGCCTCGCCGATGGTCTCGGAGCCGCTCACCGCGATGATGGCGTGCCCGGTCTCGGACGGCGCCGCCTGCGCGATCGTCGCGCGCAAGGACCTGGCGCGTCGCCGCCAGCCCGGGCGCCCGATCGTCGCGGCCCGCTCCTCGGCGCTGCAGAGCGAGCGCTACACGCGGGGGCACACCTTCGTCGGCCCCGTGGTCGGCCCCTCGAGCATGACGCGCGACACCGCGCTCGAGGCGTACGAGCAGGCCGGCCTCGGCCCCGAGGACGTACACGTAGCGCTCTGCCACGACGCCTTCGCCAACGAGGAGCTCGAGTACTACGAGCTGCTCGGCTTCTGCACGGAGGCGGAGAAGTGGGTGGAGGAGGGCGCCGGCGAGCTCGGTGGCCGCATCCCCATGAATACCGACGGCGGCCTCATCGCGCGCGGCCATCCCGCCGGTCCGACCGGGCTCGCGCAGATCCACGAGCTCGCGCTGCAGCTCCGCGGCGAGGCCGGCCGCCGCCAGGTCCCCGGCGCGCGGGTCGGGCTCGCCCACCTGGTGGGCGGCGGCAGCGTTTGCTGCGTCAACATCCTCTGCCGGGATTGAGGAGGCCCATGTCGATCCTAGATGGCGTCGTCGCCGACAGCGACATGCACGTGCTCGAGCCGCCCGACCTGTGGCAGCGCTACATCGCACCGGAGTACCGCCACGCCGCCCCGGTCGGCATGACCGAGCTGCGCCGCGACCTGCGCGTCAAGGTGAAGTCGCACGTGATGCTGCGGCTCGGACCGGTGCGCGCCGTGCGCGAGGCGCGCGGCGCCGGGATCGGCTGGCGCCCCGACCAGGAGGACGCCTACGCGAGTGCCGAGGCGCGCGGCTGGGACGCGGTGGCGCAGCTCGAGGCGATGGACCGCGAGGGCGTCGACCTCGCGGTGCTCTTCCCCTCGCGCGGTCTCTTCGTGCTGGGCCTCGACTCGGTCGAGCAGATGGGGCCCGACGGGCTCGAGCCCGCGTTCGCGGCCGCCATCGCGCGCGCCTACAACGACTGGCTGCACGACTTCGTGGCCGCCGCTCCCACGCGGCTGTTCGGCGCTGCGATGGTGGCGCCGCACGACGTGGCATCGGCCGTCGAGGAGACGCGTCGATGTGTCACCGAGTACGGCTTCAAGGCGATCTTCCTGGCGCCGGGTGCGGTCAACCGCCGTCCCTGGCACCACCCGGCCTACGACCCGCTCTGGGCGGAGTGCGAGCGGCTCGGGATCCCGGTGGCGTTCCACGGCGGCGGCCGCACGTACCTCCGCCCGGACTTCTCGCTCGACATCTTCGCCGATCGGCTCATGATGTGGCACACGTTCAACCAGCCGCTCGGCGTGATGACCGCATGCGTGTCGCTGTGCGGCGGCGGCGTCCTCGAGCGCTTCCCCCGGCTGCGGGTGGCGCTGCTCGAGGGCAACTGCTCCTGGGCGCCGTGGCTGCTGCACCGGCTCGACGAGCACTACGAGTGGGTCGGCTGGTACGAGGCGCGCGACCTCTCGCACAAGCCCTCCGAGTACTTCCGCCGAAACTGCTTCGTGTCGGTCGACGCCGACGAGGAGACGGTGCGGCACTACGTCGACTGGTTCGGCGACGACAACCTGGTGTTCTCGACCGACTTCCCCCACGGCGACTCGATGTATCCGCACGCCATGGAGAACTTCCAGAAGCTCCCGCTCTCGGAGGGGGCGATGCGGAAGGTCGTCGCCGACAACTGGTCGCGCCTCTACGGGATCCCGCTGGGCGAGAAGCCCCGGCGCGGCCGCTGAGGGGCGATGCGGTGGCAATCCCGGGCTTCTGGCGCGCCGCCGAGGCCGAGCCCGACCGCGTCGCGCTGATCGATCCCGCTGGACGCGCGCTGCGCGCCGGCGAGCTCCTCGCGGACTGCAACCGCCTGGTGCACGCGCTGCGCGCGCGCGGCGTCGCGACCGGCGACGCGGTCGCGGCGCTACTGCCGAACGGGGTGCCGATCGTGGAGCTGCTCGCCGCCGCGATGCAGGCGGGCCTGCAGTTCACCCCGATCAACACCAACCTGACGGCCGGCGAGATCGCCTACATCCTCGCCGACTCGGGTGCGCGGGCGTTCTGCGCCGATGCCGGCTACGCGGAGACGGCCGCCGCCGCCGCCGAGGAGGCACGCGTTCCGCTTCGCGTGTCGGTGGGCGCGGTACCGGGCTTCGTCCCGTGGCAGGAGCTCCTCGACGGACAGCCCGACGGGCGGCCGACCGAGCGCACCGCCGGTCAGTTCCTGCAGTACACGTCGGGCACCACGGGGCGGCCGCGCGGCGTCGCGCGCCAGCTCCATCCCATCGATCCCGACGTGATGGCGCCGATGCTCGCGAGCCACCTCGGCCGCTTCGGCATCGAGCCGCGCGCGGGCCACGTGCACCTCACCACGTCGCCGATGTACCACACGGCGCCGCTCGCCTTCAGCTGGTTCTCGCTGCAGTTCGAGCACCCGGTCGTGCTGATGGGCTCGTGGGACGCCGAGCGCGCCCTCGCGCTGATCGAGCGGCACCGCGTCACCATCACGCACGTGGTTCCGACCCAGATCCACCGCCTGCTGCTGCTCCCGCCCGAGACGCGCGCGCGCTACGACGTCACGTCGCTGCGCCACGTGCTGCACGCCGCGGCGCCGTGCCCGGTGGAGCTCAAGCGCCGCGCGATGGAGTGGCTGGGACCCGTGCTGTACGAGTACTACGGCGCGACCGAGGGCGGCGGCACGCTCGCGACGCCGCGGGAGTGGCTCGAGCGCCCGGGCACCGTCGGCCGGCCCTGGGAAGGCGCCGCGATCCGCATCCTCGACGATCAGGGCCGCGACTGTCCCCCGGGCCGCACCGGAACGGTGTACCTGAAGCTGATCCAGGACTTCCGCTACAAGGGCGACGAGCGCAAGACGGACGAGAACCGGGTCGGCGACTTCTTCACCGTCGGCGACGTCGGATGGCTCGATCCGGAGGGCTACCTCTTCCTGTGCGATCGCAAGATCGACATGATCATCTCGGGCGGCGTCAACATCTATCCGGCCGAGGTGGAGGCGGCGCTGCTGGCGCACCCGTCGGTCGGCGACGCCGCGGTCTTCGGCATCCCCGACGACGACTGGGGCGAGGCGGTGAAGGCGGTGATCGAGCCTGCTCCCGGCGTGCGCGCCGGGCCCGAGCTCGAGCGAGCGCTGCTGGCGCACTGCGCAGCGCATCTGGCGCGCTACAAGTGCCCGCGCTCGATCGACTTCAGCGACGCGCTGCCGCGCGATCCGAACGGGAAGCTCTACAAGCGGCGGCTGCGCGAGCCGTACTGGGCCGGGCGCGAGCGCGCGATCTAGGCCTCGAGCACCGCCTCCCAGGTGGCGAGCTTCGGGTGCCCCACCAGCAGCCCGGACGGCATGCGCGCCTGCGCGTGCGCCTTCTTGAAGGCGTCGGAGCGCGTCCACGCCTCGAAGGCGGCGCGGCTCTGCCACGTCGTGTGCGAGGCGTAGTGGCCGGGCTCGTCCCCCCGCATCAGGGCGAAGCGCACGAAGCCGGGCACCTCCGCGAGGTAGGTCTCGCGCTGCTTCCAAAGCGCCTCGAACTCCGCGCCGCGCGCCGGATCGACCTGGAAGTGGTTCATCGCGATGAAGGCGGCCATGGACGCGACGATAGCCCGCGATGGGGTGAACGTCCGCTCACGAGCACGCGCGCCAGCGAACCGGCATCCTGCGGATGCCCGTGTGCTTGTTGCTCCGCGCCCACTCGACCGGGCCGTCGAGCTCGATCGAGTCGACGCGAGCGAAGAGCTCCTCGAGCGCGATGCGGATCTCGCTCCGCGCGAGGCTCGCCCCCAGGCAGTGGTGCACGCCGTGGCCGAACGAGAGGTGCGGGTTGGGATCGCGGCGGACGTCGAAGCGCGCGGGGTCGGCGAACACCGCCTCGTCGCGGTTCGCCGACGGGTACCAGTGCGTGACCTTGTCTCCCGCGCGCAGCTTCTGCCCGCCGAGCTCGACGTCGCGCGTGGCGGTGCGGCGGTTGTAGGCGGTCGGCGCGGTCCAGCGCAGGATCTCCTCGACGGAGGTCCCGAGCAGCGCGCGCTCCGCGCGCAGGGCGGCCATCGACTCGGGCCGCTCGATCAGCGCGAGGAGACCGCCCGCGATCGCATTGCGCGTGGTCTCGGCGCCGGCCACGAGCAGCAGCGACAGGAACGCCAGCAGCTCGCGGTCCTCGAGGCGGCGGGGCCGCCCGGGCGCCTCGGGCATCTCGGCGTGGATCGCGATCGAGAGCATGTCGTCGCCCGGCCGCTCGCGCTTGGCGGCGATCAGCTCGCCGCCGTAGGCCGCGAGCTCGGCGGCGGCCCGGGCGAGCCGCGCGCTCGACTGCCCGAGGTCGCGATCCGCGTAGTCGACGAAAGCCGTGGTCCACTCGAAGATCTTGTGGCGGTCGTCCTGGGGAACGCCGAACAGGCCCGCGGTCACCTGGAGCGGCAGCTCGGCCGCGACCTCGCGCAGGAAGTCGCAGTTGCCGCGCGGCACGACGTCGTCCAGGATGGCGCGCGTGCGCGCGCGCAGCCCGTCCTCGAGCTTCGCGATCGTGCTCGGCTTCATCCCCTTGTTGACGAGGAGGCGGATCGCGTCGTGACGCGGCGGATCCATCATGTTGAGCATCGCGCCCGGCCCGATGCCGCGCGGCAGGTCGTCGAGCGTGGTGCCGCCGCCACTGCGGCTGCCGCCGCCCTCGGAGGAGAAGGTCGCCGGGTCGCGCAGCACCGCGAGCACGTCCGCGTGGCGCGAGACGACCCAGAAGCCCTCGCCACCCGGCGCCTTCGGGCTCGGCGGATGCCACCACACCGGAGCGTGTCGGCGGAGGAAGTCGAAGGTCTCGTGCGGGAAGCCCGCGGCGAAGCGGTCGAGGTCGACGAGGTCGACGTCGGCGAGCTCCATCTCAGGAGAGCTCGGGCCGGTACTCCGGGTGGCCGGACAGCCAGGTGGAGAGGCTGCGCATCGAGGCCTCGTTCTGGCGGTTGATGAAGCGGTAGATCGGCCCCTCGAACCAGCGCCAGGGCGCGGAGACGACGTGGTAGCGCTCCTCGAAGTGGAGGCGCGTCTGCCGCGGGCCGACCGGCTCGAGGCGCACGCGGCCGGTCTGGTCGTTCCCCGTCGCGCGGCTGATCATCGTATAGGTGTAGCCGCACCACCGCTCGCGGTCCGCGCCGTTCGTCGCCCTCGCTTCGCTCGCCTGCGGCTCGCCCGCGAGCCCGTTCGTCGCCCTCGCTTCGCTCGGGCTCACGACGTCGGTCACCAGCTCGAGCGCGCTGCCGACGCGGCCGAACGGCATCTTGTAGATCACGCGCCGGAGGAGGCCGTTGCCGCGCGCGTCGCCGGGATGCAGCACCTCGACGCGAACCACCATCGGCGCGTACTCCGTCCAGCGCGGGTAGTCCTGCATCAGCGCCCAGAGGCGATCGACCGAATGGGGCAGGTCCAGCGTGTAGCGGTGCTCGCGCACGCCCCGAGCATGCACTCGCGCGGCGGCTCCCGTCAACCGGCGGCTGCGCTCACTCGTGCATGCGCAGGGCGAGCTTGCCGCGGAGGCCGCCGCGCCGCGCGCGCTGCCAGGCGGGGACCGCTTCCTCGAGCGGATGCACGCCCGCGAGCTGCGGGCGCAGCGAGCCGGCGTCGATCAGCTTGCCGATATCCACGAGCTGCGCCCGGCTCGGCTCGACGATGAAGAAGGCCTCGCGCGCATCGCTCGCGCGCTCGCTCGACGCGGCGACCGTGACGAGCCTCCCTCCCGGCGCGAGCACCGCGCGCGAGCGGGCCAGCGCGTCGCCGCCCACCGTGTCGAGGACCACGTCCACGCTGCGCACCTCGTCCTCGAAGCGCGCCACGCGGTGATCGATCGCGAGGGTCGCGCCGAGCGCGCGAACGAAGTCCAGGTCGGCGGCCGAGACAGTCGCGGCGACCCGCGCGCCGCGCCAGCGCGCGAGCTGCACCGCGAAGCCCCCGACCGCGCCTGCGCCGCCGTGGATGAGCGCGAGCTGTCCGGCGCCGAGCAGGCCGCGCACGAAGAGCCCCTGCCAGGCGGTGAGCGCCGAGATCGGCACCACGGACGCGGTCGCGTGATCGAGAGTCGCGGGCTTCGGGGCCAGATCGGCGGCGCGCGCGACGCAGAGCTCCGCCTGCGCGCCGTCGCGATACCAATCGTTCACGCCGTAGACCGCGTCGCCCGCGGCGAGGTCCGCGCCGGCGCCGGCCTCGACCACCACGCCCGAGAACTCGTGGCCGGGGATCAGCGGCAGCGCGCGTGGCGTGCCCTCGCGGGCGGTCCGGGTCGGCTGCCAGGCGAGCTCGCTCGGCGTGACGCCGGCGGCGTGTACATCGACCAGCACCTCACCGCGCCCCGGACGCGGTGCCGGAGCCTCCTCGACGAACAGCTCGGGGCCCGCGTGCGCGCGCAGGTGCACCGCCCTCACGCCGGTCCTGCGGCCGCCCGATCCGCCAGCAGGAGCGCGGCGTCCTGTCGCACGCGTCCGGCCGGGATCGACCGGTCGCCGTGCAGCAGACGCGGGAGCATCTCGCGCTTGTCCGCACCCGTCACCAGCCAGAGCACGGAGCGCGCGCGGTCGAGCGCCGGGAAGGTGAGGGTCATGCGCCGGCGCCCCTGGTAGGGCCCCGCGAGCGCGACGTCGGCGCCCTGCACGTCGAGCACGGGATCGCCCGGTACGAGCGACGCGGTGTGGCCGTCCGGTCCGAGTCCCAGATGCGCGAGATCGAGGACCGGAGGCGCACCGCCGGCACGCGCCAGCGCCGCCGCGTAGCGCGACGCCGCAGCCTCGAGGTCTGCGTCCTCGACCGGCATCGGGTGCAGGCGCTCCGGCGCGAGCGAGACGCGCCCGAGAAGGCTCTTCGCGAGCTGCGTCCAGTTGCGGTCCGGGTCGCCCGCGGGCGCCACGCGCTCGTCGATCTGGAACAGCTCGAGGTGCTCCCACGGCACGTCCTCGGCGGCGAGCATCGCGAGCATCGCCCACGGCGTGTGCCCGCCGCTCACGGCGAAGAGGAACCGCCCGCGCGCGCGCACGGCCTCGCGCGCGCACTCGGCCACCTGCGCTGCGCCGCGCCGCGCGACGGCATCGGCGTCGTCCAGCACCTCGAGCTTCAGATGCACACCCGCGCGGGACCGGGCGCCACCCAGCCGCCCGAGGGCGCAGCGAGCGCGTCGGCCTGGCGCGGTCCCCAGCTCCCCGGCTCGTACGGATGCACGGGCGTCGGCTGGCCGAGCAGCGGATCGACGATGCGCCACGCCTCCTCGACCTCGTCCTGGCGCGCGAACAGGGTGGGATCGCCGAGCATGGCGTCGCCCAGCAGCCTCTCGTACGGCTCCTGGCCCTCGCCGCGGTTCGAGCACACGAACAGCTCGACCGCCTCGCCCGCGATCCCATCGGGCGAATCGTCGCCGGGCTCGCGAGTGCGCGCGCCGAGCGCGATCTCACCCTCGCCGCCGAGCCGGAAGCGGAAGTAGTTCGGCGCACCCCGCTCCAGCTCGATCCCTGCGAAGACGTGCTGCGGCGGGCGCTGCAGCGTGACGCGCACCTCGGTCGCCGTGACCGGCAGGCTCTTTCCGGTGCGGATCAGGAAGGGCACGCCGGCCCAGCGCCACGAGTCGATCTCGAGCTCGAGCGCCGCGTAGGTCTCGACGTTCGACTCCGGCGCGACGCCCGCCTCGTTCCGGTAGCCGAGGAGCTGGCCGCGCACCAGGTGATCCGGGGAGAGCGGATGGATCGCCTTGAACACCTTCACCTTCTCGTCGCGCACCGCATCGGCGATCCCGCTGGTCGGCGGCTCCATCGCCAGCAGGGCCACCACCTGGAGCAGGTGGTTCTGGACCACGTCGCGGATCGCGCCCACCTCCTCGTAGAACTTCCCGCGCCCCTGGACGCCGAAGCTCTCCGCCATGGTGACCTGCACGTGAGCGACGTGGTGTCGGTTCCAGATCGGCTCCAAGAACGAGTTGGCGAAGCGGAAGTAGAGCAGGTTCAGCACCGGCTCCTTGCCGAGGAAGTGGTCGACGCGGAAGATCGACCGCTCGTCGAAGACCTCGTGCAGCGTATGGTTCAGCGCGCGCGCCGAGGCGAGGTCGCGCCCGAACGGCTTCTCGACCACGATCCGCGCGCCGTCGGGGTCCGACGTCGCGCAGCGCGAGGCGGCGAGCCCCTGGATCGTGCTCGGAAACGCGCTCGGCGGGATGGCGAGGTAGAAGAGCGGACGATGGGCGTCTCCGAGCACCTTGCGCAGCGTCTCGAAGAGCGGGCGCGCTCCGTAGTCGCCGCCCGCGTAGCGGAAGCTGCGGGCCAGCTTCGCGAAGGCCGCCTCGTCGACGCGGGCGCCGCTCGCCTCGATGCTCTTGCGCGCGCGGTCGACCAGCCAGTCGACGTTGAGCGACTCGCGGCCGACGCCGACCACGGGCACGTCGAGCGTGCCGCGGCGGGCCATGGCGTAGAGCGACGGGTAGATCTTCTTGAACGCGAGGTCGCCGGTGGCCCCGAAGATCACGAGTGCGTCGGAGCGCTCCCGCATCGCATCAGCTCCTCGGCCAGGGGAAGGCGTCGAACGGATAGCCGGCGCAGCGCGCACCGCCCGCCTTCGCGTACGCGTCCTCGTCGAAGCGCAGCGCCTCGTGCAGCACCCAGCAGTGATCGCGCGGCGATCGAATCCGCGGGTCGGCGTCGATCGCGGCGATCACCTGCGCCGCGTCGATCGGCTCGGAGCCCATGCGCACCCCGCCGCCCGCCGGCGTGTCGAGGACTGCGTACTTGTGCCCGCCCGGAGCGGGGTCCCACGCCGTCCACTCCGTCAGGTCGCCGGCGCGCCCGCGCCCCGGCGAGCCGGTGCGAGCGAACTGCGTCCAGTACGAGCGCATCTGCGCGGACAGCGCCTCGCGGCCCTCCCGGCTCGCCGCGCCGAACAGCACGTCGCCCTCGGGACCGAGCTCCCAGTGGCCGAACACGAAGGGGATCTCGAGGCCGTGTCCCGCGCCGACGAACTTCGCGGCGTCGAAGCCGAGCAGGGTCGGCTCCTCGTCCCAGTCGAAGCGGTACACGTACACGTCCGGGCTCGACTTGCGCATCGCGGCCGCCGGTCCGTCCGCGCCGGTCGCCTTCCACATCGTGCTCATCGCGTCGGCGGTCGCCAGATAGAGGTCCGGGTCCTTGACGCGCGGGACGATCCCGAACCAGCGCTTCACGTAGAGCGGGTTCACCGAGAGGAAGAGCTTGTTCTCGTCGCGGTTGGTGCCGATGATCACCGGCACGCGATTCCAGCCGTCGGATCGCGCGAAGTGCGCGAGCGGATCGTCGGACGGCAGCACGGCGCCGTCCGCGAAGACGAGCGGCATCTGGATCAGCTGCTCCTCCCGGTCGGTCGCATACACCGAGAACAGCTCGAAGGCCGTCTTGCCGCGCAGGTAGCGCGCCACGGCGTCGGGCGACATCGCGGCCAGCTTCGCCTTCGCGTCGGCACGGTCGCGCGCGCTGCCGTCCTTCACGAGCAGCGCGAGGATCGCCTCGCCCGAGGAGCGCCGGTGGCCGGGCACCGGGTCGTCGGTCAGGTTCTCGGCCTGCGCCGTCGGCGTCATCCAGGTACCGCCGCTCTCGACGATGGCGCGCTGGAACAGGCCGCTCGCGTACGGTGACAGCAGCAGGCTGTAGACGTTGTGACCGCCCGCCGACTCGCCGAAGATGGTGACGTCGCCCGGGTCGCCGCCGAAGGCCGCGATGTTGTCTCGTACCCACTCGAGCGCGCGCACCAGGTCGAGCGTTCCGTAGTTGCCCGAGCGGTCCGCGGGGCTGGCGTCCGGCCCGTTCAGCGATGCGTGACGGAACCAGCCGAAGGGTCCGAGCCGGTAGTTGAGCGTCACCACCACGACGTCCTGCGAGGCCGCCAGGTTCCCGCCGTCGTAGAAGTCACCGAGGCCGACGGTGTTGCCGCCGCCGTGGATCCACACCATCACCGGGAGCCGCGCGCCGCCCGTCGGCACCGCCGTCGGCGCGAGGCGCGGCGCGTAGACGTTGAGGTACAGGCAGTCCTCGTCGCCGGTGGGCGTCCCGGGCGCGACGTCGCTCACGCCGCCGAAGTGGCTGGCGAGCTGCGGGCAATGGGGACCGAAGTGCAGCGCCTCGCGCGTCCCGCTCCAGGGCTCGAGCGGCTCGGGCGCGCGCCAGCGCCGCTCGCCCGCGGGCGGCTTCGCGTAGGGGACGCCGAGCCAGGCGTGGCTTCCGTAGCGGCCGACGAAGCCGACCACCGAGCCCGCAGGCGGCTGGCGCAGCGACGTCGGGTCCGCAGTGTGCGGCGGATCGGGAGGCACGAGCGAGCGTGAGCACGCAAGAGTCCCGAGCAGCAGGGCGGAGAGGAAGGACGGCGCGAGGCGTGACATGGGGCCCTCCTTGCGGACCCCATGCTACTCGATCGGCGGAAAACGGCGGCCCTCCTGCGCGGGAGCGCGAGGAGGGCCGCCCTCCGGACCGTTGCGACTACTGGCCGCTGGGCGGCGTGGTGGTCGTCTTCGGAGCCGTCGTCTTCTTGTGGGTCGTGCTCTTCTTGTGCGTGGTCGTGGTCGCTGCGTGCTTCTTCGGGGCGGCCTTGTGATGGGTCGCCTTGTGCTTCGGCGCCGGCGTAGTCGCCGCCGGCTTCTCCGTGGTCGCCCCGCCCTGCGCCCACACGGGCGCGCCGGCGAGCGCAACGAAGGCTCCGAGCACGATCGCAGCCAAGGATCGCTTCGACATACGAGAGACCTTCCTCCTTCTTGGGATTCGATCGATGAGGGGCGACCGCCAAGCTCTACCCGACGGCAGCTCTCGTGGCGGCTCCTCGACGCCGATCCGATCCCCACGATCGGAAGCGGCGACCGAGCTTGGTTCCGCAGCCGGAGGCCGACAAGGCGCACCGGGTGGCGTTCGCTCGCGCGCGAACTCTATCACTTTGCCGCGAGGAGCGAAGCGGGTTCCTCCGCATTTCGAGCCGGGCATTCCGGCCCGAGGTGGACGGGGGGTGGGCCCGGGAGATTCGGGCGCCCCGGCTCGGGGGCGATTCGGCCCCAGAGTTTCCGCCAGGCCGGGGTCGGGCCGGAACCAGCACCGCTCTCCCGGGTTCAACCTAGACCGCCCGGTGTATGCGGGGCCTGCCGACGGGAGATTCCGTCAGCCGCGCCGGGCGAGGGGAGTGGCGGCGCGGCCCGACACCAGCGGCAGGTCGAGATAGGTCGCGATTCCGGGCTTGGCTCTGCACACGGCCGGGATCGCGTTGACCCCGTGCATCGCCGTCGCGGCGATACCCGGGTTGTTCTGCTGCCCGGCGCGGACGTCGGTCGGGTGCAGGCCGTGGAACACCACCCGCGCGGGCGGGTCTCCGGTGATCTCGATCTCGAAGCGCTCGCGCCCGGGCCCGAAGCTCCAGGGCGGATCGAGATGCTGCTCGCCCATCAGCCAGTTCACGCGCACCGTGGCGACCGGCTCGCCGCGCACCGTCCCCTGCCAGGTGAAGCGCTGCGCCGCCACCGTGCCCGCTTCGAGGCGACCCACGGGCGTGTCGATCGGCGCGGTGGCCACGGCCATCTCGTGGACCGTCCGCAGCTCCGGGTCGAGCACGAAGCCGAGGCCCGCGGCGAGCATGTGGATCGACTGCTGGAAGCCGTGGCCGAGCAGCTTCAGCATCGGGCTGCGCGCCGCCTCCTCCGGACGCTTGCCGAAGAGCATGACGTCGCGGACCACCGCCACGGCTGCGTAGCTGCGGATGTCGGAGAACTCCTCGGCGCGCACGTGCCGCACGTCGCGGCACAGCGCCGAGATCATCAGCGGGAAGCGCTCGGTGATGCCGCCCGGATGGATCCCGGTCCCGTGCAGCGTCGCCCCACCGCGGCGGCAGGCGGCCTCGAGCTCGGCGATCGCGGCACTCGCGCGGTCAGGGAAGAACCAGTTGAGCGGGGTCACCACGTTCTTGCCCGACTCGAGCAGCCGGATCACCTCGGCGGGTCGCGCGAGGAGCGGGCTGTAGTAGACGGCGTCCGCCTCGAGCGCGAGCAGCGCGGCGACGTCGCCGGTCGCGCGCACGCCGAGCGAACCGAGACCGCAGAGCTCGCCGACGTCGCGGCCGACCTTGTCGGGGCTGTGGACCCAGCAGCCGACCAGCTCGAGCTCGGGATGCGCGACGACGCCGGTCACCGCGGCGCGGCCGACGTTGCCCGTCGCCCATTGGATCACGCGATAGGGCACGGGCAGGGGCCTCCGGGCCGCGGCGGCGCGCCTACGGGATCAGCTTCTCCTTGCGCATGGCGGTGACGGCCGCCTGGACGACGCCGTCGATCGTCTCCTGCGCAGACTTCGGATTCAGCGTCTCGCTGCGTGCGGCCCAGATCAGTCGGGCCTGTGCGACCGAGTAGAGTGTCGTCTCGACCTGCACCACGCGGTCGGTGGCGAGGTAGCCGGGCTGGTACACCATCGGCGCCGCCCAGCCGTAGTAGCCCGCGAAGCCGCCGTAGGTCGTCGGCGGGACCCAGGTCTTGCGCTCGTCGACGTCGACCAGCCGGAACAGCACGGCGCCGTCGACGCCCGCCGCCTGCAGGCGCGCCTTCACCTTGTCCTTGTCGCGGATCTCGTCGTCGGGGATCAGGCTGTACGCAGCCACCGCGTACTGCGGCCCGACGCTCTTCACGAAGGCGTCCTCGGCGACACGCCGAAGCGTCGAGTCGGAGCTCAGCGCGAGGCCGGCGACCTTGCGGAACTGGATCGGTCCGATGCCCGGATCGCGCCACGTGGAGGTGAGATGCGTGGAGGCGCAGGCGAGCGCGAGAGCGAGGCCGGCGCACGCGAGCCCGAGCCGGCGCATCGAGGCGCTTAGCGACCCATCCCGGACTGGGAGTCGAAGCTGCCGCCGTTGCTCGAGCTGCCGAAGCCCGAGCTGCCGAAGGTCGAGCGGCCGCTGCCGCTGCTGTTGCCGAGCCCGCTGCCGAAGCTCGAGCCGCTGGAGCCGCTCGTGCCCGATTCGTTGGAGATGCGATGGCCGCGGCGGTGGCGCGTGCGGCGGTGGCGCGTGCGGCGGTGCCGGCGCCCACCGCTGTCGTCGGAGGAGCTGTTGTCTCGCTCGCGCAGGCTCGAGCCCCCGAGGGCAGAGCCGCCGATGCTCGAGCCCCCGCTGCCGAGGCTCGTCCCGATCGCATGTGCGGGCTCGACCTCGAGGACGAGGACTGCAAGGACGATCGCAATCACGGGTAGGCAGCGGCGGGACATTGCACTTCCTCGGTCGCCCTTTCTAGCCGACCTGGCCTCGGCCCGCCAACTGTTGACTTCGCTCGGCTTCGCCTCGCTGCGCGCGCCCTGGCTGATGATCTTCGCTCGGCTTCGCCTCGCTGCGCGCCGCCTTCGGCGGCTTGCGGGGATACTCCAGGCGATCCCCTTGCCTCGGAAGGGGCGGACGGTCTAGGTCCGGGCTGCCGTGCGGCCCGCGCGGCGGCCGAAGAAGGTGCCGTCGCCGAGCGAGAGGCCGCTCGAGTAGCCCCCCACCGAGAGACCCGAGGTCGAGCGGCCGGCGGCGAAGAGGCCGGGGATCGCGGCGCCGGCAGGGTCGAGCACCCGGCCCTCCACGTCGGTGTGTAGACCGCCGAGCGTGAAGGCCGCGTACAGCGAGCCCTCGCTGGTGCAGTCGAACGCGCCGAAGGGCGGCCGCTCGAGCGGCGTCACGTACTCGCGCGCCTTGTGGAACGCCGGATCCTCGCCGCGGGTGGCCGCGCGGTTGTAGAGCGCGAGCGTGCTCTCCAGGCTCCCGGGCGGGAGCCCGAGGTCGCGCTCGAGCTCCGCCGGCGACTCGCCGACCGCCGCCACGCGGCGCGGATAGTCGGGCTTCTCGAACACCGCGTCGTCGACCACGAGCCAGGCGCGCCCGCCGCGGTGGAGCAGCGCATGCTCGCCGAGCCGCCCGTAGTAGGCGTCCTCGTTGATGAAGCGCTGCCCTGCGCCGTCGACCAGGATTCCGCGCTTGAGCCCCCACGGCTGCGTCGCCGGCAGCGAGATCGAGGCCGCGTCCATGTGGATCGTCGCCGCGCCCGCCGCGATGCCGAGGCGGATCCCGCTGCCGTCGTCGCCCTCGGCGCCGACGCGGAACTTGCAGCGCCGCAGGTGCGGCGCGTGCGCCGCGAGCATCGCGTCGTCGCGGATGAAGCCGCCCGTGGTGAGGACGACGCCGCGGCGTGCGCGCAGCGCGCGCGCGGCGCCGAAGTGCTCCGCGACGGCGCCGACCACGGCCCCGTCCGGCGCGCGCACCAGCGCGACGCATCGATGGTTCGGGGCCACGCGGACGGCGCTCCCCTCGACGGCCGCGACGAGTCGGCGCATGAGCAGCGGCCCGGCCTGCGCCTCCATCGCCGGCACGTGGCCGCGCGGCGCGGGCGCCGCGATGTCACGGAACGGGTGCGCGCGCTCGGAGCCCGACCAGACCAGGCCGTCGTCGTTGGGCGGCTCGCCCGACACGCCGTGGTGGAAGACCGGCTTGAACGGGACGCCCTGCGCCACCAGCCACTCGTAGTGGTCGACCGAGCCCTCGCAGTAGACGCCGAGCTTCGCCTCGTCGGGCCCCTCGCCGCACGACGCCATCAGGTAGCCGAACATCGCCTCGGCCGAGTCGTCGAAGCCGCACGCCCGCTGAAGCGCGGTGCCGCCGCCCAGGTAGAGCACGCCGCCCGACATCGCCGAGGTGCCACCGCCTCCGCCGGCGCGCTCGATCACCAGCGTGTCGGCGCCCGTCCGCGCGGCCTCGAGGGCGGCCGCAGCGCCCGCGGCCCCGAGACCCACGACGAGCACGTCCGCCACGTCGTCCCAGCGCTGGATCTCGCGCTCGTCTCGGAGAGAGCTGGACATGGATCCGACATGCTCGCCCGCCTCAGCGCCGGATCACCGAGCCCCAGGCGATCCAGTGCCGGTCGCTCGCGACGGCGACCTCGAGATCGACCAGCTCGGCGATCTCGAGCTGCTCGCGCACCTCGTCGGGCGTGTACGAGGCCAGGAGCGACCGGAAGAAGTCGCGTCGCAGGATCTCCGGCTCGCCGGCCGCGTAGCGGTCGGTGAGCCGCTGCGCCTCCTCGCGGCTCGACGGCCGCAGGAGATCCATCACGAACACGTCCCCACCGTCGCGCGCGAAGTCCTGGACCGCCTCCCACAGGACGAGCGGCTCGGACAGGTGGTGCAGGAGGCTGTTCGAGAGCACGAGGTCGTAGCAGACGCGCGGCGCATCGGTGCGGGGGATCTGGCCGAG
This sequence comes from Myxococcota bacterium, assembly GCA_035506135.1. GTDB lineage: Bacteria > Myxococcota_A > UBA9160 > UBA9160 > PR03 > DATJPY01. The sequence continues at coordinate 44,253 of DATJPY010000048.1, read as the reverse complement.
CCGCAGCGTGATGCGCTCCGCGAGCCGGGCGCGCGCCACGGCGACGCGGCCGAACCGCAGCATCGGCGCGGAGCCGTCGATGCCGTCGATCGTCCAGCCGGGCAGCGCCTGCGCCAGGCGGATCGTGATGTCGGCGGCGCCGCAGCCGAGGTCGAGCGCGCAGCCGCTCTGGTCGAGGTCAGGAAGCCTCGCGCGCAGGAGCGACACGAAGCGATCGTGCGGCTCGCTCCAGTCCGCGTCGGCGTAGGCGCGCGCCTGCGCCTCGTCGTCCATCAGCTCCGGCTCGGGGATCCTCTCCATGGCGACCTGGGATGCTAGCTGTTGACTTCGCTCGCTGCGCAAAGCCGGCTTCCGGCCGATTGGGGTGCTGAGCCGCAGCACGTCCTGATTGACTTCGCTTGCCTGCGGCTCGCTGCGCGCGCCCGCTTCGCGGGCGCTTGAGGGATACTCCGGGCGGGCGTCTTGCCCCGGAGGCGACGATGGGTGAGCCCCTCGCGATTGCGACCCGTGCGCTGCCCGGCCGCGCGGCGCTGGACGTGGCGCTCTCGCGCGCGCTGCTCGATCTCGTAGCCGAGGGCGCCACGCCGGCGACACTGCGCCTGTACCGCCCCGACGACGTGCTGGCCTTCTCCTCGCTCGACGCCGCGGCCCCCGGCTTCGCGATCGCGGTGGCGGCGGCGCGCGCGGCCGGCTTCGAGCCGGCGCTGCGGCTGGCGGGCGGGCGCGCCGCCGCGTTCCACCGCCAGACGCTGGCGTTCGCCTGGGCCACGCCGGCCGCGGAGTCGCGCGCCGGGATCCGCGAGCGCTTCGACGCGGCCGCGGCGCTCCTGGCGGCGGCGCTCCGCCGTCTCGGCGTCGATGCGCGCGTCGGCGCCGTGCCGGGCGAGTACTGCCCGGGTCCGCACAGCGTGAACGCGCGCGGCCTCCGCAAGCTCGCGGGCATCGGCCAGCGCGTCGTGCGAGGCGCCGCGCACGTGGGCGGCGTCCTCGTGGTGCGCGACAGCGCGCGCGTACGCGCCGCGCTCGAGCCGGTCTACACCGCGCTCGGCCTCGACTGGGACCCCGCGAGCGCCGGCAGCGTCGAGGACGAGATCGGCACGGTGTCGTGCGAGGACGTCGCCGATGCGCTGCGGGCGGAGCTCGCCGCCCGCTTCGAGCTCCGCCCGATCGAGCCCGCGGTGCTCGGCGCCGCGGTCGAGCGCGCCGCCCGCTACGAGCCGCGCTACGCCCTCAGGCCGGCTTGAGCTTGTAGCGGATCGGCAGGCGCTTCACGCCGCCGACCAGACCCGAATGCAGGCGCTCGATCGGCCCCGCCACCTCGATCTCCTCGATGCGCGGCAGCAGGTGCTTGTACGCGATCGCCAGCTCGAGGCGCGCGACGTGCGAGCCCAGGCAGAAGTGCTCGCCGACGCCGAAGCCGAGGTGATGGTTCGGGTTGCGGTCGATGCGGAACGCGAAGGGATCCTCGAAGATCTCCTCGTCGCGATTCGCGCTCGGATAGAAGAGCGCCACCGCCTGGCCCGCCTTGATCACCTTGTCCCGCAGCGGGAAGTCCTCCGTGGCGGTGCGCGCGAAGTGGATGATCGGGCTGGTCCAGCGCACCACCTCCTCGACGGCCGTGTCGATCAGCCGCGGGTTGCGCTGGAAGCTGCGGAGCTGGTCGGGGTGCTCGATGAACGCGAGCATGCCGCCGGTCGTGCCGTTGCGCGTGGTCTCGTTGCCGGCGATCACGATGATCAGGCAGAAGGTCAGCACGTCGATCGGCGGAATCGGCTCGCCGTCGACCTCGAGGTGCGCGAACAGCGTGATCAGGTCGTCGGCCGGCTTCTTGCGCTTCTCGTCGACGAGCTTCTGGAAGTAGAGGAAGAGCTCCGTCATCGCCTGCATGGCGGTCTCTTGCGGCGTCTTGCCGGGCACCTGGTACTCGGGATCGCCGGCGCCGATCGTGCGGTTGGTCCAATCGAAGAGCAGGTTCCAGTCGGACTCGGGCACGCCGAGCAGCCACGCGATCACTGCGATCGGGAGCGGCGCTGAGACCTCGCGCACGAAGTCGCACTCGCCCCAGCGCCCGGATCCGCTCTTCTCGAGCAGCTGGTCGACGATGTCCTTGCCGATCCGCTCGATCGGCCCGTCGATCTGCTTCAAGTAGCGCGGCGTGAAGCGCTTGCTGATGAGCTGGCGATAGATGCCGTGCTTGGGCGGGTCGGTCTGGATCAGGGTCGGCGGAAAGTCGTTCGGAACCTCGGGCCGGTGGTCGATCACCAGGCGCGGCCCGTTCAGGAACTGCTCGGGCCGCTTGCTGATCGTCACGATGTCCGCGTGCTTGGTGATAGCCCAGAACGGGATGCCCTCGGTCTTGTCGAACCAGTGGACCGGGTCCTCTCGGCGCAGGCGCGTCCACACCGAATGGGGGTAGCCGTGAGCCGCGTAGTCGTCCGGATGGATCAGGTTGAAGCGCGCGAACGCATCGTGGGAAGCGGGGCTCACGGCCATGGCTGCATCTCCAAGAGCGGGACCTCATGGTGACATCGGTGGTCCCGCGACGCGAGGGCTCCCCGGTGGGATCGGCCGTACGCTCCCGGAGTTGAAGGGCTCGGTGCCGAGCGCCCGGATCACGTCGGCGACGAGCTCCTCCGTGCCATCGCGCCCGTCGTCCGGCTCCGAGAGGCCGAGGCGCACCACCACCAGCTCCGCCGACGGCACCACCACGACGTACTGGCCGCTGTGGCCTTCGGCCGCATAGGCGTCGGTGGGCAGCGACGGCCACTGGCGGTGGGTCGGGTCCTTCGGATCGCCGGCGTTCAGCCACCAGTGCGCGCCGTAGACCCCGTCGGGAGCCGCGGGCGCCGGGGTCGTGACGTAGCGCACCCAGCCCTCGGGCAGGATGCGGCGCCCGTCCCACACGCCGCCCAGCCGGTGGAGCTCGCCGAAGCGCGCCCAGTCGCGCGCCGTCATGAACGCGTACGACGAGCCGACGAAGCTGCCGGACGCGTCAGGCTCGAAGAAGGCGCTCCGCATGCCGACGGGATCGAAGAGTCGCTCGTTCGCGAAGCGCACCTGCGCGGCGAGGTCGCGGTCGGCGAGGTCGCGCAGCATGCGCGCTAGCAGGTTCGCGGTGCCGCTCGAGTAGCTCCAGACCCGGCCGGGCTGCGCCGCGAGCGGGCTGCGCGCGGCGAATGCGCCCATGTCGGGCGCGCGGTAGAGCATGCGCGTCACGTCGCTCAGGGGCCCGTAGCTCTCGTCGAAGGCGAGGCCGCTCGACATGCGGAGCAGGTGGTCGAGCGTGATGGCGTGGCGCGGGTCGGCCGCTCCCGACCACTCGGGGACCGGTGCGTGCTCGAAGAGGGCGAGGCGCCCGTCGCCGACCTCGATGCCGACGAGCGCCGCGGTCACGCTCTTCGCCATCGACCACGACAGCATCGGGGTGTCGGGCGTGTAGCCCGGCGCGTAGCGCTCGGCCACGAGTTCGCCCCCGTGCGCCACGACGACGGCGGTGGTGCGGCGCACGTGTCCGGCCGGTGGGTCCGGCTCCGCGAAGGCGCGCGCCAGCGCGGCGTCGAGGGCGGGCGGCGGCGGCGCATCGGGCACCGCGGCCCCGAGCGGCCACGGGATCTCGGGGTCGAGCGGGGGCCGCTCGATCGCGACGCCCTCGGGCAGCGCCAGCGCGGCCTCGGCGCCGGGCGGCAGCAGCGTGCAGCCGAGGCCGTCGCGATGGACGGCGCGCGCCCGGACGAGACCGAGGACCGAGCCCTCGGCGCCGCCGGGCGACACCCCGACGCGGAGCCAGGGGCCGAGCGGTGCGATCTCGTCGCTCACGTAGGTGCGCAGGACGCGCTCGGGATCCTGGCCCGAGTTCAGCGCCAGCGAGCACACCATCTTGGTCGCGAAGCCCGTCCCCACCGAGACCGCGAGCCAGAGCCGGTGGGCGCCGAAGGCGAGGGCGGCGAGCAGCGCGGCGGCGACCAGCCCGCGCAGGCTCACCGCGCCTCCGCGCTCGCGGCCCGTGCCACCGACTCGATGGCGATCGCCGCGAGTGCGGCGCCGAAGTCGAGATCGATGTTGGCCATCGTGTCGTGGCTGTCGTGGTAGCCGTTGCGGTTGATGTCGTAGTTCTCCATGAGGAGCACGACCGGGACGCCCGCATCGGAGAAGATCTGCCCGTCGGTGTTGTAGAGGGCGCTGTGCGGATCGCTGGGCGGGCGGACGCTCGCTTGGAGCGCGAGGTGGCGGGCGAGCTTCGGCACGCGCGACGCGCGCGCGCTGCGGCGCCCGCGCGCGGCGCGGCGGCGCGCCGGACCGCGGTTCCAGCGCTCGGTGCCCGCGGCCCAGATCCGCGACGCGAGGAGCGACTGCCCGGCCAGCCAGTTCGACCCCGCGCAGGCGCCGGGCGCGATCTGGAACACGTCGGCCTCGGCCGCGCGGTCGCGGTTGTGGGCGATCATGTCGAGCACGTAGACGCCCGCGACGCGGGTGTCCGACAGCGACCGCGCGCGGCCGCCGGGCAGATCGACTCGCAGATCGCCCTCGACGAGCGACTGGCAGAGCCATCGCGCTCCGAGGCAATCGGCCGGGAACTCCTCGCCGGTCAGGTGCACGAGCCAGACGTCGCAGCCCAGACGGCCCGCGCGGGCGAGGGCGAGGAAGATCGGGGCCGCCAGCAGCAGGGCCGCGGTCGCGGAGTGGTTGTCGTCGGCGCCGGCGGCGGCGAGCCGCGCGCCGTCGCCGCCTTGCGCCCGCTCGTAGCGATCCTCCATGTACGCGGTGTCGTAGTGATCGGCCATGATCACCGCGCGGCTGCGGTCGCGGCCCGGGATCGCCACCAGCAGGTTGCGCTCGTGCTCGCGCCCCTCGCGGTTGTCGAGCCAGCCGCCCATCCACGGATAGTCGAAGTCCGTCTGCCACGGGAAACGCAGCTCGCCGGCGAACGCCCGGCGGGTCATGCCCGCCGCCGAGATCGCTCTGCGGTGTCGGGCGAGGAGATGATCGCCGAGCCCGGCGAGATCGCGCCGCCGGTGGCGCAGCCGCGCGCGGGTCGGGGGATCGAGCACGCAGTCGGCGTTGTTCTTGGTGAGGTAGCTCCCGTGGGCGAGGCCGGCGATCGTGCGCCAGTACCGCACCTCGAAGGCGCGGGTGGCGGTCCGCCCGTAGGTCAGCGCCTCGGGCAGCGGCTCGGGGTCCGCCGCGAGGCGACCGCGCAGGACGTCGGCGAGGCGCCGGGCCCGCTCGGGCCGCGCGCCCTGGCGGCCGAGCGCCTCGAGCCACGGTTCGACGCTCGTCCCGTGCGGCGCCGAGAGCAGCGCCTGCGCGAGCGAGCGGGGGAGCAGAGGCTCGACCTCGAGCAGCTTGCGCGCGTTCGCGCACTCGAGGTGCGGCAGCTCGCAGGCCGCGAGATGGGGCTCGCGGCGCAGGAGGCGCGGCCAGAGCTCGATGGGACGCTCCAGATCGGCGGCGTCCGCGTCGTAGGCGGTCAGGTAGCCGAGCGGCGCCTCGGGCAGCAGCGCCGCCTGCCCGGTCGCGCGGTCGAGGTAGGCCACGAGCGGGCGCTGCCACACCACCTCGTGGCGCCCGACACGCATCGGTGGATAGTGGAAGCGGTAGCCGAAGAGGCCTCCCGCCCGGACCGCGCCGGCCGCCTCCGCGAGCTCGACCGCACCGGCGGCGGGCCCGTCGAGCACGCGGCGGAACGCGTGGGACCAGATCTGCGCGTTGCGGGCCATCGGCTTCCCGTAGAGGCGGACGTCGTCCGGCTGCGCGCTGAACAGCACGTGCGCCATCTTGTCCTCGCGGTCGGTCGACGCGAGCTCGTCCTCGTGGCGCAGCACGCGGGCCCAGCGGTGCGTGCGCTTGAAGCGGTCGCGGAGCGGCCCGTGCTCGGAATCGGGGCTCGGATGCGCGGCGCTCGGCTCGTGCAGCCAGCCCGATTGGGGCACGCGGATTCCGAACGGCCCCTCGTGACGACCGATCGAGTGAAGCAGCGGGATCTGCGCCGCGAAGCGCAGCTCCGCCTCGAGCGCCTGGTAGGGAGGTGCGCCCCAGAAGAGCAGGCTACCGGGAAACGGCAGGAGCTGGAGCTCGCCGTCGAGATGTGCGCGCTGGATCGGAGGCGGGAGCGATTCGAAGGCGCGGAAGGTGAGAAGGAAGCGGACGCGCTCCAGCGGCTCGCCGGGGTCGAGCTCGAGCGCGCGGACCCACGACGGGAGCGGCTCCTCGCGCCAGTGCGGGTGGCCGGCGACGCCTCCCATCGGGAGGAAGCGCAGGCCGGCGCGGCGCAGGTCGCGCAGCGCGTCCTCCGGCAGCCCGAACGCGCCGGCCAGCAGCCGACGCAGGAACGAGTAGCCCTGCTCGGCGGGCGCTTCGCGATCGGGCCGCTCGAAGAACCCGCGCCAGAAGGCGCGCGCGGGGCCCTGCTCGCTGCCGCCGAGCAGCGTCCAGCGCACGCGTCCCTTGTCGTCCTGCGTGCGCGAGAGCGCCAGCGGGAGCAGCAGCACGAAGCGCTCGCCGGACGGCGCCTCCGCGCGCCGCGCGAGCGCCTCCGACCAGTACGGGTTGCCTGCGAGCTTGGCCCTCGAGATGCCGTGGTTCGAGCGCCCGGCCGCCAGATGCGCCATCGCGCCGACGAGCTGGCTCGCGATGTGCACGAGCCCCGGCGCCAGCTCGAGCTCCTCCTCGTACTCGGTGACGGTCCAGCCCCACGGGTCGCCGGCGTCGAGGAGCAGCGGATCGGCCGCGCCATACGCGCGGCGGCCGAGCCGCGGCGGCGGCATGAACTCGGAGTACGCGTCGATCCGGTAGCGGCCCGCGCCCGCGAACCACGGCCAGCCCGCGAGCAGCGCCCGGGAGCCCTCCAGCATGCCGTCGTGGATACCATAGGAGCCGCCCGGATTGCGCCCTACACTCGATCCATGGCCGCCGACGCGAACCGCTTCCCTCCGATCGACTTCGAGCGCTATCACCGCGAGGAGCTGCCCGCGCTCCTCGCCGCCGGGCGCGGCGCGCTGGTCGCCGCCGCGGCGTGCGGCCGGGGCAGCCTCGCGTTCCGGCTCGCGGACGGCGCGGCCTACACGTATCGGCGACACGGCGGAGGCGTCGACGTGCTGGCCGGCGACGGCGCGGCAGACACCGTGATCCAGATCGATCGCGAGTCCTGGCAGGGCCTGGTCCACGAGCTCGAGGCGCCGGCGGGGCTGCTCTACGCCGGCCGGATCCGCTGCGTCCGCGGCCACGCAATGCAGTTGATGGCCTGGGAGCCGGGCCTGCGCGCGCTGTACAACGGGCGGCCGCCCTATGACCCGGAGCGGCTCGATCTTCGCGACCGCCGGGGACACGAGCTCGACGTCGAGCAGTGCTTCGTGCGGGACGGCGACCGCGACGAGATGGCTCACTTCCTGCGCACCTCCGGCTATCTCTTCGTGCGCGGGGTGTTCGGCGCCGACGAGATCGCCGCCTTCCTGGCCGAGGCGGAGGTCCTCCGCGGCGAGGCTCGCAAGGGCGACAAGCTCTCCTGGTGGGGGAAGAACGCGAGCGGCGAGGAGATCCTCTGCCGTGTCACGCGCGCGAACGCCAAGCCGCGCCTCGCGACGCTGCCCGGCGAGCCGCGCATCACGGCCCTGCGCGACCTCGCCGACGGCCCCTTCGTGCACCGCCGCGGCGAGGGCGAGGGCGTCACCGTCATCTACAAGAATCCGGACATGGTGGAGGGCCTGGGCGACATCCCCTGGCACCGCGACTGCGGGATGGGAGGCCACGCCGTGATGTGTCCCGTCCTGATCGCGTCGGTGTACCTCACCGAGGCGACACCGGAGAGCGGCGAGCTGGTGATGCTGCCGGGCTCGCATCGCGCGTCGTACACCACGATCCATCCGCACCATCCGGACGCGCCGCGCGGCGCGCGCTTCCGCGCGCGCCCGGGCGACGTCTCGCTCCACTTCAGCGACACCATGCACGCGGCCCCCCCGCCGGCGGCCCGCGACCGCGCGGTCTACCGGACGAGCGCCATCGTGGGCTTCGCGCGTCCGGAGGCGCACCACCACCGCGGCGAGCGGAGCTACAACGACGTGCTCCACCGCCGCGAGGACGGGCAGATCGAGCATCTCGAGCGGGTGGCAGAGCGGGCCTAGGCGAGGCGCTCCTCGCGAGCGATTCCGGAGGCTTCGGCGATCGGCTGCCGCCCGGCTGCGAGGACGCCGCCCGGCGCTTCCCGCCCGCAGGCGCCCGCGGCGGTGGTACGATCGGCGCGCGATGCACCGCCCCGCCCGGCTCCCGCTGCTGCTCCTCGCGCTGCTGCTGACGGCGGCCCGGGGCGCCGTCGCCCAGCCGGCCGCGATCGCGCCGCAGGGAATGCAGCAGCTCCAGGCGCTCCTCGCCGAGAAGAACGCGCGCTCGCCGGTCGAACGGAAGATCGGCTCGCGCCTGCTCTACGCGGCGCGCATGCACCGCGGCCTGGCCGCCGCGCCGGGCATCCCGCGCCTGCGCGCGGAGGTCGATCTCGATGGCGAGGGCCGGGCCCTGGTCGACCTGCGCGCCGAAATCACCGACGGGCTGCTCGCCGAGATCGGTGCGGAGGGCGGGGCGGTGGTCGACACGGAGCCCGATCTCCGCAGCGTGCGCGCGCGCGTGCCGCTCGAGGCGCTCGAGAGCCTCGCGGGGCGCGTCGAGGTCCAGTCGCTGCGACCGGCAGACCAGGCCTTCACCCGCGTCGTCAGCGAGGGCGACGTCGCGCATCGCGCCGACTCGGCGCGCGCGCAGTACGCGGTCGACGGCACCGGGGTCAGCATCGGCGTGCTCTCGGACGGCGTCGACTCGCTGGTCGCGCTCGAGGGCTCCGGCGAGCTGCCGCCCGCCGTCACGGTGCTGAGCGGGCAGGCCGGGAGCGGCAACGAGGGGGCGGCGATGCTCCAGATCGTGCACGACCTCGCGCCCGGCGCCCAGCTCCTCTTCGCCACCGCCTTCAACGGCCAGGCCTCCTTCGCGAACAACATCCGGAGCCTGCGCCAGGCGGGGGCCAACATCATCGTGGACGACGTCGGCTACTTCGCCGAGGCGGCGCTGCAGGACGACCAGATCGCGCAGGCGATCGAGGACGTGGTCGCGAGCGGCGCGCTCTACTTCACCGCCGCCGGCAACGACGGAAACCTGGACAGCGGCACGGCAGGGGTCTGGGAGGGCGACTTCGTCGACAGCGGTCAGACGCTGTCGGGCCGGCCGATGCACAGCTTCGGCGGCGGCGTGGTCGGCGACGCGATCACCGGAGCTTCGGCCGCAGCCTACACACTGCAGTGGTCGGACCCCAAGTGGGCCTCGTCCAACGACTACGACCTCTTCCTGATGAACCCCTCGATGACGTCGGTGGTGGCCGCGTCGACCAACGTGCAGGATGGCAACGACGCCCCGTACGAGCAGATCGGCGCGCTCCCGAGCGACGTCGGCGACCGCCTCGTCATCGTGAAGCACTCGGGCCAGGCGCGCTTCCTGCACCTCGATACCCTGCGCGGCGAGCTCGCGCACGCCACCACCGGCTCGATCTCCGGGCACCCGGCCGACCTCTCGGCCGTGGCGGTGGCGGCGGTCGACGTGCGCAGCGCCGCGGGACCGGGGGGAACCTTCAGCGGCAGCGAGCACGTCGAGAGCTACAGCTCCGACGGCCCGCGGCGGATGTTCTATCGCTCCGACGGCTCGGCCATCACGCCGGGCAACGTGTCGTCGACGGGAGGAGAGCTGCGCGCCAAGCCGGACCTGACGGCGGCCGACTGCGTGAGCACGGCGACGGCGGGCTTCTCCCCCTTCTGCGGAACCTCGGCCGCCGCGCCGCACGCCGCGGCGATCGCGGCGCTGCTCTGGCAACTCGGGACGGCGGACGGTGCGACGCCCTCCGACATCCGGAAGTCCCTCACGGACGACGCGATCGACATCGGAGCCGCGGGTCCGGACCGCGACGCGGGCGCCGGGATCGCCGCCGCCCGTGCCTCGGCCGACACGATGGCGTCGAGCTGCAACGACGGGATCGACAACGACGGCGACGGGCTGGTCGACATGGACGACCCGGGCTGCGCGAGCCCGACGGACGCCTCGGAGCGGAATCCGAAGGTCGCCTGCGACAACGGCAAGGACGACGACGGCGACGGGCTCATCGACTTCCCCGCCGATCCCGGCTGCGCGTCGGTCCGGAGCAACCTCGAGAATCCGGCGTGCGACAACGGCAAGGACGACGACCACGACGGCGGGATCGACTTCGACGGCGGTGCCAGCGCCAACCACGGGATCGCGCTGGGACCGCCCGATCTGCAGTGCCTGCGCCCGTCCCAGAACAACGAGACGGGGAACGCCTGCGGCCTCGGGGCCGAGCTGTGCGCCGCACTGCCGCTGCTGCATTGGCTCCGCCGCCGGCGCTAGACGGACGCGGAGGCCGACTCGAGAGCCGGCCCCCGCGCAGCGAGGCAGAGCGAAGTCAGCGGCCTAGTGGAAGCCGAACCCGATCTGGAAGTTGAAGCTCGGGCCCCAGAAGGGGGCCGGCACGACTGCCACGGGCGGAGCGACCACGACGGGGGCCGGCCCGAAGAAGACCGGCGGCGCAACGACCGGCCGGCCCCACCAGACCGGGCCGCCTACGAACCTGGGACCCCAGCCCCAGCCCGGCCCCCAGCCCGGCCGCACGAAGGTCGGGCCGTGCCAGCCCGGACCCCAGTAACCGTCATTGCCAGTGTGACGGCCGTAGTGGTTGTTTCCGTTGTGGCGGCCGTAGTGGTTGTTCCCGGCGCGCGCGCCGAGCGGCGCGGCCATTGCGATCAGCAGGATCGCCAGGAAGACGACTACGCGAGAACGGAGTGGGGGCCTCATCCATCGCAGCATTTCGAAGCGCCTCCTTCGCCGAAGATTGGACGGCTGGTGCGGTGTCGGATTCGCTTGGGAGAGGAACCCGGCGCCGCGCAACAGGTAGCGTCTGGAGTTGCGGTCCCGAGAACGCGTTCGCGAAGCGCGCGCTGCGGTCCCCGCGGGCTCGCTAGGGCTTCGCCAGCCGCCGCGCGAGGTCGAGGACGCGCTCGCGATCCTCCGCCGGCATCCGCTCGAGGAGCCGCCTGAGCTCGGCCAGGCAAGCGACGAGCCGCTCGTCGGCGGGCTTCGAGCTGCGGAGCAGGGAGCCAGCCGGCCGGAGGTCGGAGCGATCCCAGACGCGCGTCGCCGCGCTGTCCTTGAACCACCGGAGCTGCCGCACGCGGGCGCCGAGCGCCCCGCCCTCCTCGGCCTTCGAGCTCTCGGACAGATGCGCATCGACGTCGGCGAAGGACGCCTCCGCGGCGCGCGGAGCCTCGCGGATGCGCGCGGCCCACTCCTCGGCGGCGGCCAGGAGCTCGGACGCCGACATGCCGAGCGCCCGTGCGATCGCGTACTGGGCGGACCTCGAGGCCGCCTTCCGCCCTCCTTCGATCTCGGCGACATACGAGTACGAGAGGCCCGCGCGCTCGGCGAGCTCCCGACGCCCGAGGTCGAGGCCCGTCCGGATGACCTTGACGGCGCGGCCGAAGGCCTCCGTCAGGAGGAGCCCCTCCCGCCGGACCTCGACCGGGTCGTCTTCGGTGTCCATGGTGTGGACCACCCTATCAGAAAATCGCCTCGGGGTATTGAAAGTAATTCATACGACGATAGAGTGACGCTCATTGCGTCATTATGACGCATCCAAGATGAAACCCCGTCGCAGTGCCCCAGGGAAGGAGGGTCCTCCGATGCCTGTTGCGCCCGAGAACCGAGTTCCTCAGCCCGCCATCTCGACCTGCTTCGCCCGCCTGCAGCTGGCTCCGCGCCAGGCGTACAAGTCGCTCACGCTCTGGCCTCTGGTCTTGCGGGAGGACGCCTCCCCCTCGGCGGCGCCGCCCTACGAGGCGCTCGCCGACGCGCTCGACGCCGGACGCCTGCGCGTCGACGAGGTCTGCGCGCACGGCGTGGTCTCCCAGGTCCGCGTCGAGAACGACGGCGACCTGGCCGTCCTCGTGCTGTTCGGCGAGGAGCTGCGCGGCGCCAAGCAGAACCGCATCGCGAACGCGAGCTTCCTGGTCGGGCCGAAGAGTACGGTCGCGATCGACGTGTCGTGCGTGGAGGCGCACCGCTGGACGAGGCGCTCTCCCAACGATCGCTTCTTCGCCAGCGGCGAGGTGGTGTCGTCCGCGATGCGCCGAAAGATCGCCGGCGACGTCCTGACATCGCGGCTGCGGGGGCGATTCAGCAGCGACCAGCAGGAGGTCTGGAAGGAGGTCGGACTCCGCCTCTCGGGCTCGGGCGCGACGTCGGCGAGCCAGGCCTACGCCGACTACGTCGGGAAGCGACGGAGCGAGCTCCAGGAGTTCGCGACGGCGTTCCATCCGATCGAGGGGCAGGCGGGCTTCGTGGCGGCGATCGGCGACGAGATCGCCGGGATCGAAGTCGTCGGGCGACCGGAGGTGTTCGCGCGCTGCTTCAGCGCCCTGTCGCGCGCGTATGCAATCGACGCCGTCGACGCCGTGCTGCTGCGCCCGCGGGCGAAGCCGGCCCGTGTCTTCGATGCGCCGGAGCCCTTCTTCGCCGCGGTGCAGACCGCAACCGGGTCGGCCACGAGGTCGCTCGGACTCGGAGAGGACGTCCGCGTGTCCGGCGGAGGGATCGCGGCGGCGGCGCTCGTCGCGGTCGACGTGGTGCACCTGACCGCGTTCCCGGCAGACACCGATTGATGTAGAGTTGGAGCTCGGCGGCGCGCCGTCGCGCGCCGCCGAGCTCAGCCTTCTCCGCGCTCGCTGGCGCGCAGCGCGTCGAGCTGCGAGCGCGCGAAGAGGGCGGATACGGGGACGCCGGGGGCAGCGGCGCGGATCGCGTCCATGCCCCCCTCCTCCCGATCGACCAGGACCACCACCCCGGCCACTTCGAGCCCCTCCTCGCGGCAGCGCTCGATGGCCTGGACCACGGACTTCCCGCTGGTCGCCACGTCGTCGACGACGGCCGCGGGGCTCACGGGGCAGCCCTCGACCCACTTCCGCATCCCGTGCGCCTTGCGCTCCTTGCGGACGCTGAAGAGATCGATCGGGCGGCCGCCCGCCATGGAGCAGAGCGCCACGGCGGCCGCAATCGGATCCGATCCGCTCGTGAGGCCGCCGACGCTGCGCGCCTGCACGCCGAGCCTCTCGAGCTCGGCGAGGAAGGCGCGCCCGATGAGCGGCATCGCCTCGGCGAAGCAGGTCGTGAGCCTGCAGTCGAAGTAGTACTCGCTGCGGCGGCCCGAGGCGAGGACGAAGTCGCCGCGCACGTAAGACCGCTGCACCAGATGCTTCGCGAGCAGGTGGCGCTGGCTGTCCACGCTCGGGCCTCCCGGATGGTGCGCGGCTCACCGTAGCGCGCCGCGCAGCGGATGCGCTGGCTCGGGCTCCGCCGGATCGCGCGTCAGCCCGTAGGCCTCGAGCTCGTCGCGCGTCGCGACCGGGGCACCACCTCCGTGCTCCCGGACCGCGCCGCGCTGCGCACGCTCTTCGCGCTTCTCGGCCGCACGCTCAGCGCGCTTGCGCTCGCGCTGGCGCTTGAGAACCGACGGTCGATTGCTGGCCATCGCTCATCCTCTCCTGCGGCCCGGGAGGCTCAGCGTCGGCGCGGGCCTCCGCCGCCGTAGCCGCCGCCGCCACCACCACCGCTGCGCGGGGGCCGCTCGTTGGCCTCGTTCACGCGCAACGCGCGGCCGCCGAACTCGCGGCCGTCGAGCGCCTGCATCGCCGCCGACGCGCCGCTGGCATCCGCCATCTCGACGAATGCGAAGCCGCGCGGGCGGCCGGTCTCGCGGTCCATGATCACGGCCACGGATTCGACCTGGCCGTGCTTCTCGAACGCCTGTCGCAACTCGGTTTCGGTGGTGGAGAAAGGAAGATTCCCAACGTAAAGCTTCTTGCCCAAGCTCGATTCCCTTTGTCGATCCCCGGCGTCCGATGACGCCTTCGATCGCCTCGACTCTCAGGTCCTTGGTCGGAACGTCCGGCAGCGGAGCCCGAGTGATGTACGCACCGCCTCTCGGCGGTGCGGGCAGGCTCACATGGACGGTAGACAGGCGGGCTGTGCCCGGGGGCTGCGCATCGACCAGAGAGAACGCCCAAGGTGAGTGGGTAACCGATCCGGCCCCACGCGCAAGCGCGGCCGCCCGATCTCCACGCACCCTCCATGCACCCGCGGGGGCTCCGGAGCAGCGCGCCCCGCCCGGCTGCCGCGGGCCTGCCCGGCGCCTGCCGGTGCTGTGTCCGCGGTCACGCGAGGCCGCCCACGCCGCACCGAAGCGGGTGGGAGGAATCGTCCTCGGAAACCGCGGCTCCGGGTGGGGAGGCGCCGATGGACCGTTACACCGTCATGCTGGTTCCGGCGGGCGCCGGAGCCATCCGCCGGTTCGAGATCCAGCACATCTGGCTGCGCCGCGTGGCCACTGCCGCCCTGGTGATGACCGCAGCGATCGGTGCCATCGCCGTCGACTGGCTGCACCTCCGGCGCCAGACCGTGGAGATCGCGCGCCTGCGGGCCGAGACCGCCACGCAGCGCGAGCAGCTCCAGGGCTACGACGACCAGGTCCACAGCTACTCGGAGAAGGTCCGCGACGTCGAGTCGCAGCTCGCCTCGCTGCGCGAGTTCGAGCGCAAGGTGCGGATCATCGCCAACCTGCCGGCGGCCTCGGGCCCGCAGCCGGTCGAGGCGGCGCCGCCGGGGCTCGGGGTCGGAGGCGGCGCCGACGATCCCTCCCTCGCAACGCCTCCGATCGGTGCGCCGACCGGAGCCAACGTGAGCCGGAAGGCACAGCCGCCGGCTGCGGAGGGCGAGGGAGGGTCGGCGGAGCCCGCCGCGCCTGCGCCGGTCTCGTCGAACGATCCCCCGAGCCGCGCCGACTGGGTCCGCCTGCAGGCGCGGGCGGCCTGGCTCCTCGCCCGGGCACAGCAGCAGGAGAGGTCGCTCCAGGGCCTGCTCGAGGCGGTCCGCGGCAAGGCCGATCAGCTCGCCTCGACGCCATCGATCTGGCCGGCGAAGGGCTGGCTCACCTCGCGCTTCGGCTACCGCATCTCGCCGTTCACTGGGCTGCGCGAGTTCCACGCCGGCATCGACATCTCCGCCGAGTCGGGCACCGACATCGTCGCGCCCGCGCGCGGACGGGTGGTCTTCGCCGGTGTGCAGGGCGCCTTCGGGAATGTCGTCATCCTCGACCACGGGCACGGCCTCCGCACGCTCTTCGGCCACGCCCGCGAGCTGCACGTGCACCCGGGCCAGTCGGTGGAGCGGGGCCAGTCGATCGCCTCGGTCGGCAGCACGGGCCACAGCACCGGACCGCATCTGCACTACGCCGTCGAGCGGGACGGGCGCCTCACCAATCCGATCGACTTCATCGTGCAGTAGTCGACCGCGCTCGCCGACCCTCGATCCGGCTCGCTAGCCTCCCCCCATGACCCTGCGCACGCCGCTCTGCGACCGCCTCGACATCGAGGTGCCGATCCTCCTCGCGGGCATGGGCGGCGTCGCCTACGCCGAAGTGTGTGCCGCGGTCTCGGAAGCGGGCGGCTTCGGCACGCTCGGCATGGCCGGCGAGTCGCCGCAGGGGATCCGCCGCGAGATGCGCCGCGTGCGCGAGCTCACCGACAAGCCCTTCGGCGTCGACCTGCTGGCCGCGCTCCCGGACCAGATGCTGCAGGCGGTGGGCGTGGTGATCGACGAAGGCGCTCGCGCCTTCATCGCGGGCCTCGGCGTTCCCGGACCCGTGATCGAGCGCTGTCACGAGGCGGGACTGCTGGTGATGAGCCTGTGCGGCAAGGTGCGCCACGCGGTGGCCGCAGAGGCGGCGGGCTGCGACGTGGTGGTGGCGCAGGGCACCGAGGCCGGCGGCCACACCGGCGGGGTGGCCGGAATGGCGCTGATCCCGCAGATCGTCGACGCGGTCTCGATCCCGGTGGTGGCGGCGGGCAGCATCGTGGACGGCCGGGGGCTCGCCGCCGCGCTCTCGTTCGGAGCGCAGGGCGTGTGGATGGGCACCCGATTCATCGCGTCCCACGAGGCGCGCGCCGCCGAGCGCTACAAGAAGCGCATCACCGAGATCCGCGACGAGGACACTGTGGTCTCGCGCTGCTACTCCGGCAAGCCGATGCGCGTGATCCGCAACCGCTACGTCGAGGACTGGGAGCGCCGGCCGGCCGAGATCCTGCCCTTCCCGGCGCAGATGGCCGTCTCCCGCGACAACGACGTGCTGGCGGCGCTGCGCGGCCCGGACGAGCCGCTCGATCCGGAGCGCGACTGCATGCCGTGCGGCCAGGGCGCCGGGGCCATCCGCGACATCCTCTCGTGCCGCGCGATCGTCGAGCGCACCGTGGCCGAGGCGGAGGCGGTGATCGGTCGCATGTCGGCGCTGCTCGAGCGCTGACG
This sequence comes from Myxococcota bacterium, assembly GCA_035506135.1. Taxonomy (GTDB): domain Bacteria; phylum Myxococcota_A; class UBA9160; order UBA9160; family PR03; genus DATJPY01. The sequence goes on along the minus strand of DATJPY010000048.1, from coordinate 27,864 downwards.
ACGGCGCCTCCGATCGGCGCCGCTGTCAGCGGACGTGCAGGCGCCGGTTGTTATGATGCGGCGCCGTGAGGTCGCGGAAGCGCCAGCCGACGCCCCCTCCGCCGGCGCGGCGCCGGAGCGCCTTGCGCTCGCGCCGGGCGCTCGCCGTGGCGTTTGCGCTCCTGGCGCTCGCGACCGACGCCGGGGCCCACGCGATCCTCGTCGAGGCGGTCCCCGCGGACGGCGCCCGGCTCTCCGCCCCACCGCCCGAGCTCGTGCTCCGCTTCAACAGCCGCATCGAGCACAAGCTCTCCCAGGCGGCGCTGGTCGGCGACGGCGGAACGCGCAGCGCGCTCGCGCTCGACGCCGATGCACCGCCGGACCGGCTGCGCGCGGCGCTGCCGGTGCTCGCGCCCGGCTCCTACACGGTGGAGTGGCAGGTGCTCTCGGTCGACGGCCACCGGGTCGCCGGCCGGCTCGGCTTCACCGTCCTCGGCCCCGGCTAGGGATCGCATGGAAGCACTGCTCGGGCTCCTCGACTTCTTCCACGCGATCCTGGCCAGCCTCACGGGCGTCGGGAGTGCGCTTGCCATCGGAGGGGTGGCCTTCGCGGCGGCTGCGCTCGGCGCTGGGCGCCGCGGCGAGGCGTCGCTCGAGCGCCACGTGCGCCGCAGCGCGCGAGTGGTGGCCCTCGGCGCGGCGATCACTGCGCTCGGAGCGGTCGCTCACGTCGGCCTGACGACGCTCGCCGTGCTCGGCGTCTCCGAGTGGGCGTCGGGCCTCCTCGGAGCCTCGTTCTTCTGGTCCTACCTGGGCGTCGTCACCGCGTCCGCAGTGTGTGCGGCGGGCGCGCGCGTGGTGGCGTCCCGCGGATCGCGCGCCGAACGCGCGCGATCCGCGGCGTGGATCGCCGCGCTCGCAGCCGTCGGGATCGCCGTGGGGGGTGCCTTCACGAGCCACGCCGCCGGCTGGCTCGGCGAACGCGCGCCACTCCTGGCGCTCGACGCGGTCCACCGGGCCGCAGCCTACGCGTGGCTCGGCGGCGTGGCGCACCTGGTGCTGTTCGGCGCCGCGAGACCGAACCCGGTCGAGGTGAAGAGCGTGCTGCCGCGCGCCTCGCGACTCTTCGCCGGCTGCGTGGGCGTGCTGGTCGCGGCGGGCGCCGCGCTGGCGCTTCCGTACGTCGGCGATCCGCAGCGCCTGGTCGGCACCTCGTTCGGGCTGCTCGTGGTCGCCAAGCTGCTCCTGCTCGGATGCCTGCTCGGGGTCGCGGCGTTCAATCACCGTTCGGTGTCGAGGATCGAGCGAGGCGAGGGCGGGGCGGATTCCTCGCTCTGGCGCCTGCTCGAGCTGGAGATCGGAATCGGGCTCGCCACGTTCTTCGTCGCCGGCACGCTCGCATCGACGCCGCCCGGGGTCGACGTCGGCGCCGAGGTCGCGCGGGCATCCGAGGTCGGGCACGTCTTCGTGCAGGGATGGCGCGACCTCGCCGCGCTCGGCTGGCGCGGCTGGGACATCGGAGTCGTCGGGGTCTCGACGTTCAACCACCGCCTCTCCGGCACGCTCCTGGTGGCGATGGCCCTGCTCGCGATCGCGGAGCGGCTCGGGCTTGCGCGCTCCGCGCGCAACTGGCCGCTGCTCCTGCTCGCGCTCGGCGGCTTCGTGCTGGTGCACAGCGAGCGCCAGGCCTGGCCGTTCGGGCGCATCGGCTTCGTCGAGACCTTCACGGACCCCGAGATCGTGCAGCATCGCCTCGCCGGCCTGCTGGTGATCGGATTCGCCTTCTTCGAGTGGGCGGTCCGCACCCGGCGGCTCCCGCCGCAGCGCGCGGGCCTGGTCTTTCCGGCGGTCTCGCTGCTCGGCGGCGGGCTCCTGATCGTGCACTCGCACGCCGGCATCGGCCTCAAGGACGAGATGCTGATCCAGCTAACCCATCTGCCGATCGCGATCCTGGGGATCCTGGCGGGCGTCTCGCGCTGGCTCGAGCTGCGCCTTCCGACACGCACCGGCCGCGCCGTCGGCTGGCTGTGGCCGCCGGCGCTGCTCGGCATCGGCCTGATCCTCGTCGGCTACTGGGAGCCGCCGCGCGCCGTCCCGGATCCGCGCGACGCGCTCGCCGCGCCGCCGGCCCTCGCGCTCGCGAGCCTCGCGGACGACTCGTGCTATTGGGTCGCCGATCACTCGCGGGGAGCGCACTCCGGGTGCGCCGCGAACATCGCCTGCGTCCGCTCGATCGTCGACTCGAACATGCAGCGCGAGCGCATGTAGGCGGCGCGGTCGGGATCGTCGTAGCCCTCGCCGCTCGCGTCGCAGAGCGACGGGAGCATCTCCTCCCAGCTCGACTCCGAACCAACCAGCGTGCCGCGCAGATCCGCGTCCACGACCTGGCGGCACGCGTCGAAGGCCTGCCGGTGCGCGGACTGCGCGCTCCGCAGCTTCGTCGACTCGCAGGCGCTCATCTCGGCGGCGCTCGTCAGGTTCTCGCACACGGGTCCGGCGGCCGGCGGAGGCGCAGGCGCCGACATCGGCTTCGCGGTGGGGAGGCTCTTGTACGGCTCGGTCGCGAGCACCGCGAGCGCGCGCTTCGAGCCAATCTGCTGGAGCAGGCGCTTGATGTCGGGGAGGGTGGCGGAGCCACACCCCCACCAGATCGTGGTGAGCAGGCTGTCGCCCGACTCCGGGAGCTTCTGGTACTCGGAGCGGTAGAGCGCCCCGAGCCGATCGGCGACGTCCACGAAGGCGCTGCAGTCGCGGCTCCAGCGGTCGCGCGCGCAGAGCTGGCCGTACTCGTCGATCGCCGGGCAGACCTCCTTGCGCGGCGGGGGCGGCGGGAGCTGGTCCTGGGCGGCGGCGGGAAGCGCGGCGGCGAGGAGCGCGGCGACGAGGACGCTGCGGCGTGTCTTCTGCGACATGCGCAGAGCTGTACCGGAAGCGGGCTCCCGCCGCGACCCCTTCGTCCGAGCCTGCGTATCGACGCGCGCGCCGCCGCGGCGCGCGACACGAGAAGCGGTCGGCTGGCTCAGACCGGAATCACGGAGATCCGGTTCGTGCTGCCCGGCGCCTGCGAGATGCCGGCCGTTGCGACCACGACGTCGCCCGGCCGCACGCGTCCCGACAAGCGCAGGTGCTCGATCGCGAACGCGATCATGGCGTCGTCGGAGCGCTCGGCGTCGTAGCGGATCGCGGTGACGCCCCAGTTCAGCGCCAGCGCGCTGACCACGCGGGGCGATGGGGTCACCGCCAGGATCGGACAGCGCGGGCGGTGCTTCGAGATGGCCCGGGGCGTGAAGCCGGACTCCGTCAGCGTGATGATGGCGGCCGAGTCGAGGTGGTGCGCCATCGTGATCGCGGCCTGGCTGACCGCCTCCGTCACCACGTTGGAGGGCTCCGGCAGGATCTGCTGCAGATGCCCGTACTGCGGCAGCGCCGCCTCGCTGCGCTCGGCGACACGCGCCATCGTCCGCACCGCCTCGACCGGGAAGCGGCCCACCGCCGTCTCGCCCGCCAGCATCACCGCGGACGTGCCGTCCAGGATCGCGTTCGCGACGTCGCTCACCTCGGCGCGCGTCGGCCGCGGGCTTCGCTCCATCGAGCTCAGCATCTGCGTCGCCGTGATGACGGGCTTTCCGTTGCGGACCGTGGTGTGGATGATGCGCTTCTGCGCGAGCGGCACGTCCTCGAGCGGGATCTCCACGCCGAGGTCGCCGCGCGCCACCATGGTGCCCGAGGCACAGGCCACGATCTCCTCGAGGTTCCGCACGCCCTCGCGGTTCTCGATCTTGGCGATCACCGGGATCGGCAGCCCGGCCCCCGCCAGCGTGTGCTGGATCGCGCGCACGTCGCTGGCGCTCTGCACGAACGAGGCAGCGACGTAGTCGAGGCCCTGCGCCGCCGCGAAGAGCAGGTCCTCGCGGTCCTGACCGGAGAGCGCGTTGCGCTGGACGGTGCCGTCGGGGAGGTTCACGCCGCGCCCGCCCTCGAGGCGACCGCCCTCGACGACGCGGCACTGGATCGCGCCCGCCTTGGCCTCGACCACGCGCAGCTCGATGGCGCCGTCGTCGAGGAGGATGCGGGTCCCGGGCTCGACCTCCTCCGGCAGGCCCGGGTGCGAGACGGCGACGCCCTCGGCGCTCCCGTTCCGCCGATCGGTGTAGAGCGTGAAGAACTTGCCCGGCTGGAGCTCGGCGAAGCCGCCCTGGACGGGTCCGGTCCGGATCTCGACCCCGCGCGTATCGGCCATCACCGCGACGTTGGCGCCGAGCGCCGCCGCCGCCTGGCGGATCCGCTCGGCGCGCGCTGTCTGCTCCTCGAAGGTCCCGTGCGAGAGGTTCAGCCGCGCCACGTTCATGCCGGCTTCGATCATCTTGCGCAGCGTGTCGGGCGCGTCGCTCGCGGGCCCGACGGTCGCGACGATCTTGGTCATGCGGCTTCCGGGGTTCACCGAACCCTCCGTCCGAGCGCCCGTCCCGGAGATCGGTGACCACGGGTGCGGGCTTGAACCGCTCCGCGCGCGCCCGGCTGGTAGACTGCACCCGCCCATCGACGAGGCTAGCCGATGCCGGGCGCGAGCGAGACGCGTCGAGAGCCGGGCGTGACGGTGGAGCCCGCGCCCCGCCGCGCCGCCGACAGCTTCTGGATCACCCGCTTCGCCATCCTCCGCCTGCTCGGCTGCGTGTACGCGGTGGCGTTCCTGTGCGCGGCCCTGCAGCTCGTCCCGCTGATCGGCGCGCAGGGCCTCCTCCCGGTCGGCTCCTTCCTCGACGCCGTGCGCGAGCAGCTCGGGTCGAGCTGGCGAGGATTCGCCGCGCTGCCCTCGCTCTTCTGGCTGGATGCGTCGGACACGGCGCTGCGCACCGTCGCCTGGAGCGGCTTCGCGCTCTCGTGCGCGGTTGCCGCGGGGTACGCCAACGCGGTGCTCCTGGCGGTGCTGTGGGTGCTCTATGCATCGATCGTGCACGTCGGGCAGGACTGGTACGGCTACGGATGGGAGATCCAGCTCATCGAGACCGGCTTCCTCGCCATCTTCCTGTGCCCGCTGCTCGACGGCCGTCCCTTCCCGGCGCGTGAGCCGCCTGCGCCGGTGCTGTGGCTGCTCCGCTGGCTGAGCTTCCGGGTCATGCTGGGCGCGGGCCTGATCAAGCTGCGCGGCGATCCGGCCTGGCGCGATCTCACCGCGCTCTACTACCACTTCGAGACGCAGCCCATCCCGAACCCGTTGAGCCGCTCGTTCCACTTCCTGCCGCATCCGCTGCTCCAGGCCGGCGTCGTGTTCAACCACGCGGCCGAGCTGGTGGCGCCCTGGCTCGTGCTCGGACCGCGCGCCGCGCGCCGGGTCGGGGGCGCGGTCATCGTGATGTTCCAGGGAACGCTGATCCTGAGCGGCAACCTCTCGTTCCTGAACTGGCTCACCATCGTGCCGGCGCTGGCGTGCTTCGACGACGCCGTCTGGTCGCTCCTGCTCCCGGCCGCGCTGGTCGAGAGGGCGCGGCGCGCCGCCGCGGGCGCACGGCCGAGCCGAGCGATGCAGCGCACGGCCTGGGCCCTGGCCGCCGTCGTCGGCGCGCTCAGCATCGCACCGGTGCTGAACATGCTCTCGTCGCAGCAGATCATGAACACCTCGTTCACCTCGCTGGCGCTCGTCAACAGCTACGGCGCCTTCGGCACCGTCGGCCGCGAGCGACTGGCCGTGGTGTTCGAGGGCACCGACGCAGACGAGCCCGACGAGGGCGCGGCCTGGAAGGCCTACCGCTACCGCGCGCTCCCGGTCGATCTCGATCGCAGGCCGCCCCAGGTGGCACCCTACCAGCCGCGGCTCGACTGGCAGATGTGGTTCGCGGCGATGTCGACGCCCGATCGCTATCCCTGGACGCTCCACCTGGTCTGGAAGCTGCTGCACGGCGATCCCGGCGCGCTGTCCCTGTTCGCCGACGACCCGTTCCCGGATCATCCGCCGCGCTTCGTGCGCGCCACGCTCTACCGCTACCGCTTCGCCCCGCCCGGCAATCCGGAAGGCCTCTGGTGGACGCGCGAGCCCCTCGGCCCCTGGCTGCCACCGCTCTCGGCGGACGACCGGCGACTGCGCGCCTTCCTCGCCGAGGAGGGTTGGCTCGACGAGCCGGCGGCACGCTGAGCCGACCCTACGCCGCGTAGGTCGCGCCGATGTTCACCGCGAGCGCGAGCAGCACGGTGTTGAAGAAGAACGAGGTGACGCCGTGGGTCAGCGTCATGCGCCGCAGCGGCTCGGTGAGCACCTGGACGTCGGAGACCTGCGAGGTCATGCCGATCACGAACGAGTAGTAGAGGAAGTCCCAGAGGGTGGGCTCGTGCGTGCCCGGAAACGCGAGCCCGCCGGCGTCCGCCGGCTCGCCCTCCCCCGACTCGACCTGCGTGTAGTAGAGGTGGGCGTAGCGGAACGCCGTCACCGTGTGCAGCGTGAGCCAGCCGAGCGGGACGCTCGCGATCGAGAGCGCGAACGCCTCCCTATCGAGCTGCTTGGCCTCTCCGAACAGCGTGAAGATCGCCCACAGCGAGAGCGAGACGGCGCCGAGCGTGAGGAGGGTGATCAGCAGGACGCCCTCGTCCGCGTAGGTGGCGCGCCGCCGCATGTCGTCGGGCGTGGCGCGGAGGCAGAGAACCGCGGTCGATACCAGGTACACCGCGAAGAAGCAGTCGCCGGCCACGACGACGCGAAGCGCGGGCCGCAGCATGTCCATGCCCGCCCAGACCAGGCAGCCGAGCAGGGCGGCCGCGTAGAACCGGTCGTGATGGCAGACGTGTTTCTGGACCGAAGCGAGCAGCGCGACCTCCGACACCTCAGCCAAGGGCGGCCGCCTCGTGGGGCGGACCCGGGGCGATGCGACCCGGCACGCACATGGCCGGCGATTCTACTGCGCCGAGCCTCCGGATTCCCTCCCAGCGAGACCTCCCGGGCCTGCGAGTCGGGCGGACGGGAGGCTTCCGGAGGCGCGGATTTCCGAGCGACGGGTAGGCGGATCGGGCCTTGTGAGCACGAACGCGCCGCGCAGACGCCCACGAGTAGAATGCACGTCGCTCGGGCGCCGGAGGAACCTCCCTCCGCCCGACCTGGCAAGAGGGATCCGGAGCCCTTCCTGCTAGCGCACGGCCAGAGGGAGCGAGGTCGGGCCACGCAGGATGGTGTTGTCGCCCCACGCGATCGACCCCGCGCCGAAGCGAAGGTCCGGGAAGCGCTCGATCAGCCCTTCGAACGCGATCTGGGCCTCGAGCCGCGCGAGCTGGGCCCCGAGGCAGTAGTGGATCCCGTGGCCGAAGGAGAGCGGGTGCACGTCCTCGCGCGCGATGTCCAGACGCTCCGGATCCGCGAACCGCGCCGGATCCCGGTTCCCCGCGCCGAGCAGCAGCACGAGCTGCTCGCCGCGCCGGATCTTGCGCCCGCGGAGCTCGCCCTCCTCGAGCACGATCCTCGAGGTGAGCTGGACCGGGCTGTCGTAGCGCAGCAGCTCCTCGACCGCGCCCGGAATTCGCTTGGGCTCGCGCCGCAGCCGCTCGAGCTGCTCGGGATGGCGGAGCAGGGCGATCATCCCGTTGCCGATCAGGTTGGTGGTCGTCTCGTTGCCCGCGACCAGCAGGAGCACGCAGGTGGAGAAGAGCTCCTGGGTCGAGAGGCGGTCGCCGGCCTCCTCCGCCGCGACCATCGCCGAGAGCAGGTCGTCGCGCGGCTCGCGCCGGCGCGTCGCGACCTCGCCCTCGAGATACCGCATGAGCTCCCGGAAGCCCTTTCCTCCGCGCCGGCGATCCTCCTTGGTCCCGTCGCCGAGAAGCCGCACCGCCTCGTCCGACCCGTGGCGGAAGCGCGCGCGGTCGGCGGACGGGATGCCGAGCATCTCGGCGATGATCGCGACGGGGAGCGGCGCGCCGAACTCCCGCACGAGCTCGATCTCGCTCCGACCTTCGAGCCCCCCTAGCAGCTCGTCCACGACCGCCTCGATGCGCGGTCGCATGCGCTCCACCGCGCGCGGCGTGAACGCCTTGCTGACGAGCCCGCGCAGGCGCGTGTGGTCCGGCGGGTCGATGCGCAGCATCGACGCCAGCCCATCGTCGTACATGTCCGGCAGGCCGGCGCGCCGGCCCCGCGCGCGCAGCCGTGCGCGGCGGCTCCAGTTGCGCTCGTCCGACGAGTAGCGGCGGTCGGCGAGCACGCCGAGGATGTCGTCGTAGCGAGAGAGCACCCAGCCGCCCGCCGCATAGCTGCGGTGGATCGGATCGCGCTCGCGCAGCTCGGCATAGAACGGGTAGGGGTCGATCCGCAGGTCCTTGCGCTTCGGGTTGAAGACGACCCCGGTCTCGAGGCCCTCGCGCGCGGCGCGCAGAAGCATGTCGACGGCGAAGAGCGCGTCGTCGAGTCGCTCGATGACGGTCACGATTCTCCTCCCTGGCGCGCGGGCTCGCCGTTGTGCAACCCACGTGCCTGCGCGAAACGCTGCCTCGGCAGCGCTCCCGCTGCAGCGGCAGCCGCCGGAGGCGCAGGCTACGCACTGCATGCAGCGCGCGCTCGACACGGAGACGGGGTAGAGTGGAGGGAGTGGCGAACGCGACGCGACGAGGGCGCACGAGGGGGGTCGGCGCAATCGGCGTGGCGCTGCTCTCGCTGCTCCTCTCCGGCTGCGCGTTCCCGCGGCTTCCGTTCGGCGGACCCGAGCCGCTCCTCGAGACGGTGGTCGAGGGCAGCGGGTCCGCGAAGATCCTGATCCTCGACGTGGACGGCGTTCTCACCGAGGGCGAGGAGACGAGCGCCTTCGGCCTGGTCTCGCACGAGAGCCAGGTGGCGCGCATCCGCGAGCAGCTCGACGCCGCGCGCGAGGACGCGCGCGTCGTCGCCGTGGTGCTGCGGATCGACAGCCCGGGCGGCACCGCCGCGGCGAGCGATCTCATCTACCACGAGATCGCGCGCTTCAAGGAGAAGAAGAAGGTGCCGGTCCTCGCGCAGCTCATGGGCGTGGCGGCATCGGGCGGCTACTACGTGGCGATGTCCGCCGACGCGATCTACGCGCAGCCGACCACCGTCACCGGATCGATCGGCGTGATCTTCGAGGGCGTGAACGTCTCCGGGCTGATGGAGAAGCTCGGGATCGCCGACCAGACGCTGAAGTCCGGCGCGCTGAAGGACGCGGGCTCTCCGCTGCGGCCGATGACACAAGCCGAGCGCGCGCAGCTCCAGAGCGTGATCGACCTCCTCTACGCGCGCTTCTGCGACGTGGTCGCCGCGGGCCGCCCGAAGCTCGGAGCCGAGCGCGTGCACGAGCTCGCCGACGGACGCGTCTACGCCGCGCCCCAGGCGCTCGACGCGGGGCTGATCGACGGAATCTCCTACCTGCCCGATGCGATCGACGAGGCGCGTCAGCGAGCCGGCGTCGACCGGGCGCGCGTGATCGTCTACCGCCGCAGCAGCGAGTGGGCGGAGAACATCTACTCGCGCGCCCCGATCGGCGCGGGCCCGCGCGCCGCTGCGCCGGCGGTACCCGACTCGCTCCGCCTCGATCTGGGCCTCGACCTGCGCCCTCCGCTCAGCGGCCCGGCCTTCCTCTACCTCTGGTGGCCGGGCCTCGGCGAAGTGCCGGTGGGCGCTCGGGGGCGGACGGGCTGACCGGGGCCCGATCGACAACCTCCCCGCCGTCGTCATCACAATACGGTGTCGCCCTCGCGCCGTCGGTCGCGCCGCCGCAGAACGGAGATTCCGCGGGCGGCCGATCGAGGCTTCCGCGACGGCCATCGTTGGCGTAGGATGCACGCGGGTGAGAGGCGCTCTGGAGGGTGAGCGCCTTGAGCGATGTGACTTGCGCCTGCTGCGCGCCCCTGGTCGCCGAGATCCGCGCGCGCGGCCTCGACCCCGAGCCGCTCGTCGCCGGGCTCGACCTGCCGATCTCGGCCTTCGAGGACCCTCGCAATCGCGTGCCGTGGGATCCCTTCACCGTGTTCGCGCGGCGCGCGGCGGAGATGCTCGGAGGGGCAGATCAGATCGAGGAGATCGCTCTGCGAGCGGCTCCCGGCAGCGTGCCCCGCCTGCTGCGGCGCCTGCTCCCGCACCTCGGCAGCGCGCGGCCGTTCTACCTGGTCGGCACGCGCTGGTGGGGACCGTGGGTCTTTCGCGGCACTCGCGCCACGTGCGAGGAGCTGGCCGACGGACGGCTGCGCGAGGTGATCGAGATCCTGCCGGGCTACGCCGAGTGCCCGCAGTTCTTCCAGGGGATCCGCGGCGTGCTGCGCGCGATGCCGCTCCTCTTCGGCCAACCCGAAGCGCTGGTGGACCTCCGGCACGACGGACGCCGCGGCGAGTTCCTGATCACGCCGCCGCCGGCCAGGCGTCGTCTCAGGAACCTCTTCCGCCGCCGCGCCAGCGTCTCCGCGCTGCCCGGCGACCTCGAGGAGCTCGGCTTCCAACAGGAGCAGCTTCGCGAGAGCATGCGCCGTACGCGCGTCGCGGGCGTGCTGCTGGCCGAGAAATCGCGCCGCCTCGAGACGCTGCATCGCCTCGGCCGCGAGCTCTCGCACTGGCAGGACGAGGGCGAGCTCGCCCGTGCGGTGATCCGCCTGCTCGAGCAGCAGTTCCGGCTGCGCGGGGCCCGAATCTCGGGACGGACGCGCGAAGGCGACAGCCTCGCGACGCTCGCGGCGTGCGGCGATCGCTCGGGTACGCCGTCGGCGACACACGCTCTCGCGGCCGGCAGCGGCACCGTAGGACGCCTCGAGCTCTGGGGATTCGGCGGAAGCAACGGCGCCGGGCACGACGAGGTATTGCTCCGCGAGCTCCTGCCGTGGATCGGTGTCGCCCTCGAGAGCGCGCAGTCGGAGGCTGCGATCCGCGGTCTCACGCAGTGGCTCCAGGCCGACCTCGCCGATTGGGCCCGCCTCGAGCGCAGGCTCGAGGGAGCTCTCGAGGGTCGGACGGCGCTGGAGGGCGAGGCGCTGCGAGGCCACGAGGACGAGTCGGAGACGATCCTCCTGGTGGAGGGCGACCGCGGGCTGCGGCGCGTGGCGCGCGAGCTCCTCGAGATCGAGGGCTACACGGTCATCGAGGCCGCAACCCGCGCCGACGCGCTCGCCATCTGCTCGTCACAGTCGACGCCGATCCACCTGCTCGTCACCGACGTGCTCGCTCCCTCGGTCGGCCGCGAGGTGGCGGGCCAGGTGATGCGGCTCCATCCGGAGCTGCGCGGCCTGATGATGCTGCGGCTCCGGTCCTCACGGGCCACCGCTAGGGTCCTTTTCCCTACAGAAAACTAGCCGCTCCGCCGATCCCAAGAGGCGGATGGGTGCCTTCCGCGAGCTGCTCGAGGCCTGCGACCTCGCCGGCCACCTCGCCACCGAGCTCGGAATCGGGCTCCAGATCGCCGGGGACGAGGCCCTCGACGGGCGCACGGTCGTGCTCGGCGACCGCCGCGTCGTCAACTTCACGTCGTGCAGCTACCTCGGCCTCGAGCTGGACCGGCGGCTCGTGGAGGGTGCCGTCGACGCAGCCCGTCGCTTCGGCACGCAGCTCTCTGTCTCCCGCGCCTTCCTCTCGGCGCCGCCCTACGCGCCGCTCGAGGCGCTGCTCGGCGAGATCACGGGCGGCCACGCGCTGGTGACGCCCAACACGACGCTCGCCTCGGCGTCGGCGCTGCCCTCCCTGGTCGGCGAGCGCGACGCGGTGCTGCTCGACCATCAGGTCCACATGACGGTGCAGACGGTCGTTCCGCTCCTCCAGCGCGCTGGAGTCGCCGTCGAGTACGTCCGTCACGGACGCCTCGATCGGCTCGAAGAGCGGATCGCGGCGCTATCGCAGAGCCATCCCCGGGTCTGGTTCCTCCTCGACGGCGTCTACAGCATGCACGGCGATCTGGCTCCGATCGACGCGCTGGCCTGGCTGCTCACGCGTCACGAGCAGCTCCATCTCTACGTCGACGACGCGCACGGCACGAGCTGGACCGGCCGCCACGGGCGGGGCCACGCGCTCGAGCACCTGCCCGAGCGCGAGCGCGCCATCGTCGCCCTCTCGCTCAACAAGTCGTTTGCCGCGGCGGGCGGTGCGTTGGTGCTCCCCGACGAGGCGACGCGGCGCTGGGTGCGGCACACCGCGGCGCCGCTCGCCTTCACCGGACCGGTCCAGCCGCCGATGCTCGGCGCCGCGCTCGCTTCCGCCCGCATCCACCTCTCTGGTGAAATCGAGGCGCTGCAGGCGGAGCTCCGCGAGCGGATCCGACATGCGAATCGCCGCGCGGAGGAGCTCGAGCTCCCGCTGCTCCACCGTCGCACGGTCGTGCCGATCCGCTTCATCGGCCTCGGCCCGCGCGCGGCCTCGACCGCGATGGCCGTGCACCTGCTGGAGCGCGGGCTCCTCGCGAGCTGCGCGATCTTCCCGGCGGTGCCCGCGCACCAGACCGGGATCCGCTTCACGCTGACGCGCCACCACCAGCTCGAGGACATCGACCGGCTGCTCGAGGAGATGGCGCGCTTCCTCCCCGAAGCCCTGCGCCGCGGCGGCGTCGCGCGCACGGAGGTGGATCGCGCGTTCGGCGCCGAGCCGCAGCCCGCCGCACGGAGCGCCCGCAGCGCGCCGGCGAGCGCGCTGCGCCTCGAACGCGCGGGCTCGATCGCGGAGCTCGACGCGCGCGAGTGGGACCGCCTGCTCGGCGCGCGCGGCAGCTTCGACGCAGGCGGACTGCGCTACCTCGAATCGACCTTCGGGCCGCACCAGAAGCCCGAGCAGCACTGGCGCTTCCAGTACTACGTCGTGCGCGACGCGGCCGGCGCGCCGGTGCTCGCCACCTTCTTCACCGAGGCGTGGATGAAGGACGATATGTTCGCCGACGCAGCGCTCTCGCGGGAGGTCGAGCGCCGGCGGCGGAGCGATCCCGCCTTCCTCACCTCGCGCGTGCTGGCGATGGGCTCGCCGCTCACGGAGGGCGACCACCTCTACCTCGACCGCGCCGGCGCCTGGCGCGATGCGCTCGCGCTCCTCGCCGCGGACGTCTCCGAGCGCGCCGAGACGGCGGGTGCGCGGCTCGTGGCGCTGCGCGATCTCCCCTTCGACGCGGAGCTCGCGCCCGTCCTGCAGGAGCTCGGCTTCACGTCGGTCCCGGCGCCGACCTCGATGGTGGTCGAGGTCGATTGGACCTCGCGCGATGCGTATCACGCCCGGTTGTCGAAGCGGGCGCGGCGCTTCCAGCGCGAGCAGGTCGAGCCCCACGCCGATTCCTTCGAGGTCGCGATCCTGCGCGCCGGCGACCCCGCCCCGTCCGCCGAGGCATGGGCACACCTCCACCGCCTCTACCGGAACGTCTGGGAGCGCAGCTTCCATCTCAACACGTTCGCGCTGCCCGAGGACTTCCTGCCGCGCATGCTCGAGCATCCCGGCTTCGAGATCGTGACGCTGGCGCTGCGCGCCGAGAGCCGCCGCGGCGGCGCGGCGCCTCCGCGCGCCTTCTTCGCCGCGCGAGCCGGCCCCGAGCAGTACGTGCCCATCGTGGTCGGGCTCGACTATCGCCACGTGCAGGAGCACGGCGCCTATCGCCAGAGCCTGGCGTGGATGCTGCGGCGGGCCGAGCAGCTCGGCCGCAGTCGCCTCCTCCTCGGGATGGGCGCGGAGCTCGAGAAGCGGCGCTTCGGCGCGCGCCCGGTGGCGCGCCGGGTCTGGATCCAGCTCCTGGACCAGCTCCACGCCCAGGTGCTCGCGCTCCTCGCCGGCGACGTCCACGCGCGAGGGCGCCGGAGCTAGCCGCTATGCGCCGAGCGCCTTGCGCAGCACCTCGCCCGCGAGCGCGATCGACTCGAGCTCGTGCCCGTTGGCGGGAAGGTTCACGACGAGCCCGTCGAGGCCCGCCTCGACGACCTTGCGCTGCACCATCTCGCCGACCGCGTCGCGGTCGCCGATCACCAGGATCTTGCCGATCTGCTCGCGCATGGCCGCCGGCAGCGTGTTCCAGTCGAGCCCGCGACGCGCGAGCAGCGCGTCGCGCGCCGCCTCCGCCTTCGCGGTGGTCTGCCCGACCACCAGCGAGAACAGCACCGAAACGCCGATCCCCGCGCGATCGCGCCCGATCTCGGCGCAGTGCCGCTCGAGCACGTCCAGCTTGCGGGGCACCTCGTCGAGCGGGCACGGCAGGTTGCTCTCGTCCGCGTGCTCGGCGACGAGGCGAAGCGTCCTCTTCTCGCCGGCACCGCCGATCATGAGCGGGATGCCGCCCGCCTGCAGCGGCGCGGGCCGGTTGATCGCGTCCTTCGCGCTGTAGTGTCGGCCCGCGAAGGTCGCGCGCTCGCCGCGCAGCATCGGGCGCAGGATCGCGAGCGCCTCCTCGAGCCGCTCGAAGCGCTCTCGCAGCGTTCCGAAGCGGAAGCCGAGCCCGACGTGCTCGTCCTCGAACCAGCCGGTGCCGATCCCGAGCAGCGCGCGCCCGCGCGAGATCACGTCGAGCGTGGTCACGATCTTCCCGAGGAGCGCGGGGTTGCGATAGGTGTTCCCGCTGACCAGCGTGGCGAGACGCGCGCGCCGCGTCCGCGCCGCCAGCGCGCCGAGCAGCGTGTAGGCCTCCAGCATGTTCCAGTCGGGCGGCCCGAGCATGGGAAGCTGGTAGAAGTGATCCATCACGAAGACGGTGTCGAAGCCGGCGTCCTCCGCCGCTCCCGCCATCGCCGCGACGCGCTCGAACAGCGCGTCGTCCGGTACGCCGGGGAAGGTGAAGTTCGGGATCTGGAAGCCGAGGCGGGTGTGGCTGCGGGGCATAGGGTGCTCCTGCGTGGGCGCGCGGAGTTGGCCGAATGGAAGCACAGTCGCCGGGCCGGGACATCGGGCGGTGCGCTCGCCGCGGCGGCCGACCCGGCGTTAGTCTCGAGGGGAGCTCGCCGGCCGCGCGGATCGCGGCGCCGGCCCGAACCCGGAGTCGAGGTCGCCATGCGCTGCGCCTGGATCCTTCCCGCGCTCTTGGCAGGCTCGGCGGCCGCCTGGGCGCCGACCGCGCGGGGCGACGCCGCGACCCTCTCGCTGCGCTCCTCCGCCTTCGAGCCGCAGGCGGGGATCCCGACCCGGTACACCTGCGACGGGGAGGACGTCTCGCCGCCGCTCGCGTGGACCGACCCGCCGGCGGGAACGCGGAGCTTCGCGTTGATCGTCGACGATCCGGACGCGCCCGATCCGCAGGCACCGAAGACGATCTGGGTGCACTGGGTCGTCTACGACATCCCGGCGGCGCAGCGCGAGCTGCCGCAGGGCGCGGGCGGTGCCGGCGCATCGGGCGGCGCGCGAGATGGGATCAACGACTGGAAGCGCACCGGCTGGCGCGGGCCGTGTCCTCCGATCGGACGCCACCGCTACGTCTTCGAGCTCTTCGCGCTCGACGCTCCCCTCGGCGACCTCGGCGCTCCGAGCAAGGCGGCTCTCGAGCACGCGATGCAGGGCCACGTCCTCGGACGCGCGGAGCTGATCGCCACGTTCGCGCGCGCGCGGTGATCGGGGTTGGACCGCAGAGCCTGGGTCGATATCTTCCCGCCATGGCGCCCGATCCGGCGGCGGACTCCTTCGCCCCCGACCAGCCCGCGTTCTGGCTGGGCGATCCCCACGCGGCGCTCCGCCGCCTGCGCCGCGAAGATCCCCTCCCCTGGTACGCGGGGACCGGCGGAGCCTGGTGCGTGCTCAAGCACGCCGACATCCTCTCGGTGTCGCGCGACCCGCAGCGGTTCACCTCGACGCGCGGCATCCAGATCGGCCTCCGCGAGGCGAACGCGCGGCCCCCGGGCATCCCTCCGACGATCCTCGAGATGGATCCGCCGCAGCACAACCGCTACCGCAAGCTGGTGATCCGGGCCTTCACGCCGCACTCCGCGGCGCGGCTCGAGACCATGGTGCGGCAAATCGCGCGCGAGTGCGTGGAGGCGATCGAGCCGGGGGCGCCCATGGATCTCGTCGAGGCGCTCGCCGTGCCCGTGCCGATGTACGTGATCGCCGAGATGCTCGGCGTTCCGCGCAGCGACCGGCCGAGCTTCAAGCGCTGGTCGGACTCGATGATCGAGGCCGGCGGTGGCGCCGGTCGCACGGCGCGGACCGACGCGCTGCTGGGCGAGATGCTCGGCTACTTCCACGCCGTGCTGGGCGAGCGCCGCCGCGCTCCGAAGGACGACCTCATCTCCACGCTCGCGCGCGCCGAGATCGAGGGCGCCGTCCTCACCGACCCCGAGATCCTGATGTTCTGCATCACGCTGCTCGCAGCCGGCAACGAGACGACGCGCAACCTGATCTCGGGCGGCTCCCTGCTGCTCATGCGCAATCCCGACGAGCGGCGCCGCCTGCTTCGCGAGCCGGGCCTCATGCCGAACGCCGTGGAGGAGATGCTGCGCTGGTGGACACCGGTCCAGAGCTTCATCCGCACGGCCACCCGCGACACCGAGCTGCGGGGTCGGCGCATCGCCGAGGGCCAGGTGATGCTGCTGCTCTACGCCTCGGCGAATCGGGACGAGGACGTCTGGGGTGACGACGCCGATCGCTTCGACGTCGGCCGCGATCACACCCACCAGCGCCACGTCGCATTCGGCTTCGGCGAGCACCTCTGCCTGGGCGCGCCGCTGGCACGCCTCGAGGCGCGGGTGGCGTTCGAGGAGCTCCTGGCGCGCTACCCGAGCTTCGAGCTGGCGGGCGAGCCCGAGCGACTCAACTCGCGGCTGATGCACGGGGTCGAGCACCTCCCGGTCGTGTTCGAGGCGCGGCGCTGATCGCCCCGCGCGTCCGAATGCCCGCACATCCCGCTACTCGTCGGCGTTCTCGCAGTCCGTGCCGCTGAAGCCGGCCGGGCAGTCGCAGCTGTACCCGCCCGCCTCGTTGCTGCAGACGCCGCCGTTCACGCAGGGGCCCGACGCGCAGTAGTCGACCGCCGTCTCGCAGTCGACGCCCGTGAAGCCTGCCGGGCACGTGCACGTGTAGCTGCCGACGCCGTTGCTGCACGTCCCGCCGTTCACGCAGGGACTCGAGGCGCAGTTGTCGACCAGCGTCTCGCAGCTCGCGCCCGTGTAGCCGGTCGGGCAGGCGCAGCTGTAGCCGCCGGTCTCGTTGCTGCAAACGCCGCCGTTCATGCACGGCGTCGACGCGCAGTAGTCGACGCTTGTCTCGCAGTCGACCCCCGTGTAGCCGGTCGGGCAGGAGCAGGTGTAGCCACCTGCATCGTTGCTGCAGGTACCTCCGTTCACGCAGGGGCTGGATGCGCAGTAGTCGACGGCGGTCTCGCAGTCCGCGCCCGTGTAGCCGGTCGGGCAGGAGCAGGTGTAGCCACCCGCGTCGTTGCTGCAGGTACCTCCGTTCACGCACGGGCTGGATGCGCAGTAGTCGACGGTCGTCTCGCAGTCGACGCCCGTGAAGCCCATCGGGCACGTGCACGTGTAGCTGCCGGCGCCGCTGCTGCACGTTCCGCCGTTCACGCACGGGCTCGACGCGCAGTAGTCGACGGTGGTCTCGCAGTCGACGCCCGTGAAGCCCGAAGGACACGTGCACGTGTAGCTCGCCGCCCCGTCGCTGCACGCGCCGCCGTTCATGCACGGACTCGACGCACAGGCGTCGACGACCGTCGTGCAGCCCGTGCCTGTGAAGCCGGTCGGGCATCCGGCCAGGATGGCCTGCGCGATCGCCGATGCCGCCATCGCGCTCCCGAGCGGGTTCCAGTGCACGGTGTCCTGGTAGTAGATCGAGGGGTCGGGCATCGCGTCCGACGCGCTGAACGCGGCGAAGAGATCGACGAACCCCACTCCGTGCGCCCCGAGTCGCGATTGCATCGGACCGCGCATCCGATCCAGGCGAGTGTTGGCGACGCTCGCGCTCTGATCGCTCGGCAGGCGCGGAGGGGGCCAGGCGACGACGACGCGGATGCCCGCGCCCTGCAGCGTCGTCGCGGCGCGGTCGATCGAGTCCATCAGGCTCTCGTCCGTGAGCACGTCGGCGGGAGGCCAGCCGTCGGGGAGGAGCGGCCCGAGGCCGTCCGAGTAGGCGGGGTACACCACGTCGTTGGTGCCCCACATCATCACCACCACGTGCCAGCCGCTCGTGAGCGCCGCGAAGTCCGGCGGGCTGATGGGGCGATCGGCGCCGGTGTTCTCGATGTTGCCATCGTTGTTCCGCTTCGGAACGCCCATCTCGCCGTCGATCCCGGCGTTGAAGACGGTCCATCCTGTCGGGAGGTCGGCCGGCCAGCCCCCCGGCGACGTGCCCCAGCCCGCGGTCAGCGAGTCGCCGTATGCGGCGACGCTGAACCGGCTCGGATCGACGGGCGCAGGATGCGTGGGAGGGGAGCAGCCGATCGCGAGCAACGACACGAGCAACGCGACCAGAGAGAGAAGCGCACTCCCGGCTCGCACCGCGACCTGCCTCGACGACCCACGTCCTGCTTGGCTCATCTTGCTTTCTCCGCCGACCCGTTCTTCGTCGCGGGTCTGCGGCGCCCTGGTGCAACGCACATGCCGCGGGCGGCGAGGGCTCGCGAAGACGCGTCGAGCGCGCTCGACGCAGGAACCACGTGCATGAGGCGAATCGCCGTCCAATGGATTGGACGGTGCGGTGGTCCCGAGTCCGGCCGATTGGACTCCGATGCTTCGCCGTTCGCGCGCGCGATGCATCGCGCGCGACGCACGCACCGTGCGCAGGGCACACGGATTCCTACTGGCTCCCGCCGCTCGTCCGGCTGGCCGAGCGGCTGGCGGACAAGACGCAGCGCCCGCTCCGGTCACCGCCGTCTACAGCCGCCGCGACGGCGTGGTCTCCTGGCGCGCGTGCATCGACTCGCTGAATCCCGGCGTCGAGCACGTCGAGGTCTCGAGCACGCACGCCGGGCTCGGCTTCCAGCCCGAGGTGCTCGCGATCGTGGCGCGGCGGCTCGCCGGGTAGGGCGGCGGCCGGCGCGGAGCGTCAGTCGCCGGGCTTCGTCGCGGGCGCCTCGACCCGAGCGATCCAGGTGAAGCGCCAGGTGCACTGCGGGTCGCCGCGCACCGCGCACGAGAGCTTCTCGGCCGTGATGCCGGCGCGCCCCGCGAGCCGGAGCGTCTCGCCGACGTACGCCTCGACGATGCGGCACATCTCGCGCGACGGGTGCGCGTAGCCGACGAGCTCGAGGCGGCTGGTGGTCGCACTCTCGCGTTCGACGGTGAGCGTCCCGGTGTCGTGCTGCGACGACCAGAGCGCGCCAGTCGCAGCGCCCCGACCTCCGCCTTCGAGGAGATGGGCGTAGACACCCTCGGCGTGGCCCTGCACCGTCATGCGGCCCATCGCCTCCAGCACCTCGTCCTCGGGGCCCTCGTGGAGGCGCAGCCGTGCGCGGATCAGGCGCAGCAGGTCCTCCTCGGGATACCAGGCCGAGAGGAAGATCTTCTCCGACAGGTAGTGATGGAGGTCGGGCGGGAGCAGGCGGAGCGCCGGCTCGCGGTGCTTCCGGAGGTACTTCACGATCCCTACGAGGATCGTACCCTTCGCCTTCGCCATCGGGCCACTCCCAGGCCGATGGATCGATCGGTGCGCCCGGGGTCGCGCTTGAGGGGCTACGAGCGCGCGGCGACCAGGATGTGGCGGATCCCCGCCCAGCGCCAGCGATCGAGCCCCCCCGATGGAACGGATGCGCGGGCGGCCAGGGTGGTGGCGTCCGTGTCGGAGATCACGGCGAAGCCGCGCGTCGCCAAGAGCGCCGCGAACCCTTCGGGCGAGATGGAGGAGCGGATCGGCTCTCCGATTGCCCTGAGCACGAGGTTGCTGAGCCAGCGCGCACCGCCGGCCCGGGTGGTGTAGTTGGCGACGAGGCGACTCCCGGGTGCGGAGCGCGACGCGATCGCGTCGAGGGTCGCCTCGATCGCCTCGGGCGAGAGGTATCGGATCACGCCCTCCCAGAGCCAGAGCGTCGGCCGCGTCGCGTCCTGACCGGCGCGCTCGAGCGCCGCCTCGAGCGAGTCGCGCTGGAAGTCGACGGGAACGAAGCGGACCTCTCGCGCCAGGGGGCGCAGCGCCGCCGTGCGCTCGCGCTTCGCCGCCTGCGTCGCGGGGTGATCGACCTCGAACACGACGGTCTCGCGCAGCTCGTCCATGCGCCACGCGCGCGCGTCGAGCCCGGCGCCGAGGATCACGAGCTGGCCCCGCTCGGGCGCGGAGCGGATCGCGTCGTCGATGGCAAGCGTCCGCAGCGTCATCATGCGCGACACGCGGCGCGCGATCCGCAGCGTCCAGCGATCGCGAAGCCGCGGCGGCCGCTGCCCCGACGCGTGGAGGTCCACCAATCGTCGCGCGTCGTCGGGCAGGAGCTCTCGCGCGATCGGATCCGAGAAGCCGCTCGCCCGCGCATCGGCGTGGGCGATGGCGCGCCCCATCGCGACGTAGAGCGCCGTGGTGCTGGGCCGACCCTCTCTCATCGCGCGGCGCGGGGCTCGTGTCGCGTCCGGCGGCGCGGAGCTGCACGCCGGACGGTGAGCAGCGCAGCCAGAGCGGCCGCCTCGCCGAGGATGCGAGCGGGCTCGGGCGCGAGCGCGTAGTACTCGTCGCTCCCCACCAGCTCCGCGATCACCTGCTCGTCGCTGGCAGCGCCGCCGTTCAGCTGCGCGGCGGAGTCCTGGAGCTCGGGAGAGCTCGGCGCGCGGCGCAGGAAGCGCTGGAAGAAGGAGGTGACCAGGTCGTCGTCGTACTCGAGCGAGCCGAGCAGGCTCGCCGCGACGTCCTGCCGCGTCGTTCCGGAGCCCAGGGCGCTGAGCCAGAAGGCGTCCTCGCCCGAGGTGGGGGATCGGGAGAGCACGTCGCCATAGGCCGCGACGAGGAACCCCGAATCGTCGGAGGCGCCGCGGCTCGCGAAGTACTCGGCGCTGCCGAGGATCGCAGCCGCGAGACCTTCGTCGGTGCCCGAGCCGAGCGCGTTCACACCCGCCGTCCGCTCGATCGACGTCGGTGCGCGCAGGAGATACCCGTCATAGAGGTCGCCGACGACATCCTGCCGGTACTCCGGTCCGGCGAGGAGGGCGCTCGCGAATTCGAGGCGGCTCTCGTTCTCGAGCATGAGCACTCCCGCATCGATCTCGCTGCCCGAGGCCGTGCGATCCAGGAGATCGCGATAGAGCTGAGCGACGAATGCGGCGTCGTGGAGGGAATCCGCACGCGCCGTGCTCCCGGCCACGGCGATCCCGAGGGCGACGAGAAGCCGAAGCGACCGATCCCACAGCGACGACGCCATCGCTCGCTGCATGGGCGAAAGGGTAGCCGGCCTGCACCCGGCGAGCGGCTCGATGACCCTAGCGGGATGCGCTCCTCGCGGGCAGAGGGCTCCGCCAGTCGCGGGGGACGACACCGGTCGTTCGACGCGCCGCCAGGACGTCGGCGGGCGGCGTCCACTGCGGGACGCCGCGCACGGTCGCGGGCGCATCGGTGCCGGGCACGGGAGCCGGCTGGGAGGGCGGCGACCAGCCGGGTGCGCTCGCGACGTAGCGGGTGAGCGCGAGGTGCAGGCCCTGCACGAGGAAGGTGCTGCCGGCGGTACGGATCCAGCCGTCGAGGCGCACCGGAATGCGCGCGTCGCCCGCCACCCAGACGACGCCGTCGCCGGCGGCGTAGGGGCGGCCGTCCATCCACGCGGACGGACGCACCGCGAGCGCCGGGGTCGTGCCGAGGCCTTCGGTTCGAACCTCGCGCGTCTCGCCGACGTCGATGCGGAACTCGAAGACGCGGCGGTTCGCGTAGGTGGCGCTGTGCGCGCGGTAGCCCGTCGCGAGCGGCAGCGTCCGGAGCTGGTAGAAGAGGTCGGAGGTATCGCGCGCGAACGGACCGAAGTCGAAGTCCAGCTCGCGCCGGCGCCCTTGCGAGAGCTTGTCGAGGCGCGCGTGCAGGAAGTGGGTGCTCCAGTCGTAGCGCACCTCCTCCTCGTAGCGGCCGCTGCCGTGCTCCTCGGTCGCGAGCGTGCGCACCGTCACGAACCGGTCGAGGTCGATCCACGCCTCGGTCCGATCGTTCACCGGATAGAGCAGCGAGAACGTCGGATTCGTGGCAGCGGTCGCGACGACGTGCGCGTAGCGGCTGCCGTCCAACTCGAGGAAGCGCGCGACCTCGATCGCCGCGGTGCCGACCGGGACGCCGAACCACGAGATCGCGTACTCGAAGCGCTCACCCACCGGAAACGGGAAGCGCGGCGGCCGCGACGCCAGGTTGGCGGGCGAGAGCACGCGAGCGCCCGGCGCGTCGAGGAGCCAGGGCGGGCCGGCCGGCTCGCCCCAGGCCGCGCCTGTGAGCGCGACGCAGCCGAGCAGCGCGACTCCGAGCGCGAGACGGAGCGCGCGCGGCCTCGCGGCGAGGACGGGAGGCAAGGTCTCCGCTCAGCGCGGGCGACGCCGCTGCGCGAGACCCACGAGGGACATCGAGGCCGCCGCGGCGAGCGCGCTCGCGGTACCGTCCGGCTCGGGCACCCGGAACGTCACGGAGCCGAGCTGCTCGCCGTCGCTGCCGCCGGGGCTGGACTCGATCGTGAAGCTCCCGATGGGCGCGTCGCTGAACAAGCCCGAGACGTCGACGTCGAGCTGGTCGGTCTTGACGTGCGCGGTGCCGAGCGAAACGCCCTGGGCGCCCAGGGCCGCGACGTCGAACGCGGCGCCGCCGTCGACGGTCAGATAGAAGTTGGACGACAGGTGGAGCGCGACGTCGGTCTCGGCCTCGGGAAGGGAGACCGTGAGGGTCTCGCCCGTGTCGATCGTCTGGTTCGGCTGGCCGCCGCCGATGCCTCCCACCACGCCGACGCCTCCGCCGCCTGCGGCGCCGAGGCCTCCGACGTAGAGCGTGTTCGACCCCGTGAGCGCGACGCCGCAGAGATCGATCTCGTCGCGCTGGTAGGCCCCACCGTAGGCCCAGCCGACGCTGATGCCCGTTCCGGGCGCCGGGGTGTACGCGATCTGCTCGATGCGCACGGGATCCGCGTTCGCCGTCACGACCAACCTCTGGATCGGAGCGCCGCCGAATGCCGAGGAGATCGACTGCTCGCTGGTTCCGGAGAAGGGTTGCGTGCCGAGCGACGCGTTCGCCGAGTCGAACGCCTCGATCGAGATCGCCGCGCTCCCACCGCCGGATGCGGCCGACGCCACGTAGGAGACGTCCGTCGCCGTGGCCGGCTGCCCGAGCAGATCGTCCGTGAACTGGAACGCCAGCGTCTCGCCGCCATCGAGCGACGAGTCGTCGCCGCCCTGGACACCGATCCCGGGCCCCGCTGCCGGGTTCACGTTCATCTGGTCCGAGCCTCGGGCCGAGATGCCGCAGTTGTTGTAGAAGAACTGCTCGCTGAAGGTGCCGACGCTCGTGTAGTCGAGCACGATGCGGGCGCCGGCAGGTGCCGCGCCGGCGAGGCATCCCAGCGCCGCCATCGCGAGGCCTCGCGCTCCGAGCACCCGCCCCACTGGCCGTGACATGCCCGAGCATCGTACAGTATCTGCGCTCCGATCTCTTCTCGAATCGCAATTCATCGAGTCCCAGGGCTGATGAGCGCCAATTCCGCGGATCACAGCCCAGGGGGCGGGAGCCCCGACGAGCGCAGGCGGAGCATCCGCCTCGGGCTCTTCGGTGCCACGCCGGCCTTCACGCCGCGCCAGTGGCGCGTGTTCCTGATCGCGAGCACCGCGGGCTTCTTCGACAACTACGACCTCGCGCTCCTGAGCCTCGCGCTCGAACAGATCCAGGCGGGCCTGCGGATCTCGGAGCAGGCGCTCGGCAAGCTGCTGTCGACGATCCGCCTCGGCTCCCTCTTCTCGCTGTTGATCACGCCGCTCGCCGACGTCTTCGGCCGGCGGCGCCTCCTGCTCTACACCGTGATCGCCTACACGATCTTCACGGGTCTCTCCGCGATCGCGCCCGACGCGGCTGCGTTCACGATCTGCCAGGTGCTGGCGCGCGCGTTCGCCGGAGCGGAGGGCACCGTCGCGCTGGTGATCCTCAGCGAGGAGGTCGATGCGGGCGTGCGCGGGTGGGCGATCGGGCTCCTCTCGGCGCTGGTCTCGGTCGGCTACGGCATGGCGGCGCTCGCCTTCGCGGGGATCGATGCGATCCCGTACGGGTGGCGCGGCCTCTTCGGCCTCTCGTTGATCCCCCTCGCGCTCATCATCCCGCTGCGCCGGCTCCTCCCGGAGAGCCGGCGCTTCGAGCAGGAGGAGGCCGCGGGGCAAGCTCCCGCGAGCGTCCTCGCCCCGCTCCGGTCGCTCTTCCGCGAGCATCCGAGGCGCCTCGCGATGCTCGTCGCGGTGGCGTTCCTGAGCGAGCTCGGCAGCAACGCGTCGGGCTTCCTCTTCCCCAAGTTCCTGCAGGAGGTGCACGGCTGGGATCCCGGCGACGTCTCGAGCCTCTTCCTGCTGGGCGGCGCGGTCGGCATCCTCGGCAACATCGTCGCCGGACGGCTCAGCGATCGCTTCGGGCGCCGGACGATGGGGTCGCTCTTCTTCATCGCGGCCCCGTTTCTCACGATCTGGCTCTACTCGACGCGCGGCGCGATGCTGATCCCGATCTGGATCGTCGAGCTGTTCTGCGACCTGGCGTCGAGCACCATCGTCGCGGCCTACGGTGCGGAGCTCTTCCCGACCTCGTATCGCTCGACGGCGGGGAGCGCGCTCGCGGTGGCAGGCACGACCGGCGGCTCGCTCGGCTTCCTGATCGAGAGCGCGCTCTTCCGCTCGACCGGGTCGCACTGGATCGCGGTCCGCTGGCTGACCGTCTTCTGGATGATCGCGCCGTTCGTGATGTTCTTCTTCTTCCCCGAGACGGCCGGCCTCGAGCTCGAGACGATCTCTCCGGAGAGCGCGGCGCCGCTCGAGATCCGGCCCTCGTCTAGCGAGTGAGATCGATCGACGGGATGCCGTACCGGGCGAGCTGCTGCGGAGTCAAGAGCTCCACGCGATCGGCCGGGATCGACATCATCTCGTCGACGATCGCGCGCGGCACGTTCATCTGCTCGGCGTAGAGCAGGACGCCCTCGGCCATCGCGTCGACCAGTGCGTCGTCTCTGCTCGCGGCAGGCGTCGCTCGCAGGGACAGTCGATGGATGCCCACCCGCGCCCCGTCGCTGACGCTCCGCTCGACGGCGCCCATCAGCAGGAAGACGCACGCGCTGATGCACGAGGCCCCCTCGCGAACGGAGATCGACGCCTGCTCGCTCCGCAGCAGCCTCCCGATCTCCATGGCGGCGAAGACCTCCCCACCCTGGGTGTCGACGTCGACGCGGAAGGAGACGTCGCGGCGGAGCGCCCGGGCCGCCTGGTCGCGCCGCTCGATCGCCCGCCGGACCAGGTTCGAGCGCGATGCATCGATCGCGCCGCGGATCCGCAGGGTGAAGGTGCACGTCGCCGGCGGCGCCGCATCCGAGGGGCGCCCCTGACCGCAGTCGAGCGTCCACCAGCGCGAGGTGCTCGCCGCGCTCGCGTGCGAGCCCGCGCCCGACGAGCGGCTACTCGCCGGCTGCAGCAGCGCGGCCATCAGCACGGCGGCGGCGAGGGATCGGCGCATGGGTCGCTGCAGTCTCGCGCCGGCGGCGTCGCGGAGCAAAGGGCCCGTCCACTGCAGCCACCGCAACGACGACAGCGCGCGGATCCGCTGCATCGCGTTCACGGATCGACGAGCTTGCCCTTGGCGTCGCGCACCTCGGGGCCATCCACGCGCGCGCGCCCGTCTCCGAACTGGGCATCGCGCCGCTTGAAGGCCTCGCGGAGCCCGTGCTCCTCCACGCGGCGGAAGAACTCCCGCGTCCCCGGCGCCAGATGCGCGCGCGCATCGTTCTCGGCGGCGAGGCGCTGGAGCGTGCGCGCGCCCATCAGCTCGAGCCCGAGGTTGACGATGCGCTTGTTGGCCGAGAGCAGGTGGTGGTCGATCTGCGCCAGCCGGTCGAGGAGCTGCTCGACCTCCGCCTCGAGACGGTCCGATGGCACCGACTTGAGCGCGAAGCCGATGCGCGCGGCCTCGGCACCCGTGATCGTGTCGCCCGTGAGCAAGAGCCGCTTCGCCCACTGCGGCCCCACGTGATAGAGCCACATCATCGACGGCGTGGCGCCGAGGTCCCGGGAGGGCGGAAACCCGATCGACGCGTCGTCCGCACACAGGACCATGTCGCAGAAGAGCGCGATCACCGTGCCGCCCGCGAGGCAGTGGCCGTGGACCTGCGCGATCACCGGCTTGTGCAGGTCGAAGGGCGCGAGATCGAGGCGCTGCCCGCGCTCGATCTCCCAGGCGTCGTCGTCGAAGGTGTCGCGGCGCCGGCCGCGGCCTCCCGGCTGGCGCTCGTAGCCGCCGAGGTCGAACCCCGCGCAGAAGCTCGGGCCCGCGCCCTTGATCACGATCGCGTGCACGGACGGGTCCTCGTCGGCCGTCCAGAGCGCCTCGTGCAGCTCCCGATGCATGGCTCCGCGGATCGCGTTGTGCTTCTCGGGGCGATTGAGGACGATGCGCGCGCGCCCGCGGTCGATCTCGAGGACGATGTCCTGGTAGGGCTTCACCGGGAAGCTCCTCCCCGCGCGATCGAGTAGCGCAGCCGGGGAGGAAACAGAAGCGCCGGAGATGCCATCATCGTCGCGAGCCGGAGACCTCGGCACGGGTGGACGGCCTTGCGGGGCGGCGGATCCCAAGACCACGAGCGCGCCGCGTGCTATCCGACACCGCGGCCTCGGGACGTTCGCGTCGGGAGAGCGGATGAGGGAGCGCGCATCTGGAGCGCACGGCGGGCTCTTCGGGGGCGGGAGCGCCCGTCACCTGTTGATCGCGTTCGGACTGCTGCTCGGCCTTACCGCTGCAGGCACCGCCGGTTACGTCGCGCTCACCGACATGACGCCGTTCGAGGCGCTCTACCAGACGGTGACGACGCTCTCCACGGTGGGCTTCATGGAGGTGCGTCCGCTCGGAACGGCGGGGCGCACCTTCACGATGGTTTTGATCGCCGCCGGCGTCGGCGCCGCGCTCTATGCGTTCGGTGCGCTGGCGGAGTTCCTGGTCGCAGGCCGGATCCAGGAGATCCTGGGCAGGAGGGCCATCATGCAGAGCATCGCGGCGTTGCGCGACCACGTGATCGTGTGCGGCTTCGGCCGCCTCGGGCGCGCGGTGGCCGAGGAGCTCGCTCGCAGCGGGATTCCGCTGGTCGTGATCGAAGAGGATCAGGAGGTGGCGGCGCGCTTCGAGCCCGGCCCGCACCTCATGCTGGTCGCCTCGGCCGCGGACGACGAGGCACTCGAGCGAGCCGGGGTGACGCGAGCGCGCGCCGTCGTCGCAGCGACCGGCAGCGAGGCGGTCAACACCTTCATCGGTCTGGCCGCGCGCGAGGCCAATCCCCAGATCGCCATCCATGCGCGCGCCGAGACCGAGGCCGGGGTGCGCCGGCTGCGTCGCGCGGGGGCGACCCAGGTGGTGTCTCCCTATCACCTTGCGGGCCAGCGGCTGGCGCACGCCATCGTTCGCCCCGCGGTGGTCGATTTCATGGAACTCGCGACACCCGGCAGCGGCGCCGAGATCGACCTCGAGGAGGTCGCGATCGGTGCGGGATCGCCGCTCGCAGGCGACCGCGTGGCGACGCTCGGGTCCGAGGACCTGCAGCTCTCGGTGGTGGCCGTGCGACGGGGCGCCGGCCCGCTCGTCCTGAACCCGGCCGGCGAGGTGGCGCTCGAGGTGGGCGATCGCGTCGTGGTGGTGGGGGACCGCCGGAGCGTCATGCGCCTCGCCGAGCTCGCGGCGCCCCGCTAGACGCCGGGGCTGATCGAGGCGAGCACTCTCGTCGACTCATTTATGTGTCTTCGCGCCGACTGCGCAAGCCGACGGGCACGGCACCGACCGCCCGACCCCTTCCGCCCGGGCCTCAGGAGCGCGCAGCGGCTGGCCGATACGACCTGGGCGAGGAGGCCCCGACGCATGGATCCCAGGCGAAGCCTGCGCTT
>DATJPY010000047.1:0-25810 GCA_035506135.1 Myxococcota bacterium | reverse complement strand
GGCCCCGCCACCGCGCTGGTGACCCCCGCGGTCGCCAACGCCAGCGCCGCCCAAATCGTGTGATTGATCCTCATCCTTGGGTCCCCTGAGACTTTTCCGGCGGCGTCGGGTATGTGCGGCCAGCGCAATGTAGACTGCCGCACCCGATTCGGCCCCTGTCTCCGACGAAGAGCTCACCGACGAAAACGTCCCGGCCAGTGACCGAGGGCGTTCAGGAATCGTGGCGCGCCCGACAAGACTCGAACTTGTGACCTTCAGGTCCGCAACCTGACGCTCTATCCAACTGAGCTACGGGCGCTCGAGGTTCGTGAACCTAGCGGATCCGGATCGGGGCGGCCTTCGCTGGCGCGGGCGGCTGCGCTGGCGGAGAGAGTGGGATTCGAACCCACGGTACCCTTTCGGGTACACGCGCTCTCCAGGCGCGTGCCTTCAGCCGCTCGGCCATCTCTCCGGGTTCCGCTCGCGTCGAGGATTCACGGGCTAGCTGCGCTGCAGCACGTCCCGATCGACTTCGCTCGCCTCCGGCTCGCTGCGCGCGGCGCTAGGGGCGCCGCTTGCAGTGGCGGAGAGGGAGGGATTCGAACCCTCGATACGGTTTCCCGTATGCAGGTTTAGCAAACCTGTGCCTTCAGCCACTCGGCCACCTCTCCCGCGATCCGGGAGGCCGCAAGCTAGCCGATCCGGGCAACCCGAGGGAGGGAGTCGGCGCGCGAGGACCCCGAGGGGTCGAGCGCATTCACTCGACGGCAACGGCCCAGGTTATGCTGAGACGGATTCGACGAGGAGGACTGCGGTGCGACGGGCTTCGAGGATCACGTTGGCGGCGCTGCTCGCGCTCTCTCCGCTGGCCGGCTGCGGCCGCAACGACGCATCGCGCGGGCTCCCAAGCGCCGCGCCGGAGAATGCGTCACCGGAGTCGAAGAAGGAGCTCGGGATGACCGAGCAGCAGCGCGATCAGCAGGTCGAGCGGCGGGAGCAGGAGCGCGAGATCCAGAACTTCGACGCGGCGCAGACGCAGCAGCAGAAGGACGACGCGGCGAAGAAGTGACGCGTCTGTTGACTTCGCTCGGCTTCGCCTCGCTGCGCGCGCGCCCTCTGCGTCCGCTTCGCCGACTCGAGGCGCGCTGGCTGGCGGAGAGGGAGGGATTCGAACCCTCGAGGCGCTTTCGCACCTGGCGGTTTTCAAGACCGCTGCCTTCGACCGCTCGGCCACCTCTCCGCGCCAGCTCATGATATCGCTAGACTTCGATCGAACCGAGCCGCTCGCTCGAGAACTTCTTCGCCCGCGCGCAGGAACGCGAGCGGCCTTCTGCCCCTCCTGCGGCGGTCGCCGCATGGCCGGCACGGCCGCGCGCCTGGTGGACCGGGCCCGCCCCGCCGATGCGGTGGGACATCACCGGCCGGCGGCGACGGTCTCGAGCGCCCTTGCCCTATCGTCCCACGATGGCCATCGAGCGCAGCTTCCGACCTCCGAGCTTCTGGCTCGATGAACTCAGCGACACGGTCGAGCCGCGCGCTCCGCTCGCACGCGACGCGAGCGTCGACGTCGCGATCGTGGGCGCGGGCTTCACGGGCCTCTGGGCTGCCTACTACCTGGTCACGCAGAATCCAGAGCTGCGGATCGCGATCGTCGAGAGCGAGATCGCGGGCTTCGGTGCGTCGGGGCGCAACGGCGGCTGGTGCCAGTCGCATCACACCGGCGTCGAGCAATGGCTGAAGGGTGCGAAGCGAGCGGGCGCGATCGCGATGCAGCGCGCGATGTTCGACACGGTCGACGAAGTCGGACGCGTCGCCGCGGCCGAGCAGATCCGCTGCGACTATGCGAAGAGCGGCCAACTGGCGGTCTCCACCACTGAGTCGGGCTGCAAACGCATTCGCGCGCTGCTCGCGGAGCTGCATCGGAACGGCTTCTCCGATTCCGACTACCGCTTCCTCGACGCGTCCGAATGCGACGCACGCGTGCGAATGGCCGGCGCTCGCGGCGGCGTGTACTCGCCGCACAGCGCCGCGGTTCAGCCGGCGAAGCTCGCCCGCGGTCTGGCGGAGTCGGTGGAGAGACGGGGCGTCGCGATCTACGAACGTTCCCCCGCGCGCTCGCTCGCGCCGGGCGTCGTCACGACCGATCGCGGCCGGCTGCACGCGCGGATCGTGTTGCGCTGCACGGAGGGCTACACGCGGAATCTCCCGGGGATGGAGCGCGAGCTGCTGCCGCTGCACAGCCTGATGATCGCCACCGAGCCGTTGTCGGATGCAATCTGGAAGCAGATCGGCGCGGCCGATCGGGTCCTGTTCGGCGACGTGCGCCGGCTCCTCACCTACGCACAGCGCACCGCGGATGGCCGCATCGCCCTCGGTGCGGGGGTTCGCTACTTCTACGGCTCCGAGATTCGCGACTACTTCTCGCCCGGTCCGGAGTTCGCGAGCACGCAGCAGGCGCTCGCGGACTACTTCCCGATGCTCCGGGACGTCGAGATCACCCATCGTTGGGGAGGACCGTTGGGAGTTCCGCGAGATGCGAAGCCCTTCGTCCGCTTCGACGCGCGATCCGGGATGGGCTCGGCGGGTGGCTACACGGGCAGCGGCGTCGCCGCGGCCAATCTCGCGGGCCGCACGCTGGCTGATCTCGTCGGGGGCCGCGACACCGAGCGGACCGCGTATCCATGGGTCGATCACCGCTCGCCCGTGTGGGAGCGCGAGCCGCTGCGCTGGATCGGCGCGAACGCCGCGCTTCGCATGGGCGCTGCGGCGGACCGCGGCGAGAGCCGTGGCCGCCCCGCCCGATGGCGCGCGGCGCTCTTCGATCGCGCGTCGGGGCATTGAGCGTCTCGCAGCCCCACCCTGGTCCCCGGAGCGCGGCCGGGGTCGACGCGTTCTTCGTGACGCCGCTCTCCGGGTCGCTGTTCCAGTGGTGGTACCAGTACCACACCATGAGTCCCGCTGCGTTCGGAAGCTTCAAGCTGGCCTACACCGATACGCCGGCCGACCAGCTCCGCTTCGCCGACTTCGACGGCGACCACATCACGGACGTCTTCAAGCTGGAGCGCACGTGCCCCGAGCCGGACGCGGCGCTCGACTCCGTGTCCGCCGTCGGAACCCTCGTGGGGTGGGCCTTCCTCGGATCGCGCCGTCTCCGCGCGCGGCGTCTCCGCTATCGGTCGATCGACGCCATCATCGCAGCCGGATAGCGCTCGCCCGCCACCGCGCCGCGCGCCGTCAACTCGTCGAGCCGCCTCCGGTCCTCGGCGCTCAGGGCGACGTCGCAGGCCGCGGCGTTCTCCTCGAGGTACTTGCGGCGCTTGGTGCCCGGGATCGGCACCACGTCGTCACCCTGCGCCAGAACCCAGGCGAGCGCGAGCTGGCCGGGCGTGCAGCGCTTCTCGCGCGCGATCGCCTCGACGCGCTTCACCAGCTCGAGGTTGCGGGCGAAGTTCTCGCCCTGGAATCGCGGCGAGTAGCGGCGGTAGTCGTCGGGCGCCAGATCCTCGAAGCGCTTGAGCTGGCCCGTCAGGAAGCCGCGCCCGAGCGGACAGTAGGCGACGAGGCCGATGCCGAGCTCGCGACACGCGGCGAGGACGCCGTCCTCCGGGTCGCGCGTCCAGAGCGAGTACTCGCTCTGCAGCGCGCTGATCGGATGCACCCGCGAGGCGCGGCGCAGCGTCTCGACGCCCGCCTCGGAGAGCCCGAGGTAGCGCACCTTGCCCTGCTTCACGAGCTCCGCCATCGCGCCGACGGTCTCCTCGATCGGCACTGCCTTGTCGACGCGGTGCTGGTAGTAGAGATCGACGTGGTCGGTGCCGAGCCGGCGCAGGCTGGCCTCGCAGCACGCGCGCACGTACTCCGGCTTGCCGCTGATGCCGCGCGCCATGGCGTTCTTGGGGTCGCGCACGATGCCGAACTTGGTGGCGAGCACGACGCGGTCGCGGCGGCCGCGCAGCGCGCGTCCGAGGAGCTCCTCGTTCGTGCAGGGTCCGTACACGTCGGCGGTGTCGAGGAAGTCGATGCCGAGCTCGAGCGCGCGGTGCAGGGTGGCGATCGACTCGGCCTCGTCGCGCGCGCCGTAGAACTCGGACATGCCCATGCAGCCGAGCCCCTGTGCCGACACGGTGAGGCCCTGGCGGCCCAGCTTGCGCTTCTGCATCGCGGCTCCTCTGGTGGGGCTGCGCCCTCAGGCGTAGTCGGGCTCGGCGCCCGGCTTCCACTTGATGTTGCAGCCGATGCTCGGGGTCTGCTCGCCCGGGACCGGGCGACCTGCGAGCACCGCGTCGGCGGCGGCGCGCAGGTCGCGACCCGTGACGGGAGTGCGATTCCCGGGGC
Source organism: Myxococcota bacterium (assembly GCA_035506135.1). GTDB lineage: Bacteria > Myxococcota_A > UBA9160 > UBA9160 > PR03 > DATJPY01. The sequence goes on along the minus strand of DATJPY010000047.1, from coordinate 21,496 downwards.
GGCTCGCGTCGAACTGTCCCCGATACGCGAGGCGCCGCGCGCGGTCGAACAGGAAGAAGTCCGGCGTACACGCCGCGCGGTAGGCCTTGGCGACCGCCTGCGACTCGTCGTACAGGTAGGGGAACACGTAGCCCGCGCGCTTCGCCTCCTCGGCCATCTTCGGCGGCGCGTCCTCGGGGTGGCTGGCGACGTCGTTGGCGTTGATCGCGACGATTGCGAGCCCGCGCGCCGCGTAGTCGCGCGCGAACGCCGCGAAGCCGTCGCGGATGTGCTTCACGTACGGGCAGTGGTTGCAGAGGAACGCGACGAGCAGCGCGGGCGCGCCGGCGAAGTCGTCGCGCGCCACCGCGCGCCCGCTCGGATCGGGGAGCCGGAAGTCCGGCGCCGCGGTGCCGAGCGGGAGCATCGTCGACGGGGTGAGGGACATGTCGGCGAGAGTAGCCGAGCTGGCGGGGCGCGGGGCGGCCGGGGATCATCGCGGCCATGAGCCGAGCGCCCGAGACGCTGCTCGACGGACTGTGCTTCCCGGAGGGTCCTCGGTGGCACCAAGGCCGCCTCTGGTTCTCCGACATGTACGCCGGCCGCGTGATGGCGGTCGACCTCGACGGGCGCGCCGAGACCGTGCTGGAGGTCGCCGGGGATCCATCGGGTCTCGGCTGGCTCCCGGACGGCCGCCTGCTCGTGGTGTCGATGCGGGACCGCCGGCTCCTGCGCCTCGATCCGCAGGGCCTCGCGCAGGTCGCGGACCTCACGCCCTTCGCCACGTATCACTGCAACGACATGGTGGTCGACGCGCACGGGCGCGCCTACGTCGGGAACTTCGGCTTCGACTACCGCGCGCGCGCCGAGATGCGGACCGCGAATCTCGTGCTGGTGCACCCCGACGGGCGCGTGCAGGTCGCGGCCGGCGATCTGCTCTTCCCGAACGGCACGGTGATCACGCCGGACGGGCGCACGCTCGTGGTCGGCGAGTCCTTCGCCGCGCGCCTCACGGCCTTCGACGTCGCCGCGGACGGGACGCTCTCGAACCGGCGCGTCTGGGCACAGCTCGAGAAGGCGGTGCCCGACGGCATCTGCCTCGATGCGGAGGGCGCCATCTGGGTCGCCTCGCCGGTGGGGCAGGCGGTGCTGCGGGTGCGCGGGGGAGGCGCCGTCACGCACAGGATCCCGGTCGCGACGCAGGCCGTCGCCTGCATGCTCGGCGGACCGCAGCGCCGCACGCTCTTCCTGTGTACCTCCGGTAGCTTCGATCCGGAGGTGACGCGGGCGGAGCGCTCGGGGCGCATCGAGGTGGTCGAGGTCGAGGTGCCCGGGGCCGGCTGGCCCTGATGCGCGCCCTCGCCTTCGACGGCGCCCGCGCCGCGCTGGTCGATCGCCCCGAGCCGGCGCTCGGCCCCGACGCGGCGCGGGTACGCGTGGCGCTCGCTGGCGTGTGTCGCACCGACCTCGAGCTGTGTCGCGGCTACATGGGCTTCCGCGGCGTGCTCGGGCACGAGTTCGTCGGGCGCGTGGTCGAAGGTCCGGCCGAGTGGCGCGGCGAGCGCGTGGTCGGCGAGATCAACCTCGCGTGCGGGCGCTGCCCGACCTGCGGCGCGGGCCTGGGGCGCCACTGCCCGGAGCGCACCGTGCTGGGAATCGCCGGTGCCGACGGCGCCTTCGCCGAGTCCGTGTCGATCCCGGTCGTCAACCTGCATCGCGTGCCGGACGGCGTCCCCGACGAGCGCGCCGTATTCACCGAGCCGCTCGCCGCCGCCTTCGAGGTGCTCGAGCAGGTCGACGTCGCGCCCGGCACGCGCTGCCTGGTGCTCGGCGACGGCAAGCTCGGGCTCCTCGTCGCGCAGGTGCTCGCCGCGGCCGGCGCCGAGGTCACCGCGCTCGGCCGGCACCCGGCGAAGCTCGCGATCCTCGAGCGGCGCGGCATCGCCACCGCGCTCGCCGACCGGTTCCGCGGCGCGGCGGCGCCGCTCGTGGTGGAGGCCACCGGATCGCCCGCGGGCTTCCGGCGCGCCGTCGAGCTCACCGCGCCGCGCGGGACGCTGGTGCTCAAGAGCACGCACGCCGCGAGCGAGCCCGTCGACCTCGCGCCGCTGGTGATCCACGAGATCCACGTCGTCGGCTCGCGCTGCGGGCCCTTCCCCCCGGCGCTCCGCGCGCTCGAACGGGGCGAGGTCGAGGTCGACTCGCTGGTCTCGGAGCGCGCGCCGCTCACGCGCGCCGCCGAGGCCCTCGCGCGCGCGGCGGCACCCGGCGTCCTCAAGGTGCTGATCGACTGCTCGTGAGCCCACGATCCGACGCGGTGTATCATGCACGGCGCACGTCCACTCGAGGAGAGCATCGCCATGACCACCCCGCTGCGCTGTCTCGTGTTCGTCGCGATCCTTCCCTACCTGCTCGGCTTCCTCGGCGGCTACTTCCGCATGCGCCAGTTCGGAGGCATCGACAACAAGCATCCGCGCCTTCAGCAGGCGAAGATGGAAGGCATCGGCGCCCGCGCCGTGGCCGCCCATCAGAACGCGTGGGAGGCGCTCGGCTTCTTCACGGCCGCCGTCGCGGTGCTCTCCATCGCGAACCCGACGGCCGCGCAGGGGCCGGCCGCGGCGAACCTCTCGCTCGGCTTCCTGGCCACGCGCATCGCCCACCCGATCCTCTACCTCGCGAATCTCGACGTGCTGCGTTCGGCCGTGTTCCTGGTCGGGATCGCCTGCGTGCTCGGGCTCTTCTACATCGCCTAGCGTCGCCCCGCCGCTGGTCGACCGGCGCAGTTCGGTCTACGCTCGATCGTGTGACCAAGCACGCGCTCCGCTGGACCCTGTTGGCGGCCCCGTTCGCGATCTGGGGCGCGCTCGCCATGCCCGCGCGAGGCGCCTGCACCTCGAGCTGGTACGTCTCCTACGGCGGGGCCCAGGACTTCGAGCTGCTGCGGGTCGATCCCAAGGGACTCCCGCTCTCCTCGCTGCGCTTCGATCGCGGCTATCACGATCCCGGGGAAACCTCCCACGGCTTCCTGGACTTCGACGGGGACGGCCACTCGGACGTCTTCGCAACCGAGCCGATCGGAGGCGGCCACTACGAGTGGTACTACTCGTCGGCCGGCATGGGCGATTGGATCGATCTCGGCTCCGCCTCGATCCCGCCCGACGACCTGCGCTTCGGCGACTTCGACGGCGACGCGAAGACCGACGTCTTCTTCGTGACGCCCCGAGACGATGGCGCGCTACAGTGGAATTACTCGTCCGGCGGCGTCACGGGCGCGATCCCGCTCGCGTATGCCTTCACGCCACTCCCAGATCTCCGCCTCGGGGACTTCGACGGCGACGGGACGACCGACGTCTTCACGATCCAGCCGCTGCTCAGCGGCGGCTACGCATGGCTGATCTCGTACGGGGCCAACTCGACCTACGTGCAGGTGAACTCCGCGTCGACCGCGCTCGCGGACATGCGATTCGCCGACGTCGACGGCGGCGGGACCGACGTCATCACCACGGTCTACGATCAGGCCGAAGGCTACCTCTGGTACGCGTCGTCTAGCGCGACGAGCGCCTATCGCGCGCTCGGCAGCAACGGCCTGCTGCGGCTCGAGGAGGTGGTCGGCTTCGGGAACTTCGATGCGAACCCGAACACCTCGGAGGCCTTGACCGAGAGCGCGTTCGGCGACTTCGGCACCTGGATCACGTGGGGCTTCCCGGGCGTCAACCCGGTCCCCTCGAGCCTTCCGCTCTCCGACTTCATCCCGCCGGACCAGCTCCGCCTCGCCGACTTCGACGGCGACGGCATCACCGACGTATTCGAGATGGTGCAGACCTGTCCCGAGCCGGAAGGGCCGTTTCCAACCGCCGCTGTGGCGGGGATGCTCGCGCTCCTTCACCGCGGCTCGGTGCGCTTCGCTCGAGCGAGCACGAGCGCGAGCTAGCTCGCCACCACGCCCGCCGGCGCGGCCTCGAGGTCGAAGGCGGCCGCGAGGAGCGCCCGCGTGTAGGGGTCCTTCGGGCGCTCGAAGATCTCGCGCGCCGTGCCCTGCTCCACCACGCGGCCGGCGCGCATCACCAGGACGTAGTGGCTCATCGCGCGCACCACGCGCAGGTCGTGACTGATGAAGAGATATGCGAGCTGGTGTCGCTGCTGGAGGCCGCGCAGGAGCTCGACGATCTGCGCCTGCACCGAGACGTCGAGCGCCGAGGTGGGCTCGTCGAGCACGACGAGCCGCGGGCGCAGCACCATGGCGCGCGCGATCGCGACGCGCTGGCGCTGGCCCCCCGAGAACTCGTGCGGGTAGCGGTGGCGGCTCTCGGGATCCAGGCCGACCTCCTCGAGGATCTCGACGACGCGGCGCTCGCGCTCGGCCGCGTCGCCCTCGCCGTGGATCTCGAGCCCCTCCCCGACGATGCGCCCGACCGGAAGGCGCGGCGACAGGCTCGCGAAGGGATCCTGGAACACGATCTGCATCGCGCGGCGCAGCGGGCGCGTCTCCGCCCAGCGCAGGCCCTGCAGGCTCCGGCCCTGGAACTCGATGTCGCCCTGGCTGCGCTCGAGCCGCAGGAGGCCGAGGCCGAGCGTCGTCTTGCCGCTGCCGCTCTCGCCGACGACGCCGAGCGTCTCGCCCTCGCGCACAGCGAGGGAGACGCCGTCGACCGCCTTGACGTGGCCGACGGTGCGGCGGAGCACCCCGCGGCGGATCGGGAACCAGACCCGCACGTCGCGCGCGGCGAGGACCACCGGGGCGTCCGGGCGCGGCGGGGGTGGCGCGCCCTTCGGCTGTGCGGCGAGCAGATGGCGCGTGTAGGGATGCTGCGGGCTCTCGAACAGCGCCGCCACCGGGCCCTGCTCGACGATGCAGCCGCCGTTCATCACGCAGACGCGGTCGGCCATCCGCCGCACGATGCCGAGGTCGTGCGTGATGAGGAGCAGCGCCATCCCGAGCTGCGCGCGCAGCTCGCGCAGCAACGCCAGGATCTGCGCCTGGATCGTGACGTCGAGGGCGGTGGTGGGCTCGTCGGCGATCAGCAGGTCGGGCTCGTTGGCGAGCGCCATCGCGATCATCACGCGCTGGCGCTGACCGCCCGAGAGCTCGTGCGGGAACGCGGTCAGGCGCCGCTCCGCGTCGTCGAGGCCGACCCGCTGCAGCAGGTCGAGCGTGCGCGCGCGCGCCTCCGACTCGCCGAGCCCGCGATGCACGCGCAGCACCTCGCCGATCTGCCGCTCGACCCGGTGCAGCGGGTTCAGCGACGTCATCGGCTCCTGGAAGATCATGCCGATCCGATCGCCGCGGATCTGGCGCAGCACCTCCGGAAGCGCGCCGAGGAGCTCGCGGCCCTCGAAGCGGATGCGGCCGGAAGGATGGCGCGCGGCCGGATAGGGCAGGAGCTGGAGGATCGAGAGCGCGGTGACCGACTTGCCCGAGCCGCTCTCGCCGACCAGCGCGAGCGTCTCGCCGCGGTCGATCGAGAAGCCGACGCCGCGCACCGCCTCGACGGTTCCGCCCTCGACGCCGAAGTGGACCGAGAGGTCGTCGACCTCGAGCAGCGGGCTCACGCGCGGGCCTCGGCGACGGCCCGCTGCGCACCGGGCTGGGGAGCGTGGGCGAAGGTCTTGCGGGGATCGAAGGCGTCCCGCACGCCTTCGCCGATGAAGATCAGGAGCGACAGCATGAGCGCGATCACCACGAACCCCGAGAGCCCGAGCCACGGCGCGTTCAGGTTGTTCTTGCCCTGGTTCAGGAGCTCGCCGAGCGAGGGGCTCCCGGGCGGAAGGCCGAAGCCGAGGAAGTCCAACGCCGTCAGCACGGTGACCGCGTCGGAGGTGATGAAGGGCAGGTACGAGAGGGCCGCCGTCATCGCGTTCGGCAGGATGTGGCGGAACATGATCGTGCCGTCGCGGGCGCCGAGCGCGCGCGCCGCGCGCACGTAGTCGAAGTTGCGCGTGCGCAGGAACTCCGCGCGCACGACGCCCACCAGGCTCATCCACGAGAAGAGCAGCATCAGGCCGAGGAGCCAGGCGAAGTTCGGGCGCACCACGCTCGCCAGGATGATCAGCAGGTAGAGCCGCGGCAGGCTCGACCAGATCTCGAGGAAGCGCTGGAAGAGCAGGTCGACGCGGCCGCCGAAGTAGCCTTGCACCGCGCCGGCTGCGATGCCGACCACCGAGGACAGGAGCGTCAGCGTGAGCCCGAACACCACCGAGAGGCGGAAGCCGTAGACGAGACGCGCCAGAACGTCGCGCGCCTGATCGTCCGTGCCGAGCCAGTTGCTCCGCGTCGGCGGCGAAGGCGCGGGGGTCGGCAGATCGCGGCAGACCGTGTCGTAGGAGAACGGAACGAGCGGCCAGATCATCCAGCCGCGGGCGCGGATCAGCTCCTGCACGTGCGGGTCGGTGTAGTCCGCCTCGGTCTCGAAATCGCCGCCGAAGGTCGTCTCGGGGTAGCTCCGGAGCACCGGCAGATAGAAGCGGCCCTCGTAGCGGACGATCAGCGGCCGGTCGTTGGCGACGAGCTCGGCGGGCAGCGTGAGCAGGAGCAGCGCACCGAACAGGCCGAGCGACCAGACCGCGCGGCGATTGCGCAGGAAGTTGTGCCAGCGGCGGCGGCCGACCTCTCCGAGCGCGAGGCGCACTAGAGCTCCCGGCCCTCGAAGTCGATGCGCGGGTCGACGAAGGTGTACGTGAGATCGCTGACGAGACCGAGCACCAGGCCGAGCAGCGTGAACATGTAGAGCGTGCCGAACATCACCTGGTAGTCGCGGTTCACGGCCGCCTCGAAGCCGAGCAGGCCGAGGCCGTCGAGCGAGAAGATCACCTCGATCAGCAGCGAGCCCGTGAAGAGCACGCCGATGAAGGCCGCCGGGAAGCCGGCGATCACGATCAGCATGGCGTTGCGGAAGACGTGGCCGTAGAGCACGCGCCGCTCGGCCAGCCCCTTGGCCCGCGCCGTCATCACGTACTGCTTGTTGATCTCCTCGAGGAACGAGTTCTTGGTGAGGATCGTCAGCGACGCGAAGCTGCCGATCAGCATCGCCGTGACCGGGAGCGCCATGTGCCGCAGGTAGTCCAGCGCGAGCGCGGGCCAGGAGAGGTCGCGCCAGTTGTCGGACACGATGCCGCGCAGCGGGAACCACGCGAAGTAGCGGCCGCCGGCGAAGAGAACGATCAGCAGGATCGCGAAGAGGAACGAGGGCACCGCGTTGCCGGCCACGACCACCGCGCTGGTCCACACGTCGAAGCGCGAGCCGTCGCGCACTGCCTTGGCGATGCCGAGCGGGATCGAGATCAGGTAGACGAGCAGCGTCTCCCAGAGACCGAGCGAGATCGACACCGGCATCTTCTCGAGCACGAGCTGGAGCACGGTGGCGTCGCGGAAGTAGCTCTTGCCGAAGTCGAAGAAGAGGTAGCTCCTCATCATCAGCAGGAAGCGCTTCCACACCGGCTGGTCGAAGCCGAACTGCTTCTCGAGCTGGGCGATGAACTCCGGGTCGAGGCCCTGCGCGCCGCGGTAGATGCGGCCGCTCGCCCCCGCTCCGGGCCGCGCCTGCGCGCCCTGCAGCGTCTCGCCGCTCGCGCCCGACACGCGCGCGGTGGCCGAGACGGCGGTGCGGTCGAGCTGCGAGAGGATGCGCTCGATCGGGCCGCCGGGAACGATCTGCACCACCGCGAAGTTGACCAGCATGATCGCGAGCAGGGTCGGGATCATCAGCAGCAGGCGGCGGACGATGTAGGCGCCCATCGACCTCGGGCTACTTCTTGGCGCCCGTGCGGCTGCCGAGCGCCGCGGCCTTGGCCGGATCGATCCACCAGGCGTCGATCTGGACGCCGTCCTTCGGGACGACGGTGGGCTTGCCGAACTGGTTCCAGTACGCGATCCGGTCGCCGCCGTAGTACCAGTTCGGCACCACGTAGTAGCCCCACTGCAGCGCGCGGTCGAGCGCGCGGGTGTGCGTGACCAGGGACTTGCGGTCGGGCGAGGCGATGAGCTGATCGATCAGCGCGTCGATCGCCGGGTCCGCGATGCCGATCACGTTGCGGCTGCCCTCGCGCTTCGCGGCCTCGCTGCCCCAGAACTCGCGCTGCTCGTTGCCGGGGGAATCGGACTCCGGGAAGCTCGCGACGATCATGTCGAAGTCGAAGCCGTCGACCCGGCGGCGATACTGCGAGGTGTCGACGGTACGCACGCTCGCCGTGATCCCGAGCTTCTCGAGGTTCTTCGCGTACGGCAGCACCACCCGCTCGAACTGGGGATTGTCGAGCAGGACCTCGAAGGCGAACGGCTGGCCGTCCTTCACCAGCTTGCCGTTCTGCACGCTCCAGCCGGCGTCGCGCAGCAGCTCGGCGGCGCGGCGCAGGTTGTCGCGAGCGTTGCCGGAGCCGTCCGTCTTCGGGACGGTGAACTCGCGGGTGAACACCTCCTCGGGCAGCTTGCCGCGCAGCGGCTCGAGCACGCCCAGCTCGGCCGCGTCGGGCAGCCCGCGCGCCGCGAGCTCCGAGTTGTCGAAGTAGCTGCGCGTGCGCGTGTACTGCCCGTAGAAGAGCGCCTGGTTCGACCACTCGAAGTCGAAGGCGAGCCCGAGCGCCTCGCGCACGCGGCGGTCCTGGAACAGCGGCCGGCGCAGGTTCATCGCGAAGGCCTGCATCCCGGCGGGACGCTGGTTGGGGATCGACTCCTTCACGATGCGGCCGTCGCGCACCTCGGGGACGTCGTAGGCGGTCGCCCAGTCCTTCGCGGAGCTCTCGAGGTGGAGGTCGAAGTTCCCGCCCTTGAACGCCTCGAGCGCGACCGTGGCGTCGCGGTAGTAGTCGTAGTGCTGGACGTCGAAGTTGTTCCGCCCGCGGTTCACCGGCAGGTCCCGGCCCCAGTAGTCGGGCACGCGCTCGTACTCGACGAAGCGCCCCGCCTCGAACTTCCCGACCCGGTAGGGGCCGCTGCCGAGCGGCGGCTCGAGCAGCGTCTTGTCGAACTCGCGGCCCTCCCACCAGTGCTTCGGCAGCACCGGGAGCTGTCCCACGATCAGCGGCAGCTCGCGGTTGGTGCCGGGCTTGAACACGAAGCGCACGCCGCGCTCTCCTGTCTTTTCGACCCGATCCACGCTCGCGTAGTAGAAGCGATAGAACGGAGCTCCCTTCGAGCGCAGCGTCTCGAACGTCCAGATCACGTCGTCGGCCGTCACCGGTTTGCCGTCGTGCCAGCGCGCCTCGGGGCGCAGCTCGAACTCCACCCACGAGTGGTCGGACGGCGTGCGCACCGTCTGTGCGAGGAGCCCATACTCGCTGAAGGGCTCGTCGGCGGAGCCCACCAGCAGCGTGTCCCAGATCGCCGCGACCCCCGCCGCCGGATTGCCCTTCACGATGAAGGGGTTGAAGCTGTCGAAGGTCGCCTCGGCGACACCGAGGCGCAGCGTGCCGCCCTTCGGCGCGTCCGGGTTCACGTAGTCGAAGTGGGTGAAGCCGGCGGGGTACTTGAGGTCGTCGTAGATCGCGAGGCCGTGTCGGCGAGGAGCGTCGGCGACCGACGGCTTCGCAGCCACTGCATCGGCGGGCTTCGCGGTATCCGCGGGCTCCGCGGCGCGCACCGGAGCGGCGCAGACCAGGCCGAGCGCGAGCAACAGTGCGGCGCGGAGCGCCATCGACGAGACCCCCCGGCTGAGACGCGGCCGAGTATAGGAGTCTTCGGTTGAGCGCCCAGGGCGCGTGTGCTTCCCTCCGCAGCATGCTGGATCCCCGCACCCTGGCCGAGCGCCGCGACGAGGTCGCAGCGAGCTGCCGCCGCCGCGGCGTGCGCGCCGACGTCGACGCCGCCGTGGCGGCCTACCAGCGCGTGGCCGTGCTGCGCGGCGAGCTGGCCGAGGCGAACCGGCTGCGAAACGAGCACCAGAAGGCGGCCTCCCAGGCGGGCCGCTCGATGGACCCCGCCGCACGAGAAGCCCACACGGCCGAGGGACGGCGCCTCAAGGATGCCGTCGCCGAGCTCGAGGACGCGCTCGGCCGCGCCGAGCGCGCGCTGCGCGACGCGATGGCCGGCATCCCCAACCTGATCCACCCCGACGTCCCCGACGGCGGCGAGAACGACGCGCGCGAGCTGCGCCGGGTCGGCGCGCCGGCGCGCTTCGCCTTCACGCCGCTCGACCACCTGCAGCTCGCGGAGCGCCTCGACCTCGTCGACTTCGAGGCCGGAACCCGGGTGGCGGGCGCCAAGTTCTACTACCTGAAGAACGAGGCCGTCCTGCTCGAGCTGGCGTTCGAGCGCATGGCGCTCGATCTGGCGCAGGCCGAGGGCTTCCGGCTGTTCGCGACGCCGGACCTCGCGCGGCCGGAGATCGTCGACGCGCTCGGCTTCAGCCCGCGCGGCGAGGAGACGCAGATCTACTCGATTGCCGACCACGATCTGTGTCTGGTCGGCACCGCCGAGATCACGCTCGGCGGGCTCTACGCGGACGCGCTGCTCGACGAGGCCGACCTGCCGATCCGACTGGCGGGGCTCTCGCACTGCTTCCGCACCGAGGCCGGGTCCTACGGCCGCGAGAGCAGGGGCCTGTACCGCGTGCACCAGTTCTCGAAGGTGGAGCTCTTCGCGCTGACGCGCCCCGAGGACTCCGAGGCGATGCACGCGGAGCTGCTCGCGCTCGAGGAGCGCTACTTCCAGGCGCTCGAGATCCCCTATCGCGTGGTCGACATCGCCGCCGGCGACCTCGGCGCGCCGGCGTATCGGAAGTTCGACATCGAGGCCTGGATGCCCGGCCGCGGCGAAAGCGGCGGCTACGGGGAGATCACCAGCGCGTCGAATTGCACCGACTACCAGGCTCGCCGGCTCGGCACCCGATTCCGGCGCGCCGGCGCCAAGAAGACCGAGATCGTGCACATGCTGAACGGCACTGCGGTGGCGGTCTCGCGCGCGCTCGTCGCGCTGCTCGAGAACCACCAGCGCGCGGACGGATCGATCGGCATCCCGAAGGCGCTGCAGCGCTACACCGGCTTCGACCACATCGGCCCGCGCTGAGACCGAGGAGGCTTCGATGGAGATCAACGGGATGGCGCACGTGATGCTCACGACGGGCGACTTCCCGCGCGCCCGCGCCTTCTACGGCAAGCTGCTTCCGTTCCTCGGGCTCACGCCGGTGATCGACGCGCCGGACTACTACTACTGTGTCGGCGGCCGCACCGCGCTCGGGATCCGGCCCGCCTCGCCGGCGCACCGCGGCGAGCGCTTCGACCAAAACCGCGTCGGCCTGCACCATCTCTGCTTCCGCGCGCGCAGCCGCGAGGCCGTCGACCAGCTCCACGCGTTCCTGCGCGAGAACGGCGCGCACATCGTCCACCCGCCGGAGGAGGGGTCCTGGGCCCCCGGGTACTACTCGATCCTGTTCGAGGACCCCGAGGGCGTGCGCCTCGAGATGAACTTCGTGCCGGGCAAGGGGCTGCTGGAGCCCGGAGCAAGGAGGCCGAGCTGAGAGTCGGCCTCCGCGCAGTGAGGCGGAGTCTGCGGAGCCGAACGAAGGTCAGCAGGCGACGGGGATAGAGCTGCGCGGGCCGCGGCCCCCACCCCGGCGCAGCCCTCCGATTCGATGGCGGGAGCGCCCGCGCGCCGGCGTGTGACCTTCTTCACAGCGGACCGCCGTCCACGGTGATTCCCTGTCCGCATGCTGCTGGCCCCCGAACAGGAGCTCCGCGTGGCGCGGCTCTCGCCGACGGTCCCCGTGCCGGAGGCGGCGGTGCTGCCGCTCTGGAGCCGGCTCTTCGACCGCGTCCCGGCGTCGCCGCTCGCGGTGGGCGCCGCGCTCGGGCTGGCGCTCGTCGCGACCTTCCTGCTCCTCGACCTCTGGGACGGCAACCTGCGCACGCTCCTCTCCGGCGAGGTCGCGCCCTGGCGCCACGTCGAGGTGCGGAGCGCGATCATCATCGCGAGCCTGGTCGCGGGCGTCCTGGTCACGCATCGCTACGAGCAGGCAGGCACGCGCCGCGACCTGCGCGCGCTCCTGCCGGCGCTGCGGCGCGTCGAGCTCGCGGACGACGGCGGCGATGCGGACGCGGTGGGCGCTCCCGACCGCTCGCGCCTGCGCGCGGTCGGCGCGCTCGGCGCCGCCGGCATCACCGCCATCGTCCCGATGCTGTACCTCGATCCGACCCGCTTCTTGCGCGTCGAGACCTACGCGATGCCGTCGGTCCTGTTCGACCTGGCCGTCGGCGCCGCGCTCGGCTGGGCGACCAGCCGCACACTCTACGCCTCGGTGTGTCAGGATCGCGCCTTCGCGCGCCTGGCGGGGCGGGTGCGCGAGATCGACCTCCTCGACCTCTCCCCGCTGCGACCGTTCGCCCGGCGCGGGCTGCGGCGCGCGCTGCGCTGGCTGCTGCTGGCAACGATCGCCTCGATGGCCTTCATCGACGCCGGCTACGCCGAGGCGCCGGCGCTGGTGCTCGTCGGCATCGTCGCCTTCGCGATGCTGAGCTTCCTGCTCCCGGTGCTCGGGATCCACGCGCGCATCCGCGCCGAGAAGCTCGATTCGCTCGCCGCGTTGCGCCAGCAGATCCGAGCGGAGCGGGCCACCCTCGACGCGGGCAGCGCCCGCGGCGGCCGCCTCGCGGATCTGCTGGCGTACGAGGCGCGCATCGCCGCCGCGCGCGAGTGGCCGATCGACGCCACCACGCTGCTGCGCTTCGCGGTCTTCCTGCTGCTTCCGTTGGGCTCCTGGCTCGGCAGCGCCGTCGTCGGCCACGCCGTCGAGCAGCTCCTGCGCTGAGGTCGTCCGCCCCGGACCCACGCGCGGCTGGGCTAGCCTGCCTCCCTCGAGGAGGGCGCCCATGGCGAAGCTCGAGGGTCAACACGCTCTGGTGACGGGCGCCGGCTCCGGCCTCGGCCGCGCCATCGCCCACGCTCTCGCCGGCGAGGGCGCACGCATCGCGGTCGTCGACCTGGACGGCGCGCGCGCGGAGCGCACGCTCGGGGAGATCGGCGGGCGCGGCCTCGCGCTGGCGGGAGACGTCGCCGACCCCGCCGCGGTGCGCGGCTGGTTTCAGGAGACGCTGCGCCGCTTCGGACGCCTCGAGATCCTGGTGAACAACGCGGGCTACGTCGACGCGCGGCCCGAGCTCCAGGAGCGCGGCCGCCGGATCGCCGAGCAGGTGGTGTCGGGGCGCGGGCAGGAGACGCCGCTCGACGCCACGGCGACCCTCGACGACGCCGCGTGGCGCCGCATGCTCGCGGTCCACCTCGACGGCACCTTCTTCTGCACGCGCGAGGCACTGCGCGCGATGACCGCGCGGCGCTACGGCCGCATCGTGAACATGGCCTCGATCGCGGGGCTTACCGGGATCGCCTCGGTGCCGCACTACTCCGCCGCGAAGGGAGGCATCATCGCCTTCACCAAGGCCGTGGCGCGCGAGGTGGCGCGGCTCGGCATCGCGGTGAACGCGATCGCGCCCGGCTACATCGACACGCCGCTGCTCGACGCGATCGATCCCGCCGGCCGCGCGCTCCTGGCCGCCGCCGTTCCGATGGGCCGCTTCGGGCGCCCGGAGGAGGTGGTGCCGACCGCGCTCCTGCTCGTCGACCCGGCGAGCGCGTTCCTGACCGGCCAGGTGGTGTCGCCGAACGGCGGCGAGGTGATGTAAGCGGCTTCATCCAGAGATGCATCGCGGCGTAGGCGCGCCACGGGCGCCACGCTTCCGCGCGGCGCGCCAACGCGGCCGGGGCCAGCGGCGCCCGTCCCCCGGCCAGCGCGCGCCGGAGCCCGAGATCGCCGGCGGGGAAGGCATCCGGCTCGCCGCCCGCGCGCATCGCCACGATCTCGGCCGTCCAGTCGCCGATGCCCGGGATCTCGCACAGATGCGCCGCGAGCTCGGCGGGTCCGCGCGCGGCCTCGAGGTCGAGTGCGCCCCTTGCGACGGCCTGCGCCAGCGCTCGCAGCGCGGCCGCGCGCGCGCGCGGCAGACCGATCGCGCTCGCGTCCGCCACGGCCAGCGCCTCGGGCCGCGGGAACAGGTGGGTCAGGCCCGGGCGCGCCGCGTCGCCGAGCGGCTCACCGAAGCGGGCGGCAAGCCGGCCGGCCAGCGTGGTGGCGCCGCGCACCGTGACCTGCTGGCCGAGCAGGGCGCGCACGGCGCCCTCGAATGGGTCCCACGCCCCCGGCACGCGCAGACCGGGGTGCTGCGCAACGAGCGCGCCCAGGGCGCGATCGCGCGCGAGCTGCGCCTCGATCGGGAGCGGATCGGCGTCGAGGTCGAAGAGGCGGCGGGCGCGCGCCACGACCTGGTGTACGCCGTCGAAGGCCGGCAGCCACACCGAGAGCTGGAGCTGGCTGGCACCGGGGATCGTCCGCACCTCGAGCGTACCGAGCCCCGCGCCGAGCCGGATCGTGCGTCGATACGCGTCGCCGTCGACCTGCTCCACGCCGGGTGTCGCGCGCGGCGCGAGGAAGCGGAGCAGCGCGGCCCAGTCGAGCGGCGGCCGGAAGGGAAGCCGCATCGACAGCGCGGAGGCGCTCGCCGCCCCGGGGCGCCGCCGCCGCAGCGCCGACGGCGCGGCGCCGAAGGCCGCGCGCATGGCGTGGTTGAACTGCCGCACGCTGGCGAAGCCCGCGGCGAAGGCGATCTCCGCCAGCCGCAGATCGCTCTCGTCGAGGAGGCGCCGCGCCAGGTGGGTGCGGCGCGCCCGCGCGATCGCGCCGGGAGCGACACCCAGATGCGTCGAGAAGAGCCGCGTCAGGTGACGCGCGCCGATGCCGAGGCGCGCCGCGAAGCCCTCGAGATCGTCGTCGTCGAGGCTTCCGGCGGCGATGAGACGCAGCGCGCGCGCCACCAGGGCGGGGCTGCCGATCCAGGCCGGGGTGCCGGGGGCGGTCTCGGGCCGGCAGCGCCGGCAGGCGCGGAAGCCGGCGCTCTCGGCCGCAGCGGCGCAGGCGAAGAAGCGCACGTTCTCGCGCCGGGGCGTGCGCGCCGGGCAGATCGGCCGGCAGTAGATCCCGGTCGTCACGACCCCGGTGAAGAAGTGGCCGTCGAAGCGGCGATCGCGCGCGAGCAGCGCTCGGTAGCAGCGCGCCTCGTCGAGCCCGTGCTCGTCCATGCCCGGACGCTACCCGGGAGCCCCCCGCGCCGCTCGCAAGATTCGGACATGGACGTCGGCGGGCCCGTCGAGTGCGCTCAGCGGGCACCCGCGCCCGCGGCGGCGAGAGCGGCCGCCGTCCCGCCCGACGCGGAGGCGCGCAGCGCACCGGTGCGCTCGATCCGGTCGGCGAGCTGGAGCACGGTGTCGATGTAGGCGTCGGAGCGGTTGTAGTGCCAGATCACCTGCCGCGCCTGCGCGCGCGTGAGGCCGGGCTTCCAGCCGTAGCTCGCGAGGAAGCGCGCGCACGAGGCCGCGGCGTCGGCCGGGTCGTAGAGGCTCACGCGCCCGTCGCCGTCGCCGTCGGTCCCGAACGCGACGTAGCTCCCGGGCAGGAACTGCGGGAGGCCGAACGCGCCGGCGCTCGAGCCGCGCAGCTCGAGCGGATCGATTCCCATGCGGTCGGCCGCCGCGAAGGTGGCGCGCACCTCCGGGTAGAACGTGGCCTCGAGATAGCGCGCGCGCGCGCGCACCTGCTCGGCGAGCGCGGGATCGACGGTGCCATCCGGTCCGGCGAGATGAGCGAGGAGTGCGGCCACGTTGTGGGGCTCGTTCGCCATCGCAAGGCGCGCCAGCCGGTGCAGCACCAGCGAGCGCCCGGTGTTGGTGCCACAGTGGCTCTCGATGTGCAGGATCGCCGCGACCACGCCGGCGGAGACGCCGGTCTGGCGCTCCGCCGTGGCGAGGGGACCCGCGTTCATCGCGGCGCAGCGCTCGGCGGCGGCGACGCTCTTTCGCGTCAGCAGCCGCCGGTAGCTCGCGTGCGACTCGCGCGGGCTCGGGTTGAACCGAAGCCCGTCGAAGGCGGGGACGCGCGGGTCCGAAAAGGCCGCCGCGACGCGCTCCTGCGGAAGCCCGTCGGCCGTGAGCCGGTCGACGAGATAGCCCCAGCCTCGCTCCCGCGCCCGCAGGACGGCCGGGCTCGGCGCCGCGGGCGGAGCCGGAGCGGCCACCTCGGCGACCGGCGGCGGCGTCTCGAGGCGCGGGGGCGGCTTCGCGGCGCAGGCAAGCGGGGTGAACGCGACGAGCGCGATGGCAACGAGGGAGGAGGAGCGGCGCAGCAACATCGGCAAACCTCGAGGGGGGTTCGCCCAGCTTCAAAGGACGAGTCAACGGACTCGACGACGTCCCGGTCCGAGGGGACGACCGGAAGGCGGTATGCTCGCGCGGCCGCGCCGCGCCGTCAACGACCGCACCTCCGTGGTAGCGTCGGTCCGGAGATGGAGATCGGGAGATGGGGATCGAAGGAGCACCCGGGATCCGCGACCCGCGCGGGCAGCTCCAGGCCCCCGAGCCCGCGGCGTTGCGCGCCTTCTTGCGCACGGCGCGCGCATCGTCCCCCGCTCCGACGCCGTAGCGTGCGCGTCGCGATCGAGCCCGACGCCGAGGCCGCGGCGCGCTTCACCGCCCGCCGCGTCGCCGAGGTCGTCCGGCGCAAGCCCGACGCCGTGCTCGCGCTGGCGACCGGCTCGACGATGGTTCCGGTCTACCGCGCCCTGGTGGAGCTCTCGGCGCGAGAGGCACTCTCCTTCGGGCGCATCCGCGCCTTCAACCTCGACGAGTACGTCGGCCTCGCACGGGACGATGCGAGGGGCTTCCGCCACTTCCTCCGGGAGCATCTGCTGGCCCGGGTGGATGCAACCCCAGCACGGCACGACGCGCCCGACGGCCGGGCCGCCGATCTCGATGCCGAGTGCCAGCGCTACGAGGCGGCGATCGCCGCGGCAGGCGGGATCGACCTCGCGCTGCTGGGCCTCGGCCGCAACGGCCACCTCGCCTTCAACGAGCCCGGGTCGTCGCTCGCGAGCCGCACCCGCGTGGAGCTGCTGATGCGCGAGACGCGCGCCGAGGACCGCCCGCGGCTCGCGATCACGATGGGCATCGCCACGCTCCTCGAGGCGCGCGCTTGTCTCCTCGTCGCGCTCGGTCCGGACAAGGCGCGACCGGCGGCTGCGATGATCGAGGGACCGATCACCGCGCAGCTACCCGCGTCGTCGCTGCAGCTCCATCCCGACGCGACGGTCGTGCTCGACGAGGAGGCCGCCGCGCGCCTCGGCCACGCGCAGCACTACCGCGATCAGGAGGCGATGCGCCGCGAGCGAGAGGTGCGGCGGAGCGCGGCGGGAAGTGTCGGCACGAAAATGCGCGTATGATGCGCGGCCAGGAGGGTCCTGTGCCCCACGCGCTCGGCGAACGGCGCCCGTTCGGATTCGGCTTCTGGCCGCTCCCCGAGGACGGGCCGCAGGCCGCGATCCGCCGCGAGGACGTGCGCCTGGTGACTCCGGACGGTGCGCTGGTGCGCGGCATCCTGTGGACGCCGCCGGCGGGAACGCCGTGGAAGACTGCGGTGGTGCTGACGCATCCGCGCGGAGACTTCTCGGTCCACTACGCGTGTCCGCTCCTCGCGGCGGCTGGCTACGCGGCGTTCGGCTTCGGCACCCGCTATCTCAACAACGACACCGACTGCCTGCACGAGGCGCTCGTCGTCGACGTGAAGACCGCCGTCGACGAGATGCGGCGCCGCGGGGCCGCGGCGGTGGTGCTCCTCGGAAACTCGGGCGGCGGCTCGCTGATGGCGCTCGCGCAGAGCGAGACGCGCTGCGGCGACGGGTTCGTCGCCGTCGCCGCGCACCCCGGCGAAGGGGTATTCATGATGCAGGCGATCGACCCGTCGGTCGCCGACGAGTCGGATCCCTTCGCCACCGTGCCCGAGCTCGACATGTACGACCCTCGCAACGGCTGGCGCCCGTGGCCGTCGCCGTGCCGGTACGAGCGCGACTGGCTCGCCGCCTACCGCGACGCGCAGCGCGCTCGGGTCGCCCGCCTCGACGCGATCGCACGCGAGGCGATCGCCGCGGCGCAGCGCGCCGGAGAGCGCGCGAAGCTCGTCGACCGCGCGGAGCAGCCGGACGTCTGGCAGAGCCTCCGCAAGCGCGCCGTGCACCAGCCGACGATGGTGATCTACCGCACGCTGGCGGATCCGGCCTATCTCGACCCGACCATCGATCCGGACGACCGCCCGCTCGGCTCGCTCTTCGCCTTCCCCGACCCCTTCGACGCCAACCACGCGCGCCTCGGACTGGCGCGCACGATGACGCCGCGCGGCTGGCTGTCGACCTGGTCGGGGCTCTCGTCGCGCGCGCGGCTCGCGGACACCATGCCGCACGTCGCGGTTCCGACGCTGATCCTGCACCCGACCGCCGACACCGAGATCCGCGTGCGGCAGGCGATCGAGATCCGCGACCGCGCCGGCGCCGAGGACGTCAGCTACCACGAGCTCAAGGGGGCGCCCCACTATCTCGAGGGCCATCGCCGGCCCGCCATGGACCTCGTGGCCGACTGGCTGCACACTCGCTTCCCTTGAGGCTCCTGGCGCACAGGCAGCGCGCCGTCGCCGCGCTCGCAGCCCTCGTCCTTGCGGTCGCCTGCCGCGAGCCGGAGTCGAAGCCCGCGAGCGCGGCCCCGCAGGCCAGCGCACAGCTGGCGCAGCCCAGCCTCGATTACGTCGGAACCGCCCGCTGCGCCGGCTGCCATGCCGCGCAGGCGACGAGCTGGAAGGGCTCCGACCACGCCCGCGCGATGCAGGAGGCCGACGCGTCGACCGTGCTCGGCGACTTCGCCGGCGCGTCGCTCGAGCACTTCGGCGTGCAGTCCCGTTTCGATCGCCGCGACGGGAAGCTCGTCGTGCGGACCGAGGGGCCCGACGGCGCGCTCCACGACTACGACGTGGCCTTCACCTTCGGCGTGCACCCGCTCCAGCAGTACCTGGTGCGCACCTCGGACGGACGCCTGCAGGCGCTCTCGCTGGCCTGGGACTCTCGCCCGCGCGCAGCCGGCGGGCAACGCTGGTTCGACCTCGTGCCGGGCGAGCGCGTCCCGCCGGACGACGTGCTGCACTGGACCCGGCCGTCGCACAACTGGAACTCGCAGTGCGCCGAGTGCCACTCGACGAACCTGCGCAAGGGCTACGACCCGGCCGGGGATCGCTTCGCGACGACCTGGTCCGATCTCGACGTGGGCTGCGAGGCCTGCCACGGACCGGGATCGCGGCACGTCGCGTGGGCGGAAGAGTCGGCGCGGGGCGGGGCGGGCGCGCACGGCGCCGCCGGCAGCGGGCTCGACGGCGGCCTCGGGCGCGCCGAGCCGGCGCGCTGGGTGTTCGACCCCGGCGCCGCCATCGCGCGCCGCGAACCGCCGCGACGCGAGCACGCCGAGGTCGAAGCGTGCGCACCCTGTCACGCACGCCGCTCGACGCTGCGCGAGGGCAGGCTTCCCAACGAGCCGTTCCTGGACACGCACCGTCCCGCGCTGCTCGAGCCCGGCCTCTACGAGGACGACGGCCAGATGCGCGACGAGGTCTACAACTACGGCTCGTTCCTGCAGAGCCCGATGTACGCCGCCGGCGTCACCTGCAGCGACTGCCACGACCCGCACTCGCTCGCGCTCCGCGCCGAGGGCGACGCGCTCTGCGGCCAGTGCCACGCGCCGGCGGTCTTCGCCACGCCGGCGCACCATCATCACGATTCCGCGTCGGCCGGGGCGCGCTGCGTCTCCTGTCACATGCCGGCGCGCACCTACATGGTGGTCGACGTGCGGCACGACCACTCGTTCCGCGTCCCGCGCCCGGATCTCTCGGTGTCGCTCGGCACGCCGAACGCCTGCACCGACTGCCACACCGGGCGCTCGCCGCGCTGGGCGGCGGATGCCGTCGCGCGCTGGTTCCCGAATGGGCGGAGCGGAAAGCCGCACTACGCCGAGGCGCTGCACGCGGGCCGCGTCGGCTCGCCCGACGCGGAGCGCAGGCTGGTGGCGCTCGCGCAGGACACACGCGAGCCCGCCATCGTGCGAGCCAGCGCGCTCGCGCTGCTCGGCGCCGGCGGCGGGCGCACCGTGGCCGGCGCGGCGCAGCGCGGCGCAGCCGACCCGGACCCGCTCGTGCGCCTGGGCGCGCTCGCAGCCGGAGAGTCGCTCGACGCGCCGGTGCGGCTCGCCGCCTTCGCACCGCTCCTGCACGACCCTCGGCTCGCCGTGCGCATCGAGGCAGGCCGCCTGCTCGCCGACGTGCCGCCCTCGCTGTGGCAGCCGGGCGACCGCAACGCGTTGGCGGACGCCCTGGCCGAGTACCGCGCCGCGCAGGTCGCGAGCGCAGAGCGCCCGGAGTCGCACGTGAACCTCGGCCTCCTGCACGTGCGCCTCGGCGAGCTCGATGCGGCCCGCGCCGAGTACGAGACGGCGCTCCGCCTCGCTCCGTGGTTCGTGCCGGCACACGTGAACCTCGCCGACCTCGACCGCGCGCAGGGCCGCGATCAGGAAGGCGTCGAGTCGCTGCGCCGGGCGCTCGCGCTGGCGCCCCAGGCGGCCGAGGTCCACTATGCGCTCGGCCTCGCCCTCGTGCGCACCGCGCAGCGCGACGAGGCGCTCGCGTCGCTCGGGCGAGCCGCCGAGCTCGCGCCGGAGGATCCTCGCTATGCCTTCGCCTGGGCGCTGGCACTGAACGGCGCGGGGCAGAGCGGTCGCGCGCTCCAGGTCCTCGAGTCGGCGCGGGGGCGCCACCCCGCCGACCGCGACCTCCTGCTCGCGCTCGCCACGCTCTCGCGCGACGCGGGCCGCGGCGACGCGGCGCGACGCTACGCGCGCGCGCTGGTCGAGGCCGATCCCGAGGACGCGAACGCGCGCGCGCTGCTGGCGGAGCTCGAGGGAGGAGCCGCGCCAGCGCCCCCCACCGATCCCCTCAACGCGTCACCGGGTGGAGCTCCTTGAAGTCCGGATCGTAGAAGGGACCGAGCTGGTTGAGGACGCCCCGCACCGCCGTGGCCTTCTCCGAGACGTCCGCGCCCGCGAAGACGCCCTTCGCGTCCTCGCGCGCGCTGTTCACGGTCTGCATCAGGTCCTGGTAGCTGTTCGTGGTCGCCTGCCGATCGGCGCCAGCCGCGAGCTTCGCGTTCAGCGACTTCGCCTCGCGCTGGATCTTCATGACGGCCTGCTTGAGCCGCTCGTAGCCGCGGGTCTGCGCGGAGCCCGCGCTCGGGACCGGCTGCCGATAGAAGGTGTCGTTCAGGGCACCGGCGGCGGTGGCGAGCTGCTTCGCCAGCGCCGTCACCTTGGCCTGGTCCCAGGGAGCGAGGTCGGCCCGGGCCGCGGTCTGCGCCATGGAGACCGCCGCCGCGGTGAAGATCCCGATCGCGAACCGCATGCGCATCGATCGCCCTCCCCCTCTCACTGCGCCGACTCGGTCGGAACGACCTCGTCGTCGTCGGGAACCACCTTCCAGGTGTCGTCCGGGTCGAACTTCGTCATCGCCCTGGCGATGGACGCGGTGTTGGGGCCGAGGTCCTTCTCGTAGACGACCCCGTCGTGGCTCACGAGGAAGGTCATCACCCCCGAGGCACCCCAGGTCGCCGGGTACGCCACCACGGCGAAGCC
>DATJPY010000046.1:0-22805 GCA_035506135.1 Myxococcota bacterium | reverse complement strand
GCTCCTCGGTCGCTCGTAGCGCGCGTGCGCGGTCCGGCACGGTTGATGCTGTCAGGAGCGGACATCGAGTCGGCCTGGAGCGAGGGGTTGATCGACCCGGCCTACATGGTGGTGGCGATCGTGGCCTGCGCGTTCGTCGGCTACGGCGCGTATCTGGCGCTGTCCGGTGTCGCAGGGCCGAGAGTGACGTCGAGGCCCGGCGAGCTCTCCGACCCCGTCCAGCCGACCGTCCAGCCGACGCGAGGGAGGAACGGATCCATGCACCAGATCGAGGTCGTTCTACAGCCGGATTACCTGGGCAGCGTGAGCGAGGCGCTGCGCAAGGCCAAGATCGGTCCCTTCCGCGCCAGCGACGTCACGGTGTTCGACCCGGCGGCGGCGCCCGAGGGCTCCTATCGGGGGGCGCGGTATGCGATCGGGCGCGAACGCGTGAAGGTGGAGCTGGTCCTGCCGGATCACGAGGTGGAGCCCGCCGTCGAGGCGATTCGCGACGGGATCGACGCTTTCGGGGAGGGCTACGCGGAGCTCGTGGTTCTGCCCGTCCACGAGTGCGTGCATCTGGGCCCGTCGCCGTGGACGCGGCGGCGCTCGACAAGCTGAGCGCCGCCGGTGACGCGTCCCCGCGCCGAGGACTTCCTCGAGCTGATCGAGCGCCTTCGGCGCGGGCGGCTCAAGGTCTACATCGGCTTCGCGGCTGGCGTGGGCAAGACCTACCGGATGCTCGAGGAGGCGCACGCACTGGCGAAGCGCGGCGTGGACGTAGTGGTCGGCCTGGTCGAGACGCACGGGCGCGCGGACACGGCGGCGCTGGTCCACGGCCTGGAGGTGGTCCCGCGCCGCGTTCTCGAGTATCGGGGGCTGCAGGTCGAGGAGATGGACCTCGACGCCATCGTGGCGCGCCGTCCCGAGATCGTTCTGGTCGATGAGATCGCCCACTCGAACATTCCCGGCTCACGGTACGGCAAGCGCTACGAGGACGTCTACGCCCTGCTCGATGCCGGCATCAACGTGATCGGGGCCTTCAACGTCCAGCACCTCGAGAGCCTGAAGGACCTGGTCGAGCAGGCGGCCGGTATCGAGATCCGGGAGACCGTGCCCGACACCTTCCTCGAGCAGGCGGACCAGGTCGTGAACCTCGACCTTGCCGTCGAGGACCTGCTCGAGCGCCTGCGCGCGGGCAAGATCTATGCGCCGCAGAAGGTGACGCGCGCGCTCGAGAACTTCTTCCAGGAGGACAAGCTCTCGACGCTCCGCGAGCTCGCGCTGCGCGAGGTGGCCGAGAGTCTGGGTCGGGCCGCCCTCGCCAAGGGAGGCGCGGCGAACGGCGAGGCGGGTGCGCCGCGGCGCGGCAGCGAGCGGGTGATGGTGTGCATCTCGTCGAAATCGCCCGCGGCGGCGGCGCTCTTGCGGCGTGGCTCGCGCCTTGCGGGTCGCCTCAACACCGACTGGTACGTGGTGTACGTGGAGGCGCCGAGCGAGTCCCCGGACCGGATCGATTCCGGCAGCCAGCGCACGCTGCTCGCGAACATCCGCAAGGCGAGCGAGCTCGGCGCCGAGGTCGTCCGGCTGCACGGCAAGGACGTCGTCACCACGTTGCTGGACTTCGCCCGCTCTCACGCGGTGGCTCACGTCCTGATCGGACGGCCGCGGCGCCGGGGGTGGCGCCGGCTCCTGGGCCGCGACTACGTGCAGCGCATGGTGCGGAAGTCCGGCGACTTCGACCTCTCGATCTGCGGGGGATCGGAGCTGGGGACGGCGTCGTGAGGCTGCGCGAGCCCCTCGACGGTCCGAGCCTCGCGGCCGGGAGCACGCTTCCGGAGGACCGGCCGGAGGAGGATCCTTGTCGCTGACGCGCAAGGAGGCAGGCCGCGAGGCCGCTTGGCGCTGGGCGCTCCACCGCGCGACGGTGGGCTTCGAGCGCGGCGCCGGCGAAGCGACGCCCGATCGGCTGCGCGCCGCCGCGAAGCTCGAGCTGGACGTCGCCCTCGGCTGTCCGAAGCCCGCTGCGGTCTGCGCGCTCCTCGACGCAGTCTATGCCGGGCTCGTCGATGTGGTGCTGCTGGAATCGGGCCGCGTACACGTCTGGACCACAGCGGGTGCCCGCGAGCTTCCGGACGGATCACCGCGGCGCACCGCGTCGTGAGCCTTCAATTCACCTGATCGCAGCTCTTCACGTAGCCGAGGACGCGCAGGCGCTCGCACTCTTCCTTGCTGAGCTTCGCCTGCGCGGCGGCAGGCCCGGCGCGGCTCGCAGCGAGCTGGCGCTGCGCCTGCGCCTGGCGCCGCAGCTCCGCCACGCGCTCGGCCTGCGAGGCCTCGACGTTCTGCCTCTCGCCGGGATCGCGGTCGATCGCGAAGAGCTCGACTGGCGGGAGCCCGCGCGGATTGCCGCGGTTCGCCTCGATCAGCTTCCAATCGGGGGTGCGGATCGCGGTGAGGACGTTGCCCTCGTGATCCTCTTCTGCGTAGGCCGTGCGCTCGGCCTCGGAGCGCACGGCGAGCGGCCGCACGAGGTCGGTGCCCTGCATGCTGCGCGGCACCTCGGCGCCCCCGCGCGCCGCGAGCGTGGGCGCGATGTCGATGAGGCGGACCAGGTGGTCGTCGACGACCGGCGGCCCCTCGCTGTGGCCCTTCGGCCAGTGCACCAGGAGCGGCACGTGGATCTGCTCGTCGTAGAGCGTGGTGCCGTGCCAGAAGCCGCCGTGGTCCTGGAACTCCTCGCCGTGGTCGGCGGCCACGACCACGAGCGCGTCGTCCCAGAGGCCGAGCTGGCGCAGGTGCGCGACCAGCTCGCCGAAGCGGCCGTCGACGAAGCGGATCGCACCCCGGTAGAGCTCGTGCATGCGCGGCGCCAGCGAGGGGTCGGGCTTCTCGTTCTCGACCCGCGCGATCGCCGTGCCGTCGTACGGGTGCTTGAAGTAGGGATCGTGCACGTCCATGTAGTGCAGGAGCAGGAAGAAGCGCGAGGCGCGGTGGCGGTCGAACCAGTCGAAGGCGGTGCGGTTCACCGTCTCGGCATCCTGGTAGTAGTCGCTGACCCGATGGCCTCCCTTGGCGCCCAGCACGACCTTGCGCGCGATCTGGTAGAGGATCAGTCGCGACGACGACTCGTCGGCGCCGAAGAGGTAGTCGGGAGCCAGGTACGTGTACTCGTCGTAGCCCTGGTCGAAGCCGAAGCTCGGCGCCAGGTTGATGTTGGCGACGATGCCGCCGGTCGTGTAGCCGCGCTCCTTCAGCACCTCCGAGATCAGCTCGAGCGACGCGGGCAGGACGGCGGTCTTGGACATCGTTCCGTGCGTCGAGGGGAGCGTCGAGGTGAGGATCGAGGCGAACGAGGGCTTGGTCCAGGAGGCCTGCGAGAAGGCGGTGAAGCGGGTGCCGCCGTCGGCCGTGATACCACAGAGGTTCGGCGTGTCGACCGGGCCGCCGTAGCAGGAGAGCTCGTCGGCGCGCAGCGTGTCGATCACGATCAGCACGACGTTCGGGCGATCGGCGAGCGCGGCGGGCACCGGCGGCGGCGCGGCCGGCGGCCCGGGCGGGGGGCGCAGCGCGTGCGCCGCGAAGGCGCCGCCGATCGCGGCGAGCGCCGCCGCGCCGAGCGCGGGCGCGACGCGCACGGCGCGCCCGCCGAGCCAGCGCGGCCCGAGCAGGAACAGGGCGAGCGCGAGCGCGCCGAAGCCCCCGAGCAGGAGCGCCAGCACGGGGAGCGGCGGCATCTGCTCGTGGAAGACGTCGCGGCGCACGCGGAAGAGCGCGATCGCGAGGGCAGGCAGCACGCCGAGCCCGATCGCGACGAGGCTCGCGGTCCAGCCGCGGATCTCGCGCCGCTCCATCGGCAGCACGCCGAGCGCGGCGCCGGCGAACAGGCCCGCGACGCCCAGCGCGAGCGCGTAGGCGAGCGGGCCGTACCAGACGACCTGTGCGTCGGAGCCCAGGCCCTCTCGTGCGATCACCGCGGTCTCGACGGCGCCGATCGCGAGGCCGGCGAGCATCCCTGCGGCGAGGCCCGCGGCGGCCGCGATCCGCACACGCGCGGCGAGCGGCGGGACGTCGCCGCCGGCTTCCGCGCGGCCGCCGCCCTCGCCGTCGCCCTCGAGAGAGACGGCGGCGCGCGCGGCCTCGGCCCAGTCGACTTGCACGCCGCCGACCCTGCAGTACGCCGGGTGGTAGTCGGC
Organism: Myxococcota bacterium; assembly: GCA_035506135.1. Taxonomy (GTDB): domain Bacteria; phylum Myxococcota_A; class UBA9160; order UBA9160; family PR03; genus DATJPY01. Next base: position 18,630 of record DATJPY010000046.1, on the reverse strand, counting down.
CGGGCGCAGCCACCAGAAGACGCCGCCGAAGAGCGTCAGCGCCTCGGCCGCCCAGAAGCCGAGCGCGGCCGACACGATCGAGGCGGCGGCCCCGATCTGCTTGTGCAGCAGCACGTACTGCGCGGCCTCGCGGATTCCCTCGCCCGCGATCGTGAAGGGGCTCACCACCGTCGCGAAGATCTGGATCGAGGAGCCGAACACGATCGGCCAGAACTCGGCGTTCGCGGCGCCGCTGGCCAGCGCCGTGAAGTAGTAGAGCGCCGCGGTCGTGAAGTGCACGACGAAGGACAGCGCGAGCGCCACGAGCACGAGCGCCTTCTTGTCGCGATAGGCGGCGGCCGCGCGCGAGATGCGCATCACCACGCCGTGCAGCCGCGCCCGACCGGGGATCGGCAGGTGCTCGAGCAGCCACTGCACCAGCCCCGGGAACCACAGCACTAGCAGGAGAGCGGCGACCAGGCCGCTCGCCAGGGGCACGGTCACCGCGGCCACCAGCGACCCGCGCTCGCCGAAGATCTGGATGCCGAACGGCAGCGCGACCAGGAAGGAAAGGAAGATGCCGAAGGTCCCGAGCACCTTCTCGATCGCCGTGGTCGCCGTCACCTCGACGGTGCGGCCGCTGAAGCGCGCGGCGTCGTAGAGCTTGTAGCCGTCGAGGCCGACGGTGCCCGGCAGGAAGGTGCCGATGAAGCGGCCGATCAGGAACGACCCGAAGATGTGTCGGAAGGGCAGCTCGATCGACTGGCCGCGCAGCAGGAGCTGCCAGCGCAGCATCGAGGCCAGGATGCCGACGAACTTGACCCCGGCGGCCAGCCCGATGCAGATCCAGAAGGTGCGCGCGTCGATCTGGCCGAGCTGCGCGACCACGAGGCGCCACGCCGCGACGTGCGTGGCGCCGGGGGGCACCTGCCCGGCAAGGTGCAGCGCGTCGATCTGCCCGGGCTCGATCGCGACCGGGTGCGCCAGGAGGAGCCAGAAGGCGCGCACCGTGACGTAGGCCTTGAGCGCGTCGAGCAGGCGCTTGCGCCACGGCGGGCCGACCCAGCGGGCGATCGCGATCGCCGCCAGCGCCACGACGGCGATCTCGAGCAGGACGAGCATCCCGACCTCCGCTCGCCGGGCGGCCGGAGAGCGCGACAGGGTAAGGCAGCGCGCCGCGGCCCGCCGGGCCGCGGCGCGAGCCGGCTATTTCGCCTGCGAGGTGGGGGCCGCCTGGGTGCTGGGGCTTGCCTGCGGCGCTGGCCGGGAGGCGTCCGCCGGCGCGCCAGAGGCCGGCGCGCTCGCCGCGGGGATCTGGCCGGAGAGGATCGCCTTGCGCCGGCTCTGGTACTCGGCTTCGGTGAGGTCGCCGCGGCGGCGGGTCTCCTCGAGATCGGCGAGCGCGCGCAGCGCCTCGGGCGACAGGCTCTCGGGCGGCGCGGGCCCCGACGCGGGCTTCGCCTCCGAGTCGCTCGGTGTCTCCATCAGGATCGTGCGCCGGATGACCTCGCCGCCGGCGCGCATGCGCACCGCCGAGTCGCGGAAGATGTCGTCGCGCCAGGTCGCTGCGATGAGCAGCGGGGTCTGCGGCACCAGCCCATCGCCCGCGAGTACGCGGAGCTTCTTCATGTTGGTGGGGTGCTCGCTCGGCTCGGCCAGCTTGTCGTTCGGGTCCTTCGAGATCGGCTCGTCGAGCTTGTCCATCTGGATGAAGAGCTTGTCGTCCTGTGCCCAGATCAGCAGCGTGGTGGCGTACTCGGTGGTGAAGATCCCGAGGCTCCTCTTGCGCTCGATCGCCATCACGACGACCTCCTGCGAGGAGTTCGCCTTGGCCAGTGCCTGCGAGGCGCCCTCTCCGATCGCATAGAGGACGCCGGTGGGGATCGCCGGCTTGCGCTGATCCTTGTCGCCGCTTCCGCGCACCTCGATGCGCGCCAGGATGTTGGTGAGACGCACCGGCGAGATCGAGACCGGATGCGAGAAGCTGCGGTCGACCGGCGTCCCGCCCTTCGCGACGTGGCGCAGGTAGATCTCGGTGCGGTCCTGCTTGAAGACCGGCGTGCGCACGTAGGTCGGCGCGCACGCGAGCGCAGCGAGCGCGGCCACGAGCACCGCGATCCCCCGGATCCGAGACCGGTGGAGCGGGACCTCGAACGTTCGCATCGCGCTCACCCTCCGGCGGCCTGCTCCTGCTTGGACCCGCTCGCGCGTCGCGGCAGCGCGAGGAGCGCGGCCAGCGCGAGGGCGCCCTGCAGCCCGAGGCCCTCGGCGGTCGGGTAGATGCCGAGCCACTCGAGCCGCACGAACGGTAGCGATGTCGCCGGGAGCCAGCCCGCCTCCTGAAGGGCGGCGACCCCGTGCCCCGCCATGACCACCGCGAGCGCGTAGAGGAAGAGCGAGCTCACCGCGAAGAAGCGCCGCATCGGAAGGCGCTGGCCGAAGCGGAACACACCGAGCGCGAGGACCCCGAGCAGGGCCGCGCCCGCTCCGACGCCGGCCGCGATCGCGTGCGACCCGCCCGGCCCCGCCTCGGAGGCGAGGGCTTCGTAGAACAGGACCGTCTCGAAGCACTCGCGATAGACGGCGACGAAGGAGACCATCGCCAGCATCCCGAGCGAGCCGCGCGAGAGCGCCGTCTTCATGCGGCCGTCCAGGAACGCCTGCCAGCGCGCGGCCTCGGCCTTGGAGACCAGCCAGTAGCTCACGTAGAAAAGGATGGCGGTGGCGCCGAGCGCGGAGAGGCCCTCGACCACCTCCCGGCTCGCGCCGCTGATCTCGACCAGCCGCCCCGCTGCCCACCACGTCGCCGCACCGGCGAAGAGCGCCGCCACCCAGCCGCTGTGGATCCAGCGGAGCGCGTCGCGTCGGCCGGCCCGGGCGACCACGGTCGCGAGCGCCACCACGAGGAGCACCGCCTCCAGCCCCTCGCGCGCCAGGATCGTGAGCGAGGCAACGAAAGCCCCGGTGGGGCCGAGGCGGCCGCCCTCGAGGCGCTCCTCGACGCGCGCGAGGTCCTGGCGCAGGCCCGCGTAGAGCGGCTCGATCTCCGCGGCCGGGCGGTCTCCCTGCAGCGCGGATCGATAGCGCTGGAACGCCTGCTCGACCGAGCTGCGCATCGCGGGATCGACCGCGCCGAGCGCGGGCTCGACCGGCTCGAAGCCGTCCAGGTAGGCGGAGACGGCGAGATCGACGGCGTGCGCCCGTTGGCCGGCCGCGAGCGCGGCCCACGACGCGTCGAGCTGGCTGCGCGCCGACGCGAGCGAGAGCTCGCTCCGCCCGAGCTCCTCGGGATGCGCGCGCAGCCAGGTGAGCAGCGCCGCTGCATCCGGCTCCTCGACCTCGGACTCCGCGCGATGCGCGAGCGTCTCGAGGTCGGGGACGGCGAGCGCGGGATGCGCGGCGGCGTCCGCCGCGAGCCGCCGGCCGCGCGCGACCTGGTCGGGGTCGAGGGCCAGCGAGCCCACGTAGAAGGCGAGGTCCCAGCGCTCCGCGTCGTCGAAGCGCGGGGCGAAGGGCGCCATCGCGGTCCCCTCGACGCCGAGGCTGATGGTGCCGTAGAGCGCGAAGGGTGAGAGCCTGCGCATGCGGTCCGGATTGGCGAGGTTGGCAGGCCGCGGGTCGAGGCCGGCCGCGGCAGGGCCGTCGCCGCGCCCCGTCGCACCGTGGCACGGCGCACACGTCTCGGTGTAGAGCTTGCGGCCAGCCTCGATGGACGGCAGCCGCGGGGGCACGGAGGGGACCGGGAAGCGGTCGCGCAGCGCGACCCCGAGCGCACGTGCGCGGCGGGCGACGTCGTCGGCCGGCGCGCGGGCGTGCAGGGCGGTGTCGAGCTCGGCGAGCGAGCGGGCGAGCGGATCCGACGGGGCGATCCCCAGCTTCTCGAAGTGCCCGTGGAGCCTCTCCGCGAACTCGAGCTGCTCGGCGTACTCGGTCTCGCTGGTGACGGCGCCGTCGCGAACTGCCCCGGCGTAGTCGACCGCGACGTAGTCGAGCAGGTGGATGGCGCGCTGCGCGTCGTCGGCGCCGGGAGGCTCGGCCCCCGTGGCGTGTGCTGCGGCGGCGACCGCGAGGGCGGCGCCGAGGAGAGCGAGGGTCCGACGCGATCCGGCTGCAGACACGCCCGCCTCGGTTGAAAATGAAATTCGTTTTCGACGATAGCATGCGGGAATCCAGCGAGCGAGCCGCCGCGGACGGCCGCAGGAGAAAGAGAACGCGTTCGCTAATCCTTCTCGCTGCGGAGCTGGCGGGTCAGGAGCTGGACCGCGCCGGCACGGGGGTCCACCTCGCCCTCGAGGAGCGCTCGGACGCCTTGCGCGATCGGCATGTCGACACCGAGGCGCGCGGCCAGCTCGCACGCCGCGTAGGTGGTGCGCACGCCCTCGGCGACCTCGCCGATCTCGGTGAGGATCTCGGGCAGCTTGCGGCCCTGCCCGAGCCCGATGCCCACGCGCCGGTTGCGCGAGAGGTCGCCGGTGCAGGTGAGCACCAGGTCGCCCATGCCCGCGAGCCCGAGGAAGGTGAGCGGGTTGGCGCCGAGCCGGGTGCCGAGCCGCCGGATCTCGGCGAGCCCACGCGTCATCGTGGCCGCGCGGGCGTTGTCGCCGAATCCGAGGCCGTCCGAGATCCCAGTGGCGATCGCGATCACGTTCTTGAGCGCGCCGCCCAGCTCGACCCCGATCACGTCGGTGTCCGAGTAGCACCGGAACCACGGGGAGGAGAGATGGCTCTGCACCGCGATGGCGTACGCCTCCTCGCGGCATGCGATGGTGACCACGGTGGCCTTGTGGCGGGCGATCTCGTGGGCGAAGGAGGGCCCCGAGAGGTAGGTGAGCCGCGGGTGGTGCACCTCGGGCAGCACCTCCTCGAGCACCGCGTTCATCGTCTTGCCCGTCCCGAGCTCGAGGCCCTTCACCGTGGAGACCAGCAGCGCCTCGGCGGGGACGACGAGCGCGGCGCGTGCCATCACCTCGCGCACCGCGTGGCTCGGGACGGAGAGGATCACCATCTCGCGGTCCGCCAGGGCCTCGGGCAGCTCCGAGGTGACGCGGATCGAGCGCGGGAGCTCGACCTCCTTCAGGTAGCGGGGGTTGCGCCGATCGCGCGCCAGCGCCGCCGCGAGCACCGGGTCGCGCGCCCACAGCGCGACGTCGTGGCCCCGGTCGGCGCACAGGATCGCGAGACAGCTGCCGAAGCTTCCGGCACCGAGCACGCCGATCCGGACGCCCATGCTCCCGACTCTATCATGCAACACCGAGCCGGCAGCGTGCCGAAATCGCGTTGACTCCCCCTCGGGCCACGGCTAGCTTCCGCGCGCCTTTCCGCTGGAATTCCGGCCCGCTTGCCGATCGCGCCCGATCGAGGTCCGCTCGATCGGGGTCCGACCGGGAGAGGAAGCATGCTCGCCGAGTACACCGGCGCCGTCGTGATCCTCCTGGTGTCGACGGTCCTCGCCAGCGCGCTGCTCGGCGTCCACCTCGTGCTCGGGCCACGGCGGCGCTTCACCGAGAAGCTCGAGCCCTTCGAGTGCGGCGAGAAGCCCATCGTCTCCCCGCACCAGCGGTACTCGGTGAAGTTCTACATCGTTGCGATGCTCTTCATCCTGTTCGACGTCGAGGCGGTGTTTCTCTACCCGTGGGGCGCGCTCTTCCGCGAGCTGGGCTGGTTCGGCTTCGTCGAGATGGCGACCTTCGTCGCGGTGCTCGCAGCCGGCCTCGCCTACGTGTGGCTCAAGGGCGCGCTCGAATGGTGATCTCCGCCGAGACGCGGGCGCGCATCGACGCCGAGGCGGCCAAGTACCCGCGCCGCCGCGGCGCGCTGCTCAGCGCGCTGCACCTGGTCCAGAAGGACCTCGGCCACATCGCACCGGACACCGCCGCCGAGATCGCCGCGCTCTTCGACCTCCATCCCGTCGAGGTGATGGAGGTGGTGAGCTTCTACAACATGTTCTTCGATCGCCCGCAGGGTCGCCATCAGGTGCGGGTGTGCACCAACCTGCCGTGCTCGCTGCGCGGCGCGCGCGAGCTCCTGCGCGAGCTCGAGCACCACCTCGGGGTGGAGGCGGGAGGGACCAGCGCCGACGGCCGCATCACGCTCGGACACGAGGAGTGTCTCGGCGCCTGCGCGTGGGCGCCGATGATGCGCGTCGACGACGTCTATCACGAGGATCTCGACGCCGCGAAGGCGAAGCAGATCCTCGACGCGCTTCGGTGACGACGTGCAGTCGGCTCCCTGGGTGACGAGCTACCTGACCGAGCACTGCGCCGCCGACGACTTCGCCACGCTCGCGGGCTATCGACGCCGCGGCGGCTACGAGGCGGCGCGCCGCGCGGTCGCCGAGATGACCCCCGAGCAGGTGACCGAGCTGGTGAAGGACGCCGGCCTCCAGGGCCGCGGCGGCGCCGGCTTTTCGACCGGGCTCAAGTGGTCGTTCATGCCCAAGGGCGGCGACAAGCCCAAGTACCTGGTGTGCAACGCCGACGAGTCCGAACCGGGCTCCTTCAAGGACCGCCTCCTGCTCGAGCGCGCCCCGCACCAGATGCTCGAGGGGATCCTGATCGGAGCCTGGGCGACCGGCGCCGAGAAGACCTTCATCTACGTGCGCGGCGAGTACGCGCAGGCCGGGCGCTGCGTGCAGCACGCGATCGACGAGGCCTACGCGGCGGGCCTGCTCGGCGCGAATCTGCTCGGCTCGAAATTCTCGCACGACGTGGTGCTGATGCTCGGCGCCGGCGCCTACATCGCGGGCGAGGAGACCGGGCTGCTCGAGTCGCTCGAGGGCAAGAAGGCCCAGCCGCGCAAGAAGCCTCCCTTCCCCGCACAGCACGGCGCCTTCGGCATGCCGACCACGGTGAACAACGTCGAGACCTTCTCGCACGTGCCGCACATCCTGCGCCACGGCGCGGCCTGGTTCCGCGGCTTCGGCACCGAGAAGAGCCCCGGGACGACGCTGTTCGGCGTATCGGGCCAGGTGCGTCGCCCCGGCCTGTATGAGCTTCCGCTCGGCACCCGCCTCGACGAGATCGTCTTCCAGCACGCCGGCGGGCCGCTCGAGGGACGCCGCGTCAAGGGCGTGATCCCGGGCGGCATGTCGATGCCGATCCTGCCGGCCTCGCAGCTCGACGTGCCGATGGCGAACGAGTCGCTGCGCGAGCGCAAGACCATGCTGGGCACCGGCGGAGTCATGGTGCTCGACGACACCACCTGCATGGTGCGCACCGCGTGCGTGATCGCGTACTTCTTCCGCGACGAGTCCTGCGGCCAGTGCACGCAGTGCCGCGAGGGAACCGGCTGGATCCACAAGATCGTGCAGCGCATCGAGCGCGGAGCGGGATCGCCCGCCGACCTCGACATCCTGCTCGACGTGGCCGGGAAGATGGAGGGGCAGACGATCTGCGCCTTCGCCGACGCGGCGGCCTGGCCGATCCAGGGCCTGTTGCGCCACTTCCGCGCCGACTTCGAGGAGCACGTGAAGCACGGGAAGTGCCCCTTCCCGCAGAGCTTCGAGCTGTAGACCGGATGCCGAGGATCACGGTCGACGGAGCCGAGTTCGAGGTCGCCGAGGGCCGCACCATCCTCCAGGCGCTCGACGACCTCGGCGTGCTCATGAACGGCGTCGAGATCCCGCACTACTGCTGGCATCCCAAGCTCACGATCGACGGCTCGTGCCGGCTGTGCCAGGTCGAGATCGAGGGCATGCCGAAGCTGCAGATCGCCTGCAACACACAGGTGCAGGACGGCATGAAGATCCACACGCAGGGCGACCGGGTGAAGACCGCGCGCGAGGGCGTGATGGAGCTGCTGCTGGTCAACCATCCACTCGACTGTCCGATCTGCGACCAGGCGGGCGAGTGCAAGCTCCAGGACTACGCGTTCGAATACGGAATCGCGCACGCGCGCACGCAGGAGCCGCGACGCGCGCTGAAGAAGCGCGTCGACCTCGGCCCCACCATCGTGTTCGACCAGGAGCGCTGCATCCTGTGTCGCCGCTGCGTGCGCTTCTGCCGCGAGATCCCGAAGACCGGCGAGCTCGGCGTGTTCGCGCGCGGCGATCACTCGGTGATCGAGACGTTCCCTGGCACGCCGCTCGCCAACGACTACAGCATGAACGTCGCCGACATCTGTCCGGTCGGTGCGCTCACGACGCGCGACTTCCGCTTCAAGATCCGCGTCTGGTTCCTCGAGGACGTGCCGGGCGTGTGCACTGGCTGCTCGAACGGCTGCAACGTCTACCTCGGCGTCGCCAACAACCGCGTGTATCGCTATCTGCCGCGCCGCAACGACGCGGTCAACGAGACCTGGATCTGCGACGCGGGGCGGCTCTCGTACCAGGAGATCGGAGCGAGCGATCGGCTGACCCGCGCGCGCGTGCGCGGCGAGGGCGGCGCGCTCGAGGAGCAGCCCCTCGAGGCGGCGCTCGCGGCCGCGGCGGCGCGGCTCTCGCGCGTGGTGCGGGCGAAGGGCGCGGAGGCGGTCGGCGCGCTGGCCTCGCCGCACGCGACCAACGAGGACCTCCTGGTGCTCCGGCGCTTCCTCGCGGCGCTCGGCACTCCGCACGCCGGCTGCGCGGTGGTGCGGGGCCGCGGCGACTCGCTCCTCGTCAAGGAGGAGAAGGCGGCCAACGCGGCGGGCGCGCGCGCGCTCGGCTTCGGCGACGCCGCGCCCCTGCTCGAGCGCGTGCGGAGCGGAGCGATCGCGGGGCTCGTCGCGCTCGGGTCCGACGTGCTCGCCGCGCACCCCGGGAGCCTCGAACTCCTGCGCGGCCTCGACACCCTGATCTGGCTCGACACGAGGCACTCGGAGCTCGAGACGGCGGCGCACGTGAGCCTTCCGGTGCGGCACGCCGCCGAGAAGGATGGGACGCTCACCAACCACGCGGGGCGCGTGCAGCGCGTGGCCCCGGCCGTCGAGCCGCCCTTCGAGGCGCTCACGGAGGGCGAGGTGCTGTGGCGGCTCGGCGCGGCGCTCGGCCTCGACGGCTTCGCCGGCGCCTTCGACGCGCGCGCCGTCTCGAAGGGCCTGGCCGAGGTTTCGCCGGCCTTTGCCGGGATCGACCTCGATTCGGTCGGGCCCGAGGGCACTCCGCTCCGGAAGGCGGGGGCGTAGATGCTGCTCGCCGCGATCGTGAAGACGCTCTTCATCATCGGCGTGGCGGTGGGGGCGTTCGCCCCGGTGATCACCTGGGTCGAGCGCAAGCAGAGCGCGGTGATGCAGGACCGCATCGGCGCCAACCGCGCCGACATCGGCGGGGTCACGCTGCTCGGCCTGCTGCACCCGCTCGCGGACGTGCTGAAGCTGCTCTCGAAGGAGGACGTGGTCCCGCTCGGCGCCAACCGGACGATGCACCTGATCGCGCCGCTGATCTCCGCCATCCCGGCCATCGCATCGTTCGCGGTGATCCCGTTCGGCGGCATCTACCACTTCGGCGACAGCACCTGGAACTTGGTGGTCGCGGACCTGGACTGGGGGCTGCTCTTCATCTTCGCGATCAGCTCGCTCGCCGCCTACGGCGGGGTGATCGCGGGCTGGGCCAGCAACAACAACTGGTCGTTGATCGGGAGCCTGCGCGCGTCGGCGCAGGTGATCTCCTACGAGGTCACCATGGGGCTCTCGGTGGTCGGCATCTTCATGTGCTTCGCCACGCTGCGCCTCACCGACATGGCCGTGGCGCAGGACTCGACCTTCCGGATCTTCGGCTTCCTCCAGCACTTCGGCTGGGTCCAGGATCTGGGCGTTCTCCAGCACGTCACGCTGCCGCGCTGGGGGATCTTCCTGCAGCCGCTCGGCTTCGTGCTCTTCCTCACCTGCGTGATGGCCGAGAACAAGCGCCCGCCCTTCGATCTCCCCGAGGGTGAGTCCGAGATCATCGCCGGCTACCACCTCGAGTACTCGGGCATGCGCTTCGGGCTCTTCTACATGTCGGAGTTCATCGAGGTCGTGGTGATCGCGGGCCTCCTGACGGCGATCTTCCTCGGCGGCTGGTCGATCCCATGGCTGTCGCAGCAGACCCTGATCGGCGCGGTGACGCCCGTGTTCGGCAAGGGCTTCGCGACGGGGCTCTGCATGGTGCTCCACGTCGTCACCTTCTTCGTCAAGGTGATCGCCATGATCTGGCTGCAGATGCAGATCCGCTGGACGCTGCCGCGCCCGCGCTACGACCAGGTGATGGACCTGTGCTGGAAGATCATGCTGCCGCTGTCGCTCGCCAACGTGATGGTGACGGCGCTCGTCCTGCTCGCGATCCAAGGAGGCACCGCGTGAGCGCGCCGCAGGTCTTCTTCTACCTGTTCGCCGCGGCCGCGGTGGTGTCGGCGCTCGGAATGGTGCTGAACACGCGCAACACCGTGGCGGCTGCCATGAGCCTGGTGGTGACGATGATCTCGCTCGGCGGGATCTACGTCGTGCTCGATGCCCACCTGGTCGCGGCGCTCCAGATCATGGTGTACGCGGGCGCCATCGTGGTGGTGTTCCTCTTCGTCGTGATGCTGCTGAACCTGCGGCGCGACGCCTTCCCACCCGAGCGGCAGCGCGCGGTCAAGGCGCTCGGTGTCGGGATCGCGATCGCCGTGACCTGGGACTTCCTGCGGCGCATGCCCGGCGCGCTCCCGACCGTGCGCGAGGTCGGGGAGGACTTCGGCGGCTATCGGGCGCTCGGGCGCGCGCTGTTCCTGCAATACCCGCTGCCCTTCGAGGCGACCTCGCTGCTCCTCCTGGGGGCGATCGTCGGGGCGGTGGTGCTGGCGAAACGGAGGCTCGACTGACGTGATCCCGCTCGAGCACGTGATCGGCCTCTCGGCGCTGCTGTTCGCGATCGGCGCGATCGGCGCGCTGACGCGCCGCAACCTGATCGTGATCCTGATGTCGATCGAGCTGATGCTGAACGCCGCGAACCTCGCCTTCGTCGGCTTCTCGCGGGCCTGGGGTAGCGCGGCCGGTCAGGTGTTCGTGCTGATGGTGATCGTGGTCGCCGCCGCCGAGGTGGCGGTCGGGCTCGGGATCGTGATCGCGCTATTCCGCAACCGCGAGTCGATGAACGTCGAGGATGCGAGCCTGCTGAAATGGTGACCGGCGGCGCGCACAGCGAGCTCCTGCGCTGGATCCCGCTGCTTCCGCTGGCGGCGGCGCTGATCCACGGCGTGATCCTGGTCCTCATGCGGCGCGAGTCGCCGCGCTCCTTCGTGATCGCGGTGTCGTGCGGTGCGCCGCTGCTCGCCTTCGCCATCACGCTGATCGGCTTCTCCCAGCTGACCGACCTCTCCGCCGGCCAGCGAGCGCTCGTCGACGAGGTGTATCCCTGGGTCGGCGCCGGGCGCATCGCCGCCGAGATGTCGTTCCTGTTCGATCCGCTGTCGGCGGTGATGTGCCTGATCGTGACGGGCGTCGGATCGCTGATCCACATCTACTCGATCGGCTACATGGACGACGACCACCGCGACGACGGCGGCTTCCAGCGCTTCTTCTGCTACCTGAACCTCTTCACCTGCTCGATGCTGCTGCTGATCCTGGGCGACAACCTGCTCGTGATGTTCCTCGGCTGGGAGGGGGTCGGGCTCTGCTCCTACCTGCTGATCGGGTTCTGGTACGGCGACCGCTACAACGCCTACTGCGGGATGAAGGCGTTCGTGGTGAACCGCATCGGTGATTTCGGCTTCCTGATCGGCATCTTCCTCCTCATCTCGGTGCTCTCCGACGCGGGCACGACCGCGCTCGGCTTCCGCGAGATCCAGGCCGCCATCCCCCGGCTCGCGCAGCGGAGCGTGGCCGTGCCGGCGTGGCTGCCCGGCGCGCCGAGCTGGCACCTGGCGACGCTGATCGGCCTCTGCCTCTTCATCGGCGCATGCGGCAAGTCGGCGCAGCTCCCGCTCTACGTCTGGCTGCCCGACGCGATGGCGGGCCCGACTCCCGTCTCGGCGCTGATCCACGCCGCGACGATGGTGACCGCCGGCGTGTACATGGTGTGCCGCCTGTCGTTCCTGTACGCGATCGCGCCCGGGGCCTCGGCGACCATCGCGTGGGTGGGCGCGCTCACGGCGCTCTTCGCCGCCACCGTGGCGATCGCGCAGACCGACATCAAGAAGGTGCTCGCCTACTCGACGGTGAGCCAGCTCGGCTACATGTTCCTCGCTGCCGGCTGCGGCGCCTACTCGGCCGCGGTCTTCCACCTCGGCACGCACGCCTTCTTCAAGGCGCTGCTCTTCCTCGGCGCCGGCGCCGTGATCCTGGCCATGCACCACGAGCAGGACACCGCGCAGATGGGCGGCCTGCGCCGCCGGCTGCCGCGCACCCACGCCGTGTTCCTGATCGGCGTGCTGGCGATCGCGGGCTTCCCGCCCTTCGCGGGCTTCTTCTCGAAGGACGGCATCCTGCTGGCCACGTACACCGCGGAGTCGGTCCCCGGGCATCGCGCGCTCTGGGGGATCGGCGTCGTCACCGCGGTGCTGACGGCGTTCTACATGTTCCGACTGCACTTCCGCGTCTTCGCCGGGACGTGCCGCGCGCCCGAGGAGGTGCAGCGCCACATCCACGAGCCGGCCGCCGTCGTGCTGATCCCCCTCTACGTGCTGGCCTTCTTCGCGGCGTTCGCGGGCTTTGCGGGCTTTCCGGACGCCTACGGCGATGCGATCGGGGTGCCGGAGGCCGACAGCCTCGCGCACTGGCTGCAGGGCGTGCTGCGCGAGCAGGAGCCCGCCGTGCAGTTCTCGACGGAGCTCGGGCTCGCCGCGCTGGCCGTCGCCGCCTCGGGCCTCGGCGCGCTCGCGGCGGCGTGGCTCTACGTCTGGAGGCCCGAGCTGCCCGAGCGCATCGCCGCCCGCGCCGGCGGCCTCTACCGGCTCCTGCGCGACAAGTACTACGTGGACGAGATCTACGACGCGCTCTTCGTGCGGCCGCTGGTCGCGGTCTCGGACCGGGTGCTGTTCCGGGGCATCGACCACGGCCTGATCGACGGCGTCGCCGTCAACGGCTCGGCGCGCGCCGTGCGCGGCTTCGCCGCGCACGGCCTCAAGTACCTGCAGTCGGGGCTCGCCCAGGGCTATCTCGTGACCTTCGTCGCGGGCGCGCTGGCGATCGTCGCCTGGCTGCTCCGGTAGCGGTCGCGATGGACTGGGTCGACGCGCACCTGCTCACGCTCGTGACCTTCCTGCCCCTGGCGACGGGCCTCGCGCTCGTCGCCTCGCCGCGGCTGCCCGCGTCGCTCTGGAAGGCGATCGGGCTCGGCAGCACGGTGGTGACCTTCCTGCTCGCGCTGCGGCTCTTCGCCGCCTTCGATCCTGCGCGCAGCGGCTATCAGTTCGTGGAGTACGCGAGCTGGCTGCCCGGCTACGGCATCCACTACTTCGTCGGCGTCGACGGAATGAGCCTGCTGCTGGTGGCGCTCACCACCTTCCTGCAGCCGCTCGTGCTGATCGCCGCGTGGCACGACGTCACGCGCTCGGTTCGCAGCTTCGTGTTCATGAACCTCTTCCTCGAGACCGGCATGCTCGGTGCCTTCGTCGCGCTGAACCTCTTCCAGTTCTACGTGTTCTGGGAGGTGATGCTGATCCCGATGTACTTCATCATCGGGATCTGGGGCGGGCCGCGGCGGGTCTACGCAGCGGTCAAGTTCTTCCTGTTCACCATGTTCGGCTCGCTCTTCATGCTGGTGGCGATCCTGTCGCTGTACCTGCTGCACGCCGACCAGTTCGGCACGCAGAGCTTCGATCTGATCCGCCCGCCGGGGGGAGGCACCGCCGGTCTCCTCGACACCGTCGTGCCGCTGGCCGGACAGGCGGTGTGGTGGAAGACGCAGCCGTGGCTGTTCGCGGCGTTCGGCCTGGCCTTCGGCATCAAGGTGCCGATCGTGCCGTTCCACACCTGGCTTCCCGACGCGCACGTCGAGGCGCCCACCGCGGGCTCCGTGATCCTCGCGGGCGTGCTCCTGAAGATGGGGACCTACGGCTTCGTGCGCTTCGCGCTTCCGCTCTTCCCGGTTGCGGCCGCCGACTTCGCCCCGCTCGTCTTCGGGCTCGCGCTGGCCGGCATCCTGTACGGCGCGCTCGTCGCGATGGTGCAGCAGGACGCCAAGAAGCTGGTCGCCTACTCGTCGGTCGCCCACCTCGGATTCGTGATGCTCGGCATCTTCGCGCTGAACGTGGAGGGCCTCGAGGGCGGCATCCTGCAGATGGTGAACCACGGGCTCTCGACGGGCGCCCTGTTCCTGCTGGTGGGTATGATCTACGAGCGCCGCCACACGAGGGAGATCGCGGCCTTCGGCGGCCTGGCGCGGCCGATGCCGGTCTTTGCCGCGCTGTTCGGCGTGGTCGCGATGTCGAGCATCGGGCTCCCGGCGCTGAACGGCTTCGTCGGGGAGTTCCTGATCCTGGCGGGAACCTTCCTGGCGAAGCCCTGGGTCGCGGTGCCCGCCACCTTTGGCGTGGTGCTCTCCGCGGTGTACCTGCTCTGGATGGTGCGCCGCATGTTCTTCGGCCCGTGCGACGAGCCCGCCAACCGCTCGCTCGTCGACCTCGACCTGCGCGAGAAGGCGGTCCTGGTCGCGATCCTGATCCCGATCGTGTGGATCGGCGTCTATCCGAGCCCGTTCCTCACGCGGCTCGAGGCGTCCGTCGGCGATCTGCTGCACCAGATGGAGCTGAAGCGGGCCGCGGCGCACGAGTCGTCGCCCGTGCCCTTCCGGATGGCCGTGACGGAGATGCAGCGCTGATGCCCGCGAGCCCTCAGCTCGACCTCTCCGCGATCGCGCCGATCGCCTTCACGGGCATCGGCGCCGTGGTGGTGATGCTCGGGGAGGTGCTGCTGTCGCGCCGCCGCACCTTCCTCGGCCAGCTCGTGAGCGACGTCTGGATCGGGAGCCTGCTGGCCGTTGTCGCGGTGGTCTTCCTCGGACTCGCCATCTACGCGGCCGGCGCCGTGTACTGGAGCGGGCTCTCGCTCTCCTTCCAGACAAGCGGGGTGGTCGCACGGCTCGACCGCTTCTCCGCGTTCTTCACGGCGTTGGTCGCCGTATCCTCCTTCCTGATCTGCTGGCTCTCGATCACGTACCTGGTCGAGCTGCGCATCAATCACGGCGAGTACTACGCGCTGGTGCTGCTCTCCACCGCCGGCATGATGCTGCTGGTGGCGGCGGCGGATCTGCTGGTGCTGTTCCTCGGGCTCGAGCTGATGAGCATCCCGATCTACGTGCTCGCGGGCTTCGACCGCCGCAAGCTGCGCAGCAACGAGTCGGCGCTCAAGTACTTCCTGGTGGGATCGTTCGCGAGCGCGGTGCTCCTGTACGGGATGGCGCTGGTGTACGGCATCTGCGGCGCGATCGACTACGCCGGCATCCACGCCGCCTTCCCGCCCGGCAACCCGATCGGGCTGATCGGGATGGCGCTCATCGTGGTGGGCTTCGCCTTCAAGGTCTCGTCGGTGCCGTTCCACCAGTGGACCCCGGACGTCTACGAGGGTGCGCCGACCTCGGTGACGGCCTTCATGGCGATCACGGTCAAGGTCGCGGCCTTCGCGGCGCTGCTGCGCCTCGCGCTCGCGGCGTTCGGATCGGTGATCGGCGAGCTCTCGACGCTGTTCTGGGGGCTGGCGCTGGCGAGCGTCGTGGTCGGCAACGTGATGGCGGTGATCCAGACCAACCTGAAGCGGCTCCTCGCCTACTCGTCGATCGCACACGCCGGCTACGTCCTGATCGGCATGGCGGCCGGCAACCCCGAGGGTTACACCGCCGTGCTGTTCTACCTGATCGCCTACGTCTTCACGAACCTCGGGGCGTTCGCCGTGCTGGTGGCACTCGCCAACCGCGGCCGCGACTGCGAGGAGCTGCAGGACCTGGCAGGCCTGGCGCGCACGCGGCCAGGGCTCGCGGCGCTGCTCACGATCTTCATGCTGTCGCTGGCCGGCATCCCCGGGACGGTGGGCTTCGTCGCGAAGTTCCTGGTCTTCAAGGCGGCCGTCGGATCGGGGCTGATCGGCGTCACCCTGGTCGGTGTGATGGGGAGCCTGGTGTCGGTCTACTACTACCTGCGCCTGCCGGTGGTGATGTACATGAGCGAGCCCGGGGACGCCTCCCTGCGCCAGGAGAGCTCCACCGGCGAGCTCCTCGTGCTCGCGGTGTGCGCCGTGCTGGTGCTCCTGCTCGGCCTCTTCCCGACGCGCGCGCCGGGCTTCCTCTCGGGCATCGCGGCCCTCGAGTGGGCGCGGCAGAGCGTCGCGCTCCTGTTCTGACTCGTCTGCGGAGCGGATCGTGCCGCGGCCGCGCTACGCTCGTCGGCGACGCGGACCGGCGGTCCGCGAGGAGGGGCAACCCATGGGTCGAGCCACCGCGTCGTCGAGGGCGGGTCTCGCCGCCCTGCTCGCCCTGCTGCTGGCGCTTCCCGGGCCGCAGGGTGCTCGGGCGCAGGATCAGCAGGCGCCGACCTTCAAGCCCGAAGAGCTCGATCAGCTCGTCGCTCCGATCGCGCTCTATCCCGACTCGCTGCTCGCGCAGGTGCTCATGGCCTCGACGTATCCGCTCGAGATCGTCGACGCGGCGCGCTTCCAGAAGGCGAGCCCAGGCCTCAAGGACAAGGCGCTTGACGACGCACTGCAGCAGAAGAACTGGGACCCGAGCGTCAAGTCGCTGCTCTCGTTCCCCCAGGTCCTCACGATGATGAACGAGCAGCTCGACTGGACGCAGAAGCTCGGCGACGCCTTCCTCGCGCAGCAGAGCGACGTGATGGACGCCGTGCAGCGCCTGCGAAACAAGGCGCAGGCGCAGGGAAATCTGCAGAGCACGGATCAGCAGAAGGTCATCGTGCAGCCGCCGCCGCCCGACGCGCCCGCCGGGTCGCAGCAGGTGATCGTGATCCAGCCGGCGAATCCGCAGGTCGTCTACGTCCCCACCTACAATCCGACCGTCGTCTACGGCGCGTGGCCCTACCCGTCCTATCCGCCGTACTCCTACTACCCGCCGGGCTACGTGGCGGGGACAGCGCTGCTCTCCTTCGGGGTCGGCATGGCCGTGGGCTCGGCGCTCTGGGGCAACTGCAACTGGGGCTGGGGCCACGGGCACAACGACATCAACGTGAACTACAACAACTACAACAACTTCACCAACAACGTCTCCAACTCGGTGAACCGCGCCGACATCCAGAACAAGTTCCAGAACGGGAAGTGGCAGCACAGTCCCGAGCATCGCAAGGGCGTTCAGTACCGCGACCAGGCGACGCAGCAGCGGTTCAACAAGCAGGGGCGACCCGGCGTCGACTCGCGCGAGGCGTTCCGCGGGCGTGCCGAGCAGGGGCGCCAGCAGATCGCGCGCGAGGGCGTCGGCAACGTCCAGCGCGACCTCGGCAACCGCGGAGGCCCCGGCGGCAACCGGCCGGGCGGCGGACAGATGGGCGGTGGACAGCGCCCCGGGGCTTCGGATCGGATGGCGAGCTCGCAACGCCCCGGCGGCGGTGCAGGAGACCGTGGCGCCGCTGGAAACCGTGGGGCCAATCGACCGAGCGCATCGACTCGGGGTGCACCTTCGGGCGCGTTCCATGGGATGGGCAACGCCTCGCAGACCCGCCGCGACTCCGCGCGCGGCAACGCGAGCCGCCAGAGCGCGTCCAACTTCGGGTCTCGCGGCGGCGGTGGCCATGGCGGCGGTGGCGGCGGCGGTCGAGCGGGCGGCGGTGGGGGCGGCGGTCGAGCGGGCGGTGGTGGGGGCCGAGGCGGCGGCGGGCGTCGGTGAGGGTGCTCGAGATGTCGATCCATCACGCTTCGGAGGACCGGAAGATGATCGCGCGACGACTGCGCGCTCTGGCTGCAACCTTCGCGATCGCGTTTCTTGCTGTGACGGGCGCCGCTCCGCGCGCCCTTGCCGCGGTCCCGGCACCGAAGCACTTCGCCTCGCCGGAGGACGCCGTGGCCGCGCTGGTTGCGGCCGTCAAGTCCGACAACCCGAAGGCGCTCCTGGCCGTGCTCGGACCGGACGGGAAGCGGGTGGCGGAGTCCGGCGACTCCGTGGCCGACCGGGAGGGACGAGAGCGCTTCGCCGCGTCGTACGACGAGAAGCACCAGATCGTGAGGTCGAGCGATACGAAGGCGATCCTGGAGACCGGCAAGGACGACTGGCCGATGCCGATCCCGATCGTG
This sequence comes from Myxococcota bacterium, assembly GCA_035506135.1. Taxonomy (GTDB): domain Bacteria; phylum Myxococcota_A; class UBA9160; order UBA9160; family PR03; genus DATJPY01. Next base: position 546 of record DATJPY010000046.1, on the reverse strand, counting down.
AAGGACGCCTCCGGTTGGCGCTTCGATACCAAGGCGGGGGAGCAGGAGATCCTCGCCAGGCGCATCGGGCGCAACGAGCTCGACACCATCCAGACCATGCTCGCCATCGTGGATGCGCAGCGGGAGTACTACGAGCGCGATCCCGACAAGAGCGGACTGCTCCACTACGCGCAGTACTTCCTCAGCAGGAAGAACCAGCGCAACGGCCTCTACTATCCGACCAAGGAGGGCGAGCCGGAGAGCCCCCTCGGTGACCTCATCGCCCAGGCTCGAGCCGAGGGCTACACGGGCGGGCAGGGCAAGCCGACGCCCTACCACGGCTATCACTATCGGATGCTGACGGCGCAAGGGTCCCACGCACAGGGCGGTGCCTACGGCTACATCGCAAAGGGCAAGATGATGGGAGGCTTCGCCGTGGTGGCGTACCCGGCGACCTGGGGTGCCTCGGGGGTGATGACCTTCCTCGTGAGCCACGACGGGGTCGTCTACGAGAAGGACCTCGGCCCCAACACCGCGTCCATCGCCAGGGCGATGACGAAGTTCGAC
>DATJPY010000045.1:0-2725 GCA_035506135.1 Myxococcota bacterium | reverse complement strand
GATCGCGGCGGCGCACCCGCTGCGCATCCTCTCGACCATCCTCGGCGTGCCGCGCGAGGAGGAGCCCCGGATCCTCGCGCTCACCACCCAGCTCTTCGCGTCGGACGATCCCGATCTCCAGCGCGAAGGCGAGGATCGCCTAGCCGCCGCGAAGGCGCTGGCGATCGACTTCTTCCAGCTCTTCAACGAGATCATCGCGGATCGGCGCGCGAACCCGCGCGACGACCTGGCCAGCGTTCTCGCCAACGGCCGAGTGAGGGGCGAGCCGATGGGCCCGATCGATACGCTCGGGTACTTCCTGATCGCCTTCACCGCCGGCCACGACACCACGAAGAACGCCCTGGTCGGCGGCCTCCAGGCCCTGGCGCAGCACCCCGAGGAGTTCCAGAAGCTGAAGTGCAACCCGGAGCTCGTCCCGAGCGCCGTGGAGGAGATCCTGCGCTGGGCGTCGCCCGTGAACTACATGAAGCGCGTGGTGGGTGCGGACTGCGAATTCCGTGGCCAGCGCCTCCGCGAGGGCGACAACCTCGTCCTCTTCTACGGCTCGGCGAACCGCGACGAAGCGGTCTTCGAGGACCCGTTCACCTTCCGCGTCGACCGCCAGCACAATCCGCATCTGGCGTTCGGGATCGGCGAACACTTCTGTCTGGGAGCGCACCTGGCTCGACATTCCCAGCGCGCGCTGCTCGCCGAGATGGTGCGCCGGCTCGACACGATCGAGCTCGCCGGGGAGCCCGAGCGCATCCAATCGAGCTTCGTCGTGGGATTGAAGAAGCTGCCGCTTCACTATCGCGTGAGCGAAGCCTCCTAGGGAGACGCGCGTGAGCTACCATGAGATCCGTTACGAGGTCGAGGAGGGGCGCGCGCGCATCACCCTCGCGCGACCCGACAAGCACAACGCCATGACGCCGCGGCTGCTCGAAGAGCTCGAGCACGCGCTCTGGGAGGCGGACGAGGACCTCTCCGTCCATTCCGTCATCCTGCGCGGCCAGGGCGCCTCCTTCTGCTCGGGCTACGACCTGACCGCGCTCGGCGGCACGAAGCGCGATGGGCATCGGACCGGCCGTACGCACGACGACGACATCTGGCTGATCGAGCGGAACAACCGCCGCATCCGCACGCTCTGGGAGATGCACAAGCCGTCGATCGCCCAGGTCCACGGCAGCTGCCTGGCGGGAGGGACCGATCTCGCGCTCGCCTGCGACATCGTGATCGCGGCAGACGACGCGCGCATCGGCTTCCCGGCCGCGCGCGCCATGGGCGCGCTGCCCAACAACCTCTGGATGTACCACTGCGGCCCCCAGTGGGCGAAGCGGCTCCAGCTGACGGGCGATTCCGTCACCGGAGCGGACGCCGCGAAGATCGGACTGGTGCTGAAGGCTGTGCCGGCGGACGTGCTCGAGGACGAGGTCGAGGGCCTCGCCGACCGCTTCGCCCTGATCGATCCCGATCTGCTCACGGCCAACAAGCGCATCACCAACCTCGCGCTCGAGCTGATGGGAGCGCAGACCCTCCAGCGTCTGGCCGGCGAGAACGACGCCCGCGCCCACCGCGCCCAGGCGGTCCGGGAGTACGGGCGCAGCGTCCGCGAGCACGGTCTCAAGGAGACCCTGCGCAGGCGCGACGAGCCGTTCGGCGAGGGCTACGCGCGAGTGGATGCGCCCGAGGGGCGCAACGACACCGTCCGTTCGGCGCGCGAGCGCCGACGGGGCACCTCCGAGCCGTAATCAAACCGCCGGCCAACCTTCCCACCGGAGGTCGATCGCATGAGCTCGAAGAGGAACCGGGGGCGCGCGGCCATCCGCACCGCTCGCAGGCTCGTGGGCGAGATCCGTCGGCGGCGCTTGCGGCCGGGCATGAAGCTCGTCGCCGAGCATCGCATGGTCGAGGATTTCGGCGTGGCGCGAGCCACCGTGCGGGAGGCGCTCCGCCTCCTCGAGCTGCAGGGCGCCCTCCGCATCAAGGCCGGTCCCGGAGGAGGCCCCGTCGTGAGAGCTCCTGGCGCCGAGCATCTCGCGAGCGTGCTCTCGCTCCACCTCCAGTTCGCGGACGCCTCCTTCCGGTCGGTCGTCGACGCGCGCTGCTCGATCTACCCGGTGCTAGCGGCCGAGGCTGCCCACAACGCGAGCCGCGAGGACGTCTCGACCTTGCGCGAGAGCGTCGCGCGAATGCAGGCCGGCGCTCACGACCCGGAGCTCTTCACGGAGGAGGCTCGCCGCTTCATGAGCCTCGTGGCTGCGGCGTCGGGAAACCGCGTCCTCGCGCTCCTCGTGGACGCGTTGCACCGCCTGTCCGAGGGATCTGGTGAGTGGGACGAGAGGCAGCGCCGGTCGGCGCTGCGCAGCTATGAGAAGGTGGTCGAGGCGATCGAGCGCAGTGAGTCCGACGAGGCCCGGTCGATCCTGGAGAAGTCGCTGGCCAGCGCCGTCCGCTCCTGGGAGCGAACGGCGCCCGACGAGCTGAAGCAGCCGGTCGCCTGGATCGACACCGAACGATGACGAACCCCTGCGAGCAGAACACGGAGCGCATTCTTCTCTTCGAGAGGCAGGGCGGCGCAGCGATGCTCACCCTGAACCGACCTGCGGCGCGCAACGCGCTGACGACCAACCTCTTCCTCGAGCTGGAGCGCATGCTCCTCGAGATCGAGGCCGACGACGAAGTCCGAGTCGTGGTCCTCACCGGCGCCGGCCGCGCCTTCTCCGCCGGGGCGGATCTCAAGCCGGTG
>DATJPY010000044.1:0-75296 GCA_035506135.1 Myxococcota bacterium | reverse complement strand
CGCGACGCCGGCGAACACGCCAACCGGATTGGTGAGCGTGTTCTCGGAATCCGCTTCGAGCGGGCCGGCTGTGCCGGCTGCCCGCGGACGCGAAGACCACGGCTACGGTCAGCGCGGCAAGGGATGCGATCCGACAGGCCGGGGCGACACACAACATCGACCGCCCTCCGTGACCCCCCGAAAGGTAGGTAGACACTGGAAGGTGGTGGTGGCAGAGGGACTGCTCGGAGTCCGCTGGGCGCGGCGATGCCGCGGAGACGTTCCCCCCCACGCGCCGGTGCCCGAGCCGGGGATCCTCGCGCTCCTCGCTCTCGGGACGCTCGGGCTGCGAGCCGTGGGCCGAAGCGGGCGTGACCGTCCTCCTGCAAGCGGCAAGAACGAGTACGAATCGGACAACCTCGACTTCATCAAGCGCAGTCTCGTGAGGCGAGTCGACGAGGCGATGGAGGCTCTGGGGATTCACCCAGACGGGGCGACACTGGACTCACCCCCGGACGAGGTACTGGGTCGAGTTTCCGCGCGGACCCGTCCGGCGCTGGTCCATCGGCGAGCGACGTCTGCAAGGCTTCGACGAGCTCGCGAGCGAGCTCAGATCCCACCGAAGAGGCGAGTCGGGCGGAAGGGAGTAAATCCCCTTCACGGGGTGGCGTCCCCAACGGGAATCGAACCCGTGTTACCGCCTTGAAAGGGCGGAGTCCTAGGCCTCTAGACGATGGGGACGAGCGGCACCGTTCGCGCGCGACAACGCTAACAGGCGACCGCCGAGGACGCGAGAGGATCAGGCGCGCCGGGCGGGCTGCCCGAGACCGAGCTTCGCGCCGTAGCGAGCGGTGTAGTCCTCGAGCTGCTTCTTCATCGCGGGCTCGTAGCGGTCCTTTAGCCGGGCGATGCGGTCGCCCTCGAAGTGCGCCGTCTCCTCGAGGTCGAGGGCGAAGGCCGGCACGCCGGGCGCGCGGTAGGTCGCCCGCCCGCGCAGCCAGACCGCGTCACCCTGCTCGCGCGGGCCTTCGAGCAGCCCGACCTCGCGGCTCTCGAAGCGGCGGTCGAAGCGCGCGGTCACGTCCTCGAAGGCAGCGAGGATCGCGTTGCGTCCCTCGAAGCGGCCGCCCATCGGCGGCTCGAGAGGGACCTCGTAGACGGCATCGTCGGTGAAGAACGGCTCGACCAGCGACCAGTCGCCCGAGGCATAGGCCTTCTCGAAGGCGGCGGCGTAGGCGAGGAAGCGCTCGAGATGGGACACGGGGTCCTCCTTCGGGCGCTCGCTCAGCGTACCGCGCCGCAGGCAGCCGTCCATCGGCGGCCCGCGAGCCCTCCGCGGCTAGCTCGCGGTCCTCGAGGTCACCGCGAAGAGCCATGCCTCTCCGCCCGGCCGCTTGGGGTACTTCTTCTCGGCCTCGCTTCGCACCGCCTCGAGCACGGCGGGGTCGTCGACCTTGGTGAGCAACACCGGATAGCGCTTGCCGTCGACGCGGATCACGGCGCGCCCGTCGCCGAGCGCCACGCGATGCCACGTCTTGCCCGGCGGGTACTCGGTCGACGCCGGGATGTAGGCCTTGCCGTCGTGCACCAGGATCCAGGTGGTACGCGACTTCGACTGGACGTCGAGCTGGAGCTCGATCTCCGGGACCTTGGCGGCGAACGCCCAGTCGGAGACCGGCGTCGTCACGAGCGGCCCCGCCACGAGCGGTCCGCCGGGCAGCGGGCCGAGCGGGCCGTCGTGATAGCGCGCGCCGACGGCGGCCAGCGCACCCAGGATCGCGAGCACCACGACGAATCGGATGAGCAGTCGGATCACGAGCATGGCGACACCTCCCCGGGGCCCGGAGGCCCGCGCGCGGCCCGGCCCCAACCATGCTCCGATTCGGCTGCGAGCGCTACACCGGCGCGTGAGGCGTCGGGGAGGCCGGCTAGATCGAGCGCACCATCCGGAAGACGACGAGGTCGCGCGAGGCGCGCTCCCAGCGCCAGAGGTCGGGATCGCCGTGGTGCGTCGCCATCTCGTTGACGAAGCCGTCCGAGCGCCATGCCAGGACCTCCGGGAAGTCGCGCGCGTCGGTCACGTCGATGCGATAGCGATCCGCGTGGTCGGGGTCGCGCTTGGACTCCCAGCGCGAGAAGCTGAGGATGCTGCCGCTCAAGGTCGTGAGGAGGCGCAGGTCGCGGCCGAACGCCTCGAAGCGCGCCCCGGGATCGCGCTCGCGCTCCACCTCGGTGCGGTGCAGGTACCTGAGCTGCGCGTAGAGGCCGCCCTCGAGCAGGCGCCTCGCGGTCCGCTTGCCGGACTCGCGGAGGTACTCGTTGCTCCCCTCTCCTTCGACGTCGCGCAGGAGCTCGTTCAGGCGCGTGTAGGTGCGGATGTCGTACCAGTCGGAGGGGAGGATCTGCTTGTCGAGCAGCTCGAGGTCGCTCGAGTGCAGCCAGCGCACCAGCTCGCGGGGCGCGACGGCGGCGCTCGCGACCAGCTTGTTCACGTCCTCGACGACGCCCGACAGGATGGATCCCTTGATCGACGGGATCGAAGGCATGGCGCGTCCCCCGCCCGGCTCCATCGACCGCCCGCGCGGCGCAATTGAGCCGTGCGCGGCACGGAGTCGCTCGGGGGATGGAGCCGTCAGCCCGGCGTGACGGTGTCGAGGCTGCGCCAGAGGTACCACGAGGCGACCGAGCGGTACGGCCGCCAGCGCTCCGCGATCGCCTCCAGCTCGGCGCGGCGCGGCAGCTCGGCGAGGCGATAGAGCGCCTGCGCTCCCTTGCGGATGCCGTAGTCGCCAACCGGCAGCACGTCGGGGCGCCCGAGCGCGTGCATCAGCAGCATGTGCGCGGTCCACTCGCCGACGCCGCGGATCTGCGTGACCGCCTCGATCACCGCCTCGTCATCGAGCGCACGCAGCCGGCGCGCGCCCAGGTCGCCGTCGTCGAAGGCCCGGGCGATGGCGCGCACGCTCGCGGTCTTCTGTCGCGAGAGCCCGACGCCCCGCAGCCGCGCTGCGGAGGCGCGCCGGAGCCGCGCCGCGCTCGGCAGCCGGCCGCCGAAGCTCGCGTGGAGGCGCCGCTCGATCGAGCGCGCGGCCGCGCCCGCGAGCTGCTGGTACACGATGGCGCGCACCAGGAACCGGTAGGGATCCCCCCGGTGTACGAGCTCGCAGGCGCCGACGCGCCGGATCACCGGCGCGAGGACCGGATCGCGACGCGCGAGCAGCCGGCGCGCGCGCTCGAGGACGGCGGGATCGAGGGGAGTCGGCATCCGCGTCACTCTACCCGACGGTCCCAGGCGCGGGACGTCCCGAGTGCGGGACGCCGCGCCCGCTACACCTGCCGGTGCTCTGCGTCCGCGCGGCGCCCGTCCGCCACGACCCTGCCCGCGTCCCTCGTTGGCGCACGCGCTGCGGGTCCGCGGGGCGGCGCGCCGCCGGCAGGGGCGGCGCAGGCTGCCGGTGTGCTGCGGGCCATTCGCCGCTCGTGATCCCGCCGCCGGGATCCGGCCCCGGGCCGCGGTGGATTCGCGGAATCCTCTCCAACACTTTGGATTGATTTGCGAATCACGCCTCGTTTCGGGCTGGCACGAGACTTGGAAAGGAGATTCTCCGCGGGCGCATCGGAGCACCCGGGGAGCGCGGATGTCCGACCACACCATCCTCTTCGTCGACGACGAGGTGAACATCCTGAAGGCGCTGCGGCGCCTCACCCGCCACGAGCCGTGGACGGTGCTCTGCGCCTCGCGCGGCGTCGAGGCGCTCGAGACGCTCGACAAGAGCCCCGCGCAGGTCGTGGTCTCGGACCAGCGCATGCCCGAGATGAGCGGTGTCGACCTGCTGCAGGCCGTGCGCGATCGCCATCCCGACGTCGTGCGAATGATGCTCACGGGCTACACCGAGATGAACGTCGCCGTGGACGCCATCAACCGCGGCGAGATCTACCGCCTGATCACCAAGCCCTGGAACGACGAGGAGCTGAAGGCGACGATCCGCCAGGCCTTCGACCACTACGACCTGAAGCGCGAGATCAAGCGGCTGAACCAGGTCACGCGCGAGCAGAACTTCAAGCTCCAGGACATGAACCGGAACCTCGAGGGCAAGGTGCGCGAGCGCACCAAGCAGCTCGCCCAGAAGCACCAGGAGCTGCGCACCGCCTACGTGCAGACGATCCGCGCGCTGGCCGAGGCGGTCGATGCCAAGGACGCCTACACCCGCGGCCACTCGGAGCGGGTCGGCGTCTACGCCTCGAAGCTCGCCCGCGAGATGAGCTTCCCGAAGGAATTCATCGAGCGCGTCTACATCGCCGGCGTCCTGCACGACGTCGGCAAGATCGGCGTGCCCGACCACATCATCACCAAGCCGGACCGCCTGACGGACGAGGAGTACGCCGAGATCAAGAAGCACCCCGAGATCGGCGCCAAGATCCTCGAGCCGGTGACCTTCCTGGCCGACATCGTCCCCTGCGTGCGCCACCACCACGAGTGGTACGACGGCTCCGGGCAGGGCTACCCGTTGCAGCTCGCCGGCGACCGCATCCCGCTGCCGTCGCGCGTGATCCTGGTGGCCGATACGGTCGAGGCGATGACCAGCGACCGCCCCTATCGCAAGGCCCTCCCGCTGGAGGCGGTGGTGCGCGAGCTGCACCGCTACGCGGGCACGCAGTTCGATCCCGTCTGCGCCAAGGCGATGCTGGTGCTGCTCGAGCGCGAGGGCGAGAGCTTCATCCGCAAGGGGCAGCGTTTCGACATCTACGAGTTCATCGAGGGCTGAGACCGCGATGCGAAGTCACCGCGAGCCGCCGCCGAAGCCGCCCGATGCGCCCGCGGTGGAGTGCACCTTCGACGCCCGCTTCCTCGCCGACGCGCGGCTGCTCGCCGCGCTGCACGTCGACCTCGCCGAGCGGCTCGGCGCCGCCGGCGCCGCCGCCGCGATGCTGCGCGCCGGCTTCTCCCAGGGCCTGCGCGACGCCATCCGCGCACGCGGTGCGCTGCGCCCTGCGGCTCCGCTGCTCGCGATGCGCTTCGAGCCGGACTCGACGACCGGCGCGCTGCACGGGAGCTGGCCGGAGCGCGTCGAGGCCGACGCGCTGCGGATCGCCGGCGTGGGGCGCGACGGCGCCTGCTGGCTCAGCGCGGGCTACACCTCGGGGTGGCTCTCGGGCCTCTGGGAGGCCGACGTCCTCGCGGTCGAGCGCCGCTGCGCCACCGCGGAGCGCGGGGCCTGCAGCTTCGAGGCCCGCGAGGTCGAGGGGTGGCGGAGCGCTCGCGAGCGCGGAGTCCAGGACCTCCTCGCGGCCCTGCCCTTCCAGGCGCTGCGCGAGGAGGCGGAGCGCGAGCTCGGCCAGGCCGAGCCGGCCGAGGCGGCCGCCTTCGACCCGCAGAGCCCCGCCGTGCACGTCTGGGGGCCGGTGATGGTCGTGCCGTACGCGGGTGCCGAGACGGCAGTTGCCGTCCAGGCGGTGACGCGGGAGCCGGCGGCGGCATCGGTCACCGTGGTGGTGGTCGACCTCGAGGGCGCCTGCGTCGAAGAAGGCTTCGGCGCGGCCGCCCTCGAGCGCGCGATCGATGCGATCGAGTCGCTCGGCGCCGAGGCGGTGATCGCCGGCGTGTCACCGCTCGCCGCGCGCATCGTCGCCCGTCTCGGACGCGGCGAGCTCGTGGTCCGCGAGGACCTGCGCGCCGCGATCGCAACCGCCTTCCAGATCGCCGAGTCCCAGCGACACGCCACGTAACGCGGCCCCGGGCGACCGGGCACCGCGAGAAGGAGCGACACGCCGATGGAGACGCTGCCCGAGCGCGGCTCGCTCGACGCCACGCCGCTCCCGAACCTGCTGCTGGATCTCTACCGCCGCCGCTATAGCGGCGGCCTCGCGCTGTCGCGCGAGGGTGTCGAGAAGCGCGTGTGGCTCCGCGATGGCGTACCCGTGCTGGCCGAGTCGAACCTGCCGAGCGAGAGCCTCGGCATCCAGCTCCTCGACGCGGGTCGCATCACGCGCGCCGATTACGCGCGCGTGGTCGAGGAGGTCCGCGCGCGGCGCTGCAAGGAGGGCGCCGCGCTGCTCGGCCTCGAGCTGGTGGCGCCCCAGGAGCTCTTCGCGGCGCTGAAGGAGCAGGTACGCCGCCGCCTGCTCGACTGCTTCGGCTGGCCACGCGGCAGCTTCGCGCTCGATGCGAGCGCGTCGCCGGGCCCCGACTCCACCGCCTTCCGCTGCGATCCGCTGCCGCTGGCCCAGGAAGGGCTCGCCATCCACTGGGGATCCGCTCGCATCCGCACCTCGCTGGCCCCACGCCTGGACCGATACCCGGCGCCCTCGCCCCGCCTCGCGGCGCTGGCAGGTCGCCTGCACCGCGACGACGAGGTGGACCAGCTCGTCGCCGCGCTCGACGGCGGCCGGACGCTCGGCGACGTGCTCACGGGGCTCCGGCAGCCGAGCTCGCTCGCCGCCGCCTGGGTGCTCGACGCCGCGGGCGCGGTGATCTGGCACGAGAGCCCTGTCGAGAGCATCGAGGTCGGGACCTCGAGCGACGGAGCCGGCGGCGCGCACGCAGAGTTCGAGATCGTGGTCGGGGCCCGGCCGGCCGCTGCGCCCGCGAAGGCTCGGGCATCGAAGGCGAAGGCCGCGGAGCCGGCGCGCTCCGCGCCTTCGCGCGAGAGCGAGGCGCTTCGCGCGCGCATCCTCGCGCTGCACGAGAAGCTCGACACGATCGACCACTACGAGATCCTGGGCGTGGAGCGCGGTGCCAGCCCCGAGGCCGTGAAGCGCGCCTACTTCGCCGCCGCGAAGTGCTTCCATCCCGACGCGCTGGCGCAGATCGGGCTCGCCGACCTGCGCGAGCGTGCGGGGGCCCTCTTCGCACGGCTCGCGCAGGCGCACGAGACGCTCTCCGACCCCGCGCGCCGCCGCGACTACGACGAGGGCCTGCACGGCGAGCAGGATCTCGACGCGACGCGCGTGGTGCAGGCGGAGGCGCTCTATCGCAAGGCGGACGTCCTGCTGCGCGCCGGCAATTTCGCCGCCGCGCTCGAGTTCCTGACGCCCTGCGTCCAGCTCTGGCCCGAGGAGGGCGCCTATCAGTCCGCCCTCGGGTGGGCGCTCTACAAGCGCATGCCCTCCGATCCCAAGACCGCACGCACCCATCTGGAGCGCGCGGTGGCCCTCGATCCGCGGGACGCCGTCGCCCACTTCCGGCTCGGGCTCGTGCTGCGCGCGCTCGGCGACCCGGGAGCGGATCGCGCGCTCGATCTGGCCCGCCGCCTCGACCCGAAGGTTCGCCAGCGGTAGCCTTCGACCCTCCTCCAAGGACGGGACGAAGCCCCCATGCGCACCGAGCTCTGCGACCGCCTCGGCATCGAGTTTCCGATCTTCGCCTTCAGCCACTGCCGCGACGTGGTCGCCGCCGTCAGCCAGGCCGGCGGCTTCGGCGTGCTCGGCGCGGTCGGCTTCAGCCCGCAGCAGCTCGAGATCGAGCTCAAGTGGATCGACGAGCACGTCGGCGACAAGCCCTACGGCGTCGACATCGTGATCCCGGGCAAGTACGAGGGCATGGGCGAGCTCGACCCGCAGAAGCTCGAGCAGCAGCTGCGCGCCATGATCCCGCCTCAGCATCGCGAGTTCACCGCCAAGCTGCTCGCCGACCACGGCGTGCCGGAGCTGCCGCCGGGAGAGGCGCACCAGGACCTGCTCGGCTGGACCGCCGCCACCGCCGCGCCGCAGGTCCGCGTCATCCTCGGCCATCCCAAGGTGCGGCTGGTGGCGAACGCGCTCGGCACGCCGCCCGACGACGTGATCAAGGAGATCCACGAGTCGGGCCGCCTCGTCGCCGCGCTCTGCGGCCGCGTCCACCAGGCCCGCCGACACCGCGACGCGGGCGTCGACATCGTGATCGCGCAGGGAACCGAGGGCGGCGGCCACACCGGCGAGATCGGGAGCCTGGTGCTGTGGCCGCAGGTCATCGACGCCGTCGCGCCGACGCCGGTGCTCGCCGCCGGCGGCATCGGGAGCGGTCGCCAGGTCGCCGCGGCGCTCGCGATGGGAGCGCAGGGCGTGTGGACCGGATCGCTCTGGCTGACCGTCGAGGAGGCGGACGCCCAGCCCGCCCAGCTCGAGTCCTACCTGCGCGCGACGAGCGAGGACACAGTCCGCTCGCGCTCCGTCACCGGCAAGCCGTGCCGCATGCTGCGCAACGACTGGACCGAGGCCTGGGAGAAGCCCGACGCGCCCAAGCCGCTCGGCATGCCGCTCCAGGGAATGGTGACGATGGAGATGGTGCGGCGCACCAACCGCTACGCGAAGTCGCCGCAGGCACAGCGCGTCGCCTTCAACCCGGTCGGCCAGATGGTCGGCCAGATGAACGAGGTGCGCTCGGTGCGCGAGGTGATCTTCGGACTCGTCGAGGAGTACGTCGACGCCGCGGAACGGCTGCGCCGGCTCGACGCCGACGCCTGATCAGGATCCTCCCGCGCGCGCCAGCGCGTCGCGGGTGCGCGACTCCGGCAGGACCGCCAGCGTCTGCGGATCGCGGACCAGCGCGGGCAGCTTCGGCACCAGGAAGCCGTACTCGTTGCCCGCGCCGTCGCGCCACCAGAGCCGGGCGGCCGACTCGCCGACCCGCGCGTAGGGGCCGTCCAGCCCCTCGCGCTCGGCCAGGCGCGCCATCCGGTCGACCTCCTCGGTGCGCGCCGCTCCGACCGGCGCGCGCGAGACCACGGCACCGGACGGCAGCGCGTAGAGCGCGCGCAGCGTCGCGTCCGAGAACGGCTCGCCGGCGAGCAGGTCGCGCCCGGCGTGCTGGACCACCTCGACCTCGCGAACCATCACGGTGTCGCCTTGCCGCGCGTGTCCCTCGAAGCCGAGCGCGTGGCCGAGCTCGTGGAGCGCGCTGCCGGCCAGCTCCGCCGGCGTGAGCGCGCGCGCGTGATCCTGCCAGTCGGGGTTGGTGTGGCGCGCGAGCCGGATCGCGGCGCCGACGAGCTCCGCGCGCACCGCCACTCCGCCCTGCTGCGAGAGCGGCGCCAGCCGGCAGTCCGCCACCGTGTTGCCCGTGTCGAGGCCGGCGCCGGTCCGCACCGGGCCCTCCTCGAGCGCGATCCGAATGGCGGCGCGCTCGGCGCCGACCTCGGTGAAGCGCACGCCGAGGCCTGCGCCCTCCCAGGCGTGCAGCGCGGCCTCGAGCGCGCCGCGCTCCTCGGCGCTCGCGTCGGGCGGCAGCGACACCGGAATCGGCGCCGAGGCGCTCCAGCGGCACAGGAAGAGAACGACCTCGCCCTCGCGCGGCAGCACGTAGGGATGCGCGTCGGCGAGGCGCTGGCCGCCGATCGAGCGCAGCGCGGGAAAGCGCGCGGCGAGATCCCCTCCGCCCGACGCGCACGCCGCACCGAGCGCCGCCGCGACGAGCGCGCCGAGCGGCCTCAGACCGGGACGATGCCGCGCTTGCGCCAAGGCCGCTCCACGCGCTTGTTCGAGAAGCGCTCGAGCGCCCGCGCCAGCAGCGGCCGCGTCTGCCGCGGATCGATGACGTCGTCGATCATCGCGCGGATCGCAGGGACGTACGGGTTGATCCCCTTGCGGATGCGCGACGCGGCCTCCTCGATGAAGGCGCGGCGCTCCTCGTCGCTCCCGAGCTCGCGCAGCCGCTTCTGAGCGAAGATCGAGACCATGCCCTCCGGCCCCATCACCGCGATCTCCGCGGTCGGCCAGGCTGCGATCCAGTCGGGTTCGTAGGCGCGCCCGTTCATCGCGTAGTAGCCCGCGCCGTACGCCTTGCGCACGATCAGGCAGAGCTTCGGCACCGTCGCCGCCGACACGTAGTGGAGCATCTTGGCGCCGTGGCGAATGATGCCGGCCCGCTCGACCTTGGAGCCGATCACGAAGCCCGGCGTGTCCTGCACGAAGAGCAGCGGAACGCCGAAGGCGTCGCAGATCTCGACGAACTTGGCCGCCTTGTCGGCGCTGTCGATGTCGAGCACGCCCCCCAGGAACATCGGGTTGTTGGCGACCACGCCGAGCGGCCGGCCGCCGAGCCGCACGAAGGCCGTGATCAGGTTGCGCGCGAAGCGAGGCTTCAGCTCGAACACCTCGCCGCGATCGGCCAGGATCGCGAGCAGCTTGCGCATGTCGTAGGCCCGGCGCGGGTTGTCGGGCACCAGATCGAGCAGCGCCTCGTCGCTGCGCTCGATCGGGTCGTCGCAGGGCCGGCGCGGCGGGGGCTCCTCGCAGTGGCTCGGCAGGAACGACAGGTAGCTGCGGATCACCTCCATGCAGGCCGCGTCGTCGGCCACCTCGAGGTCGGCGACGCCGGAGAGCTCGCAGTGCACCTTCGAGCCGCCCAGATCCTCCTCCGAGACGTCCTCGCCGACGGCGGCCTTGACCAGGTAGGGCCCGCCGAGCGCCATCGACGAGGTGCCCTTCACCATCGGGACGAAGTCGGCGAGGCCCGGGATGTAGGCCGTGCCCGCCGCGCCGGGCCCCACCATCGCCGCCACCTGCGGAACGACACCGGAAAGGATCACCTGCTCGCGAAACAGGGCCCCGGTCTCGGCGAAGGTCGAGGCGCCGCTCTCCTCGTCGGCGGCGCCGCCGCCGCCCATCCCTCCGCCGCCGATCCGCGCCCCGCCGGAGTCGACCAGCCAGACGATCGGCATGCGGTGGCGCAGGACGAGCTCGCGCAGCCGTGCCACCTTCGCTTCGCCGGTCGGCCCCATCGATCCGCCGAGCACGGTGAAGTCGTAGGCCGCGACACAAGCGGGCCGGCCGTCGATCTTCCCGAAGCCGCACACGACGGCGTCCGCCGGCGAGTCCACCCCCGGCTGCTTGCCCAGGATGCCTAGCTCGTCGAAGGCGCCGCCGTCGAGCAGGAGCGCGATGCGCTCGCGGGCGGTCAGCTTGCCGCGCGCGTGCTGCCTGGCGATGCGCTCGGCGCCGCCCATCTCGGCGGCGCGCCCCTTGCGCGCAGCCAGGTCGTCGACCCGCTCCCGCAGCGTGCTCATCCGGACCGTCTCAGGCCGGCAGCACTGCGACGGCGTCGCCCGCGACCACCGGCTCGCCACGCTGGTTGGTGGTGACGAGCTCGATCGCGACCCGCCCGTCGGGTCCGATCGAGGTGACCGTCCCCTTCGCGGTGAGCGTGTCGCCCGGCCAGACCTGCCGCACGAAGCGGACGCCGAACTCGCGCAGCACGCCATCGCCGAGCCAGTCCGTCAGCAGCCGGCCGGTGAGCCCCATCGAGAGCATGCCGTGCGCGAAGACGGAGGGATAGCCGGCCGCGCGGGTGGCGAACTCCTCGTCGTGGTGGATCGGATTGAAGTCACCCGACGCACCGGCATACATCACGATCTGCGTGCGCGAGAGGCTCTCCACCACCACCGCCTCGCGGACCTGGCCGACCGCCAGGTCCGCGGCGCGCAGCCGCGCGGCGCCAGTCACGACTCGACCGCCTTCTCGGTGACGATTCCGACACTGATCGCCGTCACCACGAGCTGGCCCTGCTCGTCGCGGTACTCCGAGATCGTCTCGCTCATGCGGAGCTTGCCGCCGCGCTTGCCCTCCTTCTCCCAGCTCCGCCCGGGCTTCATCGCGACGCGCAGCCGCATGCCGGGGCGAATCGCCTGGTGGTAGACGAAGCGCTGCTCGCCGTGCAGCACGCGGCTCAGGTTGGCGGGCCCGCCCTCGCCTCGCGCCCGGCCCGCGCGCTCGCCCTGCGCCTCGTCGGCGCCGCCCGGCGCAGGCGCGGGGATCCGGCGCACGCCGCGGAAGGCGTGGCTCGGGTTCCAGTGGGCCGAGGTGACGGCGAAGGTCGGCGGGGCGATCACGCCGCCGAGCGGCGTCGCCCGCGCGCGCGCCTCGTCCCAGTAGATCGGATTCGTCTCGCCGAGCGCGGCGGCGAAGTCGAGGATCGCCGTGCGCTCGACCGGGAACTCGAACTCGGCCATGGCTCCTCCGCGTCGACGGGCGACGCAGTCTAGCGGATGGCCCTCGCGCGGCTCCGCGTTCCGCGCCTCACGGCGCCGCGGCGGGCTTCTGCGAGTCGGCCGTCCCCGCCACGGCACGCTCCGCCCGGTCGGCGCGCCGATCCCAGCCGACGAAGACGGCGCTCCCGAGGGCGAACATCGCCGCGGCGGCGCCGAACATCGCGCCGAAGCCGCCGCGCTCGAGGATCCAGCCGAGCAGCGGCGCTCCGACCAGCGCGCCGACGTCCGGGAGCGACGTCAGGATCGCGATCGCGGTGCCGCGGTCGAGCTCGCGCGCGCGGCTCACCGCCAGCGACGAGAGGATCGGATAGGTGAAGCCGTGGCCCACGCCGCAGAGGACGCCGGCGGCGAGCACCTCGCGCGCGCTGCGCGCGATCGCCAGGAACGCGAGCCCGCCGATGAGCGTCGCCAGCGCCGGCAGCAGCACGCGCTTCGGCCCGACGCGGTCCGGGAGCCGGCCGCCGACCACCCTCACCGAGATCGCCGCTCCGGTGTAGGCCGTGAAGAAGGCGCCCACGCTCGCGACCTGCGTCTCCATCGCGAAGCGCTTCACGAACACGAAGACGCCGGTCAGCACGATGCCGAACACGGTGCCGAGGAACCAGAGCGGCGCCAGCTCGCGCTGCGCGAGCACGGCGGCGAAGCGCCCGCGCCGCTCGCCCGCGCGAAGCGGCGGGCGCGGATGCTCCTCGAGCGGGAGCGAGCAGAGGAACGACGCACCCGCCGCCGCGGAGGAGGCCAGGAACAGCGCCTCGTAGCTGCCCCGCGCCAGGATCGCGTCGCCGAGCACGCCGCCGAGCGAGATCGGGAGCATGCCGGTCGCGCTGTAGAGCGCGAGCCCCTCGGTGCGGCGGCTCGCGGGCACCCAGTCGGCCGCGATCGTGAACAGCACCGTGAAGAGCGTCGCCTCCGCGAGCCCGTGCACCACCCGCACCGCGTACACCCAGGGCCCGAGCGAGTCGATCGTGAGATAGAGCAGGCATACACCGACGTTGAGCGCCCCCGCCGCCCACACCAGCGGCCGCCGGCCGCGCAGGTCCATGGCGCGGCCGAGCGGCGGGCGCACGGCGATCGCCGCCACGGCGGTCACGGCCGACAGCACGCCGATCTGCACCTCGCCGGCGCCGAGCTCGTGCAGGAAGCCGGGCAGATGGAGATAGAAGTTGAAGGCCAGCGCCTGCAGGAAGTTGGCGGCCGAGCAGAGCACGAACGGGCGCGTGACGAGGCGGTCGCCGGTCACGGTCCTCCCCCCCTGACCCCGCCGGCGCGCCGCGGGCGCGCGGGTCAGAGCGGCAGATCGCCGGCCGCGCTGGTGACGCTCCCCGTCCTCGTGTAGGCCTCGATGGCGCGCTGCGCGATGCGCCACTGGTGCACCTCGTCGGCGCCGTCGGCGAAGCGCGCCCAGCGCGCCTGGGTCGCCATGTGCGCCAGCGGGGTGTCGGTCGAGTAGCCGAGCGCGCCGTGGACCTGGACCGCGCGGTCGATGATGCGGTTCAGCGCGTTCGCGACGAAGTGCTTGGCCATCGAGACCTCGCTCTTGAAGTCGTCGCCGCGGTCGATCCGGTAGGCGGCGTGCAGCACCATCAGCTTGCACTGGTAGAGCTCCATCGTGCTGTCCGCGATCATCCACTGGATCCCCTGCTTCTCCGCCAGCAGCGAGCCGTGCGCGAAGCGCTTGAGCGCGCGGTCGATCGTCATGTTGAGCGCGATCTCGGCCTGCCCGATCCAGCGCATGCAGTGCGCCAGCCTCGCGGGACCGAGCCGGTACTGGCCGAGCCGATGTCCGTTCCCGCGCCCGCCGAGCACGGCGTCCGCCGGCACGCGCAGGTCGCGGATGCGGATCTCGCAGTGGTTGTGGCTCGGACCGCTCATGGTGTGGATGTCGCGGACGACCTCCCAGCCGTCGCTCGGGACGTCGACCAGGAACGCGGTGTTGGTCGCCTGCGGGACCTCGGGGTCGTCCTCGGTGCGCGCGATCAGGATCGCGAAGTTCGCGCCGTGTGCGCCCGAGATGAACCACTTGTGTCCGTTGATCTCCCAGTGGTCGCCGCGGTCGACCGCGCGCGTCTGGATCAGCGTGGGATCCGAGCCGGCGACCTCGGGCTCGGTCATCGCGAAGCACGAGCGGGCGCGGCCCTCGCAGAGCGGGCGCAGGTACCTCTGCTTCTGCTCGGGGGTGCCCCAGTGCAGGAGCGTGTGCATGTTGCCCTCGTCGGGCGCCTGCGCGTTCAGCGCGAACGGGCCGAAGCGGGACTTGGCGGCCTCCGCCGAGACCGCGGCCATCGCGACGTGCCCGAGCCCCATGCCCCCGTACTCCTCCGGCATGTGCGGCAGCCAGAGGCCCCACTCCTGTGCGGCCTTGCGCATCCGGATCACCTGCTCGACGAGCACCTTGCGCTCGCCCTCGTGGGCCTCGATCTCCTGCTCGGCCGGGCGCACCACCTTGTCGATGAAGTCCCGCACGCGACGGCGCACGAGCTCGATCTCCTCGGGGAAGCTGAAGTCGATGGCCATGGGGGCTCCTCTCGGGGCGGAGCCTACCGCATCCGGCTCGCGCTCAGGGGCGCCGCGCGTCGGCGAGGCGGAACAGCGAGCGGGCGCCCTCTCCCATCCCCGCGAAGCGCTGGTCCTGGGTCTGGCCGCGGTGGAAGCGGACGTAGATCTGCTGGAGCACGACGGCCATCTTGAACGTGCCGAACACCAGGTAGTAGGGGAGCGCACCCACGTCGCGCCCGCTGCGCTCCGCGTAGCGCTTGCCCGCTTCGGCGCGCGACAGGAATCCGGCCGTGGTCGTCGGCATCGGATTCAGCGTCGAGGGCACCTCGTCGGGCTCGTACCAGACCGCGAGCACGGTGCCGAGGTCCGCGAGCGGATCGCCACGCGTGCACATGTCCCAGTCGTACACGGCGACGCAGCGGCCGGGGTCGTCGGAGGCCACGGCCATGTTGTCGAGGCGCCAGTCGTTGTGCAGCAGGGTCGGCGCGGGGGACACCGGAAGATTGTCGAGCAGCCAGCGCTGGAGCTCGTCCGCGAGCGGATTCGGCTCGACGCGCGAGCGCTCCCAGCGCTCGCTCCAGCCCTGCACCTGCCGCTGGAGGAAGCCCTCCGGGCGGCCCAGGTCGCCGAGCCCGGCGCGCGCCGCGTCGACCGCGTGGAAGTCGGCGAGCACGTCCACCACCACCTCGGAGAGCTTGCGGTTGGCGACCGCGTCGCGGCCGCCGCCGAACTCGGGCGGGATGCCGCCGCGCACCACCACCCCGTGACGGCGCTCCATCACGAAGAACGGCGCGCCGATCACCGACGCGTCGTCGCAGTAGAGGTACGACCGCGGCGCCAGCGGGAACGCCCGCCAGAGCACGGCGAGCACGCGGTGCTCGCGCGACATGTCGTGCGAGCCGGGCGCCACCGGGCCGAGCGGAGGCCGGCGCAGCACGTACTCGCGCGTCTGCGGGCCGTCGCCGAAGCGCAGCAGGTAGGTCAGGTTCGCGTGGCCGCCGCCGAACTGGCGGACGACCAGGGGCGCGTCGGAGCCCTCGAGGCGGCCGCGCAGCAAGCCGGCGAGGCGCGCCTCGTCGAAGCGCTCGTCGGGGCGCACGTCGATCAGCTCGGGCGGCGGCGCGGCCGGCCTGGGATCCGCCATCGGCCGCCAGCGTAATCGAGGCGGAGTTCCGCTCCAAGCGCCAGCTGCTGCGACCGCGCCCTCAGCGCCACCCCCGGACCCAGAGGCGCGGATCGAGCCCGATCAGCACCGCGCCGTCGCGCCCCGTCCACCACACGGCGTAGCCGTCCCCCGCGACGCGCGCGACGACCTCGGGATGCGGCATGCCGAAGCGGCTCCAGCGCGGCGCCGACACGATCGCCACTCCGCCGTCGACGGCGTCGAGGAGTCGCGCGGAGGACGAGGTGCGGCTGCCGTGGTGCGGGAGCTTCAGCACGTCCGCGCGGAGCAGCGCGCCGGAGGCGACGAGCCGCGCCTCCGCGCCCGCCTCGATGTCGCCGGGAAAGAGGAGGCCGCGGCCCGCCGCATCGACGCGCACCGTGAGCGAGCGGTCGTTGCGGCGTCCGGGGCCGCCGCTCGCGGCCTCGTCCGGCGGCGGCCAGAGCGGTGTCACGCGGAGGTCGCCGAGCTGCGCGGCGGCCGAGCCCGCTCCGCGCTCCTCGACCGCGACGCCGCGCGCGCGTGCGATCTCGATCAGCGCCTCGAACGCGGGGTCGCGAAGCCCACCGAAGGGGAGCCAGACCCGGCCGACCGGCAGCGCGCGCACCACGGCCGGAAGCCCGCCGCGATGGTCGAGGTCGCCGTGGCTGGCGACCACCAGGTCGAGGCGGCGCACGCCGAGCGCGCGCAGCGCCGGCAGCACCACCGACTCGCCGAGGTCGCGTCCGCCCGGGACGGCGGGGCCGCCGTCGATCAAGAGCGCCGCGGAGCGGCCCTGCACGACGGCCGCGTCGCCCTGCCCGACATCGAGGCTCACGAGCCGCGGCGGAGCGGGGTCGATGCGCGCCGGTGGCGCGAGCGCGAGGGCGAGCGTGATCGCGAGCGACCCGACACAGCGGCGGATCGTGCCGCGCACGCGCACGAGCAGGAGCGCGGCGAGCAGCGCGGCCGCCACGGCGGCCGCTCCGGGCGACGCGGTCCAGGCATCGGGGAGCGCGGCGGCGGTGCGCCGAAGCCCCTCGAGCGACGCGGCAGCGACGGCCGCCGAGGCGCGCAGCAGGAGCCCGCTCACCCTCGCGTCGGGCGCGAGTCCGGCCGCCAGCGCGGCGACGAGCGCGCACGGCAGGAGCGCCAGCTCGGTCCACGGGATCGCTGCCAGGTTGGCGGCGAGCGCCCAGGGCGAGAGCACCCCGATCGCGCTCGCCGCGATCGGGGCCGTGGCGGCGTTCGCGACGGCACCCGCCTGGAGCATCTCGGCGAGCCAGCGCCGGGCGCGTCCCCAGCGCGCCGGCTCCCCGGCGCCGCTCGACGCCCGGCTCGACCCCGCCACCAGCGCCGCGCTCGCGCCGAACGACATCTGCGCTCCGGCGTCGAAGAGCGCCTCGGGATCGAACGCGAGGACCAGCACGGCGGCTCCGAGCAGCGGCGCGCCGCGCTGGACCGAGCGCCGGGCCGCGAACGAGAGCGCGAGGCCGATCAGCATGACGAGCGAGCGGCGGACCGGGACGTCCCAGCCCGCGAGCAGCGCGTAGCCGCCGGCGGCGCCGGCCGCGAGCAGCAGCGCGGGTCGCCGCGGATCGACCGAGCGCCGCGAGCGCAGGAGCGCGCGCCGCGCGATCCGGTAGAAGAGCGCTCCCGCCAGCGCCAGATGGACCCCCGACACCGAGAGGAGATGCGTGAGCCCGAGGCTGCGGAATGCGTCGATGGAAGGCCGCTCGAGGCCGCCGCGGTCTCCGAGCGCGAGCGCGCGGAGCAGCTCGCCACCCTCCCCTTCGGCCGCGAGCCGCGCGCCGGCGCGCGCGCGGAATCGATGGAGCGCGGCCAGCGGACGGATGCGCTCGCCGTCGGGCAGACGCACGACGAGATCCGGATGGACCGGCGCGGCCATCGTCGCGATGCCGATCCGCGCGAGATCGCGCGCGCGACCCCGGCCTCCCGGATTCGCGCGCTCCTCGAAGGGGCGCAGCCGCGCGCGCAGGCGCAGCCGATCGCCGGGGAGCACGGACGCGAACGGCGGAGTCCTCGCATCGTGCACGCCCTCGATCGGTGCGCGCAGCCGCAGGCGCGGCGGCAGCGGTCCCTCGCCTCCGACGGCGCGCACCCCGGCGAGGTCGAGCTCGACGGCACCCGGAAGGGGCGCGGCGCGCGTCACCGTGGCCTCGAGCGTCGCCTCGAGCGGCGCGGCCGGCACGTGGCGCGACGCCTCATCGAGCCGTTCGGCGAGGCCGAACGCCGAGGCGGCGCCCAACGCGAGCGCCGCCGCCAGCCGACGGCCCGCGCGCGACCGCCCGGCGAGCGCCAGCGCGATGCCGATCGCGGCGAGCTTCGAGAGCGCCGCGCCCGACACGACGTCGCGGTCGGCCGCCAGGATCGCGAGCACCTGCGCGAGGCCGAGCTGGCCGAGGAAGCTGCCGAGTACGCCGAAGAAGTCGCCGAAGAAGCCGATGCGCCGATCTGCCGCGGGACCGCGGAGTGGGTGCGAGGATATCGCGGCACCGGCCCGCCGGCGACGCGAGCCGCGCCGCGCGCTCCCGACCCAGGCGCGCTGCAGGATCAGTGCATCAGCTTGGGGCGCTCGACGACGCGCGTGCGCGAGCGCATGCGCTGGACGTAGGTCGAGAGGATCTGGAGCGCCTCATCGAGCTTGCGCATCTCCTCGGAGAATGCGCCGAGCAGGCGCTGGATCTCGCCCAGGTCGCGTGCCCGATGCCGCTGCGCCTCGGCGCCCTCGCGGTGGAGCGCGTCCGCCAGCGCCACGCCGGCGAGGGCGGCATCGTAGGCGTCCTCCGAGAGATTGTTCGAGAGCGCCTCGAGGCGGCGCGAGAGCTCGTCCCGCAGCTCGTCCGCGACGCCGAGCCGCTCGAGGTCGAGGCGGATTCGCGCGCGCTCGCGGCGCTCGTGCGGATCGCTGCGGGGGCGGATGCGCATCGAGGCCCGGAGGGAGCAAGATCGATGCCACGGGGCGCGACGCGACGCGGCGCGGCAGGCGCCCCGCCACACCGACGAGGGCGCCGGTCTCCCCATTCTGGGAAGTCCGCTACCGCGCCCTCAGCGGCGCCAGGCGTCCGGCACGCGCGCGCGGTCCGCCTCGGCGTCCAGCGTCTCGATCTGGCGCTCGAGCGCGGCGTGCTCCTGATCGAGGCGATCGAGCTGCCGGGAGTGGTTCGGCGGCGTCGCATCGCGGCGCGCCTCGAGCTCCGCGAGGCGCACGCGCAGGCCCATGAACTCGCCGCGCCACTGCCCCTCGCTGCGCCCGCCGAGGATCCCGCCGCTCTCGGCGAGATCGTTCTCGGTGAGCGTCAGCAGGCCGGCCGCCGCGTCGATCTGGTAGGTGAAGCGGTTGAAGAAGGAGAGGCCGAGCAGCCCGATGCCGAGCGAGGGCGAGATGCTCGCGGGCACCTCGTCCGCGCGCGCGTCGCCGAGCTCGACCGAGTCGAGCATCACGATGGGCTGCTCCACCACCCCGTTGGCGGTCGCGAAGCGCATCTTCCGCGTGTCGGGTCCCACCTTGACGCCGATCTCGTCGGCAAGCGACTGGGGAACCAGCACGTAGCTGGCGCCCGTGTCGACCAGGAACGGCGCGACGGCGCGGCCGTTGAGCTGGACCATCACGATCATGCCCGCCGCGCCGCGCTGGACCGGAATCCGGTGCACGCGCGCCGGACTCGTCTCCGCATCGGCGGAGCGCGGGCGCGCCGGCTGCGGCGAGGCAGGCGGCGCGCTGTACGTCTGGACGCGATTCGCACCCATCGACGGCGCGGCGCCGCGCGCGGCGTCGCGCTGGTCCGGAGGCACCTCGGCGAGGTCGCCGCTGTAGTGCACCTCGCCCTGCGCGTCGGTCCAGCGGTAGACCTCGGCCGCAGCAGGCGGCAGCCAGCCGGCAACGAGCGCGAGCGTGCAGACGAGGGCGCGCCGCAGCGTCATCCCTCGTCGGATCGGCAGGCCGCTCCGGCGCCTTGACGGCGCCGCGCTCAGCGCGGTGCAGCGTCGCCGAGGGCGTCGAAGAAGCGGCGGATGCGCCGCGCGTCCTCGGCCGAAACCCCGCCCACACCGGCGAGCTGCGCCTCGTCCGCCTCGCGCACCGCGCGCAGCGAGCCGAGCTCGCGCAGCAGTGCGCGCCGCTTGCCGGGCCCGATGCCGGGGACCTCCTCGAGGATCGACGTCAGGTTCGCGCGCTGCCGGAGCTGGCGCTGGAACTCGATCGCGAAGCGATGCGCTTCGTCGCGCACGCGCTGCAGCAGGAGCAGCGCCGACGAGCTCGCAGGCAGCAGCACGGGATCCTTGCGGCCGGGAAGGTGGAGCCGCTCCGCCTTGAGGCCGCCGCTGCGGCGAACGCGCGGCGCGCGCGGGGAGATCGCGGTCGCCGCCGCGTCGTCGCGCTCCTTCGAGATGCCGACCACGTCCTGTGTCACGCCGGCGTCGCGCAGCGCCGCGCTCACCACGCCCACCTGTCCCTTGCCGCCGTCGACCATCAGCAGGTCCGGGAGCGGCTCGGCAGCGCGGCGCCCGAGCCGCCGCTGGATCACCTCGCGCAGACAGGCCACGTCGTCGCCGCCCGGCGCCTCGCGGATCCGGTAGCGCCGATAGCCGGACTTGTCGGGGCGCCCGTCCTCGAACGCCACGCGGCTCGCGACCGCGAGCGCGCCGCCGAGCGTCGAGACGTCGTAGCACTCGATGCGGCGCGGCAGCCGGGCCAGCCCGAGCCGCTCCTGCAGCTCCGCGAGGGCGGCGGTGACGCTCTCGCGCGCGTCGACGCGCTGGGCCAGACGCAGCGAGGCGTTCGCGTCCGCCATGGCCACCAGCTCGCGCAGGGGGCCCCGCTGCGGGATGCGCAGCGAGACGCGGCGCCCGGCGCGCTCGGCCAGCAGCTCCGCGAGGGCGCTGCCGTCCGCCGGCTCGAGCGGCACCAGGACCTCGCGCGCTGGCGGGCGATCCGGGGCGCCGTAGTACTGACCGAGGAACGAGCCCAGCGCCTCCGCGTCGTCGAGCTGGACCTCGGAGAACGACCAGCTCCCGTGGCCGACCACGCGTCCGGCGCGCACGTGGAGGACGGCGACCTCGACCTCGCCGCCGCGCCGCGCGAGGCCGAAGGCGTCGCGGTCGACTGCGCGCTCGGCGACGATCTGCTGGCGCGCCACCGTCTGCTCGACCGCCGCGATGCGATCGCGCAGCCGCGCCGCGTCCTCGAAGCGCTCCTCCTCGGCCGCCTTGTCCATGCCCTGCCGCAGCTCCCGCAGCAGCTCGTCCGAGCGGCCGCGCAGGAAGAGCGCCGTGCCCTCGACCAGCTCGGCGTAGGCGGCGGTCCCGATCAGGCCGCAGCACGGGCCGAGGCAGCGCTTCATCTCGTACTCGATGCACGGGCGGCCGCGGCGCGCGTAGTCGCGGAACACCGGATCGCTGCACGAGCGGAGCGGGAAGATGCGCCGCAGGTTCGAGACCGCGTCGCGCAGCGACTGGCTCGAGGTGTAGGGCCCGAAGTACGCCGCACCGTCCTCGCGGAAGCGTCGCACGGGCGTGAGGCGCGGCCACGACTCGCGCGCGTCGAGGCGCAGGCCGAGATACTGCTTGTCGTCGCGAAGCCGCACGTTGAACGGCGGCTTGTGGCGCTTGATCAGCTCGTTCTCGAGCAGCAGCGCGTCCTTGACCGACGGGGTAACCACGACCTCGACGTCGGCGGCCTGCTCGACCATCGGCGCAACGCGGATGCGCCCGTCGCCGCCCGCGCGCAGGTAGGAGCGCACCCGCGAGCGCAGGTTCTGCGCCTTGCCCACGTACAGCACCCGCCCGCGCGCGTTCTTGAAGAGATAGACGCCCGGGCCGGTGGGCAGGCTCTCGATCCGCTCCTCGAACGCCGTCTCCGACTCGCGACCCGCCACGCCGGCGAGTTTATCGTCCGGAGGGCTCCACGCGTATCGCCCGGACGGCTCGACGCGTATCGCCCGACGGGCTCAGCCGCGCTGCCGCCGCTCCGCCTCGAGATCTCGGATGCGGTCGCGCAGCTCCGCAGCGCGCTCGAAGTCGAGCGTGCGGGCAGCCCCCTGCATCTCCCGGCGCAGGCCGCCGATCAGAGCCTCCAGCTCGTGCGCCGGCACCGACGCCTCCGGCCGCTCGCGCGCCACCGGCACGGTCACGTAGTCGGCCTCCCAGATCGAGTCGCGCAGGCTCGAGATGCGCTTCACGATCGTGGTGGGCGTGATGCCGTGGTCCTCGTTGTAGCGCGCCTGGAGCGCGCGCCGCCGCGCGGTCTCGTCGAGCGTGGCGCGGATCGAATCGGTCCGCTGGTCGGCGTACAGGATCACGGTGCCGTTCACGTTGCGCGCCGCGCGGCCGATGGTCTGGATCAGCGAGCGCGTCGAGCGCAGGAAGCCCTCCTTGTCGGCGTCGAGGATCGCCACCAGCGACACCTCGGGAATGTCGAGCCCCTCGCGCAGCAGGTTGATACCCACCAGCACGTCGAAGCGGCCCTCGCGCAGCTCCCGGATGATCTCGGTGCGCTCGATGGTCTGGATGTCGCTGTGCAGGTAGCGCACCCGGATGCCCGCCTCGGCGTAGTAGTCGGTGAGCTCCTCGGCCATGCGCTTGGTGAGGGTCGTCACCAGCACGCGCTCTCCGCTGGCGACCCGCGCCCGGATCTCGCCGAGCAGGTCGTCCACCTGCCCCGCCGCGGCCCGCACGTCGACCTGCGGGTCGATCAGCCCGGTGGGTCGGATGATCTGCTCGACCACCACGCCCTTCGACTGCTCGAGCTCCCAGTCGCCGGGTGTGGCCGAGACGTAGATCGCCTGGCCGACGCGCTCGTACCACTCGTCGAAGCGCAGCGGGCGGTTGTCGAGCGCCGAGGGGAGCCGGAAGCCGAACTCCACCAGCGTCTCCTTGCGCGCGCGGTCGCCGCGGTACATCCCCCCGATCTGCGGCACCGTGATGTGGCTCTCGTCGAGCACCAGCAGGAAGTCGCGCGGGAAATAGTCGTACAGCGTGTACGGCGATTGGCCGGCCGCGCGCCCGTCCAGCCAGCGCGAGTAGTTCTCGACCCCGTGGCAGAAGCCCATCTGCTCGAGCATCTCGAGGTCGTAGAGGGTGCGCTGCTCCAGGCGCTGCGCCTCGAGCAGCTTCGAACCCGCGCGCAGCTCGGCGAGGCGCTCCTGCAGCTCGCCTCGGATCCCCTGCGCGGCGCGGCGCAGCACGTCCTGGCCGGCCACGTAGTGGCTGGCGGGGTAGATCAGCGCCCGGCTCGGGCGACCGAGCACCTTGCCGCGGAGCGGATCCACCTCGGCGATCGCATCCACCTCGTCGCCGAAGAACTCGATCCGGATGGCGCGCGCGTCCTCGTACTGCGGGAACACCTCGACCACGTCGCCGCGCACCCGGAAGGTGCCGCGGTGGAAGTCGACGTCGTTGCGCTCGTAGAGCATGTCGACCAGCCGCCGCAGCAGGTCGTCGCGGGAGAGCCGCGCCCCCCGCTCGACGTAGGCGTGCATCTCGCCGTAGGTAGCGGGGGCGCCCAGGCCGTAGATGGACGACACGCTGGCCACCACCAGCACGTCGCGCCGGGTCAGCAGCGAGTGGGTCGCCGAGTGGCGCAGCTTGTCGATGTCGTCGTTGATCGAGGCGTCCTTCTCGATGTAGGTGTCGGTGGACGGGATGTACGCCTCGGGCTGGTAGTAGTCGTAGTACGAGACGAAGTACTCGATCGCGTTGTGCGGGAAGAGGCCCTTGAACTCGGCGTAGAGCTGGGCGGCGAGCGTCTTGTTCGGCGCCATCACCAGCGTCGGGCGGTTCAGCCGCTCGACGACACAGGCGATCGTGAACGACTTGCCGCTTCCGGTGACACCGAGAAGCGTCTGATGGCGATCGCCGCGATCAATGCCCGCGGCGAGCGCGTCGATCGCCGCAGGCTGATCGCCCTGCGGCTGGAACTCCGAGACGATGCGGAAGCGTTCGTCGCTCAATCCACCCGGCTCCACCGCGGACCCATCGGATGAGCTTCGCTCGCCTGCGGCTCGCTGCGCGGCCCGCACGCTCGGCACCGCCTCATCGCCGCCTCCAGCGCGGGCCTTGCGGGGTATCTTCGATATCGATGCCCTCGGCGGCCAGCCGGTCGCGGATGTCGTCCGCGCGCGCGAAGTCGCGCGCACGGCGAGCGGCCTCGCGCTCGGCCACGAGCCCGTCGATGCGCGGGTCGGACGCCGCCTCGGCCGGGCGCGCGTCCCGCAGTCCGAGCGCGAGCAGCTCGTCGGCGGCCTCGAACAGCGCGCGCCGGTCCGCCGGCGCCAGCGCCGCGCTGCGCGCCACCTCCCACACCACCGCCAGCGCGCGCGGCGTGTTGAGGTCGTCGCGCACGGCGGCGCGGAGGCGCTCGGCGAGCGGGGCCGTGCGCGACGGGTCGGGGTCCCCCGCGGCGCCGGAGACCTCGGCCGCGTGCGCGAGCAGGCGGCGGTGGCCGGTGGCGGCCGCCTCGAGCTCCTCGAAGCCGAAGTGCTGCTGCTGCCGATAGTGGGCCTGCAGCAGGAAGTACCGATAGGCGAGCGGATCGATCCCGCGTTCGAGCAGGTCGTCGAGCACCAGCGTATGGCCCTTCGACTTGGAGAGCTTCTCGCCGCCGAGCTCGAGGAACTCGCAGTGCATCCAGAAGCGCACCCACGGATGCACGTCGAGCGCGCACTCGCTCTGGGCGATCTCGTTGGTGTGGTGCACAGCGATGTGGTCGACTCCGCCGGTGTGGATGTCGAAGGTCGGGCCGAGGTACTCGATGCTCATCGCCGAGCACTCCAGATGCCAACCCGGGAAGCCGCGGCCCCACGGCGCGTCCCACTCCTGCTGGCGCCGGACGTCGGCTGCGGCCCGCTTCCACAGCGCGAAGTCCTGCGGGTTGCGCTTGCCGGGCACGTCGCCGATCCGCGCGCCGGCCTCCTGCCCCGCCAGGTCGAGGCGGGCGAGCTCGGCGTAGCGCGGGAACTTCGAGGTGTCGAAGTAGAGGCCGTCCTCCAGCCGATACGTGTACCCCTTCGCCTCGAGGCGCTTCGCGAGCGCGATCTGCTGCGGAATGTGCTCCGTGGCCCTGCAGTAGACCTCCGCCTCCAGGCAGCGCAGCCGGCGCCGGTCGCGCAGCCACTGCTCGGCGTAGATCGCGGCGATCTCGGTCGCCGTGCGGCCCGCGCGCGCCGCGGCGCGCTCCATCTTGTCCTCGCCGGCGTCGGCGTCGTCGGTGAGGTGCCCGACGTCGGTGATGTTGATCACGTGCGTGACGCGCAGGCCCTCGGCGCGCAGCGCGCGCTTCAGCAGGTCGGCGAACACGTAGGGGCGCAGGTTCCCGATGTGCTGCGGCGCGTAGACGGTGGGCCCGCACGAGTAGACGCGCGCGTGGCCCGGC
This sequence comes from Myxococcota bacterium, assembly GCA_035506135.1. Lineage (GTDB taxonomy): Bacteria > Myxococcota_A > UBA9160 > UBA9160 > PR03 > DATJPY01. The sequence goes on along the minus strand of DATJPY010000044.1, from coordinate 50,326 downwards.
TCGAGCGGCTCGAAGCGCTCCTTGCGCCGGGTGCGCGTGTTGTACAGCACGAGATCCGCCACGGCCGTCACCCGCCGCCTGCGTCGGCGGCCTCGACCAGCAGCACGACCGCCTGCGCTGCGATGCCATCCGCCCGGCCGATCGCGCCGAGGCCGTCCGGGCTCGTGAGCTTCACGTTCACGCGTTCGAGCGGAACCCCGAGGAGCTTGGCGATCGACTCGACCATCGCTGCGCGCAGCGGCGCCAGGCGGGGCTGCTCGGCGATCACCGTCGCGTCCAGGTTGGCGACGACCAGGCCGCGCGCGCGCACGCGCTCGAGGACGCGGGCCACGAGCGTGCCGCTCGCCGCGCCGGCCCAGGCGGGGTCCGACGACGGGAAGTGGGTGCCGAGGTCGCCGTCGCCGAGCGCGCCGAGGAGCGCGCTCGCGACCGCGTGGAGCAGCGCGTCGCCGTCCGAGTGGCCCTCGAGACCGCGCTCGTAGGGCACCCGCACCCCGCCCAGCCAGAGCGGCCGGCCCGGAGCCAGGCGGTGGGCGTCGATGCCATGTCCGATGCGGGGCGCCGTCACCGCGTCGCAGCCTCCTGCGTGCGCCGCCGGGCCTGCTGCGCCAGCAGCGCCTCCGCGATCTCCAGGTCCTCCGGCCAGGTGATCTTGAGGTTGCGGGGATCGCCCTCGACGACGCGCACCGCGATGCCGAGGCGCTCGACGAGCTGCGCGTCGTCGGTGCCCTGGAAGCCGTCCGCCTCGGCCTTGGCGAGCGCCTCGCGGAGCCAATCGGCGCGAAATACCTGCGGTGTCTGGGCCGCCCAGCAGGCGACTCGCGGGAGCGTCTCGGCGACCTGGCCGTCGCGCACCCGCTTGAGCGTGTCGCGCAGCGGAACGGCGAGGAGCGCCGCGCCGTGGTCGCGCGCCGCGGCGACGACCGCCGACACGTCGCCGGGCCGAACCAGCGGGCGCGCGGCGTCGTGGACCGCCACCAGCTCGACGTCCGGGGGCAGCGCCGCCAGCCCGGCGCGCATCGAGTCCTGGCGCTCGGCACCGCCCGCGACGGGGGCCCACACGCGCGGGCGATCGCGCACCAGCTCGGCGCAGCGCGCGAGCTCCGCGGAGGGCACGACCGGGACGATCGCCTCGAGCTCGGCACAGGCGCCCAGCGCCTCGATCGCGTGGAGCAGAAGCGGGCGACCGGCCAGCGCGAGCAGGGCCTTGGGGAGCCTCGCGCCGAGGCGCTCGCCGCGGCCCGCTGCGAGTACCAGAGCGGCGATGCGCATGGCGGCGCAGGATAGCCCTTCGGGCCCCGGACGCGGATCGTTGATCGCGGGAGCGGGAAGGCTACCGTGCTGCCGCGTCCGTTGTGGAGGGGGAGGACTGATGCGACGAGCGCTGGTCTGGCTCGCCGTCGCCGCGCTGGTGGCGCCGACCCAGCCCGCGAGAGCGGGCTCTGCGTCCGCGGCCGCCTATTCGAAGCCTCCGCCCTCGCAGCGGGCCGCCGCCGGCACGCCCGCGAGCGCGACCGCCCCGACGCCGACCTCTGTCGCCCCGCCGACGCCGGGGCCCGCCCCGACCGACGGCACGCTCAAGCTCGGCCTGCTCGACGCGGTCCGGCTCTCGGTGACCAACAATCTCGACATCGAGCTCGAGCGTTTCGATCCGCTGGTCGCGGAGCAGACGCTCAAGTCGAGCTGGGGCGTGTATGACCCGCGCCTCTTCGCCGACGGCGGTCACACCGACACCCAGACGCCCACGGCGAGCACGATCGTCGGCTCGATCCTGCTGCACGACCAGACCGACCACGCCGAGGGCGGCGTGCGCGGCGCGATCCCCGTGATCGGCGGGTCCTACTCGGCCTCCTATTCGGGCATGTCGGAGGAGACCGACAACCGCATCCAGGTGCTCTCGCCGCAGTTCACCACCGCCTTCCTGGCCACGCTCCAGATCCCGCTGCTGCGCGGTCTCCTCTGGGGCGACGCCTGGACCCAGGTGCGCCTCTCGCAGATCGGCCTCGACGCCTCGCGCGACACCTTCGCCGCCAAGCTGATGGACCAGGTCGCGGCGACCGAGAACAGCTACTGGGCGCTGGTCGCCGCGCAGGAGAACACGCGCGTCGCGCAGAAGAGCCTCGATACCGCGAAGGCGCTGCTCGAGCAGACCAAGGCGCAGTTCGACGTGGGCGTGGTCTCGAGGGTGGAGGTCGTCCAGGCGGAGGCCGGCGTCGCCGACCGCGACTTCCGCCTGATCACCGCGGATGCCGCCGAGCGCAACATCCAGGACGCCCTGATCGACAACGTGCTCGGTCCCTACCTCGGGCCGACGACCCGCCTGGACGTCGAGCCCACCGACTCGCCGGAGGACATGCCCGTTCGCGAGGTCGATCCCCAGGGCGCCACCGACCGGGCGCTCGCCACCCGCCCGGAGATCGCGGCGGCCAAGCGCCAGGTCGACAGCCGCACCGTGCAGCTCCGCTACGCCAGCAACCAGCGGCTGCCCCAGCTCGACACGGTCGCGAGCTTCTCGAACAACGGCCTGGCCGGCCGGCTGAGCCCGGACTGCCTCAACTTCACCGGGCCGCCGGGTACCCCCTGCCCCGTCCCGGGGGTCATCGGGAAGCACTGGACCGATGCCAACGACGACTTCTTCACCCCCCGCGCCCCGCGAAGCTTTACCGTGCAGGGCATCTTCTCGATCCCGCTCGGGAACGTGTCGCCGCGCGCCGACTACCAGAAGGCGGCCCTGGAGCTGCGCCGCTCGGAGACCTCATTGCACCGGCTCGAGCAGCAGATCATCTCGGACATCCGTCGCGCCTCCCGCAACCTGCTCGCCGCGGTCGAGGGCATCGAGGCCGCCGACCGCGCGGTCGTCGCAGCCACCGAGCAGCTGCGCGCCGAGCGGGTGCGGCTCGAGTATGGCGAGTCCACCCCTTTCGACGTGCTGCTCCGGGAGCAGGACCTGGTGCAGGCGGAGCAGCAGAAGATCGCGGCGCAGCAGGTCTATCACAACTCGATCACGGAGCTGGACCGCGCCCAGGGCACCATCCTGGCCCGCGATCACATCATCGTCGAAGACGCGGCGCCGCTGCGGTAGACTGCCCGCGCTCGCGGGGGGGACGACGCGTGAGCCTGTTCGATCGTGGCAGACGGAAGGACGGCAAGGAGGAGCCCGAGCCCTTCGAGGCTCCGGCTCCGCGCGAGGCGCCCGTCGCCCGGGATCCGGTCGCCGGCGCGGCCGTCGAGAGGAGCCGGCCCGTGCCCAATCCGCCGATTCTGAGCAAGCCGAGCCATGCGACTGCGGTCGCTGGGGGGGAGAACATGGCGAACATCGGGAAGTCGATCACGCTGAAGGGCGACCTCAGCGGCAACGAGGACCTCGTCATCGAGGGCCACATCGAAGGGAGGGTCGACCTCCCGAACAACCAGCTCACGATCGGCGCCAACGGGAGCTGCTCGGCCGAGGTGCACGCCAAGACGGTCGTCGTCGTGGGGAAGGTCACCGGCAACGTGAGCGCCACGGAGCGCATCGAGATCCAGGCGACCGGCCTGGTGAACGGCGACGTGTCCGCGCCGCGCCTGGTCGTGGCGGAGGGCGCAGTCGTGAACGGCTCGATCGAGATGGGGACCAAGAAGGCCGGCGTCGCCACGCCGCAGCCGAGCGGCCCCTCGCTCGCGCTGTCCGGCGAGAAGAAGGCGCTGCCCTAGCGGGGACGGCGCCGGCGCTCAGGCCCGCGCCGCGCGCGCGCCCTTGGCGTCGCGCTTTCCCGACTTCCCGGAGCCCTTGCCCGCCGCGCCCGGCCGGCTCGGCGTCGAGCTGGTCTTGGCGGCGCCGAAGCGCCGCTCGAGCAGCAGCATGATCGGCGCCGCGATGTAGATCGACGAGTAGGTCCCGACCAGGATCCCGATCGCCATCACCGCGGCGAAGGGCCGGATCACCGGACCGCCGACCAGCAGCAGCGCCAGCACGGCGAGCATCGTGATGCCCGAGGTCAGGATGGTCCGCGACAGGGTCTGGTTGACGCTGCGGTTGATCACGTCGGGCAGATCTTGCGAGGTGTGCACACCCATCATCTCGCGGATCCGGTCGTAGACGATGATGGTGTCGTTCAGGCTGTAGCCGGCGATTCCGAGCAGCGCCGCCAGCACCTGCAGGTCGAACTCCTGTCCGAGCAGGATCCACACCGCACATGCCACGAAGACGTCGTGGACCAGCGCGACGACCGCGCCAGGCGCGAACTGGAAGGTGAAGCGGAACGCGATGTAGACCAGGATCAGCGCGAAGGCAATCGTGAAGGCCTTGATGCCGTCGCGGCGGAGGTCGGCGCCCACCTTGGGCCCGACGAAGTCGACGCGGTCGACCTCGACCTTCCCGATCTTCTCGGCGAGGGCGGCCTGGATGCGGTCGACGAGCTGGCCCTGACGCGACTCGTCCGACTCGGTCTGGGCGCCCGCGAAGCGGATCTCGTAGGTCTCGTGCCCGGCCTCGCCGAAGCGCACCACGCTGGTCTCGCCGAGCCCGAGATCGGCGACCGCACCGCGGATCTTGCCTTCGTCGACGGCGACGCCCTCGCCGAAGTGCACCTGCAGCTCGATCCCGCCAGCGAAGTCGATGCCCCAGCGCAGGCCGCGCACCGGGATCGCGAGCGCTCCGGCGAGGAGGACGGCGAGCGATGCGGCCACGCACCACTTCCACTTGCCGATGAAATCGAAGTTGGTGCCCGGCGGGATGATCTCGATCGGCACGGCGGCCTCCTAGATCGACAGAGCCGACACGGGCCGGTTGCCGGGATGGATGTCGTAGAAGAGACGCGTGATCACCAGCGCCGCGAACACGCTGGTCACGATCCCGATCGAGAGCGTGACCGCGAAGCCCTTCACGGGCCCGGTCCCGTACTGGAACAGGATCAGCGCCGTGATCAGCGTCGTGATGTTGGCGTCGAGGATCGTCCAGAGCGCCTTCGAGAAGCCGGTGCGGATCGCGGCGCGCGGCGACTTGCCGAGCCGCAGCTCCTCGCGGATGCGCTCGAAGATGATGACGTTGGCGTCGATCGCGATGCCCGCGGTGAGCACCAGCCCCGCGATGCCGGGCAGCGTCAGCGTGGCGTGGGCCATCGAGAGCACGCCGAGCATCAGGATCACGTTGGCCAGCAGCGCGATGCTCGCGTACACGCCGGAGAGGCGGTAGTAGAACACCGCGAACGCGATCACCAGCGCGACGCCGAGCAGCGTCGCCTGCACGCCCTTGTGGATCGAGTCGGCGCCGAGCGCGGGGCCGATGGTGCGTTCCTCCTCGATCTGCACCGGGATCGGCAGCGAGCCGGCGCGCAGGATCACCGCCAGGTCCGCCGCGCTCTGCGAGTCGAAGCGCCCGTGGATGAAGCCGCGACCGCCGCCGATTCGGGTCTGCAAGTTCGGCGCGCTGTGCACCTGGCCGTCGAGCAGGATGGCGAGCCGCTTGCCGACGTTGTCCCCGGTCAGCTTGGCGAAGCGCCGGGCGCCCTCGGAGTTGAACGTGAAGTTCACCACCCAGCCGTAGCGCGGGTCGAGGTTCGAGCGAGCGTCGGTGAGGAACTCCCCGGTCAGGTCGGGCGACTTCGACACCAGGTAGGCGCCCAGCACGCGGTCGGTACCCTTCTCCTTCTCGAACGCGATCTCGGTGTCGGGCGGCAGGCCGTCCTTGTGCTTGGCGCGCAGCAGCTCCTCGGTGGGTGCCTCGTCGAGCACCATCTTGAACTCCAGGAAGCCGGTCTTGCGCAGGAGCCCGCGCGCCTGATCGCGGTCGAGCTGGCCGCCCGGGATCTGGATCAGCACCCGGTCCTGGCCCTGGCGCGTCACGACCGAGTCCTGCACGCCCTGGATCGGGTCGTCGATGCGCTTGCGGAGCACCTCGAGCATCTGCTCCATGCCCCGCTCGCGCACCTCCTTGGCCCACCGCTCGGTGAGCTCGAAGGTGACCGTGTTGCCGTCCGCCTTGACCTCGCGCAGCACCTTGGTCTCGCCGACGGCGTCGCGGATCTTGGCCAGGTCCTCGGGGCTCGCGGCCTCCACGATGAGCTGGCGGCCGTCGATCGAGAGCCGCTTCGGCGTCACGTTCTTCTCGACGAGCGACTCGCGCAGGCCGCCGCGCAGCACGTCCAGCTCGTGCTCGATCGCGACGTCGAGGTCCGGTCCGAGCACCCAGTGGATGCCGCCCTGCAGGTCGAGACCGAGCCGGATTCCCTGGTTGGGCAGCCAGCGCGTCTCCTTGCGCACCGAGGCCGGGACGAAGTTGATCGCGGTGTACCAGCCGAAGAACAGCAGCGTCGCCGCGATCGCGATGATTCGTCCGCGCAGCGAGGTCATGACGCCGGCTCGCCTCCCTTGCCCTTCTCCACCAGCCGCTCGATGCGCGGCCGGTCGACCTTCACGCGCACCCGCTCCTTGCCCGCCACTGCGATCTCGAGCGTGAGCACGTCGTCCGCAAGGCCGACCACGGTGCCGTGCACACCCCCCGAGGTCACCACGCGGTCGCCGCGCTCGAGGCCCTTCAGCATGTCCTCGTGGTCGCGCTGGCGCCGATTCTGCGGGCGGATCATCAGGAAGTAGAAGATGAGGAAGATCGCGGCCATCGGCAGCAGGAAGCCGATCGGCGAGGGCGCCTGCGCGTCGGGGGCGGCCTGCAGCAGCACGACGGCGGGAAGCACTCCCATCACGAACCTCCTGCGCCCGAGGCCACGGCTCGCTCCGCGGGTGCTCGCGCGTCCTCGATCGCCGGGCGCCGCAGCTCGGCCCCCGGATAGAAGTGCCGCAGGATCGCTCGATAGTCGGCTCCGCGCTCGGCCATCACCCGCGCGCCCCACTGGCTCATCCCGACGCCGTGCCCGCGCCCGGAGCCGACGAACGCGAACCCGTCGGGGCTCGCGCGCACGGCGAAGAGCGTGCTCCGGATGCGCGACTCGCCGAGCAGCCGGCGCAGCGCCTCACCGCTGATCTCGACGGCAGCGCGGCTCCCCTCGATCCGGACCGCCGCACAGCGCCCGCTCGCGGTGCGGTTGGCGACCTCGACCGAGCGCACCCGTCCCACCGGACGACCCGCGGCGGCGAGCGCTGACGCGAGATCGCCGGCGGAGACGGTCTCTCGCCAGTAGGTGTCGGGCGACGCCTCCTCGCCGGCGACCGGCTGGCTCACGAGGTAGGACACCGGCTCGCCCCACACCTCCGCAGCGCTCGCGGTCCAGCCTCCGGAGGTCCCGTGGAAGGCGGCGAGGATCGCCTCGCCGCCGAAGGTCAGCACCTCGCCGCGCGTGGCGTCGACCGCGCCCCACGTCACGGGGCTCTCGCCGTCCATGCCGAGATAGACCTGCCCCAGCGTCCCCGATTCGACGTCGAAGTCGCGGGCGCCGCGGTCGGCGGCGTGCGCGCGCCGGTGGAGCGCGTAGCTGCGCGTCGCCACGGCCTGGGCCTCGAGGACCGCCGCGCCCCAGTCCGCTCCGACCTCGCCCAGGAGCGTCCCGGCGACGTACGCCTCGAGCGGCACCTCGTTCACCACGCGGATCCCCTCCGATCGCTCCAGGATCTCGATCGCGCCGCGATAGCGCCTGCCGTCCACCCGCTGCGGGCCCGGACCCTCGAAGCGCAGCCGGCGGCCGCCATTTCGCAGGGCCTCGAGCTCCGCATCCCCGTCGTCGGCCCGCAGCCCGCCGCGACCGGTCCGCACCTCGATCACCCGGCCCGCGCTCTCGATCTGCACCGATTCGCGGCGGTCGAGCAGCAGCACGCGCACGGTGGCGGCCGACGCCGGCCCTGCGAGAGCCGCCAGCGAACAGCCCACCCCGACCGCGAGCGCCGCACAGCGCGCCGCCGCGGTGCGTGCCGCCCCCCACCGCATCGCGCCGGGGGTATGGCACGGAGCTACCGGGGGCGCAAGCAACCCGCGGGGCCGCTCCTAGCGCGCGTCCCGGGCCAGTGCCTCGGCCTTCGGCGTCTCCTCCCAGGTGAACCCCTGGTTCTCGCGACCGAAGTGGCCGTGGTAGGAGGTGGCGCGGTAGATCGGGCGCCGCAGCCGCAGGCCGTCGATGATGCCCTTGGGCGTCAGGTCGAAGTGCCTGCGAACCAGCCGGTCGAGCTGGCCCGCGTCGAGGCGGCTGGTGCCGAAGGTGTCGATGCGGATCGAGACCGGCTCGGCCACGCCGATCGCGTAGGCGAGCTGCACCTCGCAGCGCGTGGCGATGCGCGCCCGCACCAGGTTCTTGGCCACCCAGCGGGCGGCGTACGCGGCGCTGCGGTCGACCTTGGTGGGATCCTTGCCGGAGAAGGCGCCGCCGCCGTGCCGCCCCATCCCGCCGTAGGTGTCGACGATGATCTTGCGGCCGGTGAGCCCGGCATCGCCCATCGGGCCGCCCACGACGAAGCGGCCGGTCGGGTTCACGTGGAAGACGGTGTCGGCGTCGAGCCAGCCGTCGGGCAGGGTCGGCCGGATGATCTGGTCGATCACGTCCTTCCGGAGCTTGTCGTAGCCGACGTCCGGCGCGTGCTGCGTCGACAGCACCACCGTGTCGATGCGCCTCGGCGCTCCGTCCGCTGCGTACTCGACCGTGACCTGGGACTTCGCGTCGGGTCGCAGGTAGCCGAGCGTCCCGGATTCGAGATGCTCGCGATGCGACTCGATCAGCTTGTGCGCCAGCCGGATCGGCGCGGGCATCAGCTCCGGTGTCTCGTCGCAGGCGTAGCCGAACATCATCCCCTGATCGCCGGCGCCCTGCTCCTTGTGGAGCCCCTCCCCTTCCGACACGCCCTGCGCGATGTCCTGCGACTGCTGGCCGAGCGCGACCAGCACGCCGCACGAGTCGGCGTCGAAGCCCATCGCCGAGTCCGTGTAGCCGATGTCGCGGACCACCTCGCGCGCGAGCTTCTCGTACTCGACGCGCGCGCTGGTGGTGATCTCGCCGGCCAGCACGATGAAGCCGGTCTTGGTCAGCGTCTCGCACGCGACGCGCGAGCGCGGGTCCTGCTCGAGCAGCGCGTCGAGCACCGCGTCCGAGATCTGATCGCACATCTTGTCCGGGTGGCCCATCGACACCGACTCGGAGGTGAAGAGCGTGCGGACGGCCATGGATGTCTCCTCCCAGCGGCAGGGCGCGGGAGTCTACGGGACTCGCGAGTCCGGCTCAAACTCGTCGGGGAAGCGGCGCCGCATCTCCTTGCGCAGCGCCTCGCCGACCTCGGCGGCGGTGCGCAGGCGCAGGAGCGCGCTCGCCAGCGCGCGCGCCTCGGGCTGGTCGATCTCCCGCACGATCCGCTTCACGCGCGGAATGGCGGGTGCGTTCATCGAGAGCTCGTCGACCTCGAGCCCCACGAGGAGCAGCGTGTAGAGCGGGTCGCCGGCCATCTCCCCGCAGACGCCGACCGGCCGCTGCGCGGCGTGGGCCTGCTCGACCACCGCGCGGATCGCGCGCAGCACGGCCGGGTGTCCCGCGTCGTAGAGGTAGGCCACCGCCTCGTTGCCGCGGTCCACGGCGACGGTGTACTGGATCAGGTCGTTGGTCCCGATCGAGAAGAAGTCGACCTCGCGCGCGAGCAGGTCGACGATCGCCACCGCGGCCGGCGTCTCGACGACGACGCCGAGCTCGATCCGCTCGGCCACCGGGCGCCCCTCGGCCTCGAGCTCACCCCGCAGCTCGGCGATCGCCTGGCGAACCTCGACCACCTCGTCGACGCCGGTCACCAGCGGGAGCAGGATGCGGAGTCGACCGGCAGGGCTCGCGCGCAGCATCGCGCGGAGCTGCGCGGCGTAGAGCGACGACCCGCCGCGCGCCGCCAGCCGCACGCCCCGCAGGCCGAGGGCGGGGTTGGCCTCGAGGCCGCGGAGGCCAGCCAGCGGGAGCTTCTCGCCGCCGAGGTCGACGGTGCGGATCGCGGCGGGCCACGGCGCCACGCCGGCCAGCACCGCCGCGTACTGCTGCACCTGATCCTCCTCGTGCGGCATCTCGGCGCGGTTCATGAACAGGAACTCGGTGCGGAACAGGCCCACGCCGCGGGCGCCGTGCGAGCGGACGGCCGTCAGGTCGTCGGCGCGCTCGATGTTCGCACGCAGCTCGACCGCGCGGCCGTCGCGGGTCTCCGACGGCAGGTCGGCGCAGCGCATCAGCGCGCGCTCGCGGACCTGCTCCTGGCGCGCCCGCGCCGCGTAGCGCCGCACGACGGACGCGGGCGGCCGAAGCCAGACCTGACCGGCGCGCCCGTCGACGATCGCCGGATCGCCCTGGCGCGCCGCGCGCGTGATCCCCTCGAGACCCACCACCGCGGGGATGCCGAGCGAGTTGGCCATGATCACCGCGTGGGACGTGCGGCCGCCGGCGTCGGTCGCGAGCGCGACGACCCGCACCCGGTCGAGCTGCGCGGTCTCCGCGGGCGACAGGTCGTGCGCCACCACGATGGTGGGCCCGTCGAGGGCACCGACCTCCTCGGGCTCGCGCCCGAGCAGGCTCAGCAGGAGCTGGCGCAGCGCGAAGTCCACGTCGGCCCGCCGCTCGCGCAGGTAGCTGTCCTGCATGGCGTCGAAGCGCGCGGTGAGCCGGTCCTGCTCGATCCGCAGCGCCCACTCCGCATTGATCCGCCGCTCGCGGATGTGGCGCGCGGCATCCTCGAGGAGCTGCGGGTCCTCCAGGATCAGGAGCTGCGGGCGGAAGATGGCGTCGGCGAGCTCGAGCCCCGACACCGAGCGATGGATCCGCTCGAGCCGGCTCCGCGCGTGCGCGGCGGCTGCGCGCAGTCGCTCGACCTCGTCAGCGACCTGAGCCACCGGGAGCGAGCGCTCGGGCACCGCGAGCGCCTCGCGGCGGAGCAGGTGCACACGACCGATCGCGATCCCGGGCGAGGCGGCGACGCCCCACAGCTCCGCGCCGCCCGGCTCGCTCACCGCGGCCGCTCCCGCCCGGCCGCGACATCGCCGAGCGCGGGCTCCTCCAGCTCCTCGATCAGCGCCCCGAGCGCGGCCACCGCCTCGCCGGCGTCGGGGCCGACCGCGCGCACGCGGAGGCGCGTGCCGCGCGTCGCCCCGAGCGAGAGCAGCGACAGCACGCTGCGCCCGCTCACCCAGTCGTCGCCGCTTCCCGCCCGAGCCACCTGGATCTCCGATTGGAATCGGGCGGCGAGCGAGACGAAGCGCCCCGCGGGCCGCGCGTGCAGCCCGAGCTCGCGGCGCACGGTGAACTCCTCGCAGACGGTGGCTCCGCTCACCGCTTCCCTTCCGGCAGGATCTCGCTCGCGACCCGGATGTTGCGCTGCCCGTAGTCCTTGATGAACGTCGCGAGCTCCTCGAGCGGCTTCTTCTCGGGCATCGTCGCCAGCTTGATCAGCATCGGCAGGTTGAGACCCGTCACGACCTCGACGCGGTGCTCCTCGAGGAACGAGAGCGCCATGTTCGAGGGCGTGCCGCCGAACATATCGGTCAGCACCAGCACGCCCTCGCCGCGGTCTGCGCGCCGCAGCGCCGTGGCAATCAGCTCGCGCATCTCGTCGACCGACTGCTTGGGGTCGATCGAGACCGCCTGGAACTCCGGCGCGTCGGGGACGATCAGGCGCAGCGCCTGGAGGAACACCTCGCCGAGCCGGTAATGCGTCACGATCACGACGGACATCTCACCCTTCCTTTTCCGCGTCTCGGTGCTCGACGTTGACCTCGCGGCCGCGGGCGCGCAGCCCCTCGGCGAGCGCAGCGGCGACCGCGACCGAGCGGTGCCGGCCCCCGGTGCACCCGATGCCGATCGCGAGGTACGCCTTGCCCTCGGAGTCGTAGAGCCCGAGCAGCCAGCCGAGGAACTCGCGCAGCCGCGCCAGCAGCTCCTGGGTGCGGTCGTCCTTCAGCACGAAGTCGGCGACCTCGGCGTCCAGGCCGCTGCGCGACCGGAGCGCGGGCTCGAAGTGGGGGTTGGGCAGGAAGCGGACGTCGAACAGCAGCTCCGCGGCGGCGGGGACGCCGTAGCGGTAGCCGAACGACACCAGGTTCACGACGGCGCGACGCCCTTCCCCGGTGACGCGTCGCACGACCGCCTCGCGGAGCTGGTGGATGTTGAGCTGTGACGTGTCGAGCGACCAGTCCGCGAGCCGCGCGACGTCCTCGAGCAGCGCGCGCTCGCGCTCGATGCCCTGCTCGACCGTCCCGGCGGGCGCCAGCGGGTGGACGCGCCGGGTCTCGCGGTAGCGGTTCACGAGCACCTGGTCCGCGCAGTCGAGGAACAGCACCTCGACCCGCGCGCCGCCGGCCCGGATCGCGCCGACCACCGCCGGGAAGCCCTTCAGGAAGACGGCCTCGCGCGCGTCGAGCGCCAGCGCGACCCGGCGGATCGGTGGGCTCGCCTTGGCGCACAGGTCGACGAACTGCTCGATCAGTTGCGGCGGCAGGTTGTCGACGCAGTAGAAGCCGAGGTCCTCGAGCGCGCCCATCGCGGTCGTCCGACCGCTCCCGGAGAGCCCGCTCACGAAGACGACCCGCGTCTCGGCGGCGCTCACGGCTCGACCTCCCCGCGCAGGCGGGCATCGAGCCGGCGCGCCGCGGGTAGCGCCCTGCGGCGCAGCAGGTGGTCCCGCACGGCGACCTCGACCAGCGTCGCCAGGGAGCCCGCCGGACGCGCGGGCAGGAGCAGGGCCGGCAACGGAACCCCGTCCCACTCCTCGACCGGGCGCTCGAGCCCGACCCGTTCGACCTCGAGCTCGGGCCGCCACTCGGCCAGCCGGCAGACCAGGCCGACCTCCACCGCGTCGCGCACCGCGTCGGGCCCGAACAGGTCGGGGACGTAGACGATCCCGACGCCGCGCAGCTCCATGTGGTGTCGGATCAGCTCGGGGGTGTGTCCGTGCAGAGCGCCGTCCGCGCCGCGCTCGAGCACCACGACGTCGTCCGCCACCAGCCGGTGTCCGCGGCGCACCAGCTCGAGCGCGCACTCGCTCTTGCCGATGCCGCTCGGCCCCAGGAGCAGCACGCCGACGCCTTCGACGTCGACGAGCGCTCCGTGGGCCCTTGCCGTCACGCCAACTTGACGTCTTCCTCCTCGATGGCCCGGCACACCTCGTCCCGGCTGCCGGCCTCGAGGAGGCGCTTGCGGAAGCTCGCGTCGCGGAAGAATCGGGAGATGCGTGCGAGCGCCTTCAGATGCTGGCCACCCGAGTTCTCGGGCACCACGAGCAGGAAGAACAGGTAGGTCGGCTGGCCGTCGATCGAGTCGAAGTCGACGCCGCTGCGGCTTCGCGCGCAGGAGGCGAGCAGGCGCGTGATCCCCTGCAGCTTGCCGTGCGGAATCGCGACGCCCTCGCCGATCCCGGTGCTCTGCAGCCGCTCGCGCTCGACCAGGACCTCGAGCAGGTGCGCCTCGTCCACCCCGGGCTCGGCCGCCGCGAGCGCCTTCGCCATCTCCGCCAGCACGTCCCGCTTGGCGCGACTCGAGAGGTCGAGCACCACGGCGTCCCGGACCAGAATGTCGGTGATCTTCATGACCGCCCCCGGCCGCGCGCAGGCTAGCCGACCCGCCGCCGCTTCGTCGAGGAGAGGATGTTCATGGCCTCCCGGTACTTGGTCACGGTGCGCCGGGCGATGTCGATGTTGGCCGTGCGGAGCATCTCGGCGATGCGCTGGTCGGAGAGCGGGCGGCGCGGGTCCTCCGCCACGATGATGCGGCGGATCTTCTCCTTGACGCTCTCGCTCGCAATCGCGTCGCCCTCCACGCGGTTGATGCTCGAGTTGAAGAAGAACTTGAGCTCGAAGATACCCTGCGGCGTGTTGGCGTACTTGTTCGTGGTGACCCGGCTCACGGTCGACTCGTGCATGCCGATATCCTCGGCCACGTCGCGCAGGTTGAGCGGCTTCAAGTACTGGACGCCGCGCTCGAAGAACTCCCGCTGGTGCTTGATGATGCTGGTCATCACCTTGTAGATCGTCCGCTGGCGCTGGTGGATCGACTTGATCAGCCACATCGCCGAACGGACCTTGTCCTGCACGTAGTCGCGGGTGTCCTTGGCGACGCCGTTGCCGCCGCCCGACAGGACGTCGCGGTAGAGCTGGTTGATCTTGAGCTTAGGCAGGCCGTCCTCGTTCAGGACGACGTGCAGCTCGTCGCCGACCTTGTGCACATAGATGTCCGGAATGATGTAGATCGGGTCCTCGCCACCGAAGGGCCGGCCGGGCCGCGGCTCGAGGCGCCCGATCACCCGCGCCGCCTCCGCCACCTCCTCGATCGCGATCCCGAGCGCGCGCGCGATGCCCCGGAAGTCGCGCCGCTGGAGCGCGTCGAGGTGCTCCGCCACGATCGTCTGCACCAGCGGCGACTCGACCTGCATCTGCAGCGCGGCGATCTGCAACAGCAGGCACTCGCGCAGGTCGCGAGCCGCCACGCCCGTCGGGTCGAACTGCTGCAGCTTGGTGAGCGCTGCCTCGACGATCGAGAGCGGCACGCCCGAGCGCCGCGCGATCTCCTCGAGCTCCGCGCGCAGGTAGCCCGCCTCGTCGAGGTTGCCGATGATCCAGCGCGCCGCAACCCGCTCGACCTCGGAGAGATCGGAGAGCTGCAGCTGCCACTCGAGATGCTCGGCCAGCGTGGCGCGCCGGGTGAGGGTGCCTTCCAGCGAGCGCCGCTCGTCGTCCTCGCGCGCCTCGCCCTGGAAGCCCGTCTGCGGATACGCCTCGGCGTAGCTCTGCCAGTCGATGTCGGCGATCTTCTCGGCGTCGCTGGCCTCGCGGTTCTCGGGCACCGGCGCCGCAGCCTCGGTGTCGGGAGCGGCGGCGTCGCGGCTGTCCTCGGCCACCTCCTGCGGCAGCTCCTCCTCGGACTCGACCGCCTCCTCGAGCACCGGATTCTCCTGCAGCTCCTGCTGGACGACGTCGGCGAGCTCGAGCCGCGAGAGCTGCAGCAGCTTGATCGCCTGCTGCAGCTGCGGCGTCATCACGAGCTGCTGGCTCAGGCGGAGCTGTTGTTTGATCTCGAGCGCCATTTTTCGATCAGCCCAGCTGGAAGTTCTCTCCGAGGTAGATCTCGCGAACCGTCGGGTCCGTGGCGATCTCGTTCGGAGTTCCTTCGCGCAGGATGCTTCCGTCCTTGATGATGTAGGCGCGGTCGCAGATCGAGAGCGCCTCGCGCACGTTGTGGTCGGTGACGATGATCCCGATGCCGCGCCCGCGGAGCTGCTCGACCACCTTCTGGATCTCGATCACCGCGATCGGGTCGATCCCCGAGAACGGCTCGTCGAGCAGCATGAACTTCGGATCGAGCACCAGGGCGCGGGCGACCTCGACCCGCCGCCGCTCGCCGCCCGAGAGCGAGGCACCGCGCAGGTGCGCCTTGCCGAGCAGTCCGAGCTCCTGCAGGAGCTCGTGCAGCCGCTCGCGCCGCAGCGCCGGGCTCCGCTCCACCGTCTCCAGGATCGCGTTCAGGTTGTCCGCGACCGACAGGCGCCGGAAGATCGAGGGCTCCTGCGGCAGGTAGGTGATCCCGAGGCGCGCGCGCCGGAACATCGGCAGGTCGGTGATCTCGCGGGTGTCGAGGAACACGCGGCCGGCGCTCGGGCGCACCCCGCCGACCATCATGTTGAAGGTGGTGGTCTTGCCGGCGCCGTTGGGACCAAGCAGGCCGACCACCTCCCCGGCCGACACCGTGACGTCGATGCCGCAGACCACCTCGCGATCGCCGTAGCGCTTGCGCAGACCCTGCGCCGACAGGAGCGGCCGGGTCACGGCGTCGCCTCCGCCTTCTTCGGCTCGGGATTCTGCTCGGGCGTCACGTTCACGACCGCGCGCCCGAGCACCTTCATGCGATTCTGCGAGGTGAAGATCTCGATCTGGTCGCCGCGGACGCGGTCGTTGCCGCTCAGCAGATCGGCGTCGCCGACGCACACCAGCCGCTCCTCGCCCTGGTAGTAGGTGGCGCTCTGGCAGGTCAGCACGCGATCCTTCTGCTTGATCCGCACGTGGCCGGTCGCGACGAGCCGGTCGGGCTGGTTGGCGCCGGGAGGATAGTGCGCCTCGAGGCGGTCCGAGTTCACGACGAGGTCGCCCTGCTCGACGTGGACGTTGCGCTGGAAGAGCAGATTGCGCGTGCCGGACTCCTCGACGGCCTCGAGCTCGTCCGAGCGGATCGCGAGCGGCTTGTCGCTCGATCCGCCGGGCAGGCCGCCGGTTCCGCTCTTGCCGGCGTCGCTCTTTGCAGCCTTGTTGCCCTTCTTCGGGGACGCCACGGTGCCGGCCACGGCTTGCGCGCCGGCCGGGGCCGGCGCAGCCGGAGGCGGGGCCGCAACGTCGCGCGCCGGGGCCTCGGCAGCGAGCGTGAGAGGACGATCCTCATGAACCGGAGGGCCAGGCGCAGGGCGCCCTGCTTCGGGCACGGCGGACGCGGCGCCCACGGCGGTCCCCTCCGTTGCCGCGCGCTCTTCGGCGGCGTCCCGGGTCATCACCGTCTTCGGCGAAACTGCGCCGTCACTCGAGGGCTCGGCGGCGCGCACCGCCGCCCAGGCGAGCGGCGATGCGATCGCGACCGCGCACGCAACCCCTCCCCACGTGCGGGCCCTCACGGCGGGTCCACCACCGAAGCGCCGGAGGTGAGCCGAAGCTTCCCGTCGTGGATGCGGTAGCGGAATCCACCGCCCTTCAGCGTGCGCCCCGCATCGAGGATCGAGACGGGCGCATCGGTATAGGCGACGCCCTTGGCGTGGTCGTACTTCATCCACGGGCTCTCGAAGCGCCGGCCGTCGCCGAGCACGCCGTGCACGCTGCCGATCGCCACGAAGTCGTTGGTCGAGAGATCGAACTCGCCCCGCTCGCAGACGATGTCGAGGCTGTTCTGCCCGTTGCTCGCCGCCCAGAGGGCGTGCACGCGGTCGAGCTGCGCCTTGTTGCCCTGCATGTCGA
Source organism: Myxococcota bacterium (assembly GCA_035506135.1). Classification (GTDB taxonomy): domain Bacteria; phylum Myxococcota_A; class UBA9160; order UBA9160; family PR03; genus DATJPY01. The sequence goes on along the minus strand of DATJPY010000044.1, from coordinate 33,468 downwards.
CCTGCGCGGCGTCCGCAACGACCGTGAGGTCGGTGAATCCACCCTCCGACGAGACGAAGGTCATGCGCGAGAGCTGCATCGGAGGAACGGCCGAGGCGGTGCTGGCGAGCGCAAGCGCGGCGCCGCCCACGAGGGTGCGGGCGACGGGGCCGTGCATCGAGCGGATGGCGCGCAGTAACCTGCCCATGCAAGGATCATACCCTGCTTCGACGATCGCGAACAGCCTCGAATCGATCGAAAGCGCCCGATCAGAGGTCGTCTTCGTGACCGAAGATCGTGCGGAAGGGCTCTCGGTTTACCAGCCAGTGCGCCGGTCGCATGACGAGATAGTCGAACGCGACGCCAACCGGATGAAGCACGTACGCCAAGATGCGAACCGGGTTGCCCGCCTCGGTGGGATCGTGCTCGTCGGCGCGCGCCGGCGCACCACTGAACAGCGCCACGAGCGCGATTGCGAGGCTGCCGCGAGCGAACCTGGAGCGAAGCGCGGCCATGACTCACCCCTCTTCGCGAGGAGCCCGGATCGTAGCGCGTTCGCCGCAAGCGCTCATGGCGGCCCGTGCGCCAGCGCGGACTCGTCGAACAGGCCCTCGGGAACCTCGTGCTGGTAGTCGATGTCGCGGAAGGTGAGCGCGGTGCGGTGGCCCGAGGCCGCTGCCGCCTCGACCCGGTGCGGCGTCCAGATCCCCTGCACGGCCTCGATCCCGGTGAGCCGGATCGTCTTCAGCAGCTCGCCCGCCGGCGTCCAGTACTCGGCCAGGCGCGGCAGCCAGAGCTCGGCGTCGATGCGCACGCGGAGCCGCCCGTAGCCCAGCTCGCGCGCGGTGGCGTCGTCCACCGCGGTGGCCTCCAGCACCCAGCAGGGCCGCCCGTCGACCTCCTCCGTCCCGACCGTCCGCCAGCGGTAGTCGTAGGGGCTGAGCTTGGTCTCCTTGCGCATGTCGTCGTAGGAGAAGTCGGTGCCGAGGAAGGCGCGCCCGCGCTCGGAGGTCGCGATCCGGCGCGAGCGGCGCAGCTCGGGGAGGTAGAGCCACTGGTCGTCCTGCCGCTTCGGCTCCGCGTAGTCGAAGCTCAGGAGCGCCGTGCCCTTCAGGTTCGGCGGGTCCTCGAAGAAGACCACCGAGCGGCGCCCGTCGCCGAAGTCGCGGCGGAACGAGCGCGTGAGGCGAGCGCGCACGGAGCCGTCCTTCTCCGTCAGCTCCATGGCCATCGTCCGCGAGACCCAGCGGCCGTCGTCGCGCTGGTTCACGCGCCGCACCACCTCGTCGCCAGCGGGAAGCTCCACCTCGCCGGCGTGGGCGAGACCGGGGACGACGAGAAGGAGCGCCAGCAGGAGGGCACGCACGGGGCCGGTGGGTATCGCGCCCGCGCCCGTCCGCCAAGCCCGAGGCGCTCGGCAGGACGCACCTAAGTCGCGACCAGCCCCGCGAGCTGCTCGAGGGTCGCGCGGCGGAGGATCGTGATCGAGCCGCGCTCCATGCGCACCACGCCCTCCTCCGTCCAGGCGCGGATCTGCTTGTTGATGCTCTCGCGGCTGGCGCCGACCAGGTCCGCCAGCTCTCCCTGCGAGAGCCGGAGCTGGAGCAGCGTGCCATCCTGGCCCTCCTCGCCGTAGCTCTCGGCGAGGTGCAGGAGCTTCTTCGCCAGGCGCGCCGGCAGCTTCAGGAAGATGGTGTCCTCGACGAACTCGCTGATGCGCACCAGGCGCTCCGCCAGCACGACCAGCAGCGCGCTCGCAGCCTCGGGCTGCTCGCGCAGGAAGCGCAGGAAGTCGCGCCGCTCGAGCACGAGCAGCTCGCTCGGCTCGAGAGCCGACACCGTTCCGGTTCGGCGCCCGCCAGTGAGCAGCGGGAGCTCGCCCACGACCTCGCCCTCGCCGAGCAGGTTGAAGGTCACGTCGTCGCCGCGGGTCGACGTGGTCGCGACCTTGAGACGGCCGCTCGCGACGACGTAGACCTGCGCCGCCGGGTCGCCCTTGTGGAACAGCTCCTCGCGCGCGGCGAGCCGGCGGGTCGTGGTGACGCTGGTCAGCGTGTCGAGCTGGGCCGGAGCGAGCCGCGCGAACAGCGGGACCCGCTCCACCAGCTGCCGCCGCCGCGCCGTGCCCTCGCTCAATCCAGTCCTCCCCGCCGGCCCCGCGGGCCGTCGCTATCATGCCGCGCCGTGGCCGGTCCCGTCACCCACGCTGCCGCGGACCCGGGGCGCGCCCGCCGCTTCGCCTTCGTGCCCGGCGCCGCGGCACCGCTGGCGGTGGCGCGTACCGAGGGCGCGTGGCTGATCCTCCCCGACGGCCGGCGCATCCTCGACGCCGCGGGAGGGGCGATCGTCGCCAACGTCGGGCACGGGCGGGCCGAGGTGGCTCGGGCGATGGCGAGCGCGCTCGAGCGCATCGACTACGTCGTGCCGCCCTTCGCCACCGAGGAACGCGTCGCGCTGGTGGAGCGCCTCGTCGACCGCTGGCTGCCGCCGGGGCTCTCGCGGGTTGCGCTCACCAGCGGCGGCTCCGAATCGGTCGACGCCGCCATCCGCCTCGCACGCCAACACCACGTCGCGGCGGGGCACGCGGAGCGCTGGAAGATCCTGGGGCGCGACCTCTCGTATCACGGCGCCACGCTCGCGGCGCTCGCGGTCGGCGCACACGCCAAGCGCCGCGCGGGCCTCGACCCGCTCCTGCTCGATCTCCCGAAGGCGCCGGCGTGCTACTGCCTGCGCTGCCCGCTCGGCCTCGAGCGCCCCGGCTGCGGCGTCGCGTGCGTGGACGCGATCGAGGAGCGGATCGTCGCCGAAGGACCCGAGAGCGTGGCGGCGGTGATCGCGGAGCCGGTGGTCGGCTCGACGGCGGGCGCGCTCGTGCCGCCCGACGACTACTGGCCGCGCCTGGCCGAGATCTGCCGCCGGCACGGCGTCCTCCTGATCGCCGACGAGGTGATGACCGGCTTCGGGCGCACCGGGCGGCGCTTTGCCGTCGATCACTGGGGCGTCGTGCCCGACATCCTGGTCGGCGGCAAGGGGCTCACGGGCGGCTACGCGCCGATGGGCGGCGTGTTCGCGCGCGAGGAGGTGATGGCTCCGATCGCCGCGCGCGGGGACGACTTCATGTTCTTCACCTACGGCGCCCACCCGGCGGCCTGTGCCGCCTCCCTCGCCGTGCTCGACATCCTCGAGCGGGAGGCGCTCGTCGAGCGCGCGGCGCGCGTCGGCGAGGAGCTGCTGGGGCGGCTGCGCGAGGCGCTCGCAACGCATCCGCATGTCGCCGAGGTGAGGGGCCTCGGGCTCCTGATCGGCGTCGAGCTGGTGCGCGACCGCGCCACGCGCGAGCCATTCCCGAGCGAGGCGCACGTCACCGCACGCGCGGTCGGGGCCGGCCTCGGACACGGCGTCTTCTTCTACCCGGGTGGGTCGGGCGCCGCGCGCGACGTCCTCGTGCTCGGGCCGCCCTTCACGATCGAGCCGGAGGAGATCGATCTCATCGCCAGCGCGCTCCCGCGCGCGATCGACGACGCGGTGCGAAGGGCCGCCTAGGCTTGCGTCAGGCGCTCGAGCAGCCAGTCCATGGCTCGATCGGGAAGCAGGCGCGAGAGCCACCAGCCGCTCCTGGCGTCGGCGCCCACCCGATAGCGCGTGCGAGGGCGCGGCGCCGCGAGGGCGTGGCGCACGGCCTCGGCGACGCGCTCGGGCGGGATCGCCTGCGCGGGCGCCTTCCGCGCGTAGGCCCGGAGTCGCTCGATGCGCTCGCCGTAGAAATCGATGGCCTGCGGCGGGAGTGTCCTCACCAGCTCGTCGCCCATCTCGACACCCTTGTCCCAGATCGGGGTCGCGATCGCCCCGGGCTCGACCAGGGATACGGCGACACCCGAGCCTGCCAGCTCGCGGCGCATCGCGTCGGCGATGGCCTCGACGGCATACTTCGATGCGGAATAGGGCGCCATCAGCGGCGCGGCGATGTAGCCGCTCGAGGAGCCGATGTGCACGATTCGCCCGCGGGCCGCGCGCAGCAGCGGGAGGAACGCCTGCGTCACGGCGACCAGGCCCACCACGTTCACCTCGAGCTGCCGCCGCAGCGCGCCGAGATCGAGGAATTCGACCGGACTGGCGACGACGATGCCCGCGTTGTTGACGAGGCCGTGGAGCCCCTCCCCGCCGGCCGCCTCCGCGACCCGTCGCACCGCCGCCTCGCGGCTCGCGGCGTCGGTCACGTCGAGCGAGAGCGGCGTCAGGCGCGGGGAGGCGTCGGCCTTGAGCGTGTCGGCGTCCTGCGCGCGCCGCACGCCGGCGAACACGCGATAGCCCTCGCGGTCGAGGCCGAGCGCCGTGGTGCGCCCGATGCCGGTCGACGCGCCGGTTACGACGACGAAGCGCTCGCTCATTCCGCCGCCGGCTCGGCCGGTGCACCGCGCAGGGCGCGCGGGCTGGGTCCCTGCGCCGGTGGGCGCCGCGTGTAGAGCCACGCCCAGGCGATCAGCACGGCCTGGAAAGGAAGCCGCACCCAGTTCCAGACGCCGAGGCCCTCGCTGCGCCCGCCGATCGGGACGTCGTGCAGGGCGACGTGGAGGTTCGCGGGGAAGATCGCCAGCAGCAGCGCGATCACGCCCCAAGCGGCCGCGCGGCGCAGCCGCGGAGCCGCGGCGCCGACCACCAGCAGCGCGAGCCCGAGCGCGAACTCGGCAACCCCGGAGAGCTCCACCAGCTCCCGGTGGGCCGGGAGGTACGTCGGCATCATAGGCAGATAGAACGCCGGATCTCGAAAATGGTTGAGACCCGCGAGCAGGTAGAACGCGCCCATCGCCCAGAGCGAGAGCCGCGCGAGCGGGCTCATCCCGGCCCTTGCGCGGGCGGCCGCCAGCCGCCGAGCACCGCCTCCACGCGCGCGGCGGCGGCCAGAGCCACGTCCTCGCGCCACGGCGGCGCCACGAGCTGCGCGCCGATCGGCAGTCCTTCGGGCGACGAGCCCGCGCGCACCACGACACAAGGCCAGCCCGCGAGGTTCCACGTCATGGTGTAGCTGAAGGCCGGGATGCGCGCGTCGCTCTCGCCGTGCCGGAGCGCGGCGTGCGCGTTCGCCGGCGAGACGACGAGGTCCCAGTCCTGCGTCCACGCGAGGAGCCGCGCGCGGAGGGCGTCCCACCGCGCGACGATCCGCACCCGCTCGTCGCCCGACGGCGCAGGGAGCTGCGCGAGGCCGGCGAGCGGGCTCTCCTCGAGCGCGGTGCCGCATCGAGCGAGGAGCTGGCGGATGTCGATGCCGCCGTCGATCACGACCACGCGCATGAAGAGATCGAGCGTCTCCTCGATACCCGGGAGCCGGCGCTCCTCGACCCGCGCGCCCGCCTCGGCAAGCGCGCCGGCGGCGGCGCGCACGGTGGCCTCCACGGCGGGATCCGGCTTTGCGATGCCGTTGTCGACCAGGAGCGCCACGCGCAGGCCCGAGAGCTCGACGCCGGTCGGATCGCCGAGCGGAACCGGTGCGACGAAGGGATCGCACCCGTCCGGTCCGGCGATCAGCCGCAGCGCCAACGCGAGGTCCTCGACCCGCCGCGCGATCGGGCCGATCTGCGTCAGCGCGTCGGCGGCGCCTCCGGGCCCGATCGCGTGACCGGTGCGCGGGACGCGCCCGCTGGTGGGGCGCAGGCCCGCGACACCGCAGAAGTGCGCCGGCAGCCGGATGCTGCCGCCCGTGTCGCTCCCGAGGTCCAGCGGCGCGCCGCCGGCCGCAACGATGGCCGCGGCGCCCCCGCTGCTGCCGCCCGGCGTGCGCGCCGGATCGTACGGGTTGCGGGTGCGACCGTAGACCCGGTTGTTCGTCTCGAACCCCATCGTCAGCTCGGGCGTGTTGGTCTTCCCGAGCGCGATCGCGCCGGCAGCGCGCAGCCGTGCGACCACCGTCGCGTCCGCCGCGGGCACGAAGCCCGCGCGCCCGCGCGTGCCCCAGGTCGACACCAGCCCGGCGACGTCGAGCGAGTCCTTGATCGTGATCGGCACGCCGTGCAGCGGGCCGCGCAGGGCGCCGCGCGCGACCTCGGCGTCGGCGACCTCGGCCTCGCGGCGCGCCCGCTCCGGACACACCGCCACGACCGCGTTCAGCGCGGGGTTGACGCGCTCGATGCGCGCCAGGCAGGCGTCGACCAGCTCGGCCGACGACACGCGGCGCTCGCGAACGGCGCGGGCCAATGCGCTCGCAGACGCCGCGGTCGGGTCGAGGTCAGCCACCCGCGACGAAGCTCCGCTCCTCGAGCGAGCCGAGCGCGAAGTCCCGATAGAAGCCCCGGAAGCACTCGCGGCAGCGGGTCGAATGCGCCAGCGCGCGCGGGCTCGCCGTGCGGCGCACCTCCTGCCGGAAGCTGCCGTCCTCGAAGAGCTCGTAGTGCGCCCAGCCTCCCGGGTAGTCCTTCGTGCAGTTCACCTCGACGAACGGCGCCGCGCCGGAGGCGCGATAGCGGCGGACGCGATTGCGGTGCGTGTGCCCGATCAGGACCCCCTTTACCTGCGGGTTCGCACCGATCAGGTCGAAGAAGGGAAGCGAGTGCTCCGGCAGCATTCCGATCGTGTTCGGGTAGCTGTCGCGATGCTCGGGCGGGACCGGCTGGTGGTGCATCAGCAGGAGCGTCGGCGTGCTCGTCTCGCGCGTCCCGGCGAGCGTCTGCGCCAGCCATCCCATCCGATCGTCGCCGAACACGCCGTGGTGGTCCCCCGGCTCGGCCGTCTCCAGCAGCACCAGGCGCCAGCCGCCGAGCTCGATCACGCGCGGCGCGGGCGCCTGTCCGAGCAGCGCATAGCCGTCGACCGAGTGGCCTTCCTGGCGCCCGTAGTAGTCGTGGTTGCCGAGGAAGGCGTGGTGCGGCGCGCGCAGCCGGGCGAAGGACTCGCGCGCCCAGCCGAACTGCTCGGGCCGTCCGCGGTCGGCGATGTCGCCCTTGATCACGGCGGCGTCGACGCCGGCCGCGTTGATCTCGGCGATCGCGTCGTCGTTCATGCTGCGCCAGTAGGGCACCTCGGTGTCCTCGGCGCGGATCAGCGGAAAGCCCGGCTCCTCGTCGCCGTACTCGTGGTCCTCGGTGAGCCTCCCTCCGAAGCGCGGCTCGCCGAAGTGGAGGTCGTTCATCGTCGCAAAGCGCGCCGTGCAGGCTGCTCGCGGAGCGGGCAGCGTGCGCAGCGCCTCGGGGAAGTAGCGATCGGCTGCGATCGGCTCCGCGCCGTCGATCTCGACGTCGATCCGGTAGCGCGTGTCGGGCTCGAGCCCCTCGAGGCGGACGTGGCGCGTCCCGGATCCCTCCGACACGGCCCGCACCTCGCCGTCGAGCCGGATGCGCGCCGGTGCCTCGACGGAGCCCGCACCGTCCTCGACGCGAAAGCAGAGCGTCGCGCTCGTCGCCGTCACGCCGAACAGCTCGGGATCGCGGATGCAGAGGCTCACGCGCGGATCCTATCACGCCCGCGCAGCGCGCCGGCGAGGCGCTCGAGGATCTCGTCCAGGATCGCGCGCGAGGTGCCGAAGTTGAGCCGCGCGAAGCCGGCGCCCGGTCGCCCGAAGCTCTCGCCGGGAGAGAGCGCCACGCGCGCGTGCGCCAGGAAGAAGCGCTGGGGCGTCGGTTCGAGCTGGAGGGCCGTGCAGTCGAGCCAGGCCAGGTAGGACGCCTCGGGCGCGACGTGCACGACGCCCGGCAGTCGCTCGGCGACGAAGCGCGCCACGCGGTCCCGGTTGCCGGCGAGATAGGCCAGCACGCGCTCCAGCCAGGGCTCGCCCTCGCGCCAGGCCGCCAGCGTCGCGGCCTGGCCGAGCGCGCCGAGCCCGCCGCGCGCGGCCCGCGGCACGCCGAGGAAGCGGTGGTGCAGCTCGCCGCTGCCGAAGTGGGCGACCGCGCAGCGCAGCCCCGGGATGTTGAAGGCCTTGGTCGCCGAGGTCAGCGTGACCGTGCGCGTCTCCACCTCGGGGCCGAGCGACGCGAACGGAACGTGGCGGCGCGGCCCATGCACCAGGTCGGCGTGGATCTCGTCGGCCACCACCACGAGGCGCTGCGCGAGCGCGATCTCGGCGAGCGCCTCGAGCTCGCGGCGCTCGAGCACGCGGCCGCTCGGGTTGTGCGGGTTGCACAGGAGCAGGATTCGCGTGTGCGGATCGAGCGCGCTGCGGAGCTGCTCGAGGTCGATCTCGTAACGACCCGTCCGAGCAAGCGGATTCTCGACGAGCCGGCGCCCGGTCTCGGCGACCGCCTCGAGGAACGGCGGATAGATCGGCGTCTGGACCACGACGCCCTCGCCGGGCGCCGCGAGCTGGGTCAGCGCGACGTAGATCCCCTGCACGACGTCCGCGATCACCTCGACCCGATGTGGGTCCGGCCGCCAGCCGAAGCGCGCCTGCATCCGCTCGGCGAAGAGCGCGGGCAGCTCGTTCGGCCGCGGGTGCAGCGGATAGCCGAGGTCGTCGAGCGAGAGCGCCTGCTCGACCGCGCGCCGCACCGGCTCCGCCAGCGGGAAGTCCATCTCGGCGACCCAGGCCGGCAGGACGTCCGGGCCGTAGAGCGCCCACTTCTCGCCGCGCCGGCGGCGCAGGCGCCCGACCTCGAGCGCGTCGAAGGCAGCGTCGGACATGGGAGGCTTCGTATCCCGCGGCCCCGGGGCCGTCAAACCCGGCGCCGCTCCATCGCCGCCATCATCTCGCGCAGCACCCGATCGATGCCGCCGCCGACCAGCGAGAGCCCGCCGTCGATCAGGAGGTTCTGGCCGGTCACGAATCCCGCCCCGGGCGAGCACAGGAAGACGACCACGTCGGCGACGTCCTCGGGCGTGCCGGTGCGGCCCGCCGGGATGGCCTCGAGCAGCGGATCGAGCAGCCGCGGCACGCGGAAGAGCGCCTCGGACAGGGGCGTGCGGACGACGCCCGGCGACACGCAGTTGACCCGGATGCGCGGGCCGTACTCGAGCGCCGCGCTCCGGGTGAGCGCGATCACGCCGGCCTTGGCCGCCGAGTACGGCGCCTCGCCGCGCGTCGGCTGTACGCCGCTGCCGGAGGCGTTGTTGACGATCGCGCCCCCTCCACCCTCCAGCATGCGCGGGATCGCCGCGCGCAGGCCGTTGTAGACCCCGATCAGGTTCACGTCGAGCAGCCGCTCGACCGCCTCGGGCGCATAGCGGTGGAGCGGCGAGACCTGCCCCGCCCCGGCATTGTTGAAGAGGATCGAGAGCCCGCCCATCGCGTCGGCCGCGGCCGCGAAGGCGGCGTCGAGCGCGGCGGCGTCGGCGACGTCGGCGACAAAGGCCGGCGCGCGGAGCTCGCGCCCGGCCGCCTCGACCTTCTCGGCGTCGACGTCGACCAGCGCGACGCGTGCGCCGGCCTCGAGCATGCGCCGCGCCGTCGCCAGCCCGATCCCCGAGGCGCCGCCGGTGACGATTGCGCGCTGGCCGTCCAGCATCGCCATCAGTGGAACACGTGGCCGCCGTTCACGTCGAGCGATTGGCCGGTGATGACGCGCGACAGGTCGGAGGCGAAGAACACGACGGCGTCGGCGATCTCCTCGGACGTCGGGATGTGGTGCAACGCGGTCTGGGCGGCGACCTCGTCGTAGACCACCTGCGCGTCGACGCCGCGCTGCTTCGCCTGATGCGCGAAGTACGCCTGCAGCGAGGGCCCCCAGATGTAGCCCGGCACCACCGAGTTGACGCGGATGCCCCCGCCGCCGAGCTCGCGCGCCAGCCCCTGCGTCGCCGCGAGCAGGGCGGCCTTCGAGGCGGCGTAGGTGCCCATCTGGGGGAGGACGTCGCGCACCACCATCGAGTTGATCATCACGATCGAGCCCCGGCCCTGCGCCTTCATCACCGGGATCACCTCGCGCGTGAGCTGCATCGAGCCGATCAGATTGACCTCGATCGGGCGGCGCCAGTCGTCGGCGGTCGCCCGCTCGAGCGGCACGAAGCCGCCCATCTGGAAGGCGTTGTTCACGAGCACGTCGATGCGGCCGTGCTCGCCGCGCGCGCGCTCGACCAGCCGCTGGCAATCCTCGGGCCGGGTGATGTCGGCGGGCACGGCCAGCGCGCGCCGGCCCGCCGCGCGGACCTCCGCGGCCACCTCGGCGAGCTTCGCCTCGGTGCGCGCCGCCAGCACCAGGTCGGCGCCCTCGCGCGCGAGCGCGAGCGAGATGTCGCGCCCCATGCCGGGCCCGATGCCGGAGACGATCGCGACGCGTCCGCCGAGCAGACCGCTCACGACAGCGCTCCGCCGTCGATGCGGAGCGTCTCGCCCGTGATGTGCGAGGCCTCGTCCGACGCCAGGAAGGCGACCGCCGTCGCCACCTTCTCGGGCCCGGCGAATCCGGTGATCGGCATCATGCGGCGAACCAGCTTGGGGTCGGCGCCCGACGGCACCTGGAAGGCCTGCGTGATCGGCGTCTCGATGCTGCCCGGGCAGATCGCGTTGGCGCGCAGGCCCTGCTTCGCGTACTCGATCGCGATGCCGCAGGTGAGCGCGATCACGCCGCCCTTCGACGCCGAGTAGGCCGCCGTCCACGGATGCCCGCGCAGCCCTGCGGTCGAGGCGATGTTGATCACGTTCCCGCGCGCGGCGAGCAGGTGCGGGATCGCCTCGCGGCACATCAGGAAGGTCCCCGTCAGGTTCACGGCGAGGACGCGGCTCCAGTCGGCGAGCGCGAGCTCGTGGGTGTGATCGAAGCGCAGGATGCCGGCCACGTTGCACAGCACGTCGAGCCGGCCGTAGTGGGACGCCGCGCCGGAGACGAGCGCGCGCACCGAGGCCTCGTCGGCGACGTCCGCGAACTGCGTCTCGCACGCGGCGCCGAGCTCGCGCACCTGCTTGGCGGTCGCCTCGAGCCCCTCGGCCTGCACGTCCCCGAGCGCGAGCCGAGCACCCTCCTCGGCCAGCTTGAGCGCGCAGGCGCGCCCGATCCCGGACGCCGCGCCCGTGATCAGCACCACCTTGTCCTCGAACCGGCGCATCCGACCCCCTTCAGCGCAGCTTCGCGATCACCTGGTCCGCGAAGCGCCGCATGCCGTCGACCTTGTCCTGAAGCGAATCCCACGAGCCGCCGTAGAAGAGCCACGGCGCCGTCGCGTAGTGCGTCACGCCCGCATCCGCGAGCCGGCGGATCCCGTCGGCGTCGAAGGCGTCCGAGCACGCCGCCACCAGCGCGAAGGGCGCATCCGCCCGCCCCTGCTCGGCCCGATGGCGGCGCAGCACGGCCGCGATGTCGCGCAGCTCCGCGGTGCTGTGGATGTCCGAGATCCAGCCGTCGAGACGCGCCGCGCGCCGCAGCGCCGGCTCCGACAGGCCGCCGCCGTAGATCGGCACGGGCGCGCCGGGCGCGGGCAGCATGCGCACGCGTCCGAACTCGTAGAAGCGGCCGCGGTGCTCGACGTAGCCGCCGCTCCAGAGCTTCCGCATCACCTCGATCATCTCGTCGGTGCGGCGGCCGCGCGTGGCGAAGTCCTGCCCGGCGAGCTCGAACTCCTCCCGCATCCAGCCGACCCCGACGCCGACGGCCACGCGATCCTCCGAGAGCGCCGCAGCGGTGGCGATGGCCTTGGCGGCGAGGAACGGGTTGCGCAGCGCCAGGACGAAGATGTTCGTCACGAAGTGCAGGCGCGAGGTCGCGGCGGCCATCGCGCCGATCGAGACCCAGGGGTCCGGCCATGCCGTCGACTCGGTCCACCGGATCGATCCGTCCTTCGTGTAGGGATAGGGCGACGTGATGCGCTCGGGATGCGCCACGTGGTCGGAGATGGCGATCGCGTCCCAGCCGGCCTCCTCGGCCGCGCGGGCCATGGCGCAGAAGTGCGCCGGCGGGCTGAAGGCGGTGGGGACGACGAACTTCACCTCGACCGGTCCCCTCAGCGCGACACCGCGGCGAAGTCGACCAGCATCGATTCTCCGCTCACGTAGGAGGCGCGGTCGGAGCACAGCCAGAGCGCTGCCTCGGCGATCTCCTCCGGCGTGCCGAGCCGGCCGCTCGGCGCCGTGGCGAGGATCATCTTGCGCGCCTCCGCCGAGCTCGCCATGAAGCCCTGCAGCATCGGCGTGTCGGTCGACCCGGGGCAGATCGCGTTCACGCGCACGCCGTCGCGCGCGTTCTCGAGCGCCGCCGTCTTGGTGAGACCGAGGATGCCGTGCTTCGAGGCGGCGTAGGGGCCGAGGAAGGGCGTGCCCAGCACGCCGGCCCCCGACGACACGTTGACGATGGCGCCGGCTCGCTGCGCGCGCATCGCGCGGAGCTCGTACCGCAGGCACAGGAACATGCCCGTCAGGTTCACCGCCAGCGTCTGCTCCCACTGCTCGGGTGCGAGCTCGTGCAGCGGGCCCGGTGCGCCGAGGATCCCGGCGGCGTTCACCGCGCAATCGAGTCGGCCGAAGGCGTCGAGGGCGGCCCGCACCATGGCCTCGACCTCGTCCGCCCGGGCCACGTCGCAGCGCACGGCGCGCGCCGTCCCGCGCGACTCGGAGATCGCCTTCGCCACCGCCTCGGCGCCGGCGGCATCGCGGTCCGCCACCAGCACGCGCGCGCCCTCGCGAGCGAGTGCGAGCGCCGTGGCGCGACCGATCCCGGAGGCGCCGCCCGTCACGAGCGCGGCCTTGCCGTCGACCAGTCCACCGCCCATGCTCGCCTCCTCGGATTTGAAACACGTTACAGATCGGCGCGCAGGGCGTCGAGAGAGCGGGCGCGACCGGGTCAGCGCCGCAACGCGCGACCAGGCCGGGCCCCCGTGTGCGCGCCACGCTCGACGACGCACACCCCGTTCACCCAGACGCGCTCGACCCCGGCCGGCGGATGGTGCGGATCCGCGTAAGTCGCCACGTCGGCGATCCCGTCCGGGTCGAAGAGCACGAGATCGGCGAAGGCCTGCTCGCGCACCACCCCGCGGTCGCGCATCCCGAACTTGCGCGCCGCGAGCCCGGTCATGCGGTGGACCGCCTCCTCGAGCGGGAAGAGGCCGAGGTCGCGCGCGTAGTGGCCGAGCACGCGCGCGAAGGTCCCGTAGAGCCGCGGGTGCGGCTTGCCCGCCAGCGTCGGGATCCCGTCCGAGCCGATCATCGTGGTCGGGTGACGCATCACCGTCTGCACGTCGCCCTCGTCCATGCTGTGCATGACCACGGTCGCCGAGAACCCCTCCGCGTCGAGGATACGCCGGGCGGCCTCGATCCCGGGCATGTCCCACGCCGCTCCGAGCTCCGCCAGCGAGCGGCCCTCCCACGCGGGGTGGCCGGGCGCCGACGCGATCACCACCGCCGCCTCGTCGGCGCGCCCGAAGCGCTCGGCGTTGGCCACGACCGCGGCCAGCACCGTACTTCCCGCGGTGTAGGGATACTGATCGGCGGTCACGTCGAGCCCGCGCGCGCGCGCCTGCTCGATCATCCGCAGGGACTCGCGCACGAGGCCCCACGCCTCGCGACCCGCCGCCTTGTGGTGCGAGATCTGCACCGGCACGCCGGCGCGCTCGCCGATCTCGATCGCCTCCTGCACCGAGTCGAGGAGCCCGCTCCCCTCGTCGCGCATGTGCGTGGCGTAGAGCGCGCCGCTTCCCGCGAGCACGCGCGCGAGCGCCACGATCTCGTCGGTCGCGGCGTGGCGGCCGGGCTCGTAGACGAGCCCCGTCGACAGGCCGAAGCAGCCGGCCTCGAGCCCCTCGCGCACGATGCCGCGCATCCGATCGAGCTCGGCGCGCGTCGGCGCGCGCGCGTCGCCGCCCATCGCCGCCGCGCGCGCGGTGCCGTGCCCGACCAGCGCGGCCACGTTGCAGCTCGCCGGCTCCGCATCGAGGTGGGCGAGGTAGCCGGCGAAGCCCTCCCACGCGGGCAGCGCGGCGCCGGGATGGAACGCCTGCGCCATCGCCCGCGCGACGCCCCACGGCGCGGCGCTCATCCCACAGTTGCCGACCACCACGGTGGTGACGCCCCCCTGCACCTTGAATCCCATCGCGGGGTGGAGGACGGCGGCGAAGTCGTCGTGCGTGTGGACGTCGATGAAGCCCGGCGCGAGCGCGAGGCCGCGCGCGTCGAGGTCGCGCGCGTCGGCAGGCGCGGGGAGATCACCGACCGCTGCGATCCGATCGCCGGCCAGTGCGACGTCGGCGCGACGCGGTGGAGCACCCGTCCCGTCGTAGAGGGTCGCGCCGCGAATCACGAGGTCGATCGGGCTCATCGCAGCCTCTTCCTCGGAAGCCCTGGAGTGGAGCCCGCGCCTCCGGCCTCGCTCAGCAGCGCACCGGCAGCGCGGTGAGCCCGCGCAGGATCAGGTTCGCGCGATGCGAGACCGCTTCGGTGGCGAGGTCGAGGCGTGGGAAGCGCTCGAGCAGCGCACCGAAGGCGAGCTCGGCCTCGAGGCGCGCCAGCGACGCGCCGAGGCAGAAGTGCACGCCGAGACCGAACGAGAGGTGGTGGTTGCCGCCGCGCGCGAGGTCGAGGCGATCCGGGTCGCGGAAGACCGCGGGGTCGCGGTTCGCCGCCCCGATCCCCACGATGACCAGCGCCTCGGCCGGGATCTTCTGGCCGCCGACCTCGGCGTCCTGCGTCGCGACGCGCACGGTCGCCTGTACGGGGCTGTCGTAGCGCAGCAGCTCCTCGATCGCGTCCGGCAGGAGCGCGTGGTCGGCGCGCAGGCGCGCGAGCTCGTCGGGGTGCCGCAGCAGCGCGAGCGTGCCGTTGCCGATCAGGTTGGTGGTGGTCTCGTGGCCCGCGAGCAGCAGCAGGTTGCTGGTGGCGAGCAGCTCGACGTCGGAGAGCGCGTCGCGCTCCTCCTGCGCCTCGATCATGCCGCTGATCAGGTCGTCGGCCGGCGCGCGCCGCCGCTCGGCGATCACGCCGCGCAGGTAGTCGAGGATGCGGCCGAGCGCCTTCTCGAACCGCTCGCGGATCTCCAGTGGATTGGCGGAGCCCACGAGCGAGACCAGCTCGCTCGACCACTGCCGGAACTCGCGGTGGTCCTCGGCCGGCACGCCTAGCAGCTCGGCGATCACGATCGCCGGCAGCGGCGCGGCGAAGTCCGCCATCACGTCCATCGATCCGCGCGCCGCCGGCTCGGCGAGCAGCTCGTCGATGATCTGCTCGATGCGCGGGCGCAGGGCGGCGACGCGGCGCGGGGTGAAGGCCTTGCTCACCAGGCCGCGCACGCGGGTGTGATCGGGCGGGTCCATGACCAGCATGGTGCGCAGCCCGCCTTCCTCGCCGAGCGCCATGCCGATCGCGAGCCGGTCGATGTTCTCGCGGACGATGCGCGCGCGGCGGCGATCGGCCGAGAAGCGCGCGTCGCGCAGCACGGCGTGGACGTCCGCGTGCCGCGTGAGCAGCCAGACCCCGGGAGCGCTGCTCTCGCCCACCGGCAGGCGGAACACCGGCTGGCTCGCGCGGAGCGCGGCGTAGAAGGGATACGGGTCGGCGAGGAGCTGCGGAGGCGGGAACGCGCCGGGCGGCGGGAAGGCCTGGGACATGTGAATCCTCTCGAGGCGCCGACTTCCCCCGCCCGGGACGTTACCGCATCAGGGGCCGCCCTCGGGCCGGTAGGTGCGGATCGCCTCCGGCATCGTCGACCACTGGCGCCCGCCGGTGAGGCCGCCGTCCACCACGAGCGCGTGCCCGTTCACGAAGCTCGACGCGTCGCTCGCCAGAAACAGAGCAGCCTCCGCGATGTCGTCCGGAAGTCCGGCGCGGCGGATCGGTTGTGCGGACGCGAGGAAGCCCTTCACGAGATCCTCGCCGCCCGCCATGCCCGCGAAGCCGCGGGTAAGGAGGGGGGTCACGATGCCGCCGGGGCAGATGCAGTTCACGCGAACGCCGCGCTCGCCGAGCTCCATCGCCACCGATCGGGTCAGGTGCACGACGGCCGCCTTGCAGGCGCTGTAGACGTGCGGGCCGAAGCCGGCCTGCAGGCCCGCGACGCTCGCGGTGCTCAGGATGCTGCCCGCGCGCTGCGGCAGCATCACGCGCGCCGCGTGCTTGATCCCGAGGAAGACACCGCGCAGCAGCACGCCCACGGTCGTATCGAACTCGGCCGCCGGGATCTCGGCGATCGGACCGGTGACGCCCCCGAGCCCGGCATTGTTGAAGCAGACGTCGAGCCGCCCGAACTGGTCGACGGCGCGGTCGACGGCGGCGACGACGTCCGCCTCGCGCGACACATCGGCGCGCTGGTAGACGGTCGCGGCTCCGAGCTCCTCGGCGAGCGCCTCGCCGAGTGCGTCCTGCAGATCCACGATCACGACGCGCGCGCCTTCGCGCGCGAAGCGCCGCACCGTTGCCGCGCCGATCCCGCTCGCGCCGCCCGTCACCAGCGCCACCTTGCTGTCGAGCCTTCCCATGCCCACGCCTCCGCCTGTTGCTGGCACGATACCCGAGGCGCGGCTATCTACGCCGCGCGCCCGAGCGAGGAGCCGCATGGCCGAGCCCAGCCCGCAGTCCCCGAGCGACCCGCCGGTCGCGCGGTGGGAGCTCGCCGGGCGCGACGGCCTCGCGCTCCACGCCGACGCGTGGGGAGATCCCTCAGCGCCGCCCGTTCTGCTGCTCCACGGCGGCGGTCAGACGCGCCACGCGTGGGGCGGCACGGCCGCCGCGCTCGCGCGCGAGGGCTGGTACGCCGTCGCGCTCGACCTGCGCGGCCACGGCGACAGCGGCTGGGACGCGCGCGGCGATTACAGCGTCGACGCCTTCGTCGCGGACCTGCGCGCGGTGGTTGCGCAGCTCACCGCGCCGCCGGTGCTGGTGGGCGCGTCGCTCGGCGGCATCACCGCGCTGCTCGCCGAGGCAGAGTCGGAGCGCTCGATCAGCCGCGCGCTCGTCCTGGTCGACATCGCGGTGCGCATCGAGCCCGAGGGCGCGATGCGGATCATCTCCTTCATGCAGGCACGGCCCGAGGGCTTCGCAAGCCTCGACGAGGCCGCCGACGCGGTCGCCGCCTACCTGCCGCACCGCGAGCGGCCGAGCGATCTCTCGGGGCTCGCGAAGAACCTGCGCCGCGGCGACGACGGGCGCTGGCGCTGGCATTGGGATCCCCTCTTCCTGCAGCCGGGACACGGGCCGCGGCCGGGCCAGGAGGGCGATCGCATGGAGGCCGCCGCGCGCCGGCTGCGCGTCCCGACGCTGCTCGTGCGCGGCCGGCTCTCGGACCTCCTCTCCGAGCAGGGCGCGCGGCACTTCCTCGAGCTCGCGCCGAAGGCCCGGTTCGTCGACGTGCGCGGCGCCGGACACATGGTCGCCGGGGACCGCAACGACCGCTTCACCGACGCGGTGCTCGCATTCCTGCGCGAGCTGGGGCGCCCCTCGTGAGCGAGTCCTCGATCCGCGAGCGCGCCGCCATCGCCGGGATCGGCGAGACCGACTACGTCCGCGGCTCCGACCGCAGCGCGGCCCAGCTCATGCTCGAGGCCGCGCGCGGCGCCATCGCCGACGCGGGCCTCTCGCCGCGCGACGTCGACGGCCTCGTCCCGCCGCCCATCGAGACCACCGCCGAGGAGCTCGCCGCGAACCTCGGGATCGAGGAGCTGCGCTACGCCGCGACCGTGAGCATGGGTGGCGCAAGCCCGACCGCGGCGCTGCAGAGCGCGGCCATGGCGGTGGCGACCGGCGTCGCGCGCCACGTGCTGATCGTGCTCGGCTGGAACGGCTACAGCGCGATCCGCCCGAAGCCGGGCGCGCGCCCGCGGCGGTCGCCGCTCGGCCTGAACGCCATGACCCATACGGTACGGGACTTCTACCTGCCGTACGGCGCCGTCTCGCCGGTACAGTTCTACGCCTGGCTGGCGACGCGACACATGAAGATGTACGGAATCGAGCCGGAATCGATGGGCGCCGTGGCGCTGGCGTGCCGCGCCCACGCCCAGCACAACCCGCGCGCGCTGATGCGGGGGCGCCCGCTCACGCTGCAGCAGTACCTGTCCGCGCGCTGGATCTCGGAGCCGTTCCGGCTCTACGACTGCTGCCTCGAGACGGACGGCGCGGGCGCCGTGCTGGTGACGAGCGCCGAGCGGGCGCGCGATCTGGCGCGTCCGCCGGTGGTGCTGGTCGCCGCCGCCGAGGGCCACCCCTACCCCGCCGACGACATCGCGGCGCGCCGCGACCCGTTCCGCATCGGGCTCTCCTTCGCCGCGCCGCGCGCCCTCGCGATGGCCGGCATCCGCGCGTCCGAGGTCGACTTCCTCCAGATCTACGACTGCTTCACCTACGTCGTGCTGCTGCAGCTCGAGGCGCTCGGGCTCTGCGCCCGCGGCGAGAGCGGCGACTTCGTGAAGGGAGGCCGCATCGAGCTCGGCGGCGAGCTGCCGATGAACACGCACGGCGGCCTGCTCTCCCAGGCGCACGTCTGGGGCATCAATCACCTGATCGAGGCCACCCGCCAGCTCCGCGGCGAGGCGGGCGCCGCCCAGGTGAAGGACGCGGAGCTCGGGCTCGTCACCGGCTGGGGCGACTTCGGGGACGGCTCGATCGCGATCCTGCGGCGGGGGCGCTGATCCGTGGGACAGGTCACGCCCATCCTCTCCAGCGAGATCGACGAGCTGGCCGCGCAGTTCTACGCCGAGTGCGCGCGCGGGCGCCTCTCCTTCCAGCGCTGCACGGACTGCGGCGCCTGGCGCCACCTGCCGCGACACATCTGCGCGTCATGCGGATCGGACGCCTGGAGCTGGAGCCCCTCGTCCGGACGCGGGCGCGTGTTCTCGTGGACCGTGACCCACCAGGCCCCCTTCCCGCCGTTCGCGGGGGCGACGCCGTACGCGGTCGTCGTGGTCGAGATGGAGGAGGGCGTGCGGCTGGTGAGCGGCCTGCGCGGCCTCGCGCCCGGGCACCTCGCCCTCGACCTGCCGGTGTCCGTCGCCTTCGAGCGCGTCTCGGACACCGCCGCGGTGCCCTTCTTCCAACCGGCGTAGCCGCCGCCGGCAGCGCTAGCATCGGCTCGGACCGCGCGCGGCAGGAGGTCCTCCGTTGGCCCGCTACGAACGCCTCTCCGCCCTCGACCGCACCTTCCTGGACTTCGAGGACGAGCGCTACCCGCAGCACGTCGGCGCCGTGCTGCTCCTCGAGACGGGCCCGCTCCGCAACGAGGACGGCGGGCTCGACGCCGATCGCGTTCGGAGCTACGTCGGCGCGCGGCTCCACCGCATCCCGCGCTACCGGCAGCGCCTCGCCTGGATCCCGATCGAGAACCACCCGGTCTGGATCGACGACGACCGCTTCAACCTGCACTACCACGTCCGTCACACGGCCCTGCCGCGCCCGGGCGACGAGCGGCAGCTCAAGCGGCTGGCCGCGCGCATCCTGTCGCAGCGGCTCGACCCTGGAAAGCCGCTCTGGGAGCTGTGGATCGTCGAGGGCCTCGAGGGCGATCGCGCGGCGCTGATCTCCAAGACCCACCACTGCATGATCGACGGCATCGCCGGCGTCGACCTGCTGAGCATGCTGCTCTCGCCGGCGCCCGACGAGACGGTCCCGGAGCCGCCGGCCTGGCTGCCCGAGCCCACCCCGAGCGCCTGGGAGATCGCCACCGGCGAGCTGCAGCGGCGGCTCGGAATGCCGTTCACCGCGGCGCGCGCGCTCGCGGGCGCCGCGCGGAGCCCGGGTGCGACGCTGTCGCGTGTACGCGAGCAGGTCGCGGCGCTCGGCGAGACGTTGGCGGCCGGCCTCAGCGCCGCCTCCGAGACGCCGCTCAACCGCGAGCTCGGCCCGCATCGCCGCTTCGACTGGACCACGCTCGACCTTCGGCCCGTGAAGGCGGTGAAAGACCGGCTGGGCGGCACCGTGAACGACGTGGTCCTCGCCATCGTGGCGGGCGCCCTCGGCGACTTCCTGGAGCAGCGCGGCGTTCCGCGCAGCGCCCAGCGCACCCTGGATCTCCGCGCGATGGTGCCGGTCAGCGTCCGGGCGGCCAGCGCGCGCGGAACCACGGGCAACCAGATCGCGCTCTGGGCAGCCAGCCTGCCGACGGGCGAGACCAACCCGCGCCGCCGGCTCGCTCTCACCTGCGAGATCACCGCGCGGCTCAAGGAGTCGAAGCAGGCGATGGGCGCCGGCGTGCTCGCCGCGGTCGCCGAGTGGACCGTCCCGACGCTGCTCTCGCTCGCGTCGCGCATGGCCTACCGCAACCGCGCGGCGAACCTGGTCGTCACCAACGTGCCGGGCCCGCAGGTTCCGCTCTACCTGCTCGGCGCGCGCGTGCTCGAGACGTATCCGATGCTCAACCTGCTCACCCACCAGAGCCTCGGCGTGGCGCTGTTCAGCTACGCCGGCCGGCTGCACTGGGGTTTCGTCTCGGACTGGGACCTGGTCCCGGACCTGCACGACTTCGCCGTGGCGATCGAGCGGAACTTCGCGGAGCTGTGCGAGGTCGCCGAGGTGAAGCTTCCCGCCCCGGCGCGCTGAAAGGAGGCCGACTCGAGAGTCGGCCTCCGCGCAGCGAGGCGAAGTCTGCGGAGCCGAGCGAAGTTCGACAGACTACGCGAGGTTCACCCAGACGTTCTTCACCTCGGTGTAGAGCTGCAGCGCGTGGTGGCCCATCTCGCGGCCCCAGCCCGACTGCTTGTAGCCGCCGAAGGGAGCGGCGGCATCGAAGACGTTGTAGCAGTTGACCCAGACCGTTCCCGCGCGCAGCCCGGCGGCGAGCCGGTGCGCGCTTGCGACGTCGCGGGTCCACACGCCGGCCGCGAGCCCGTAGATGGTGTCGTTGGCCTGGCGCACCAGGTCGTCGAGGTCGTCCCACGGCATCGCCGTCAGCACGGGCCCGAAGATCTCCTCCCGCACCACCGCCATCGAGTGGTCGGTGTCGGTGAAGACCGTGGGCTCGACGAAGTAGCCGCGCCGCAGCGCCGCGGGCCGGCCGCCGCCGATCAGGGTGCGCGCGCCGTCGCGCTGCCCCGACTCGATGTAGCCGGTAACGCGCCGGTACTGCTCGTCGGACACCAGCGGACCCATCTCGGTGTCGGGGCTCATCCCGGGCCCGACCTTGATCGAGCGAGCGCGCGCGCAGACCTCGTCGACCACGTCGTCGAACAGGCTCCGGTGGACGTAGAGCCGCGAGCCGGCGCAGCAGCACTGGCCGTGGTTGAAGAAGATCGCGCCGGCGGCGCCCTCGGCGACCGCCGCGGGGTCGGCGTCGGGCAGCACGATGTTGGGCGACTTGCCGCCCAGCTCGAGCGACACCTTCTTCAGGTTGCCGGCCGCGGCGCGCACGATCAGGCGCCCGACCTCGGTCGACCCGGTGAAGGCGACCTTGTCGACTCCGGGGTGCGCAGCGAGCGCAGCGCCCGCGGTCTCGCCGAACCCGGTGACGATGTTGACGACGCCATCCGGGAAGCCGACCTCCTGCACCAGCTCGCCGAGGCGGAGCGCCGAGAGCGGCGTCTGCTCGGCGGGCTTCAGCACCACGGTGCAGCCCGCCGCCAGCGCGGGGCCGAGCTTCCACGCCGCCATCAACAGCGGGAAGTTCCACGGGATGATCTGGCCGACCACGCCGATCGGCTCGCGCAGCGTGTAGTTGAGGAAGCGCGCGCCCGGCGCGAACGGCACCGACACCGGGATCGTCTCGCCCTCGATCTTGGTCGCCCAACCCGCGTAGTAGCGCAGGCAGTCGGCGGCGAGCGGGAGGTCCGCGCCTCGCGCCACCGCCACGGGCTTCCCGTTGTCGAGCGACTCGAGCTGCGCGAGCTCGTCGGCGTGCGCCTCCACCGCGTCGGCGAGCCGCATCAGCAGGCGGCCGCGCTCGGCCGGCGTGATGCCGCGCCAGCTCGGCCCCTCGAACGCCCGCCGCGCCGCGGCGACCGCTCGCTCGACGTCCTGGCTGTCGCCCTCCGCCACCCGCGCGAGGGTCTCGCCCGTGGCGGGATCGAGCGTCTCGAAGCTCCTCCCCGAGGCCGCTTCGACCCAGCGCCCTCCGATCAGCATCGGGCGCGGGCGCCTCAGGAAGCTCGACACCTCTTCGCGCAGCGGAATCGCGGCGGCGGCCATGCAAGACTCCTTCTCGGGGGTGCCGGATGGTACCGCGCCGACACCCGCGCGGTGCGCCCGTTCTTGTATGCTCGCCCGGGGGAGGATTGCCGATGCCGCGAGCCCTTCGCGCCCTCGCAGCGCGCGCCCGCGTGGCCGCGGCCATTGCCGCGCTGTGCCTCGCCGCCGCGCCCGCGCGCGCCCACCCCGTCAACTGGAGCCAGGTGGCGGACGTCGACACCATCGAGATCCTCAGCACCAACGAGGACGGCAGCACCCGCACCACCACGATCTGGCTCGCGGTGAACAAGGGCGAGGGCTACATCCGCACCGGCGGCACGCACTGGGGCGCCAACGTCGAGCGCAACCCCGACGTCGTGGTGCGCATCGCCGGACGCGACTATCCGCTCCGCGCAACGCGCATCACCGATCCGGTCGTGATCGACGACGTCACCGAGGTGTTCCGGCAGAAGTACGGCTTCTCGGACGCCGCCATCGGACTGTTCCGCGGGCTGATGGGCGAGCCGAAGATCATGCGGCTCGATCCGCGCCAGGGCCTGGGACCGATGAACTAGCCCGGCCCGGGTCCTACACCCTATTGCGGAGCATCAGCTCCATCGCGTGCGGCTGCAGGTAGACCTGCCCCGCCAGCTCGTCGAGGGCAAGCCGCGTGACGTGGTGCCGCACCAGCGCGATCGGAACCACCAGCGGCACGCGACCCGCCCGGTAGTCGTCGATCGACGCGAGCAGCGCACGGCGTCCGGCCGGGTCGAGCCGGCCGCGGAAGCGCGCGACCGCGCGCTTCAACACCTCGACGTGTCGCGCCGCGCTGGCCGGGCGGCGCAGCGCCGCCATGAAGCCAAGCTCGTAGGTACGGCGCGCGGCGGCGCGCGGGAGCGATCCGGCCCGGGCGACCAGCCTTCCGAGCGCGCGGTGGGCAGCGGGCGCGTGCGCCCGGAGCTGGAGCTCGTGCGCGGCGTGGAAGGCGGCGAGCCGGCGCGGCGTCCAGGGTCCGTCGAAGAACGAGCGGAGCCTGCGGTAGGCGAAGATCCGCTCGATCCAGTTCTCGCGCAGGCGCGCGTCGCGCAGCCGGTCCTCGTCCTCGACCGGCAGCGCCTCGCACGCCTCGAGCAGCGCCTCGGCGAAGACGCCGCGTCCGCGCCGCTCCGGCCGGCCGCTCGCGTTCCAGACCGGAACGCGCTCGAGGCCGCAGCTCGGGGAGTCCTTCTTCAGCACGTAGCCGGAGAGCTCGAGCGCCGCGAGTTCGCGCAGCCGGCGCCGCGCCCAGGCGCGCATCGCGTCGCTGTGGTCGACGCCGCCCCGCTCGGCGAGCAGCCGCACGCCGCCGCCGCGCGCGACGAGACGCACCGTCTCGCGCGGCACGCCCATGCCGAGCTCGACCTCCGGACACACCGGCACCCACGCCACGTAGGGGCCGAGCTCGTCGACCAGGAAGGAGTCGCGCCGGTGACCGCCGTCCCAGCGGACCTCGCGCCCGAGCAGGCACGCGGAGACACCGATCCGGATCGGCGCCGCGTCCGGCCCGAGCAGGCGCTGCTCAGGAAGACGCGGGCCCGCACGACGGTCTGCGCCCATGCCGCCTCCCCGCCCTCGCGCGCAGCGCCTCGAAGCGGCGCAGCGCCGCCAGCCGCCGCGCCGCGTGGTCGACGATGGGACGAGGGTATCCGCGCACTGCGGGCACCGCCTCCCACGGGCGCTGCACGAACCGATCGTCGCATGCGCGCAGCTCCGGCACGAAGCGGCGCACGTAGCGGCCCTCCGGATCGAAGCGCTCGCCCTGGCGCACGGGATGGAAGACTCGGAACCAGGGCTGGGCATCGGTGCCCGTCGACGCCGCCCACTGCCAGCCACCCGCGTTGCTCGCCGGATCGCCGTCCACCAGGCGCTGCATGAAGAAGCGCTCGCCGCGACGCCAGTCGATGCCGAGGTCCTTCGTCAGGAAGCTGGCCGCCACCATGCGGGCCCGGTTGTGGATCCAGCCCGTGGCGGCGAGCTGGCGCATCGCGGCGTCGACGAAGGGAAAGCCGGTGCGGCCGCGGCACCAGGCCTCGAACCCTACCGGGTCCTCCTCCCAGGCGAGCCCGTCGAGCTCGCGGCGCAGCGCGCGCCGCCGCAGGTCCGGGTGCTCGGTGCGCACCGCGTGATAGAACTCGCGCCACACCAGCTCGTCGAGCCATCGGCGGAGGCCGGGCGCTGCGCGCGGCTCCTCGCGCATCCGATCGAGCGCGCGGTGGACGCAGCGGCGGATCGAGATGGCGCCGAATCGGAGGTGTGGCGAGAGGCGCGAGGTGCCGTCGAGGTCGGGGCGATCGCGCCGCTCGGCGTAGGTCCACGCCGGGCCGGCGAGGAAGCGCTCGAGCCGTCGCAGCGCGGCGGCCTCGCCCGCGGGCGGCAGCTCGGCCGGATCCTCTTCGGTGTCGGCGAGCGGCTCGCCCGGCCCCAGCCCGTCGTCCGTCAGCGGCTCCGGCAGGCGCAGCGGCCCAAGGGGCTCCTGGGGCTCCTCCCGGAAGCGCGCCCACCAGGCGTTGCGGAACGGTGTATAAACGCGAAAGGCGTCGCCCGCACGCGTGCGAAGCTCGCCGCTCTCGAACACGACCCGGTCCTTGTGCTCCTCCACCGCGACGCCATCGCGCGCGGCGGCGGCACGCACCGCGGCGTCGCGGCGCCTCGCGTAGGCGCCGTCGTCGCGATTCCAGGTGATGCGATCGGCGCGCAGCGCGCGGGCGAGCGCCGGCACCACGGCGACCGGGTCACCGCGGTGGATCCGCAGGCGATGGCCGCGCGCTGCGAGCGAGGTGGCCAGGGACACGAGCGATCGAACGAGGAAGCGCCGCCGCGGCGGGCCGACCGCGTCGCCGTGGAGCAGGCGGTCGTCGAGGACGAAGACCAGAGCCAGGGCGTCGGCGCGGGACGCCGCGGCCGCCAACGCGCGGTTGTCGCCGAGCCGCAGATCGCTCCGGAACCAGTGGATGACCTGCTCTCGGCGGGCGGAGGCGGTCGCCATCTCCGGGCAGGATAGAGCCCGTTGTAATTCGCTGTCGATATATTTGCTTGACAGCACTTTCCCTGCCGAGCATTCTCGGCCGATGACCCGCGAGCAGGAGCCCACCTACTCCGTGGGAGCGGTCGTCCGGCTCACGGGCCTCTCCGCGCACGTCCTGCGCGCGTGGGAGCGCCGCTATGGCGCGGTGCGACCGCTGCGTACCGACGGCGGCACGCGCCGCTACCGCGAGGCCGACGTGATCCGCCTGCAGCGCCTGCGCGCCGCGGTGGCTGCCGGCCACCCGATCGGCGACATCGCGCGACTGGAGGACGACGAGCTCGATCGGCGCGCCGCGCTGGCTCCTGCTGCACCGACCGCGCCGCTCGCGGCGATCCTCGAGGCGCTCGACCGACTCGATGCGGCCGATGCCGAGCGACTCCTCGGGCTGCAGCTCTCCGCGCTCGGCGGCGCGCGCTTCGCGCGGTGCGTCGCCTCACCGCTGCTGAACGAGATCGGTCGGCGCTGGGAGGACGGCGCGCTCTGTGCCGCATCCGAGCACCTCGCGAGCGCGCTCCTGCGCACTCTGCTCGGCAGCGTCTTGCGTCCGACGAACGCCGCCGCCCAGATGTCGCCGATCCTCTTCACCACACCTCCGGGCGAGCGCCACGAGCTGGGCGTCCTGATGGCGGCGGTAGCCGCCGTCGACGCGGGCGGACGGGCGATCTACCTGGGGCCCGATCTTCCCGTCGCCGAGGTGGCGCAGGCGGCCGACGCGCTCGGCGCAGCCGCCGTCGCGCTCGGCGTCTGTCAGCGCGACGGGGCACCGGTGGCCCTCGCGCTGGACGCGCTGCGCCGGCTGATGCCCGCGTCCGTCGAGCTCTGGGTCGGCGGGCCGGGAGCGGCTGCGGTCGCGCTTCCGCGCGGCTCGGCGCTGCTGGCCGACATCGACGGGATCGAGCGCAAGGTGGCCCTGCTCTCGCTGCGCGGCGCGGCCGCGTGAAGGGGGCGCCGAGCCCGTGATCGCCGAGCCGCCGGGAGCGCGCCGGGGTGCGGGAGCGGCTTGATGTCCCTCGCCGCGGGCCTCGCTGCGACGGCCGTCTGGAACGCGGCGGTCTTCTTCGCGCTCTGGCAGGTGAGCCTGCGGCGGCGCGACGCGAGCCTCGTCGACGTCTACTGGGGGCCGGGATTCGCCGCCATCGCGGCGATTACGTACGCCGGGGCGCCGGCGCCCGGCGCGCGCGGCGCGCTGCTCCTCGCGATGACCGCGCTCTGGGGTCTGCGGCTCGGCGCCCACCTCGGCTGGCGCAACCGCGGGCGGGGCGAGGATCCTCGCTACGCAGCGATGCGTCGGCGGCACGGCGAGCGCTTCGCGCGCGTGAGCCTCTGGACCGTGTTCGGGCTGCAGGCGGCGCTGATGTGGATCGTCTCGCTGCCGGTCCAGGTGGCGCTGCTGCGGCCCGCCGCCGCGGGGCTCGGCGCCCTCGACGCGATCGGCGCCGCGCTCTGGGCGACCGGGCTCTTCTTCGAATCCGTGGGCGACTGGCAGCTCGCGCGCTTCCGCGCGGACCCGACCAGCCGCGGGCAGGTGATGGACCGCGGGCTCTGGCGCTACACCCGCCACCCGAACTACTTCGGCGATGCGCTCGCCTGGTGGGGGATCTTCGCGGTGGCAGCTTCGACCCGAGCCGGCCGCTGGACGCTGCCGAGCCCCATGCTGATGACGTTCCTCCTGGTTCGCGTGTCGGGCGTCCCGCTGCTCGAGCGCTCGCTCGTGCGCACGCGCCCCGGCTATCGCGCGTACGCCGAGCGGACCAGCCGCTTCGTCCCCCGGCCGCCGCGCCGCACCCCGCTCCGATAGACTCGGCGCCCGTGCTTCCCTTCGCCGCGCTCACGGTCGCCGCCACCGCCGCGCTGCTGGTCGCCGAGCGCTTCGGCTGGCGACCCGGCGTCTGGATCGCGAAGCCCCTCGCGTCGGCCGGCTTCGTCGCCGCCGCGCTCGCGGCGGGCGCGCTCGACTCGGGGTACGGCACCTGGCTCCTCGGCGGCCTCCTGCTCGCGGCGCTCGGGGACGTATTGCTGATCCCGCGCGGTGCGCACGTCGCGTTCCTCGCCGGGCTGGTGAGCTTCCTGCTCGGCCACGTCGCCTACGCCATCGCCTTCGCCGTGCGCGGTCTCGACATCTCGGCCTGCCTGATCGCGGCGCTCGCCGTGCTGCCGGCCAGCCTGCTGGCGCTGCGCTCGATCTTCCCGCACGTCCCGGTCCGCTTGCAGCGGCCGGTGCTCGCGTACCTCGTCGTGATCTCCGGCATGCTGGTGTGCGCGTTCGGCACCGTGGGCCACGAGCCGCGCCGGGCGATCGCGCTCGGCGCAGCCGCCTTCTACCTCTCCGATCTCGCGGTGGCGCGCGAGCGCTTCGTCGCCAAGAGCTTCTCGAACAAGCTCTGGGGCCTGCCGCTCTACTTTGGCGCGCAGCTCCTGCTGGCGTCGACGGTGGCCGGATGATCCGCGTCCGAACCGCCGCCCGCATCGTCGAGGCGGCCGCAGGAGGAGTCGCGTGCCGATCGGGCTGATCCTCACCGGAGGAGGAGCACGCGCCAACGTCGAGCTGGCGCGGCGGGCGGAGGCAGCGGGATTCGACTCCGTCTTCAGCGTCGAGTTCTTCAACCAGCACGGCTTCGCGATCCTCGGCGCGATCGCGGAGGCGACGCAGCGCATCTGCCTCGGCACGGGCATCGCGAACGCATTCACCCGCTCACCCATCCTGCACGGCACCGCGGCCCTCGACCTCGACGAGCTCTCCGGCGGCCGCATGGTGCTCGGTCTGGGCAGCGGCACGCGGCGGATGAACGAGGAGTGGTTCGGTGTCCCGTTCTCCCGGCCCGCCGCGCGGATGGCGGAGCTGGTGCGCCTGCTGCGGGCGATGTTCGCAGCCGCCCGCGGCGGTGGCTTCCGCTTCGACGGCGAGTTCTGGAAGCTGTCGATCCCGGTGTTCGCGCGCCCCGGCGCCGCGCGCCCGTCGCTCCCGATCTGGGTCGCGGGCGTGAACCGCCGGATGGTGGACGCCGCGGGCTCGACGGCCGACGCCCTGGTGGGTCACCCGATCGCGTCGCGGCGCTGGCACCGCGAGCGCACGCTGCCGTGGCTGCGCGCGGCCGAGGCGGCCGCGGGGCGCGCGCCCGGAAGCTGCCGCCTGGCGCCGTACGTGATGTGCTCGCTCCAGCGCGATCGAGCTCTCGCGCTGCGCGACGCGAAGAGCCAGATCGGCTTCTACTTCACCGTCTCGGTCTACCACACGGTCCTGGCGTTCCACGGCATGCCCGAGGTCGGCGCCGCGTGCCGCGCCGCGCTCGCGCGCTTCGACGTGCGCGCCATGGCCGAGGCGATCCCGGACGCGCTCGTCGACGAGATCGCCATCGCCTGCCCTCCGGACGAGGCGCGCGACCGGCTCGCGCAGTGGCGCGAGCTCACCGATGAGCCGCTGCTGTACGCCGCGACCGTCGGCGCCTCGCCCGAGCGCGTGCGCACCAACCTGGACGCGATGCTGGAGATCTTCGGACGTTGACCGCTCACTGACCCGTCCAGCGCGGCCTGCGCTTCTCGAGGAATGCGCGCGCGCCCTCGCGCGCGTCGTCGGTGCGGCGGAGCGGACGGCCGAGCTCTTCCTGCCGCCGATACGCCTCGTCGAGCGGGAGCGCCAGCAGCTCGCGCACGCCGCGACGCGTCTCGCGCACGGCCAGCGGCGCATTCCCGGCGATCGCTTCGGCGGCGGCGAGCGCGCGCGGCAGGAGGTCCGCGCGCGATACGACCTCGTTCACCAGCCCGATCTCGGCCGCACGCCCGGCCGGGATCGGCCGAGCGGTGAGGAGCAGATCCATGGCGTGTACCCAGCCGACCTGGCGCGGCAGCAGGACCGTCGCATTCCCGGTCGGATAGAGACCGCGCGCGACCTCCTCGAGCGCGAAGGTCGCCTCCGGCACCGCGTAGCGCAGCTCGCTCGCGAGCATCAGGTCGAGGCCGACGGCGCGGCAGTGGCCGTTGATCGCACAGACGAGCGGGGTCGCGAGGTCGAAGCCGGCCAGCACGGCGGTCGCCGCGTCGCGCAGACCGGCGAAGTCGTCCGGGTCGATGGTCTCGCCGCGCGCCAGGCGCTGCGATGCCGGGATCGTGGTGCGCAGGTCCATGCCCGAGCAGAAGACCCGCTCGCCCGACCCGGTCAGCACGGCGCAGCGGATGTCGGGATCCTCGGCGATGCGGCGCCAGCAGCCCGCGAGCGCGCGCAGCGTCGGCGGGTCGAGCGCGTTGGCGCGCTCGGGGCGATCGATCGTGACGACCGCCACGTGCGGATGCTCGGGCGACAGCTCGAGACGCGCGGTCACGCCGCGCGCTCCGGCGCGCGTCCCACGATGCGCTGCCACAGCGCGGGATCGGTCGCCCCTTCGGTCGAGATCAGCAGCACGCGCGCGTCCCGGTCGAGGCCGAGCCGCTTGCGCGCGGCTCCGGCCTCCGGGCTCTCGAGCAGCTCGAGCAGGCCCGCAGCGCCGGCGGCACCCGACTCGCCCGACACGATCCCGTCCTCCGCGAGCGCGCGCACGCCCTCGCGAGACCGCTCGTCGTCGACCGCCAGGAAGACGTCGATGCCTCCTTCGAGCGCGGGCCAGGCGACGCTGGAGGGCGTGCCGCAGTTCAGGCCCGCCATGATCGACGAGTGCGCGCCGGCCGGCACCGTCACGATGCGTCCGGCCTCGATCGATGCGAGCGCGCACGCGGCGCCGGTCGGCTCGACGCTGGCGAGCGCGGGACGCGCGGCGAGATCCGGCCGGCGGTAGTGATCGACCGCGGCGGCGGCGAGCGCGCCGACGCCCACCTGGACCAGCACCAGATCGAGGCGGGGCTCGTCCGCGAGCTGCCGGTCCGCCTCCCAGAAGATCGTCGCGTAGCCCTCGATCACCCAGCGCGGAACCTCCTCGAAGCCGGGCCACGCATGGTCCTGGATCAGGATCGAGCGCGCGTCCTGCGCGGCCGCCGCCCGCTCCACCGTCTCGTCGTAGCTGCCATCGACCTCGATCACGCGCGCGCCCTCCTCCGCGAT
Organism: Myxococcota bacterium; assembly: GCA_035506135.1. Lineage (GTDB taxonomy): Bacteria > Myxococcota_A > UBA9160 > UBA9160 > PR03 > DATJPY01. Next base: position 3,474 of record DATJPY010000044.1, on the reverse strand, counting down.
CGCACGGATGCGCGCCGCCGCCGTGCCCGCCGGCACATAGATGGCGGCGGGAAGGCCGAGCCAGCGGGCGACCCGTGCCACGGCGCGTCCGTGATTGCCGTCCGTGGCCGCGACGAGCCCGAGCCCGGGGACGCCGTCGCGCAGCGCAGCGAGCGACGGGGCGCTCCGCGCGTCGAGGCCGAGCCGCGCGGCGAGCGCACGCCCTGTCGCCCACGAAGCGCCGAGGATCTTGAAGGACGGGAGCCCGAGACGCGACGACTCGTCCTTCACCCAGACCCGCGCGAGCCCGAGGCGCTCGGCGAGCCGCGGCGCGGCGCGGACGGGGCTCGGCGCATAGCCGGGCAGACCGCGGTGGAAGTCGAGGGGTCCCCGCGGCGGCGGACCGAACGCCGCGCGCCGCACCTCGCTTCTCGAAAACCGGATACGCCCCACGTGCTTCTCCGAGGAGGCCAACCGTAGCCGCCGCGGCGCGTTCATAAAATAATTGACTCGATCATTCATTTATCGGACACTCGCGACATGGCCCGACGCCGGCCGGCTGGCCGCCTCGACCAGATCCGGACCGCGGCCCTGCGCGTGTTCGCCGCGCGAGGCCTCCGCCGCGCGCGCATGACCGACGTCGCGCGCGAGCTCGGCGTGTCCCCCGGCACGCTCTACCAGTACTTCGAGAGCAAGGGGGCGCTGTTCCATTGGGTGATCGGCGGCGGCGGCGGCGAGGCCGCGACGCCGGAGCCGGCCCGCCTGCCCGTTCGTGCTCCCGCGCCGGCCGAGGCCGAGCGCCGGCTGCGCGAGCAGCTCGCCGCGGGCTTCCACCTCCCGGCGCTCGCAGCCGCCCTCGCCCGCCGGCGCACGGCCGATGCGCGCGCCGAGCTCGAGGGCGTCGTCCGCGAGCTCTACGACCAGATCGCGCGCACGCGCGGGCCCGCGACCGTGATGGAGCGCTCGGCGATCGATCTGCCCGAGCTCTACGAGCTCTACTTCGTCGAGCAGCGGCGCGCTTTCTTCGCGCGCCTGACCCGCTACCTCGAGCGCCGCATGGCGGAAGGCCAGCTCCGCCGCGCCGCAGAGCCGTGGGTCGCGGCGCGCTTCCTCGCCGAGGCGGTGGTCTACTTCGCGCGCCATCGCCACGGCGATCTCGATCCCAGCCTGTTCGGCGACGAGGAGGCCGCGCGCGAGGGCGTCGTCGCGCTCCTCGTCGCGAGCCTCGTGCCCGACGCACCGCGCACCCCGGAGGACCGGTGAACCGACACGTCGCGATCCCGCTCGTCACCGCGCTGGCGCTCGCCGCCGGCGCGTCCGCACGCGCCAGCGACGCGACGCGGAGCGACTGGCCCGTGTATGGGGGCGACGACGGCGGCAGCCGCTGGTCGCCGCTCGACCAGATCCGGCGCGAGAACGTGCAGCAGCTCACCGTCGCCTGGAAGGTCCGCACGGGCGACTTCGACGCGGTTCCGCCGCCGCCTGCGCACAGCACGTTCGAGGCGACGCCGATCCTGGTCGACGGGCTCCTGGTATTGCCGACGCCGCTCGGCCGCGTGCTCGCGCTCGATCCCGAGACGGGGGCCGAGCGCTGGCGCTTCGATGCGACGGTCGCCGCGGGGCACTACCCGGAGTACACGTCGCGCGGCGTCGCGAGCTGGCTCGACGAGACGGCGCCCGACGCAGCGCCTTGCCGCCGGCGCATCTTCGCGGCCACCGTCGAGTCGAAGCTCTACGCGATCGACGCCGCCACCGGACGCCGCTGCGAATCGTTCGGCGAGCGCGGCGAGGTCGATCTGCGCAAGGGCGTCGGTGAGCTCCACGCGTGGGACTACACGATCTCGTCGCCGCCCACGGTGATCGGCGGCCTGGTGATCGTGGGCTCGGCCATCGGCGACAACCAGCGGGTCGACGCGCCGCGCGGCGTGGTGCGCGCGTACGACGTGCGCAGCGGCGCGCTGCGCTGGAGCTGGGATCCCGTGCCGCGCGACGCCGCCGATCCCGCGTTCGCGGCGTGGAAGCCCGAGCAGGCGCGCCGCGTCGGAGCCGCCAACGCCTGGTCGATCCTCTCCGTCGACCGCGCGCGCGACCTCGTGTTCGTCCCGACCGGCAGCGCCAGCCCGGACTACTACGGCGGCGAGCGCCTCGGGCGCGACGACTATGCCGACTCGGTGGTCGCGCTGCGCGCGAGCACCGGCCAGGTCGTGTGGCACTTCCAGGTGGTGCACCATGACCTGTGGGACTACGACGTGCCCGCGCAACCCGTCCTGAGCCAGGTCACGCGCGGCGGGGCCGAGGTCCCCGCGGTGGTCCAGGCCACCAAGATGGGACACCTGTTCGTGTTGCAGCGCGAGACGGGGGAGCCGCTCTTCCCGGTCGAGGAGCGGCCGGTGCCGGCCTCCGACGTGCCGGGCGAGCAGAGCTGGCCGACGCAGCCGTTCCCGGTCCTGCCGGAGCCGATCGTGCCCCAGCAGCTCCGCGCCGAGGACGCCTTCGGCCTCACGCGGTGGGATCGCGGCCGCTGCCGCGAGCGCATCGCAGCGCTGCGCAACGAGGGGCTCTTCACGCCGCCGAGCCTGCGCGGCACGCTCGAGCTGCCGGGCATCGCAGGAGGGACCAACTGGGGCAGCGCGGCCGTCGATCCCCGGAGCCACGTCGCATTCCTGAACGCGACGAACCTCGCCTTCTCCGCCCGGCTCATTCCGCGCGCCGACTTCGACCGCGAGAAGGCCGCCGGCGGCGCGATGCGCGAGTACGCACCGCAGGCCGGAACGCCGTTCGGAATGGTGCGCGGTCCGATCCTCTCCCCGCTCTTCCTCCCCTGCACGCCGCCGCCCTGGGGCGTCGTCGGCGCCGTGTCGCTCGACACCGGCCGGTGGCTCTGGAAGGTGCGCTTCGGCACGATCCCGGACCGGATTCCGCTCCGCTTCGACCCGGGCTGGGGCCTGCCCAACCTCGGCGGTCCGCTCGCGACCGCCGGTGGCCTGGTCTTCCTCGGCGCGTCGATGGACGGCTACCTGCGCGCCTTCGACGCCGAGACCGGCGCGGAGCTCTGGCGCGACGCCCTGCCCGCCGGCGGGCAGGCCAACCCGATGACCTATCGGGGCCCGAGCGGACGCCAGTTCGTGGTGATCGCCGCCGGTGGCCACGGCAAGCTGGGGACCCGGCGCGGCGATTGGGTGGTCGCCTACGCCCTCAGCGGCGCGAACTGAACTCCACCTCCATCGACGGGAATCCGTGAACGAAGTTCGAGGGCGTGACGCGCAGGGGCCCGTCCGACACCAGATGCATGTCGGAGAGCCACGGCCGCAGCTCCTCGAACAGCACGCGCAGCTCGAGCCGAGCCAGACTGGCGCCGAGGCAGAAGTGCGAGCCGAAGCCGAACGCGACGTGCGGATTCGGATCGCGCGCGATGTCGAAGTCGAACGGCCGATCGAACACGCGCTCGTCGCGGTTCGCCGAGGGGTAGAGCAGCAGGAGCTTGTCGCCGGCGCG
>DATJPY010000043.1:0-68368 GCA_035506135.1 Myxococcota bacterium | reverse complement strand
GGACCGCGCGCGCTGGGACGACCTGCTCCGCAGGGTCCAGCCCGACGGGTCGCCGCCGGTGCGCGCGCTCGACGTCGGCTGCGGGCGAGGCGACTTCCTGCGCTTCGTCGGCGCGCGCGCTCCCTCCGCCGAGCGCTTCGGGATCGAGCTCGACCCGGCGCGCGCGCAAGATGCGCGATCGGCCGATCCGAGCGCGCGGATCGCGGTCGGACCCGTCGCGACGGCGCTCGCGGAGCTCCCGGGGCGCTTCGATCTGATCACGCTCTGGGACGCCTTCGAGCATCTCGCCGATCCCGCGTTCGACCTCTGCGCGCTCTCGGCGCGGCTCGCGCCCGGCGGCGCGCTCTTCGTGCAGACGATCCACGAGGACAGCGTCGTCCCGCGGCTCGGCCGGGCGCTGTACGCGGCATCGGCGGGCCGCTGGCGAGGTCCCGCGCGCCGCACGCACGAGGCACACCACCTGGTGTTCTTCAGCCGAAGCGGCCTCCATCGTCTCGCGGACCAGGCAGGGCTCGCGATCCGCGAGCTCTGGTTCGACCGCCTCGCGAGCCAGCGTATGGACGGCGGTCGGGCGCTCGTCGCCGCGACCGCGGCGCTGCTCGCCGTCGAGAACGCGCTGGGCAACGGGCTCTTCGTGAACGTCCTGCTCGAGCGCGCCTGATGGAGCTCGGCAGGGCGAGGTCCAGCCCCGCGCTGCTGCCGATGGCGCTGGCGCTCTTCGTCGCGCTGGGGCTGGTCGGCATCCTGCGACACGAGATGTGGCGCGACGAGGCCGAGATCTGGCTCATCGCCCGCGGCAGCGACTCGGTGGGGCAGCTCTTCCACAACATGCGCACGGAGGGACATCCGGCGCTCTGGTATCTGCTCGTCTTCGCGGTGTCCCGCTGGTTCCGCGATCCGGTGTCGATGCAGCTCCTGCATCTGGCGATCGGCGCCGGCTCCGCCGCGCTGATCCTGGGGTACGCGCCGTTCTCCGCGCGGATTCGCATCCTCCTGTGCTTCAGCTACTTCGTCTTCTACGAGTACACGATCATCAGCCGCAACTACGGCGTCGAGTTCCTGCTCGCCTTCGCGTTCTGTGCGCTCCATCGGGCGCGGGCTCGGCCGACGTGGCTGGCGCTGGTGCTCTTCCTGCTGGCCAACACGCACCTCTACGGCGCGATCCTCGCGGCGAGCCTGGCGCTCTTCGCGATCCTCGACGCGGGGAGGCGCGGCGGGGTGGGACGTTCGCGTCCCGAGGTCGTGCTGGCTCTGGTCCTGGCTGCTGCCGGCGTGGCGCTGGGACTCGGTCAGGTCGCCTGGCAGGGGATCCGCATCGGGTCGGCACACTACGTGCGCCCGGATCTCGGCCTCGAGTCGCTGCTCCGCGCGCTCTCCACCATCCAGGACGGCTACCTCCCGCTTCCCGACTTCCGCACCCGCTCGTTCTGGAACACGAGTGTGCTCGATGCGCTGTCGCTGGCGCCCTCCCTCGCCGTCTCCGTGCCGCTCTCCATCGCCCTCGTCGGCGTCTCCGCCTGGCTGCTGGCTCCGCGCCGCTCGGTGCTCGCCCTGTTCGGCGCCGGCACCTTCTCGATGTTCGCCGTGACGCTCCTCGTCTACTTCGGGGAGCTGCGGCATCACGGGCAGATCTTCCTGCTCTTCGTGATCGGCTGCTGGCTCCGGCACGAGCCCGGCGAGGACCGCCGCCAGGTCCTGCGCGAGCGATTCCTCGCCGGCCTGCTCGTCGTGCAGGTCTTCGTCGGCTTCTACGCCTTCGCGCTCGATCTGCGGTACCCGTTCTCCAACGCCGCCGCGCTCGGCCACCTGCTGAAGCAGCCGCCCTACGCGGACCGCGTCCTGGTGGGGAGCCACGACTTCGCCGTACAGTCCGTGGCGGCGTACGCCGGGAGGCCGATCTTCTATCCGGAGAGCGGGGCGTTCGGCACGTTCGTCGACTGGGGCGCAAATCGCCGGAACACGCTGCCGATCGATGCACTGCGGTCGGCAGTCGCGCTCGCGGAGCAGCGCGGCGAGCCGGTGCTGATGATCCTGAACGTCCGGCCGGCGGACTTCACCGACGCCTGGAGAGCACACTTCCTGGGATCCGGTGTCGCGATCCGCTACGCGGCGGGCTTCGACGACGCGATCGTTCCCGACGAGAACTACGTGATGGTCTGGGTGCTCCCGCCGGGTGCCCGCGGAGAGGGCGGGCCCTGATGCGCGGGCTCTGGATCACCTTCTGCGGGCTGGCCGCACTGCTCGCGGTGGCGTTCCAGGTCGAGACCGCGCAGGTCCGCTACCTCGACGCGGACGAGCTCGAGCATCTCAACGCCGCCTGGCTCGTCTCGAAGGGCGGGACGCTCTACGAAGACGTCTTCGAGAATCATCCTCCTCTGATGGCCCTTCTGCTGCAGCCGATCGTGCGCAGTGCGGCCGGCCCGGAGGCCATGGTCCATTCCGCACGCGGCGCGATGCTGGCTCTTGCGCTCGCGACGCTGGTCGTGGTCGGGTGGATCGCGGCGCGTCTCGGAGGGCTCGCGTGCGCGGCCTCGGCCGTCCTCCTTCTCGCGACCCACACCTTCTTCTTCCAGAAGGGGCTGGAGGTCCGCCCCGACGTCCCCGCACTCCTCCTGATCGCGGTCGCGCTCGCGCTGCTGGCGCTTCGTCCCGGTGCGATGAGCTGGCTCGCCGCCGGCGCGCTCCTGGGTCTGGCCGCTCTCTTCACGCCCAAGGTCGTCTACGTCGGAGCTGGAGCGGCGCTCGGCTCCGCCGTCGCCGGGTCGATCGCTGCCGAGCGCGGGCGATTCGCGGCCGCGATGCGAGCGCTCGGTTGGATCGCACTCGGAGGAGGGATCGTCGCAGGGATCGCGGCGCTGGCGATGGCGCGGGACGGCATCCTCGGCGGCTTCGTCTCGGACGTCCTGGGCACCAGTCTGCGGATGCGGATCGACGACGCCTCCGCCTTCCGCGTCCACTATCTGCTGACGACGCTGCGCGCCAATCCCGCGATGTGGGCGCTGGCCCTCTTCGGGGTGATCGCGGCCTCGCGAGTTCGAGATCGCGTGGCGCCGATCTCCGCCTGGGTGCTCGGCGCGAGCCTGGCCGCCGGCGTCGTCGGGCTCTTCCTGATCCAGGCGCCGATGCGCCAGTACTTCCTGACGTTCCTCGTGCCGGTCGCGTGCTTCGGCGCCCTGGGCGCGGTGCGCATCGTCGCCTGGAGCGCCTCGGTCCGCCGCGGCGCCGGAGCGCTCGTGCTCGCCGCCCTCGTCGCCGCGGTGCTCGTGCCGCCGGCGCTCGAGCTCCGTCGCGACGAGGGGACGATGCAGGACCAGCTCGGGATACTCACCAAGGTGTTGGAGCTCACGGGTCCCGAAGATCGCGTGTTCGACTGCTGGACCGGGCTCTATCTGACGCGACGGCCGGCCTCCCGCCACTTCTACCTCAACACCGACGTGCAGCGGCTCCTCGGTCCGGGGGCGCTCGAGGCCGAGGTCCTGCCCGCCCTGCGCAATCCCGAGGTCCGCCTGGTGATCTCGGACGAGGACTGCGGGCACCTGCCTTCGTCGATCCAGAGCTACGTCCAGCAGGAGTTCGCTCCGGTCCCCGGCTGGCCGTTCCTCCTGCTGCGCCGGCCCGCCGCGCCCGAGCCCTGAACCGAAGAAGTGTCTCGAGCGGGCGCGCTCAGGGCAGCCGCTCGCCCGCGCTCGCGCGATCCCTCGCACGCTCGAGGTCGGCGCGCAGGGTCGGGTCGCCGGGCGCGAGTCGGACCGCCTCTCGATAGTGCTCGCTCGCGTCGCGGAACGCGCGGCGGCGCATCAGCAGGTTCCCGAGCTCGTAGTGCGCCTCCGCGGAGGCCGGGTCGAGGCGCAGCGCCTCGAGGAGCTGCGCCTCGGCGCGATCGGCCTGGTCGACGGATACGAGCGCGCGCGCAAGGCCGATGCGCGCCGCGACGTCGTCGGGATGATGCTCGAGCGCTCGCTCGAAGTATTCGCGCGCCTCGCCGGGCCGACCGGCCGCCGCGAGCGCCTGTGCGAGGTTGAAGAGCGTCTCCTCGTAGTCGGGCTCGAGGCGGAGCGTGTCCTCGAACGCCTCGATGGCCCGCTCGAGCCGGGCTGCGGTCACCCCGCCGCGCGCAGCCGACAGCATCCACATCGCGCCTAGGGTGTTGTGGGTCTCGGGAATCTGCGGCGCGACCGCGACGCCTTCGCTCGCGATCTGGATCGCCTCGTCGAAGCGTTCCGTGTCGGCCAGGTGGCTCGCGAGGTTGCTGTACGCCTGCCACGCACCGGGGTTCTTCGCGATGGTGTCGCGCCAGAGCGTCTCGACGTCGCGGTAGATCCGGATCTGCTGCACGGTGAGCGCAGCGAGCACGGCGATCACCGCCGCCCCGAGGATGCCCGCGACGAGCCGGCCGCGGGGTCCCCACGCGCGAGCGGCGATCGCGCACCCGGCCGTGATGCCCACGAGGAGCGCGATGCTCGCGTGGTACTGGAAGTGGTCGGCCACGAACGAGTAGCGGAAGGGGAAGACGTCGAAGAATCCGAGCGCCGGCACCAGCACGCCCGCGAAGATCAGCGCCGCGGCCAGCGGGCCGAGCCCGATCCGGCGGCGGGCGAGCCACAGCACGGCGAGCACGGCGAGCGCGGCGGCGGGCGCGAGCGCCTGCGCGGCGGAGCGCGCGTCGATCGTCCAGCGCGGATAGGAGAAGATGAGAGGGCGGGGCCAGAGCAGCTTCCCGGCGTAGAACCAGAGCGCGCGGCCCGCGATGACGATGCGCTCCGCCGGCCCGAGCGACCACTCGGCGCCGTGCGCTCCGACGCGGTGTCGCTCGAGCCAGATCGTGGGGAATGCCAGCGCGAGACCGAGCGCGAGGAACGGCAGGAGCGGCAGGACGTCGCGCACGGCGAGCCGCCCACGCTTCCAGACGATCAGCACCGCCGCCACGGCGGGAACGGAGCACACGACGGTCTTGCTGAGGAGACCGCCGAGGAAGAGCCCGAGCGACAGCGCGTACGTCCACGCGCGTCTCGCTCGTGACGCGGGCGGCCCGCCGGTGTCGAGGCCGGCGAATCGCACATAGGACAGCAGGGAGCCGAGGGCGAGCGCGAGCGAGAGCACGTTCTTGCGCTCGGTGATCCAGGCCACCGACTCGACCATCACCGGATGGACCGCGAACACCGCGGAGGCCGTCCAGCCACCGGGCACGCGCAGCCGCACCAGGAGCCGCCACAGGAGCACGGCGCTCGCGGCGTGCAGCAGCACGTTCACCGCGTGGTAGCCGACCGGGTCGAGCCCCCACAGGTGGTACTCCAGCCAGAACGTGGTGTGGACGAGCGGGTAGTACTGCGGCACGGAGCCCGGGACGAGCCAGATCCGCGCGAGGCCGGAGAGCGTCCGCAGCGTCGCGTTCTGCGTGACGTACACGTCGTCGTCCCACACGAAGCCCGCCGAACGCACGGGTGCGTAGACCGCGACTGCGAGGAGGGCGAGCGCCGCGCCGGCGAGGGCGGGATGCAGGAGGACGTCTCGGGCGCTCGCCTTCGCCACCGCGCGATGGTACCGGCTATGCTCGGGCCGGGACATGGAGACGCCGTCGCCGCTGCGCAGCGCAGGCCTCGCCGCCCCTTCGCACTCGCGCGCGCGCGGTGCGCTGCCCGTCTTCGCCGCCATCCTCGCGCTCGCGACCGCGCTGCGCGTGCGCGGTGGATGGAACGACCTCTGGCTCGACGAGATCTGGTCGCTCGCCGTGGCGAGGGATGTGCGTGGACCGCTCGACGTGTTCACGCACATCCATCACGAGATCAACCACTACGGGAACACGCTCTGGCTCTGGGTGGCCGGCTGGCACGGCGACTGGATCGGCTACCGCGTCCCGTCGCTCGTCGCCGGCGTCGGGAGCGTGGCGCTCGCCGGATGGATCGCGCGCCGCCGCGGCAGCGCGGCCGTCGTCTTCACGCTGCTCGTCGCGTCGTGCTCGTACGTGCTGGTCCTCTACAGCTCCGAGGTGCGCGGGTACTCGATGCTCGTCTTCGCGTCGTACCTGTCCTACGTCCTGCTCGACGAATACCTGCGGAGCGACCGCTGGGCGCTCGGCGCCGCGCTCTCGGTGGTGGAGGTGCTCGGCCTCGTCTCCCACCTTCTGTTCGAGTCCGTCCTGCTCGCCGCGATCGCCGCCTCGGCGTTCTCGTTCTGGAGGCGCCGACTGCCGCCGGGGGGCGCCGCGCGGCGGCTCGTGCTCTGCCACGCCCTCCCGCTCGCCTGTCTGGCGGCGCTCTACGTGGTCGACCTTCGCGAGATCGTCGAGGGAGGAGGCGGCACGGCGACGGGATCCCTGATCGCGGACTACGGGACCGCGCTCGCCTGGGCGCTGGGCGCGCCGGTGTCGCCCGCCGCGCAGCTCGTGGGATGCGTGCTCGCGGTCGTCGTGCTCGACGCCGGGGTCCGGCTCGTGGCACGCGACGATCCGCCCGCGGCGGCCTTCTTCGTCTGCGCGATTCTCGTCTTCCCGGTGCTGCTCGCGGTCGCGCGCAGCTCGCCGGTGCTCTACACCCGGCACTTCATCCTCCCGATCGCGTTCCTGACGATCCTGCTCGGCTTCGATCTCGCCGCGCTCTACGAGCGCGGGCGCGGGTACCGATGGGCGGCCGCAGGGCTCCTTGTGCTCTTCGCCATCGCGAACGGCGCGCACCTGCGCGATCTCTTCCGCTACGGCCGCGGGCAGAACGGCGCCGCGCTGCGCTTCATCCTCGAGCACTCGGGTCCGGGACCGGTCACGATCGCGGCCGACGACGACTTCCGCATCCGCCGGGTCGTCGAGTTCTACGCCGCGGAGCAGGAGGCGGGGGCGCGCATCGAGTACCAGCCGCGCGGCACCTGGCAGGGCGCGGGGCCGGAGTGGCTGATCGTGAACCGCGACTCGTTCGAGCGGGCGATCTCGCGCGGCGAGCAGATCCAGGACGAGACGGGCCGGCGCTTCGACCTGGTCGCGTCCTTCCCCGCGGCGCCGCTGGCCGGCCTGCACTGGTTCGTGTATCGCAACGAGTCGCGCTAGGACGGCGCGCTCTGCGGGGCTAGGGGCTCGGCTCGCCGACGGGCCCCCTGCGCGCGCGCAGCAGCAGGTTCTTGCCGAGCAGGGGGTGCAGGACGCCGTCGAGGCGCCGGCTCGCGGGGAAGAGGAAGCGGTCGTAGAGCCGCACGGACCGGGGCGTGAGCTGCCCGTCGGCGCGCCCGAGCCAGCGGTACGCCAGCGCGGCGAAGAATCCCAGCGAGTCGACGTAGCGCACGTCGGCCACCCCGAAGCCCGCTCCTCGGAAGAGCTGCCGCAGCCCGCTGCGCGTGTAGCGGCGCCGGTGTCCCACGCGCGTGTCGTTCGCCGTCCAGAGCAGCGGGAACGCGGGGACGTAGACGAGGCAGCGTCCGCCCGGATCCAGGTGCCGATGGAGCGCGCGGACGATCCCCGCGTCGTCCGGACAGTGCTCCAGGACGTTCAGCGAGACGATGTAGTCGAATCGGCGCGCGCCGAGCGCGTCGAGCGCGGCGACGCACGGGATCCCGCGCGCCGCGAGCCGCTCGCGCAGCGCCGGATCGGGCTCGACCGCGGTCACGTGCATGCCGCGCGCCGCGAGCGCCGCGGCGAGCTGCCCGCCGCCCGCGCCGAAGTCGAGCACGGTGCGCGCGGGCCCCGCGAAGCCGAGCACTCGATCGAGGAGGTGACGGTTGTAGCGCTCGGCCTGCTCGAGCGCGTCGATCAGGTCGGGCGCCTCGAAGCGCCGATCCGCTGGCGCTACCCGCGGAGCGAGCGCTTCCACTGCTCGATGGTCTCTTGGTGGTAGCGGGCGATCGCGTCGAGCAGGACGCCGATGCCGAAGCTCAGCGACGCGAGCACCGCGAGCGCCGCCGCCAGGATCGCGCGCGGCACGTGGTACACGAAGGAGAAGCGGTAGAAGTCGATCACCGGCGCGCTCCCCACCACCAGCGAGCACAGCAGGAGCGCGGCGGCCAGCGAGCCGAAGAAGACGAGAGGCTTGTAGTCCTTGAAGAGCAGCACGATGCACTTCAGGATGAGAAGGCCGTCGCTGGCGGTGTCGAGCTTGGAGCGGCTCCCAGGCGGTCTGCATCCGTACTCGATCGGCACCTCGAGGATCGGCAGGCCCTTGGCGAGCGCCTGTAGCGTCATCTCCGTCTCGATCTCGAAGCCGTGCGCGCGCAGGTGCGCGAGCCGCACGAAGCGGCTCGACAGGACGCGGTAGCCCGACAGCACGTCGGTGATCCGCGCTCCGAACAGGAGCCCGATGATGCGGGCGATCAGCCGGTTGCCGAGCTTGTGGAAGACGCGGAAGGCCTTCTCGTGATGGCGATCGAGCCGCGTGGCGACGAGCATGTCGACCTCGGATTCCAGGAACAGCTCGATCAGCCGCGGCGCCTCGGCGGCGGGGTAGGTGTCGTCGCCGTCGATGAGCAGATACACGTCCGCCTGGATCGTGTTCGCCATCTGGCGGATGGCGTTGCCCTTGCCGCGCCGGGGCACGGCGATCACGCGCGCGCTCGATGCGCGCGCGATCTCGGCGGTGCGGTCGGAGGAGGCGTTGTCGAAGACGATGATCTCGGCGCCCGGCAGCGCCGTCTTGATGTCGCCGATCACCTTGCCGATCGTCCGCTCCTCGTCGAGACACGGGATCACGACGGCGAGGCTGGGGACCGGATGGGACCGGACGCGCATGCGGGAATCCTACCCGCATCTCGGGGTCGTCCGCATCCGGGCACCCGCAGTGCGCAGCTCACCCCGCATAGCTCCAAGCGATCGCGGCGAGGAACGCCGCCGCCCAGCCATAGGGCAGCGCCCGGATCGCCACCGGGGCGCGGGCGGACAGGAGTCCATCGAGTCCCGCGAAGCCGAGCACGCCGAGCACGGCAAACGTCGGCGTAAGCCCGAGCGCGTAGAACGCCTTCGGGCCCGACCAGAACGGGTAGTGGAGGACACCGCTCGCCAGCACTGCGACGAGCAGGGGAGGGAGCGCGACCAGGAGCGAGAGCGCGAGCCTGCGCCTGAGGTCGTTGCCTCGAAGGGCGGCGAGAAGCGCCCGCAGCCAGCCGACGACGAGCAGCAGCGTGGCGGGCAGCGCGAGCAGGAAGCCCGCCGCCATCACGTCGTAGCGCCAGCGCCGCGTCGCCGTGCGGGGGTCGATGGCGCCGCTCAGGAGCCCATCGCCCCACAGCGTCGTGTAGACCGAGTCCCAGAAGGAGTGGAGGCTTGCGAACCACGGCTGCACCAGCGCGTCGCCGAAGCGGACGAAGTAGTCGGCGGTGTGGAAGCCCGGCAGCTGCCACCAGCTCTTCTGCGGATCTGCGTTCAGGCTCCACACGAGCGGATCGCCGGCGACGAGCGCGTTGCGCGCGTAGACCCAGCCTGCGAGGCCGGTCGCGATGGCCACGGAGAGGAGGGCGCGGCGCGCGGCGTGCGCCGGGCTCGCGCGCTCCGCCGCGACCCGCTTCGCAGCGACCGCCGCAGGCAGGAGCGGCACCCAGAGCAGCGTCGTGTACTTGGTGAGCGCGGCGGCGCCGAGGAGCGCGCCGAGCAGCACGTCGTCTCGTCGCGAGGCACGCGGATGCAGCATCGCACGGAGCGCGACCAGCAGGGCGAGGCTCGTGAGGAACGCGTTGGGAGCCTCGTTCGAGGCGCTGCTGGCGACGGTGACACTCATCGGCAGGAGACCGGCGGCGACGACGGCGCCGGCCTCGAGCCAGGGTGCTCCCGGCTGCAGTCCACGCATCATCGCGCCGGCGACGAACGCCATGCCGAGGCCGGACGCCATCGGGAGCAGCGCCACCGCCGCGTGCTCGCTGATCCCGAGGAGGCCGAACGCGTCGACCAGGAGGGCGCTCAGCGCGTGGTAGAGCGGGGGGTGGTACATCAAGGCGCCGTCGGTGGGATGCGGGAGCGCGTGGTGCTGGGCGATCCAGTCGATGTACTGGAGGTGTGCGGCCGCGTCGAAGCCCACCTCGGCCGGGAGCTGCAGGATCCGATGGAACAGGACGACCCAGAAGATCGAGACGAGCCCGAGCGCGACCGCCGGCGCGCGGCGGGCCGGGCGGCGGCGCAGGCCGAGGAAGGCGAGCACGCCGGCCGCGCCGAGCGCCGCGAACGCGACGGCGTGCTGCGCGAGCGACGGGGCCGGCGCCGGAAGGTCGCCGGCCTGGGGATGACGGAGGCTGTCCTCGGCCAGCGCCGCGTACGCGACCGGGTCGCCTTCCCAGGACGCCAGCCAACGCGCATCCGTGTCGATGCGCTCGGGGAGGCCCTCGACCCAGAGCTGCAGCGCGGGGTTTCCGTCGGGGTTGCGCACCCGCGCGGCGAGCACGTTGCGTCCGGCCACGAGGTGGGGCTTCAGGTCGACCCGTCGAGCCTGCCTCCAGGAGGCGGGATTCGCGGGCTCGAGCGGGAGCTCGTGGTCGTTCAGGAAGAGCGCCACCTCGCGCAGCGCGCGGAGGTGGACGATGACGGGCCCCGCCGGCACGTCGGCCGTGAACGGTCGCGCGAAGAAGCTCGTCGGCGGATGCGAGCGGTCGATCTCCATGCCGTGCGTCTGGAGCGGGGTCGGCGCCACGATCCACGGCGCGTCGCGCCGCGACAGGAAGGGCACCGCGGGCGAGATCGCGACGTCGTAGACGAGGACCCCGGCGATCGCGAGCACGAGCGCCGTGCCCGCGGCGAGCTGCCAGCGCCCGAGGCTGCGCGCGGCATCCGCTTCCGACCCGACCGCCAATCCGACTCCTCGTCGCCGTTGCGCCGCCGGCCCTTCGACGCCGGCCTCGCAGCCACGAGATGGTATCGGGATGGGATCCGCTCGAAAGCCGCCCCACCTTGGCGTGCGCGAGCCCGCTGCCGCACGCTTCCGCGCGATGAGCCGCGCGCTTCGCAAGTGGCTGCTGGCGACCGCGCTCGCCCTCGCGACGGTCGCCGCCTATGCGCCGTGCTTCTCGGCCGGCTTCGTCGACATCGACGACCCGGACTACGTCACCGAGAACGAGATGGTCGGGAAGGGGCTCAGCGTCGACGGCGTGCGTTGGGCCTTCCACGAGGCGCACGCGGGGAACTGGTTTCCGCTCACCTGGCTGAGCCACATGGCCGACGTCGAGCTCTTCGGCGTCGAACCGGCCGCGCACCACGCGATCGACGTCGCGCTCCACGTCGCCAACGCGCTGCTCCTGTTCGGCATGCTCGCGTCGATGACCGACACGATCGCGCCGAGCTTCGCGGTGGCCGCGCTCTTCGCCCTGCATCCCGCGAACGTCGAGTCGGTCGCGTGGGTCTCGCAGCGGAAGACGACGCTCAGCACCCTGTTCGGGATCCTCTCGATCTGGAGCTACGGGACGTACGCGCGCCGGGGCTCACGCGGCGCCTACGCGGCGAGCCTCGGGACCTTCGCGCTCTCGCTGCTCTCGAAGCAGACGCTCGTGACGCTGCCCCTGGCGCTGCTGCTGCTCGACGGCTGGCCCCTTCGGCGCACGGCGCTGGGGCTCCGGCGGCTGCTCGTCGAGAAGATCCCCTACGCCGTGCTCGCGGCCGCCGCCGGCGCCGCGACGATCGCAGCGCAGGGCGAAGGCATCGCGACCGGGGCCACGTTCCCGCTCGCGGTCCGACTCGGCAACGCGGTGATCTCGTACGTCCGCTATCTGGCGCTCTTCGCATGGCCTGCCGATCTCGCCGTCTTCTACCCGCTCTACGAGGACGACGTCACGGTCGCGAAGGTGGTCGCGTGCGCCGCGCTGCTGCTCGCGATCACCGGGATTGCGCTCGCGCTCGCCCGCAGGCTGCCCTACGTGCTGGTCGGCTGGCTGTGGTTCCTCGGGACGCTCGTGCCCACCATCGGGCTGGTGCAAGTCGGGGCGCAGGCCATGGCGGATCGCTACGCGTACATCCCCTTCTGGGGCTTGTCGCTCGCACTCGTCTGGACCGGCTGGGAGACGCTTGGATCGCAGCGCGCCGGCGAGGCGCTCCGGACCACGGCATCCGTCGCCTTCTGCCTCGTCTGCGCTGCGCTCGCGCTCCTCGTACACCGGCAGGCGGAGGCATGGCACGACTCGGTCGCGCTCTTCGAGAGCGCCGTCGCGCACACGCCGCGGAACTACATCGCGCATCGAGCCCTCGCGGGCCAGTACTTCAACCGGGGTGACTACGGGCTCGCGTTGCGGCACGCGGAGGAGGGCGCGCGCTACCCGCGCGAGCTCGGCGACGCGCTTCCGACCTGGGGCATGGCGCTCTACCAGACCGGGTCCCGGACGGAAGGGATCGCGAAGCTGGAGGAAGCCACGCGGGTGGCGCCGCGAAGCGCGATCGCCTTCTCGGATCTCGGCTGGGTGTATCTGCAGGAGGGCCAGCCCGAGCGCGCGCGAGAGGCGCTTTCGACTGCGGTCGCGCTCGATCCGAGAAGCAGCCGCTCTCTGTACCAGCTCGGGCTGAGCCAGCTCCAGCTCGGGCGACTCGAGGACGCCGCGGCGAGCTTCGAGGGCGTGGTGCGCCTCGACCCCCGGCACTTCGACGCCTGGATCTGGCGCGCCCGCACGCTCGCGAGGCAGGGTCGCTTCGCCGAGTCGTCGGCCGCGCTGCAGGATGCCCTCGCCGCCGCCACGCGCTTCGGGGGAGAGCGGCACGACGAGCTCGTCTCGACGCTTCACCAGTACCGCGGCGAGATCCTGACGGCGCAGGGAGACGTCGGCGGCGCGATCGCGGAGTACGAGCAGGCGGCGGCCTCCTGGGCCGAAAGCTACGCGGCCGATGCGAGCCTGGCCGTGCTGCTCGCCACGACGGCGGACCCCGCGCGAAGGGACCCGGGGCGCGCCGTCGAGCTCGCGGAGCGAGCTTGCTCCCTCTCCGCGCGCCGGCCGGATGCGCTGGCGGCGCTCTCCGCGGCCTATCGCGCCGCGGGCCGGCCGGCGGAGGCCGCCGAGGTCGCGCGCGAGGCGCGCGACCGCGCGCGCGAGGCGGGTGGGCCCGAGGCACTGGCTGCGTTGGAGGCGCGGCTGCGCGCCTACGGTGAGGACGCGCCCGCAACGGATCCTCCGCGCGCCGACCGCTAGCGGCGCGCGGCGCCGAGGGCCCGCGCGAGATTCGCAGCGGCGCCCGGGTCGTCGGGCTGGATCGCGAGCGCCTGCCGGAACTCTGCGATCGCCGCGTCGGTCTCCGCGCGCCGCTCGAGCAGCAGGCCGAGCAGGTTGTGGGATCCGGCGCGCTGCGGGTCGAGCGCGACCGAGCGGCGCAGCTCGGCCTCGGCGTCGTCGAGCTCACCGATCTCCAGCAGAGCCACCCCGAGGCGCTCACGGGCGTCGGCGCTCTCCGGGGTCAGTCGCACGGCGGCCTGCAAGGCCTCGCGCGCGCCGGCCGCGTCCCCCGTCTCGAGGAGCAGCGTTCCGAGCGCGAGCTGTGACTTGGCCACCCCCGGGTCGAGCGCGACCGCGCGGCGCAGCGCGGTCACCGCCGCGGGACGATCGCCCCGCTGCCGCAGCACCAGCCCGAAGTCGTACTGCGCCTCGGCCGAGTCGGGTGCCAGTGCGGCCGCCGCGGCGAACTGCTCGGCGGCGGCATCGAGGCGACCCTGGCGGATGCGCACGTTGCCGAGCTGCAGATGGACCGCAGCCCGGTCGTGATCGTCGTCGAGCTCGCCGCCGAGCACGCCTTCTAGCTCCGCCGCAGCCTCGTCGAGCCGGCCGAGCTCGACCAGGCTGGTGGCCATCGCCACGCGGGTCGGCGCGTACGCCGGGAAGAGGCGCTCCGCCTCGCGCAGCTCCGCGAGCGCCTCGTCGTGGCGGCTCTCGTCCTGGAGCAGGGTGCCCATCCGATAGCGCGCCGCCCAGGAAGCCGGCTGGTTGGCGGCGGTGCGCCGGATCAGCGTTGCGTCGTCCCGATACGCGAGCGTCTCGCGCTGCGCCGTCAGGGCCAGCGCGGCGAGCACGGCGATCGCGGCGACTCCCGCCGCCGCGCGCGCGGGACGCGAGAGGCGCGCGCTTCCGATCGCGGCGGCGGCCGCCGCGAGCGCGATGGGCGCGAGGCTCGCGTGGTACTGGTAGTGGTCCGCGACGAACGAGAACAGGTGCGGGTACACGTCGAAGAAGCCGATCGCGGGAAAGAGGATGCCCACGAAGATCAGCAGCGCTGCGAGCGGTCCGCGCCCCAGCCGGCGCCGCAGCGCGAAGAACGCGACCGCGAGGCCGACGAGCGCCGCCGGGTAGGCGTACTGCCAGACGGCGCCCGGATCGACGTCCCAGCGCGGATACACGAACCCGAGTGGATGCGGCCACGCGAGCTTGCCGAGGTAGAAGCAGACGGCGCGGCCCGCGATCAGGACGCGATCGAGCCACCCGAGCTGCCACGGTGCCCCGCTCGCGCCGACGTGCACGCGCTCGACCCAGATCGTGAGGAGCGAGATCGGAAGGCCGAGCCCCACGAAGGGGAGGAGCAGGAGCAGATCCTTTCGCGTGAGGGGCGGCGCCTTCCACCAGCGCAGCACGAGCAGGACGGCGGGGGTCGTGACTGCGACCGTCTTGCAGAGCAGCGCGGCGATGTAGAGCAGGAGCGAGAGGGCATAGAGGCGCCGCGCGCGCGGCGGCGCGAGGGACGGCGCGTCGGGATCGAGCGGGGCGAAGCGCAGGTACGCGTGGATCGAGCCGAACGCGAACAGGGCGGAGAGCAGGTTCTTGCGCTCGCTGGCCCAGGCGACGGTCTCGACCTGCACCGGGTGCACCGCGAAGATCGCGGCCGCCAGCCAGGCCCCCGGCACCGCGAGCCGGCGCAGCAGGCGCCACGCGAGCAACACCACGGCGGCGTGCGAGACCACGTTCATCGCGTGGAAGCCCCTCGGGTCGAGGCCCCAGACGTGGTACTCGAGCCAGAAGGCCGTATGCACCAGCGGGTAGTACTGCGGGACCGTGCCGACGCGGAGCCAGATGTCGCGAAGCCCGGCCAGCGAGGCGAGCGGGCGGATCCCGCGGATGTAGATCTCGTCGTCCGAGACGTAGCCGTTGTGCAGCGTCGGCGCGTAGACCGCGAGCACCAGCGCGACCAATGCGGCGCCCTGCAGCCAGGCGCGCGCGCGGAGGCGCTCAGTCGGCGGCATCGGAGCGGCCGCTCGGACGGCCGGCTCGCGTGTCGTAGAGCAGGATCGATCCGAGCCGGGCCACGGGCTGCCGCGAGCGGAGCCACGCCGCGGTGTTACCGGGGACACCCGTGAGGGAGCCGTCCGGCGCGACCGTGACGTAGTCGTAGCCTCCGAGGAAGTTCTCGCTCACCGCGATGATCCCCTCGACCGGCGTGGAGGGCAGCAGCCGGTAGTGCAGCCCGTAGAGGGCGGGATCGACGTGTCCGAAGTAGAGGAGATACAGCGCTGCGTCCGGGTCGAGCTTCGCCACGGCGTCCGGCACGCGATACAGGTCCTGTCCCCAGTCGAGGTTGGAGTCGAGCAGCCACGCGCTCCCGCGCGAGGGCCCGCCCGCGATCGCATTGAAGAACGTGAGGTAGTCGGGATGCAGCGCAGCGACGTTGTGCACCCCCGCGAGCAGCGCGGCGGCCGCCAGCACGGCCGAGGCGCGGCCGCGCAGCGGACTCGTGCTCGCGAGGAAGATCGGCCCCAGCAGGAGGAACAGGAAGGGCAGCGCCGGCAGCACGTGGCGGAGCCCGATGTTGAGGTTGCTCGCGGTCGAGAACAGCAGCACGAGCGTGGCCAACGGCACGAGCATCGAGAGCAGCTCGATGCGGTCGATGCGGCTGCGCCACCAGAATGGGCCTGCCATCGCGAGCAGCAGCAGGATCGCGAGCGGCAGCTTCACGCCGAGGGCGACGAGGTTGTAGTACCACCAGCCGTGCTCGGACCAGCGGCCGAGCAGGTAGCTGCCGAACTCGCCGTGCTCCGAGATCGCCTTGGCGCCGTCGAAGCCCAGCACGTACTCACGCGGCAGCGGTACCGGCAGCCAGCCGGGAAGCGCGCCCTGGAGCGAAGTCGCGAACCGCGAGCGCAGTGCGAAGTCGCCGAGCGGCCCGAACGAGCCCTGGAAGGCGACGCTCGCGTTCACCACGACGAGTGCGGCGCCGAGCATCCACGCGAGGTCGGCCGCGACACGCGCGAGCTTCCAGGCCGCCGGGCGCTCCGCGCGCCAGCGGTGTGCGAGCGCGAGGAGGAGGAACGCGGGGAGGAGCAGCACGCCGAGGAACTTGACCGCGAGCGCGAGCCCGAGGGCGGCGCCGCACGCGAGGAGCCGGGCGTGCGTGGGACGCAGGTAGGCCCATCGAAGCGCGTACATCGCGAGCACCGTGCTCGCGAGCGCGCCCATGTCGATCGTCGCCAGGTGTCCATGCGCCAGGATGTTGGGGCACAGCAGGAAGAGCGACGTGACGACCGAGGCGGCGCGCACGTCGAAGACCTCGCGCGCCCAGCGGAAGACGACACCGGCGGCGAACAGCGCGAACGCCACCGCGATGCAGCGGGGGCGCCACATCAGCGCGAGATAGCGCTCGCGGTTGGCGTTCATGAAGCGCTGTCCGTACTCCCAGGGTCCCCAGACGAGGGGAGGCTCGAGGGCGACCGGAGCCGCGACGTCCGGATCGAGGGCGAGCGGGGCGGCCAGGACCAGCTTGAGCAGCGGGGGATTCGAGCGGTAGAGATCGGTGCGGCCCTGCCGCCACGCGGCCACGCCGGCCGGCACGTGCGCGAACTCGTCGACGGTCGGCGTCTCGACGCGGGCCGCATGCACGGCGAGAACGGCGTACCCGACTGCGACGGCCGCCGGCAGCCCGAGCCAAGCGCGCGGCGGAGCGGCAACGGCCGCAGCACCGGCGTGATTCCTCGGACCGTGCATGTCGGGTGCGAAGCTACCAGGCCCCACGCATTGGTTGCGAACGCTTCGGCGGCGCGGCAGCGTCCGCTGTCGTGGCTCGGCGTCGGAACTGCGAGAGCTCGGGAGGCGCGGCTCGGCTCGGAACCTTGCGCGCCGCGCTCGCCTCGCTCGCGGTGCTCTCGGCCGGCGCGCTCGGGCCGGTCTGCGGCTCCGGTGGGATCCACGTGACGAATCCGCCGCCGGAGCCCGTTCTCGTCGACACCCACGGCGAGGTCGACTCGGGCGGCGTCGACGCGCTGGTCGCCGAGGTCGAGCAGCAGCGGGGCCTCGGCTTCATCCAACGTCCCACGCTCGAGCTCGTCGCGGACGGCGATCCGCGTCTCGCGCCGCTCCGCGACGCCGCGCGCGCGCTCGAGGCGTGCCCGGTCGCAGACGTCCAGCCGTCGCTGCCACGCGGTGGCTGCTTTCCCGATCCGAGCCTCGAGTGGATCGTCTGCGCCGCGCCGCCCGACCTCGGGGATGCGCGCCGCGCGCTGCGGCGACTGCTCGACGCGCAGAACTATCCGGCGCTCGCGCGCGCGGCTCCGGTGCTGCGCGGCGATCCGGGCGTCGCCGTGCGCTCGCTGCTCGCCGCGAGCGCGAACGGCGCATCGGGGCGCCGCGGTCCTCCGCCGGATCCGAAGCTTCCGGATCTCTTCGATCTCCCGGCGATCCAGGTCGAGTCGCAGGGTGCGCCGGCCGAGGGATGCGTCGCGATCGCCGAGAACTTCCTCTCGCTCCAGAACGATCCCGAGGCGCCGTTCCGCAGTCCGCCGCTCTCGACCGAGCAGCTCGTGAGCCCGAGGCGCTACTGGGCCGGCGAGAAGCCCCGGGTCCTCGTCGGAGGGCCGCCGCGCGTCGGCGACTGCGAGCGGGTCGGCGACGAGAGCGTCGGCGTCGCGCGCCTCCTGGTCACGCTCCTCGCAAAGGGAGGCTCGGTGCCCGGTCCCGTTCTCGGGGCCTGGCAGGGAGACCGCGGCGTGCGCTTCGCGTGCGCGGATGGGCGGGCGCCCTGGATCTACGTGGCGGAGCTCTCCGACGCGCCGCGCGCGGCCCGGTTCGCGGCCGAGATCCAGCGGCTGCTCCCGGGAGAGTTCGCGGGTCCATCCGAGGCGCGCGCGCTCGGGCGCCGCGTGGTCGTGGCCTCGGGCGGTCTCTCGCAGAGCATCACCGACTGGGCGACCGCGCTCGCGTCGCAGCCGCTCTCCGGGCTCCCGGGCATCGACTGATGTCGGCGGCGCGGCGCCGCGTCGCGCTGCAGGCGCTGGCCCTCTTCGCGTTCGCGCTCGCCGTCCGCCTGCTGCACTTCCGCGCGATGCGCGGCTCGCCGCTCTACGGCGTGCTGCTCGGAGACGCCGGTGAGTACCAGCGATGGGCCGAGCGCATCGCGGGCGGCGACTGGCTGGGCTCCCAGGTGTTCTATCAGACGCCGCTGTATCCGTATCTGCTGGGCGTCCTGTACAGGATCTTCGGGCCCGACCCCTGGATCGCGCGCGAGGTCCAGGCGCTGTTCGGCGCCCTCTCGTGCGTGTTCCTCGCGCGCGCGGGTGCGGCCTTCCTCTCGGAGCGCGCCGGCTGGCTCGCCGGAATCCTGCTCGCGCTCTACCCGCCGGCCATCTTCTTCGACGGAATCCTGCAGAAGGCGTCGCTCGATCTGCTGCTGATGACGGCGCTGCTCTGGGTGTGCGGGGCGGCGCAGCGGCGAGCGACCAGCGCCCGGCTCCTCGCCGCGGGCCTCCTGCTCGGCGCGATGATCCTGAATCGCGAGAACGCGGCCGTCCTCGCCCCCGTCCTGCTCGCGTGGGCGCTCTGGCTCGAGCGGCCGCGGAGCCGCGTGCGCCGGGGCGCGAGCGTCGCGATCGCCGCCCTCGGCCTGGCCGTCCTGCTCGTGCCGGTCGGGCTTCGCAACCTGTACGTGGGTGGCGCCTTCCTGGTGACGACGTCCCAGATGGGCTCGAACTTCTACATCGGCAACCACCGCGGTGCCGACGGTGGCTACACCCCGATGCGTGCAGGGCGGGGCGACCCGCTGTTCGAGCGCGACGACGCGCGCCAGATCGCGGAGGACGACTCCAAGCGTCCGCTCGGCCCGGCGGAGGTCTCGCGCTACTGGCTCGCGCGGTCCTGGGACGACATCCGGAGCGCGCCCGCGGAGTGGGGCCGGCTGCTCGCCTGGAAGTGGCTCCTCACGTGGAACCGCATCGAGCTGGTGGACGTCGAGGCGGTCCACACGCACGCGCAGGACTCGCCTCCGCTCGCCGTCCTGGCGCGCGTGCTCCACTTCGGCGTCCTGCTCCCCCTCGCCGCGGCGGGTATCTGGTGGACGCGGAGGGAGTGGCGGCGCCTGTGGCTGCTGTACGCGACGGCGCTCGCGTTCGCGGCATCGGTGACGCTCTTCTATGTATTCGCGCGCTATCGGTATCCGCTCGTGCCGGTCGCCGCGCTCTTCGCGGGTGCGGGCATCGACGGGTTCTGGCGGTGGCGCGGGCGCGCCGGCGGCGTGCGCGAGCTGGCGATCGCCCTGGCGCTGGTCGCACTCGCAGCGATCGGCTCGAACTGGCCGGTTCCGCAGCGCTACGACGACGACGCGATCACCTTCTACAACGCGGGCACCGCGCTGCTCGACGCGGGCCGGGTCCCGGATGCGCTCGCGATGCTCGAGCGCGCCCAGCGCGCCGATCCCGGGTTCCCCGAGACCTACAACAACCTCGGGCGTGCGCGGATGGCGCTCGGCGACCCGGACGGCGCCCGCCGCGACTTCGAGCGCGGGATCGAGCTCGCGCCGCACCACGCGATCCTGCATCTGAACCTCGCGGCCGCCGTGCTGCGTCAGGGCGACGCGCGAAGGGCGCGCGAGCTGCTCGCGCGGGCGATCGCGCTCGATCCGCTGCTCGTGGCCGCGTACGGCCCGCTCGCCGAGCTCGAGCTGCGCGGCGGCGACGTGGCCCAGGCGGTCGCGCACCTAGGCCGCGCGGTCGAGCTGGCGCCCGACTCCGCCGTCGCGCACGCCGATCTCGGGCTCGGCCGGCTGATCGAGGGGCAGCCGGCCGCGGCGGCCGGCGAGCTGCGCGCGGCGCTGCGCCTCGATCCGACGCTCGCGCCTGCGCGCAACCGGCTGGCCTGGATCCTCGCGACCACCGCCGATCCCTCCCTGCGCAACCCCGCCGAAGCGCTCGCCCTGGCGGAGCCGCTCTGCCAGGGGGACGGTGCGGATCAGCCCGAGTGGCTCGAGACGCTCGCAGCCGCCTACGCCGCGACGGGCGCGTTCGACGAGGGCGCTGCCGTCGCCGCGCGCGCGATCGAGCGCGCCCACGCGCTGGGCGACGCCGAGCTGGCGGCGCGCCTCCAGCGCCAGCGCAGCGCCTATCTCGGCGGGCGCGCGCTCGAGCTCAGCGGGGCGTCGAGTCGCTGAACGCGCTCTGGCTGCGGGAGTAGATCTCGATCTGCCGCTGCAGCGCGGCGGCGGCATGCGGGTCGCCCGCCTTCGACGCGAGCTCGAGGCCCTGGCGGGCGGTGTCGAGCGCGGCGGGGAGCCTCCCCGCCGCCGCGTATGCTGCGGCGAGCGTGCTGAGCGACGCGAACTCGCGTCGCTCCGAGGCGGCGCGCTCGGCCAGCGCCACGGCGCGGGGCGGATCGCGCAGCGCGGGATCGGTGGCCGTCGCCAGCAGGAACGCGAGGCGACTGTTCGCGTCGTAGTCGTCGGGCCAGATCGCGACGGCGCGGTCCAGCGACGCGACGGCTGCGGCGGGATCCCCTCGATCGAGCGCGATCTCGCCGAGCTCGGCGTGCGCGGACGAAGCGACGCGACGGGCCGGATCGTCGGCGGGGGCGGCATCGAGCGCGAGCACGATCTGGAGCAGGCGGAGCGCGTCCGGATCGCGCCGCTGGCGGGCGAGCGTCCGCGCGAGGTCCACGGTCACGAGCGCGTGGGCGGGATCCTGCTCCCAGGCCCGGCGGAACAGCGCCTCGGCGTCGCCGCCCTGCAGGGCGGTCGCGCTCGCCAGCAGGTACGCGGCGTCCGCGTCGCGCGGGTCCGTCTCGAGGGCGCGTCGCATCCGCTCGATCGCCCGCGCCGGATCGTTCAGCTCGATGTCCACGCGTGCCGCGTCGCGCAGCAGGTCCGGGTTGCCCGGCTCGATCGCGAGCGCCAGCTCGTACTTCTCGCGCGCGGCGGCGAGCCGGTCGAGCCTCGCGAGGGCGGTGGCCCAGTTGGCGTAGATCATCTTCTGCGTGTAGAGGGGCGTCCCGTCGTTGACCTTCGCTGCGGCGCTCTCCAGCTCGCCGATGGCGAGCTCGTACTGATGTCGCTCCACGTGAAGCCAGCCGAGGTTCATCAGCCCGAGCGGGTTGTCGGGCTCCTGCTGCGCCGCGAGGTCGAACTGCTCGAGGGCGAGGTCCGGCTTGCCCAGGTCGTGCAGCGCGAGGCCGTACGTGCTGCGGATGGTCCCCAGGTTGCGGTTGTACTTCGCCGCCTCGACGCTCTGCTCGACGGTCTTCTCGAGATCGCCCTGTGCGTAGTAGCGCTCGGCCAGCGCGCCGTGCGCGAGCCAGTTCCCGTCGGTGTTCTCGATCGCGCTCTGGAAGAGCGTGATCGCGTCGTGCCACTTCTCCGCCTGGCGATACGTCAGCACGCACAGGGCGGCGAGGATCCCCCCCGCGACGGCCGCGGCCGACGCCCGTGCGGCGGGCGCTCGGAGGCGCGCCGCGAAGATGTCGCGCAGCGACCACACACAGGCGATCGAGAGACCCCAGAACGGGACGTAGGCGTAGCGGTCGGCCATCGACTGCATTCCGACCTGCACGAGCCCGATGACCGGGACCAGGGTCCCGAGGAACCAGAGCCACCCGACGAGCAGGTAGCGCCGGCGCAGCCCGCCACGGACCAGCACCACCGTGAGCACGCCGAGGAGGGCCACGGCGCCGACCACCTCCCTCGCGGTCGTCGACTCGGGGAAGAGGGGGTAGAACACCGCGAGGCGCCGGGGCGCGAAGTAGATCGCGAGGTAGCGCACGTACGAGAGCGCGACGTTCGCCAGGCGCGCGCCGACGGAGTAGTGGTTCAGCGTCGACATCGCGTTGCGCTGCGCGTCGAGCGTGACCAGGGAGAGCAGGCCGCACAGGACGACGTGGGGGATCTTCTCGGGCAGGAGCCTCCACCAGCCCCGGACCAGCGCGCCGAGCGACACCCCGCCACCGGGTCCCGGCGCGAACGCCGGCCTCTCGAGGGGCCAGTAGTCGAGCAGCAGGAGCCCGAACGGGAGCGTCACGAACATCGGCTTCGACAAGAGCGAGAGCGCGAGGAGCCCGAGGCTTCCGAGGTAGGGTCGCCGCCCGCCGCGCCGGACGTAGCGGGCGTAGGCCGCGATGGCGAGCAGGGCGAAGAAGGTCGAGAGCAGCGTCTTGCGCTGCGAGATCCACGCGACCGACTCGACGTTGGCCGGGTGCACCGCGAAGAGGCTCGCGACCAGGAGGCTCGGGAGCGCCGCACCGGTCAGCGCACGCAGGACCAGGAACAGCACGGCCGCGTTGACGGCGTGCAGGGCGATGTTCACCCCGTGCGGACCGGCCGGCCCGACGCCGAAGATCTCGACGTCCACCATGTGGCTGATCCACGTCAGCGGGTGCCAGTTCGACTGCTCGTACGTCGTCAGCGCCCAGCGGATGTTCTCGAGCCGCAAGCCGCTCGCGACGTGAGGGTTCCCCTGGACGTACCCCGTGTCGTCGAAGCGGATGTAGTCGGCGTGGAAGGCTGGCGTGTAGGAGAGCAGCGCTCCGGCGACGAGGGCGGCGACGGCGACGCCCCAGCCGAGGGGGAGGAGCCCCGCGATCGGACGCTTCGTCAGCACGGGCTCCGAGGCCGGCACGGCGTCACAGCGTATCGGAGGCTGAGGGCCGGTTACGACACAGACGTCGGTAGGCTCCCGGCCCGGCGAACGGAACGACTTTTCCGTCCTTTGGGAAGGGCCGTTCCACCCCGGCGAGGTCGAGGCTCGCCGGCTGATTTCGCTTCTGTAATGAAATCGCCATGTTGCGAGTTTTCTACCGGCCGGTATGGGGTTTGCAGTCTGCGGCGATCAGCCACAGGCGTGCTGTCTCATTCCTGCGGCGGGCGGCTTACTGGGAAGGAGCCCTCATGACTCGTGTATCTCGAGATCGGCTGGCCGCGTTGGCGACCTGCATCGGCTTCGGATTACTCGCCTCTCCTAGCTCCGCGTTCATGGTCAGTTGGGATATCGATCCGAGCCAGAGCTCGTTCACCCTGGCGATCCCGGACCAAAACACGACGCTCGGGACGCTGACGGCGACCATGCGCCTGCGGAATCAGAACAACACCACGTGGACGACGAACAGCTCGCCGGTGGACGGTGCGCTCGCGACCGACATCGGGGCCGGGATCTCGAGCATCCAGTTCCTGGGCGGCCAGTCCAGCCTCACCGGCGTGAACACCGGGAGCTACCGGCCGAACCCCGCGGTCTTCAGCACGTCCGCGACGGACGCGACCAACACGGCTGGCAGCTTCACCGCAACGACCACCGCTCCCGCGGTCTTCGGGGCGCGGGTGAACGCGAGCGTCTCGATCATCAGCATCAACGTCGGGTACATCTCGTTCAGCAACGTCTCGTACGATCTGAGCAGCCTCGCGACCGCGATCTCGGGAACCTCCTTCCTCTCGAACGCGGTCACCGTCGGGATCGCCGACTCGACCACGAACTTCGATTCGGTCTCCGCGAGCACCACCGGCATCGGCGACGGGATCGGGCAGACCGGTCCGATCAACGCCGTCAACATCAACGCCGCGGCCGGCTCGATCACCGATATGGGCGGCGGCAACTACAAGCTCGTCGTCCCGATCAACATGCCCGTGCACATCGATCTCAGCGGCGTCGTCCTGAATGCGACGGCGACGGGTACGCTCGTCGGCTTCGCGTTCATTCCCGAGCCGGCGACGCTCGCGCTCATGGCGATCGGAGTGACGGGGCTCGCGATCGCATCCAGGAAGCGGCGGACCTAGTCCGCACTTCACCTCGGTCCTGTCCGAACGCCCCCCTCGTGTCTTCCACGAGGGGGGCGTTCTCTTCGATACGATCCGGATCATGGCCACGCGCCGGCGCGACCTGCTCGCGAGCGCCTTCCTGCTGCTCGCACCGTTCGTGATCTACCTGCCGCTCCGGCAGGGCGGCTTCGTCTGGGACGACGATCAGTACGTGACGCAGAACCCCGAGCTGAGGAACGCGGCGGGGCTGGCGCACATCTGGCTCGATCCGCTGGCGCTGCCCCAGTACTACCCGCTGGTCCACACGAGCTACTGGCTCGAGTACCACCTCTGGGGGCTGGATGCGCGCGGCTATCACGCGACGAACGTCGCGCTGCACGCCGTGAATGCGCTCCTGCTCTGGCACGTGCTGCGGCGGCTGCGCGTGCCGGGCTCCCTGTTCGCCGCGGCGCTGTTCGCCGTCCATCCCGTGATGACGGAGTCGGTGGCCTGGATCACCGAGCGGAAGAACGTGCTGTCGCTCGCGCTCGCGCTGGGCTCGCTCGCCAGCTATCTGCGCTTCGCCCCTCCCAAGCCCGAGGCGCGAACGGACCCGCCGGCGTGGCGCTTCTACGCCCTCTCCCTCGCGCTCTTCGTCGGAGCGCTCCTCAGCAAGACGGTGGTCTGCTCGCTTCCCGCCGTGATCCTCGTCCTCTTCTGGTGGCGCCGGGGTCGGCTCCGCGCGGGCGACGTCGCGCCGCTCGTGCCGTTCTTCGCGTTGGGTGCCGTCGCGGGCCTCCACACGGCATGGCTCGAGCGGCATCACGTAGGCGCGACGGGAGCGGCGTGGGCGCTCGGACCACTGGAGCGCGTGGTGCTCGCCGGCCGCGCGCTCTGGTTCTACGCCGGCAAGCTCCTCTGGCCGCACCCCCTCATCTTCTTCTACCCGCGCTGGCGGATCGACCCGGCCGCGCTGTGGCAGCTCGCCTTCCCGCTCGCCGTGGTGGCGCTCGTCGCGGCGCTGTGGCTGGCGCGCCGGCGCATCGGACGCGGCCCGCTCGCGGCCGTGCTGCTCTTCGCCGGGGTCCTGTTCCCGGCGCTTGGCTTCTTCGACGTCTTTCCCTTCCGCTACTCCTACGTGGCCGATCACTTCCAGTACCACGCGAGCACCGCCCTGCTCGCGCTCTTCGCCGCGGGCTGGACCGAGGGCGCCGCCGCGCTCGGGCCGCGCTTGCGTTCCGCGACGCACGGCGCCGCGATCGCGCTCCTCGCGGTGCTCGGCGCACTCACCTTCGTCCAGGCCCACGTCTACCGCGATCTCGAGGTGCTCTACCGCGACACGATCGCGAAGAACGCCGAGGCGTGGAACGCGTATCTCAACCTCGCCAACTACCTCTCGTCCCGGGGCCGGAACGAGGAGGCGGTGCCGCTGGCGCGCGAGGCGGTGCGGCTCGTGCCCAACCTCGCGGACGCCTACAACACCCTGGGGGCCGTCCTCTTCCTGACCGCGGCGGAGGGCCGCGCGGACTCGTCCGCTCGATTGAACGAGGCGATCGGCGCATTCGCGCAGGCGCTCGCACTCGAGCCGGGACACGTCGACGCGCTCTACAACGGCGCTGCGGCGCTCGGCGCCGCCGGCCGCCACGAGGAGGAGGCGCGCTACTACGCGCGCATCCTCGAGCAGGAGCCGGACGCTGTCGACGCGGAGGTCGGCCTCGGCCGCTCGCTGCTCCTGCTCGGACGGCCGGGCGAGGCCGAGGCGCATCTGCGCGAGGCGCTTCGCCGCGCGCCGGGCCGGGCCGACGCGCGAGAGGCGCTCGCGCTGGCGACGGTGCGAGAGGGCGCTTCGAGCGAGGCGAGCGCGCCGCGGGGCGGTGCCCAGGTTCCTTAGTAGAATCCCTCCGGTTCGCCTGCGCGGCGATCCTTGGGGGGGAGATCCATGCGAATGTCGAAGTGGGCGGCCGGCGCGATTCCGCCCGTCCTGATCCTTCTCGCGGCGCTCGACGCCGGGGCGCTCAAGACCGGCGAGTTGCTCGTCCTCGATGGGCAGAACAACCGGGTCCTGGACGTCGACCCGAGCAATGGAGCCGTCGACGTCTTCTCGCCGAACGGGACCAACCTGCTCAACACCCAGCCGCGATCGATCGCCGTCGACCCCGCGACCGGCGAGATCGTGGTCCTGAACGGGAACACGCCCTCCTTCGTGCTGATCGATCCCGTGAGCGGCCGCCAGGCGGCGCTGCAGGAGTCCTCGCAGGGCTCGCTCACCCTCGGTCCCGGTCCGACCGGGCTCGCGATGAGCCCGCGCGCTCCCGGATTCGGCGCGTTCCGCACGCTCTTCGTCTCCGAGCAGGGGGAGGTGCACGAGATCGAGCGCAACCTCCTCGGTGGCACGGCGTCGCTGCTGGCGGCGTACCCGTCGCAGGACGAGTTCGCGGTCGGGAGCTTCGTCGCGGTCCGCGATCCGGGCGGGGGCGACCCGCTCGACGTCTTCGTCGAGACCAGCCAGAAGATCCTGCTCTACGACGGCAATGCGATGAGCGAGTGGTGGACCGTGCCGCAGACCTCGCTTCAGGGTCTCGGCTGGGATCCGGCCGACCAATTCTACGGCGACGACCTGTACCTCTCGCTCCAATACGCCTCGTGCCCATCGGAGTACAGCGGCGTCTTCTACTTCCACCTCGGGGGGAGCCTGACACCGCCGGCGAGCGACTTCAGCGGCCTTGCGGCGGTGCAGACGGGCGGCAACCTGGCGTGTCCCGGGCCGATCGCCCTGTCGATCGCGGCGGAGCCCGACGTCTTGTTCCATCCGTTTCCGGTATTCGTGGTCGACGCGGGCTCGATTCCACCTCGGATCATCGAGATCACCGAGTTCGGGTTCGATCACGTTGCCGCTACGCTCCCGGACGGCAGCAGCGCGTCCGCCCTCGCCGTCTACACCCCGGAGCCGGACACGGCCGCGCTCGCGGCTGCCGCCGCCGCGGCGCTCGCCGCACTGGGATGCGCGCGCGTGCGGGGAGCTCGCCAAGCGCGCAAGGCGTGAAGATCTTGGGGGAAGATGGTGGCCCAGGCCAGAATCGAACTGGCGACACCCGCATTTTCAGTGCGGTGCTCTACCAACTGAGCTACCGGGCCACGGAGGGGTGACTCTAACGGAGCCCCCGGCCGAACGTCCAGCGCGCGGCTGGCATGCGGTCCCGGAGTCGCCGCGGCTCCTCCTAGGGGGCGATGCCTCCCGTCTGGCCCCAGAGATAGTTCAGCAGGTTCACGCTGCGCAGGACGCCTCCGATCTCGTAGAAGTCGACCGTCACGAAGTTCGGGATGCGGCCCTGGTAGGCCCAGCAGTCGCGCGCGCGCGAGTCGAGCAGGAAGTCGCCGTTCGCCACCCGCGCGTAGCTCGGGGCGCCGGTGTTCCTCGTGATGAATTGATTCAGGATGAAGAGATCGTTGCCGGGCTGGCCGCGGTTGTTGTGGCACGTGAAGTCCGACGCTCGCAGGAACGTGTAGGGAGTCTCGAAGGCGAGGCTCGCCCAGAGATACTGGTACCAGGGACACGGCCTGCCGTCGGCGTCGCAGCGGGCATGCGGAGTCGAGTCGTCGGTGAGCACGACCAGGCGTTGGTTCGACGCGATCATGTCTCCGAGCGTCGCCCACGGAGCGCCCGGCGTCTGCACGTAGGTGTAGGGAGTGAGCCCGCTCGCGTCGAACGCGTCGCGGATGGCGTCCTCCATGTCGCCGGTATCGGCGTCGGTCTCGATGATGAGCGAGATCACCTCCGCTGGATGCGCGGCGAGGAAGTCGCGGATCTCGCCGAGCCCGTCGACCAGGAGCTGCGCGCCGAAGTCGCAGTCCTCGTGACAGAGATAGAGATCCGGGGTGTCGGTTCCGGGGGGAGCGTAGAGGTGGAAGTCGAGCATCAGCGCCCGGATGCCATCCTGGAGCTGCGTCGGCACGCCGGAGCACTGATTGCTCACGACGATCGAGTAGTCGTAGGGATCGAAGCGCGCCGACATCGCGTTGTGCGTCGTCGCGTAGGCGACCTCGTCGAAGCGGCGATCGCAGAGCTCAGTCGCGCCGTTGCACACCCGCTCGCCGAGATGGGCGGCCACGGCGTCGACGTCCTGCTGCGTCACGACGCCGTCGCGGTCGACGTCGGCGGCGGCGCAGCCGGTCGTGTCGGCCGGCGGTCGCAGCGGGCAGCCGCCGTAGTCGTAGGTGATGGTGGGGAGCGGAAATTCCTGGCCGAGGCACGAGACCGCGAGATCCACGTCGGCCTGAGACACGACGCCGTCGCCGTCGAGGTCGGGATCGATCAGAAAGGTCGGGATTCCCCGGCACGCGGCGACCAGCGCGGCGGCCAGGAGGCCGGCGACCGCGAGGGCGATCGGCGCCCTGGCGAGCGAGCGGAGCGCGAGAGCCAGCGGCTCCGCCCCCCTGTCTCTATCGCAGAGCGGCATCGACAGCGGGCGGTGCCATGGGAATTCCGTACCCCGAATCGCGATCGATTCCCGCGTCCCGGATGTCCAGAGCGGTGGACGTCATCGCGTCGCGAATCTGCTGCGGGGTGAGGGACGGCTTCGCGGACTTGATGAGCGCTGCGATGCCCGCTGCGTGAGCGGCCGCCGCCCCCGTATGGAAGTAGGGGCTGAAGCCCGGGGTGCGCGTGGTCACGCCGTCGGCGGCTGCGAGGTCGGGCTTCACGAGAAGCGCGCCGCCGTTCGTGCCGAACAAGAGATCGCCGGGCGTGATCGCCGTCCCGGCGGCGTCGAAGAAGATGCGACGCGGTCCGTCGGAGCTGAAGATCTCCGTCGGGTTCGCGGGCCCGCCCACGAAGGGGCGCGTGCCGGTGCGCGCGCTGTTCCAATTGACCGCAGCCACGCTCACGGCGCTCGAGGCCGCCGCGTGGCCGCGCGTGCGACCCGGCGTGGCGATCTGCAGTCTCTCGCCAAAGAAGTTCTCCAGGTGAAGGGCGCGCGGAGCGGCGCCGGTCTTCGCGGCGATCACGATGCGCGCGTTCGCTGGAAGGACCGCCGCCGACGAGAAGATCTCCTCGAACGGGTCCTGCGATCCGGACTGGATGTTGGTGGATGCGGCCAGCACGGCCGTACCGGCCGCGTTGAGAACGAAGAGGTCGTAGTCGTTGCTGGACGCGCCGAGGGGATCCGACCAGAAGAGTTCGACCGCTCCCGCCGTGGCGAGCAGCCTGTTGAAGCTCTGCGCGCCGAAGCTGTGCAGCGTGTAGCCCGGGAGCAGCGCGCTCGTTCCTGCGCTGACGAAGTCACCTTCCCAGACGCTCGACGTACCTGATGTCGCGTTCCCTTCATTGCCGATTGCCGAGAGGTAGAGCGCACCTGATGCGGTCACGTCGTTGACCGCTTGCGCGATCACTCCATCCTGAAACGGAGGATCCGCCGCTGTGTACTCGGTGTCGTCCACGATCACGTCGCAACCGTAGGTGTTCCGCAGCGTACGGATGTTGTCGGCAAAGCTGTCCGGTCCGTTGAACGCAGACGCGAAGAACAACTGGGCTCCGGGCGCCAGGTCGTGAACGATCTCCATCATGGCGGAGCCTTCGCTCGACCCCGGCCCACCGAGGATGTCCTGCACGATCGTGGTGTCCGCGGGGAGGTCTCCGGTCGAGATGAGGAAGGACGTGGCCTCGGCGGAATCGGAGAGCACGCCGACTCGTACGCCCGAGCCATCGATCCCGGAGGATTGAACGGCGTTGGCTGCGTGGGAGATGAGGCCCTGGGTCGTCAGCGAGCCTTGGATCGGCTGGGAAGCCGAGGTGAAGGCCTGACCGCCGACACGGGCCTGGGATGCCCGCTCGATGGATAGAACCGTCGGCGCTTCGGCCAGGGCCTCGATCTGCGCGAGCGGAACGCGTGCTCGAATCGTCTGGCTTCCGGGAGCGGCGTAGAGGACCATGCCCCCTGCCTGCGCGATCGCGGTCAGCACCGCGGGTGTCGATGTCACGCGAAGATCGACGAGAGCGCCATCCCCCGTCGTGTCGACGCCGTTCGCCGCATCGGGGAGGGTTGGCTGTCCGTCGAGCGCCTTCATGGCGTAGAGCAGCGACGATCCCAGCCGTCGCTGGGCCGGCGTGCGCGCGTCCTTCTCCGCGAGGAGCTCGCGCATCTGCTGCAACGCCTCGGGGCTGATGTCGTCCGGCACGCAGGCGGAAAGAGGGAGGAGGGTGAGCAGGATCCCGGTGACGCCAAGACTGGAGCGAGCCCGCGAGTTCGTCACAGAACGATCCTCATCTCGTCGAAGAAGCGTTTGCCGAGTCGCTTGGCGGAGCGGAGCGACGCCTCGCAGCGCGGGCGAAGCCTGTCAGTCCGGAGAGAACCATGAGTCCCGTAGCGGGCTCGGGAGTGTCGTTGTACGCCGTATCGAAGAAGCCTTCGACCAGCAGATGGAGGGGCTGGCCCGATCCGCCGCCCGGATTGAGTTCGGTGATGGCGATCAGGAGCTGGGAGTTCGGCGACACGGCGACCTGGAAGAAGCTCGGGTTGCCAAAGGGCTCACTCGTTCCGGCGTCGCCGAGGTAGCCCAGATCCAGCCCATAGTTGGGCGCGCTGTTCACCGGGGTGTATGCATCGAGATACGCAGCGCCGAACAAGGCCACTGCCGGGTCGTCGAGGGTGATCTGGATGAATGGATAGGGCCCGACGTCCACGGCGAATAGTTCGTAGCCTCTCGCCGTGGGCGCGCCGATGACGCCCGGGAAGGCCTTCGGGCCGCTCCAGTCGCTTGCAACACCGTCGCGCGATACCCGGCCGAACTGCGTTCCACTGGCGGCGAACCCCACGACCCCGGAGTCGAAGATGAGGGCTCCCTGAGCCCCGCCAGCCAGGAGAGCGAGGCTCGAGAAGATGATCGGAAGCCAGGTAGCCGACGTCTTCTTGTACTCCACGCCCGAAGCGACCCTCCCGATCTCCACTGCCGGGTTAGTGGCGAGTTCCTCCGGTTGGTGGCGAGCGCAAGATTCGAGCCGTTCGACCGGCTGCCTCGTGCCGTGTCGACAGACGAGTGCGCTACCGGCTCAAGTGTCGGAGGCGGCTCTCGAATTCCGCAAGTGGGGCATGCGCCGCCGGCCGAGCGAGCCGACACGCGACCCCACACACCGTCGGTAGATGGGTCGGAGCCGCGGAGCCGGTCAAGCGGTCGCGGAGTAGCCGCGGATGAAGAGCGGCTCGGTGTCGAGCGATGCGCCCGCGCGGCCGAGCTCCGCCGCGTCCGGCGCGGCGCGGAACGAGGCGGCCGCGCGCAGCATGGGGCCGAGCAGGCGAAGGTCGCTCGCGCTGTTGACGAAGACGCCGGAGCGCGCGAGCGCCCAGTGCACGGCGCGCTCGATCGCCGCAGGATCCGTCAGCGGCTCGTACCAGGTCGTGTGGGTCGGGGTCGCGCCCTCGGGCCAGCGCCGGCGAGCCACCGACTTGATCGTCTGCACCGCGACGTCGCGCGCGCGGCAGGCGCCGAGCAGGCGCTCGAAGTCCCGCGCGTACTCGGCGTCCTGCATCATCGAGGGGTTGTACGGGAGGAGCACCGAGTCGAACGGGAAGCGCTCGAGGCTCCGCAGATGCATGGTGGCAACGCGCGTCCCGTGTCCCGTGACGCCGAGGAAGCGCACGAGCCCCTCTTCGCGCGCCTCGACGGCGGCGCGCAGCGCGCCGTCGGGTCCCATCGCCTGCTCCCACTCCTCGGGCTTCACCAGGTTGTGGAGCTGGAGCAGGTCGACCGAGTCGACGCGCAGCCGATCGAGCGATCGCCGGATCTGATCGCGCGCGCCGCGGTAGCTGCGCTCTCCCGTCTTGGTGGCGAGGAAGAAGTCGCGCCGGTGGCGCGCCATCCAGGGTCCGATGCGCAGCTCCGAGTCGCCGTACGAGGCCGCCGTATCGATGTGGTTCACGCCGGCGGCGAGGATCTCGTCGAGGCCGCGGTCGGCCTCGGACTGGCTCACCATGGCGAGGGCGGCTGCGCCGAAGACGAGCCGCGTGCTCGCGTGGCCGGTGCGGCCGAAGGGCAGGGTGGGGATCATCGGAGCCTCCGCTCGTCCCGGACGATATCACCGAGGGGGGTCGGATCGCCCTTGCCCCGGCGCGGGAAGCTGTGGTATCCAGGCGTCCTGCGAGAGGCCTGCAGCATGCACAACATCCCCAGTGCCAACGCGACCGCCGATCTCGGGGGCGCGCCCCGGAGCGCGCCGCAGCGGGTCGGCGTCGATCGCCTCCATCGCATCCGCCCATGAAGTGAGTGAGCCAGAGGGCCCACCCCGGAGGCCGCGGATGCGAAAGCGCCCGCGGCCTCCGGCGTTCTGGAGCTTCCCATGGCCACTCCGATCGCAGCCAGCGCCGCCTCGCACGCGCCTGCCCGCTCCGGGGGCGTGCGCGAGGTCGCGTGGCTCGCGTACCCGATCGTGCTCACCCAGATGTCCCAGACGGTGATGAACGTGGTCGACTCGATCTTCGTCGGCCATCTGGGCGCCGCCCCGCTCGGAGCGCTCGGCTTCGCTGGCATCTGGCTCTGGACGGTGATGAGCTTCTTCAGCGGGACGGCCACCGGCGTCCAGACGTTCGTCTCGCAGGCGCACGGCGCCGGCGACGAGGCGGCCTGCGGCCCGTGGGCCTGGCAGGGCCTCTACGCCGTCGTGCCGGCGCTCGCGCTCGCGACGCTCGGGTTCGTCGCGCTCGCCGATCCGCTGTGGCGGGTGATGGGGACGACCGACGAGCTGCGCTCGTACGCGCTCTCCTACGCGCGGATGCGACCCCTCGGCGTCGCAGGGCTCGGCGTGTGGATGGTGCTGGCGTCGTTCTTTCGCGGTCTCGGCGACACGCGAACGCCGCTGATCGCGACCCTCGTCGCCAACGCGGCGAACGCGTTGCTGGCGTGGGCGCTCGTCTTCGGCCACCTCGGGCTCCCCGCCTGGGGCGTGGCCGGGGCCGGCCTGGCGACGTCGACCGCCGAGTGGATCGGAGTGCTCGTGCTCGCGGTTGGGCTCTTGCGGCCGTCGGTCGCGCAGCGCTACGCGACGCAGCCGGTGCGGCCGAGCGCGCCCGAAATCCGCCGATTCCTCCGCACGGGCGCGCCGATCGGCGGCCAGTGGATCCTCGACATGAGCGCCTTCGCCATCTTCACCACGCTGGTGGCGCGCATGGGCAACGCCTCCATGGCGGCGAACCAGGCGATGATTTCGCTGCTCTCGATCTCGTTCATGCAGGCGATCGGGATCGGCCTGGCCGCGACGACCCTGGTGGGCCGCTACAAGGGAGCCGGCGACCTCGCGGCGGCCGTGCGCAGCGTGAGGTCGGCGGTCGGGCTCGCGATCGCGCTCGCCGTCGTCGTGGCGGCGGTCTTCGTGCTGGCGCCGGAGGCGCTCCTCGGCATGTATATCGACGACCCGGAGGTGCTGCGCCTCGGTCGCCCGCTCCTGGCGCTCGGGGCCGCGTTCCAGCTCTTCGATGCGCTGCAGATCGTGACGGGCGGCGCGCTCCGCGGCGCCGGCGACACGCGCTGGCCGTTCCTGGTGCAGACGGGGCTCGCGTGGGTGGTGCGGCTGCCGTTCGCCTACCTGTTCGCGATCGTGCTGGGACGCGGTGTGGTGGGCGCGTGGTACGCCGAGTTCCTCTTCATCCTCGCACTGGCCGTCGCGCTCGGCTGGCGCTTCCGCAACGGCGCGTGGAAGGAGGTGCGGATCTGAGCGGGCCTTCACGGCGCGGCGACGGCGTCCTGCATGCGCCGGCGCCGTCGCGCGATCCGCGGCTCGAGATCCCTCTCCATGATCGCGGCGATCAAAGCGTGCCCGCGCGCGTTCGGGTGCGGGTCGGTGGGCGAGTTGCGGAAGGCGCCGTTGGCCGAGAACAGCGCGTCGGGCATCGAGAACGTGGGCACGCCGAGGTCGCGCAGGTGCGCCTCGTAGAGGGGCAGGGATCCCACCCTCGAGGGGTTCTGGTCGGAGTGGAAGAGGTACGCGACCAGGTCGATGCCGTGCTCGCGACACAGCGCGACGATGCCGTCGAGCGCCAGCCGGGCGTCCTGCCAGCCGGGCGAGCGCTCGATCTCGGAGGGCCTGCCCGGGTCCCCGCGGTGCCTCTCGAGGACCAGTCGGACGTTCGCTGCGAGGCGGCTGTGCCGGAACAGGTTGCGCTGCAGGTCCTCCCAGAGCTCGCGCAGCCGGTCCTTCTCGGGCTTCTCTCGCGCGATCTCCGTGTATCCCTCTCGCTTCACCTCGGTATCGTTGTCGACGATCACCAGCACGACCAGGTCCGGCTGATACGCGAGCGCCTTCGCCTTCAGGAACTCGTACTCGGTGCGTGTGTTCCAGGAGCAGGCCGCCGCCGAGATCACCTCGGCGTCGACGCCCTGTCGGCCCCAGGACGCCTGGAGCAGCGACGCGAACGTCTGCGGATACTCGACGCCCCAGCCGAACACCACCGAGTCGCCGAGCATCAGGACCCGGAAGGTGCCGGGCGGCTTGCTCAGCGCGAACTCGGGGCCGCGCAGCCCTTCGCCGTTGGTCGTGACCTCGACACCCTGGAAGGTCTCGTGCAGGTGGGGGCGCTGGATGTAGGCGAAGCGCGGATCGCTCTGCACCATCCTCGTGTAGCGATGCATCTCGAAGAGGTACGACGCGCCGAGCGGGTCGAAAACCCGCAGCGCCGCCTCCGAGAGCAGCAGCGCCGCGGCGATCAGGAAGATCAGGTACCTCATCGGACTTGGCGCCGGGGGGCGGCCTCCTGGTGGAGCGCGGAGAGTATCCGTTGAGGCGCTCCGCGACTATGCCTACAGTCGACGCCCTGTCGCTCGAGGATCCGTGAGCCCGCCCGCCGCCGCCCCGAGCTCGCCCGCTCGCCGCATCCTGTCCCATCGGCTCGCGGGCGCCGCGCTCGTCGCGGCCTTGGCCGTCGGCGTTGCGACTGCCACACGGCTGGCGCTCCTCTGGCGCGCGCGGGCCTCGCTCGAGCCGACTCCCGCGGCGCTCGCCGCGCTGCTGGGCGCCGGCTTCGTCTACGACCTCGCCGTCGCGTCCTACCTGGCGATCCCGGCCGTGCTGGTGCTCGTGCTCCTGCCGCAGCGGATCTTCGCGAGCCGCCTGCACGGCGCGCTCGCCCGCGCAGGCTTCTTCGCGCTCGCCTACGCCCTGCTCTTCGTGGCGGTCGCCGAGTGGCTGTTCTGGGGTGAGTTCGGCACGCGGTTCAACTTCATCGCGGTCGACTACCTGGTGTACACGCGCGAGGTGCTCGACAACGTCCGGGAGTCGTACCCGGTTGCGCGGCTGCTCGGCGCGCTGGTCCCGGCGGCGGCCGTGCTGGTGTGGTTGCTCGAGAGGAGCCGCTGGCTCCCTGCGTGGCTCGCCTCCGCGACCCCGCTCCGCGGCCGGCTCACGGCCGGCGGCGCCGCCCTGCTCGTTCCCCTCGCCTTTGCATGGGCGCTCGACGACCGCACCCTCACGGGCTTCGAGAACCGATACGAGCAGGAGCTGGCGCGCAACGGCATCCACGCGTTCTTCGCCGCGCTGCGCACGCGCGACCTCTCCTACCCGGCGTTCTACCCGACCCTCGAAGGGGACGCGGCGTTCCGGACGATGCGGGAGCTCCTGCGCACCGATGCGGGCCGCTTCCTCTCCGACGACCCGCGCGACCTGCGCCGGCGTATCGAGCCCGCCGGCGCGGAGCGCCGCTACAACGTGATCCAGATCACGGTCGAGAGCCTGAGCGCGAAGTACCTGAGCGCGTTCGGGCGCCGGACCGGCCTCACGCCGGAGCTCGACGCGATCGCGGACCAGGGCGTCCTCTTCACCAACTTCTACGCGACCGGCACGCGCACGGTGCGCGGCATGGAGGCGCTCGCGCTCTCGCTGCCGCCGACCCCTGGCGAGTCGATCCTGAAGCGCCCGGAGCCCGACGGGCTGCCGTCGATCGGCGAGCTCTTCGCCGAGCGCGGCTACGACGTGGTCTTCCTCTACGGTGGCTACGGCGGCTTCGACAACATGGCGCCGTTCTTCTCGCGGCACGGGTTCCGCGTCGTGGACCGCGCCAGCGCGCCCGCCGCGAGCCTCGCCTTTGCCAACGCCTGGGGTGCCAGCGACGAGGACCTGTACGGTTGGACGCTCGCCGAGGCCGACCGCGCGTACGCGGCCGGCCGCCCGTTCTACCACTTCGTGATGACGACCTCGAACCACCGGCCCTTCACGTACCCGGCGGGCCGCATCGACATCCCCTCCCACACGAACCGCGACGGCGGGGTGCGCTACAGCGACTACGCGATCGGGCGCTTCTTCGCCGAGGCGCGCACGCGGCCCTGGTTCGCCGACACCGTCTTCGCGATCGTGGCCGACCACTGCGCCAGCAGCACCGGCCGCGCCGACCTGCCGGTTCCGCGCTACGCGATCCCGCTGATCCTCTACGCGCCCGCCCTCCTGGCGCCGCGCCGCGTCGACCGGCTGAGCAGCCAGATCGACTTCGCGCCGACGCTGCTCGCGCTGCTGAACTGGCACTACGACAGCGCGTTCTACGGGAAGGACGTGCTGCACATGGGGCCCGGCGACGAGCGCGCGCTTCTCTCGACCTACGAGACGCTCGGCTACCTGACTCCGGGCCGGCTGGTGGTGCTGAAGCCGGTCCGACAGCAGGCGGTGTACGAGTGGGATCGCCGCTCCGGCG
The DNA here is from genome assembly GCA_035506135.1 of Myxococcota bacterium. GTDB lineage: Bacteria > Myxococcota_A > UBA9160 > UBA9160 > PR03 > DATJPY01. Next base: position 31,888 of record DATJPY010000043.1, on the reverse strand, counting down.
CCCTTCGCCCGCTCCCCGTCGACCCGGCGCGGGTCGCCGACGCGATCGCCTACTACCAGACCGCCGGCGCCCTCGTCGAGACCCGCACCGGCCGGCCCGCGCGCTGACCCCCCGTCTTCTCCGAGGCAGCCGGATCGTCTGGATCATCCCGCAAGCGCCCGAAGGGCGCGCGCAGCGAGCCGCAGGCGAGCGAAGTCGATCAGGATGTGCTGCAGCTCAGCAACCCAATCGGCCGTAGGCCGATGCGCAGCGAGCCGCAGGCGAGCGAAGTCGATCAGGATGTGCTGCAGCTCAGCAACCCAATCGGCCGTAGGCCGATGCGCGCAGCGAGGCGAAGCAGAGCGAAGTCAACGAGTGACGGGGCGGCGTGCTCCGGGCCGCTCTTCCGGAGGGGGAGAAGGAACGGGCGGCCCGGAGCGCCCCGGACCCGCGGCATGCGCCGAGCTGTTGGGGGAGCTCGGTGATCGCGGGAGCGGGGCCGAACGCGCGCCCCATCGATCGAATTGACGGACCCGGCCTCGCATTGATTCAAACCGCCGCCGGGTCGCAGCGAGGGCTGTGATACGGTGGCCGCCATGTCGCCGTCACCCGCCCCGCGGTGGGGCGTTGTCCTGGCCCTGCTGCTGGCCGTGGTCGTCGCTGCGCCGGCGCGCGGGGCCGCCACCGCCCCCGCCGTCGGGCAGCACGGCATGGTGGTGGCCGCCGAGCGCCACGCGACCGAGGCGGGCGTGGCCATGCTGCGCGCCGGGGGCAACGCGGTCGATGCCGCCGTCGCCACCGCCTTCGCCCTGGGCGTGACCGAGCCCTATCACTCGGGCATCGGCGGAGGCGGCTTCCTCCTGCTGCACCTGGCCGACGGCACCGACGTCGCGCTCGACGCGCGCGAGACGGCGCCCGCCGCCGCGACGCGCGACATGTTCGTGACACCCGGCCTTCCCGAGCACGCGTCGCAGGTCGGTCCGCTCGCGGTCGCGACGCCCGGCCTCGTGGCGGGCCTCGCGCTCGCTCTCGAGCGCTGGGGGACGCTTCCGCTCTCCCAGGTGCTCGCGCCGGCCATCGAGCTCGCGGACAAGGGCTTCCCGATCAGCTCCCGCCATGCCGCGATCCTGACGCATTGGCGCGACGCCGGGATGGCGGCGCGCTTTCCCGAGACCGCCCGGATCCAGCTCCCGCCGGCGAGCCCGGCCGGCGCACCCATTGCTCCGGGCTGGTGGCTGGTGCAGAAGGACCTGGCGGCGACGCTGCGCCTGCTGGCGCGCGAGGGCCCCGAGCCGTTCTACCGCGGCGCCATCGCGCAGGCCATCGAAGCCGACGTGCAGCGGCGCGGCGGCATCCTGCGCGCGGAGGACCTGGCGCACTACCAGACGAAGCTGCGCGACCCGATCCGCGGTCGCTATCGCGGCTGGCAGGTGATCTCGTTCCCGCCGCCCTCGTCGGGCGGCATCGCCCTCGTGGAGGCGCTGAACATCCTCGAAGGCTTCGATCTCGCGCCGCTCGGCGCCGGCTCCTCGGCGTCGCTGCACCGCGTGGCGGAGGCGCTGAAACTCGCCTTCGCCGATCGCGCCGCCTACCTCGGCGACACCGACTTCGTGTCGGTCCCGGTCGCCGGCCTGGTCTCGAAGGCGTACGCGGAGCGCCTTCGCAGCGAGCTCTTGCCGCCGCGGTGGCGCCGGGCGCCCTGGACCTGGGGCCAGGACGAGGTTGCGATCCACGTGGCGGGCCCCGGCGTGCCGCCGCCCGACGACGGCGGCACGACCCACCTCTCGGCCACCGACGCCGCCGGGAACGCGGTCGCCATCACCCAGACCATCAACCTGATCTTCGGGTCGGGCATCACCGCGTCGGGCACGGGAATCGTGCTGAACGACGAGATGGACGACTTCTCCGTGGCTCCGAACCAGCCGAACGCCTTCGGGCTGGTCGACACGCGCGGGATGAACGCAGTTGCGCCCGGCAAGCGCCCGCTCTCCAGCATGACGCCCGCGATCGTGCTCGAGAACGGCAAGGTGCGGCTGGTGACGGGGAGCCCCGGCGGTCCGCGCATCATCTCCGCCGTCCTGCTCTCGATCCTGAACGTCCTCGACTACCGGATGGACGTCTCGTCGGCGGTGGCCTTCCCGCGCATCCATCACCAGTGGGTGCCGGACCTGCTCTACGTCGAGCCGTGGATCCCGGCCGACGTGCTCGAGGGCCTGCGCCGGCGGGGCCATCAGGTGAAGGTCGAGGACTCCAACTGGTCGAGCGTCCAGGCGATCGCCATCGACCCGAAGACCGGCTGGCAGCTCGGGGGCAGCGACCCGCGCAGCGACGGGCTCGCGCTCGGCGACTGAGGACGAGCCGAGCCGGCGGGGCTCGCGGCCCCCTAGATCCCCCACTCGAAGCCGAGCACCGCGCGGGAGTTGTCGTCGAACTCGCCGAACACGCCGCGTCTCTTGCCGTAGAAGACGTCGAAGCCGAGCCAGACGAAGAGGCGGTCGCGCAGCTCGTAGCGGATCTTGGGGCGGACCAGCCCGTCTCCCCGGTTCAGGTTCTGGATCCACATCGTCTCGAGGGTCAGGCGCTCGTTCAGGAAGGTGCGGCGCGCGAGCAGCGTCAGGTTCGCCTCGAGCGGGTCGCGCACGAGCTGCGACGCGTTCTGCACCGCCCAGCTCTGGAAGATCTGGAGCGAGAGCAGCGTGTTCTCGAAGTGGTACCAGTCGAGGCCGATCACGTAATCGAGCTGGTCGGCGCGCACCACGCCGTTGCGATCCGAGAAGCTCTTGGCGGGCGAGTGGAAGTCGAGGTTGTAGGCCAGCTCGCAGCGCACCGTGAGGTCGCCGAAGGCGCTGCTGCAGCTCCCGCCGAAGAGGTGCGTGCGCTCGAAGCCGGGCCGGACCACCGCGCTCGGAACGCCGTTCTCGAACGACACGTCGCGGAAGGGCAGCGGGATGTCGGAGAAGTGGTAGAGGTAGTTCGCCGTCAGGTCCCAGCCGTGCCACCGGCCGGAGAGGCGGGCTCCACCGTCCGAGTCGGAGATCGGGTCGTCCGGCCGGTCGACGTGGCGCACGCGCACCGGTAAGCCGGGAGGCGGGGGCGGCCCGAGCAGCAGCGGGGTGGTGAACGCGAAGCGCTTGCCGGGGTCGGGGAACACGTCGGTGCTCGGGTCCGGCACCCAGATGAGCTGGAGGTGCGCCTTCCCGATCGGGACCTCGGCGTCGGCGGTCCAGAGCGGGATGCGCGACTCGTCGAAGTCGGGGAGGATGAACTCGCGGAACTCCTGCGGGTCCACCACGTCGAGGAGCTTGAGCCCGTCCGTCTGGCCCCAGACGATCTGCTGCTTCCCGAGGCGCAGGTAGACCGGACCGACGCTGCCCGAGACGAAGAGCTCGCGCAGCGCCAGGTCGCCGTTCTGCCCGAGCTGGGCGGCGCGTGTCATCGGGGCCACCGCCTGGTTGCCCGTGAAGCCGAGCCGGTCGTAGGCGTCGAGTCGGAGCCGCCCGATCGCGTCGAGCGCGAAGTGGTCCGGGAGCGGAAGCTGGATCTGGGGCTCGATCTCGAGCCCGAGCGTCTGCGAGTCGCCCGCGCGGTTGCCGTTCGTCTCGATCGCCCACTCGCCGCGCACGCGGGTCGAGAGCTTCGGCGCGCTCGCAGCCGGGTCCGGCGCCGTCGAGGCATCGGAGTCCGCCAGGGCGGGGCCGGCGGCGGCGAGCAGCGCGGCGAGCAGGAGCCAGCGCATGGCGCGCGCAGTCTACCAGCCTTGGCGGGCGCGCCTCGGGCAGGATACGATGCGCCCTCCCGAGATCCAGGAGTCCGCCCATGATCCCGCGAACCGTGCTCTGCCTCGCGCTCGCTGCAGGGCTCGCGTCGACCGGCGCAGCCGCGGCCGGCGCCGCGACGAGCACAGGAGGCAAGCCCGTGGTCGTCCTCGAGACCTCCCAGGGTACGATCGAGATCGAGCTCGACCCCGAGAAGGCGCCCGTCACCGTGCAGAACTTCCTCACCTACGTGGACGCCGGCTTCTACGACGGCACGGTCTTCCACCGCGTGATCCCGGGCTTCATGATCCAGGGCGGCGGCTTCGACGCGAAGCTGAGCCAGAAGGCGACACGCGCGCCCATCAAGAACGAGGCCGCCAACGGCCTCACGAACCAGCGCGGCACGCTCGCGATGGCGCGCACCCAGGTCGTCGACAGCGCCACCGCGCAGTTCTTCATCAACGTGAAGGACAACGACTTCCTGAACCACGGCGGGCGCGACTACGGCTATGCGGTCTTCGGCCGCGTGACGCAGGGCATGGACATCGTGGACAAGATCGCCGCGGTGAAGACGGGGACCCAGGGCGGCATGCAGAACGTCCCCGTCGAGCCCGTGGTCATCAAGAGCGCCCGCAGGAAGTAGCCCGCCCGCCAGGCCCGCAGGAACTCGCCCAGCCAGGCCCGCAGGAACTAGGGGCGGATCACGGCCTCGGTCGACGTCTCGAGCCGGATCACGCGGCGCGCCACGCGCAGCAGGTCCTCGCCCCCGACGGCCTCGATCGCCTCGCGATAGCGATGCTGTGCGTCGGGCCCGAGCCCATAGCGCGCGTCCATCGCCATGTGCGCGGCGCGCGCCGCGCTGCGCTGGCGGTCGATCTCGAAGTTGCCGATCAGGTAGCGGCGGGCGCGGTCGAGCTCGTCGGGCGCGGGCGCTGCGTCGAGCAGCCGCCGCAGCTCGACGTCGATGTCGCGGCGCGCCTCCTCGAGCTTCTCGGGGGCGGTGGCGATGTAGACCGCGAAGAAGCCGGGCGCCAGACCCTCGACGTTCATCGCGTTCACCGCGTAGGCGAGGCTCTTCTTGTCGCGCAGCTCGAGGAACAGCCGCCCGCCCTGTCCCGCCAGCAGCTGGACGATCACCTCGAGCGCAAAGCGGTCGGGGTCGTGGACGGTGAGCCCTCGGAATCCGACCACGAGGTGTGCCTGCGCGCGGTCCTTGTGCAGCTCGGCGACGCGACGCTCCGTCGGCGCGGGCTCGACCGGCGGCGACGGCGCCTCGAAGGCGCCGCCCGCGAGATCGCCGAGGCGCAGCGAGAGGCGCTCGGCGACGCGGTCGGGGTCGACGTCACCGGCCACCGATAGCGCCAGGTTGCCGGCGTTCACGAGGCGCGCGTGGTGCGCCAGCACGTCCTCGCGCGCGAACGAGGTCACGCTCGCGATCGTGCCCATGCCCGGGAAGCGATAGGGGTGCGCGCGCCAGTGGGTGGCCCCGAACAGGTCGAAGGCGCGCGTTCCGAGCCGGTCTTCGCGCCGCGCCAGCGCGGCCAACGTGTCGCGCCGCTCGCGCTCGAGCTCCTCCGGCGAGAAGGCCGGCTCGAGCAGCACCTCGGCGAAGAGCTCGAGCCCGGCCTCCAGCCGCTCGGCGAGCACGTCGAGGTGGAGCCCGAAGGAGCTGCGGCCCGCGAAGGGATCGAGGTCGCCGGCGATCGACTCGATCGCGCGGGCCAGCTCGGCGGCGTCGCGCCGGCGCGTGCCGCGCATCCACATCGCCGTCGTCATGTGCGTGAGGCCCGCGCTGCGCTCGTCCTCGGCGAGGAGCCCGCCGAGGAAGGCGGCGCGCACCGCGACCACCGGCACCTCGCGCCGCGGCTCGACGTGCAGCTCGGCGCCGATCGGCAGCCGATAGGAGTGGATCTCCGGCGATCGCGCCGGGGCGGCGATGCGCGCGGGCGCGGCGCGGCGTCGCGTCACGCCCTCCCCTCCGCGCGCGAGCGCCGCGAGCAGCGCCTTCTCGTCGAGCTCGCGCGCGGCGTCCTCGGGCAGCACCGCGGCCAGCGCGAGGCGCTCCGGCGCGAGGTGTCGGCGCGCCACCGCGAGCAGGTCCGCGGGGGTCGCGCGGCGCACGGCGTCGAGATAGGCCCGCTCGCGCTCGGGGTCGCCCGCCAGCACGGCGAAGGAGCCGAGCTTGCGCGCCTGGCCCGCGACGCTCTCGCGCTCGAAGTGCTCGCTCGCCAGGAAGTTGGCGCGCGCCTTCTCGATCTCGGCGTCCGACACGGCCTCGTGTCGGAGCCACTCGACCTGGCGGGCGACCGCCTCGAGCGCCTCGGGCAGGCGCTCGGCGTCGAGGTCCGCCGAGACGCCGAACAGGCCCGCGTCGAGCGGCGTGTAGCAAGACGCGTCGATGCGATCGACCAGCCCGTCGCGCTCCTTCACGACGCGCACGAGGCGGCTCGAGTCGCCCTCGCCGAGCACGAAGGCGAGCAGGTCGAGGTGCGGCGTGTCGGGATGTGCGAAGGCCACCGCGGGCCAGGCCAGCTCGACGCAGGCGCGCTCGAAGGGCCGCCGCAGCAGCACGGCGCCGGGCGCGCCGCGCGGCGGCTCGACGGGGCGGGAGCGCGCGGCGCCGTTCGCCGGCGCAGCGGCGAACGCGCCGCGCAGGGCGCCGGCGAGAGTGCCGGCGTCGAAGTCGCCGCAGGCGACCACGAGCAGGTTCGGGGCCGCGTACCAGCGCCGGAAGAAGGCCTGCACCCGGTCGCGGTCGAAGCGCGACACGCTCTCCCGCGTCCCGAGGATCGGCGCGCGATACGGATGCGCGCGGAAGGCCTCGGCGAAGAGCGCCTCGGCGCACACGTGCTGCGGCGAGTCCTCGGAGCGGCGGATCTCCTCGAGCACCACCTCGATCTCGCGCTCGATCTCGGCCGGGTCGAAGCGCGAGGCGGTCACCATGTCGACGAGCACGTCGCACGCGGCCGGCAGCCCGTCGGTCGGCACCGTGGCGTGGTACACCGTGACGTCGTAGCTGGTGTAGGCGTTGATGCGACCGCCCACGCCCTCGATCGCCGACGCGACCTCGCCGACGTCGCGCCGCGCGGTGCCCTTGAACAGCATGTGCTCGTGGAAGTGCGCGAGCCCCTGCTCGCCGGGCCGCTCGTCCGCGGAGCCGACCTTCGCCCAGATCTGCAGCTCGGCGACCGCCGCGAGCCTCGACTCGCGCAGGAGCAGCGCCGGTCCGCCCGGGAGCACTTCGTAGTGGAGGGGGGAGGGCGCCAAGGCGCCCCAGCATAGCCGCGGCGGACCGCGCATGCCGGCTATCCTCGTGTCATGGACGACGGGCGCGTCGGTGTCTACGTGCACGTCCCCTTCTGCGAGCGCATCTGCCCCTACTGCGACTTCGCGGTCGAGAAGGCGCCGCGGCTCCCGGCCGCGCGCGAGGCCGCGTACGTGGACGCGCTCCTCGCCGAGCTCGGGCGGCGCGCCGGGCCGTTCGCCGCCCGCCCCCTCGCGTCGCTCTACCTCGGCGGCGGCACGCCCTCGCTGCTGCACCCGCAGTCCGTCGAGCGGATTGCCGCCGCGGTGCGCGCGGCGTTCCCGCCGGCACCCGACGGGGCGTTCGAGCTGACGCTGGAGATGAATCCCGGCACCACGGAGCGCGCGCGGCTGGCCGGCTTCCGCGCCGCCGGTGTCGATCGGCTCTCCGTCGGCATCCAGTCCTTCGACGACGTCACCCTGAAGCGGCTCGGCCGTGCCCACCGCGCGCGGGACGGTGACGACGCGCTCGACGCCGCGCGCGCCGCGGGCTTCGAGAACGTCTCGATCGACCTGATCCTCGCCGCGCCGGGACAGCGGCTCGCGCATGTCGCGCGGGAGCTCGAGCGCGCGCTGGCGCATGCGCCTCAACATGTGTCGGTGTACATGCTGACGATCGAGCCGGGGACCCCCTTCGAGCGCGCGGCGCGGCGCGGCGCGCTGGCGCTCGCGGGCGAGGACGAGGCGGCCGACATGCTGGCGCTGGCCGCGGAGCGCCTCGGCGCCGCCGGCCTCTTCCGGTACGAGATCTCGAGCTTCGCGCGGCCCGGCCGGGAGGCGCTCCACAATCGACGCTACTGGGAGCGGCGGCCGGTGCTCGGCATCGGCGTCGGAGCCTGGTCGAGCGAGCCGTCGAGTGCCTGCGCGCCCCACGGTGCGCGCCGAGCGAACGTGCGGTCGCTCGCCGCGTATCTCGCGCGCGTCGGCGCGGGCGAGCCCGCCGCCGACGGGCCGCCGGAGCGCCTGGACGCGCGGACGGCGCGGGGCGAAGCGGTGTTCCTCGCGCTGCGCACCGCGGCGGGGCTGGCACCGGAGGGCTTTGCGGCCGAGTTCGGGGGCCCGCCGCGCGCCTTCTTCGGGGCGGAGATCGGGGAGCTCGTTGCGGCCGGTCTCCTCGATGAGGGGCCGGACGGCCGGCTCCGCCTCATGCCGCGCGGCATCCTGCTCTCCGACTCGGTCTTCGAGCGCTTCGTGTGAGGGCATCCCCCGCCCGCAGGCTGGCGCGCCCGTCCCCATTCGGTTAACTCGGGCGAGCTGCCGCGGGGGACCCGCCGTGCCGGACACCAACGAGCAGATGCCGCTGACCGAGCGCCAGGATCTGGTGCTGCGGGCGATCGTCGCGGCCTACGTGGCCGAGGCCGCGCCGGTGGGCTCGCGGAGCGTCTCGCACGTGGTGCCGGTGCACCTCTCCTCGGCGTCGATCCGCAACACCATGGCGGAGCTGGGAGAGCTCGGGCTGCTCGAGAAGCCGCACCGCTCGGCGGGGCGCGTCCCGACCGCGCGCGGGCTCCGGGTCTTCGTCGATCGGGTCGAGCCCCGCGGCCTCGGCGACTTCGAGCGGCGCAACCTCGAGGGCAGCGTCGGAGGGGCGGAGCCGGACTCGCTCATGCGCACCACCTCGCGCCTGCTCTCCGAGGGCACGCGGCAGCTCGGCTTCGTGGTCGCGCCGCGGCTCGAGCAGGTCGCCCTGCGGCACGTCGCGCTGGTGCGGCTGTCGCGCAGCCGGGTGCTCGTCGTCCTGGTGTGCGAGACCGGGGAGGCGCTGCGCCGCGTGATCGACGACGAGGAGAGCGGGGACCAGGCGGAGCTCGACCGGATCGCGGGGGCGCTCTGGGCGCGCATCGCGGGCCGCACGCTCGGCGAGGTGCGCGAAGCGCTGGCGCGCGAGGTGCGCGCGCTTCGCTCGCGCGCGCACGGCGCGCTCGAGCGCGCCGTGTGGCTCGGCTGGCGCGCGCTCGATGGGCAGGGGGACGATGCGGGGAGCGATCTCGTGATCGCAACCCGCCTCGCGCTGCTCGACCAGCCGGAGTTCCGCGATCCGAGCCGGGTGCGGGAGCTCTTCGGCGCGCTCGAGGACGGCGAGTCGCTCCTGCGCGTCGTCGAGAAGGTGATCGGAGCCGGCGGGCTTACCGTGGCGCTCGGCGACGAGCTCGGCGAGCCCGAGCTGCGGCGGCTCGCCTTCGTCGCCGCGCCCTTCGGCAGCGCGGACGGTCCGCCCGGCGTGCTCGGCGTGGTCGGCTCGTGGCGCATGGACTACGCGCGGGTGATGGGGCTCGTCGAGTACCTCTCCCGGCTCGTCAGCGCGAAGCTCTCGGCATGAGCGAGGCGTCCGGCAGGCGCGGAGGTCCGCGGGACGACGACCCGGACGAGGTCGCGGGCGGGAGCCTCCCGCCGAGCCGGGAGCTCGAGGACGCGCTGCGCGAGGCCGCCGAGTCGGTCGAGGCACACCAGAACGCGTCGCGGGGGGAAACCGACCCGGCGCCGGAGGTAGTGGCCGAGCTGGAGACGCTGCGCGCGGAGCTCGCCGAGGCGCGCGACCGCCATCTGCGCCTGGCGGCCGACTTCGACAACTTCCGGCGCCGATCGCTGCGGGACCGCGAGGAGGCCCACCACTTCGGCCACCAGAATCTCGTCAAGGACCTCCTTTCGTCGGTCGATAACCTGGAGCGTGCCATCGACCACGCTCGCAAGGGTGGGGAGGGGAACACCGAAGGTCTGCTCGAAGGCGTGGAGCTCGTACTGCGCGAGCTGCACGCCGTGCTGAGCAAGCACGGCGTCACGTCGATCGAGGCCCTCGGACAGGCCTTCGACCCAGCCCTGCACGAGGCGATGGCGCAGGTGCCCGACGCATCGGTGCCGGCCAACACCGTCGTGCAGGTGTTCCAGCCCGGTTACCAGCTGCGGGGCCGGCTGCTGCGCCCGGCGCGAGTGCTGGTTTCGAAGCCGCCGGAGGGCGCCACGGCAGGCGCCCGGGAGGGCGAGGACACGTGACCGGGGGCCCAGCGCGACGGCCCCGCTGCAGAAGGGGCCCGAGCCGGTGGGCAAGGTCATCGGGATCGACCTCGGCACGACCAACTCATGTGTCGCCCTGATGGAGGGCGGCAACCCCCAGATCATCGCGAACGCCGAGGGCGCGCGGACGACGCCGTCCATGGTCGCGTTCACCGAGAACGGCGAGAAGCTGGTCGGGCAGATCGCGAAGCGCCAGGCCGTCACCAACCCCGAGCGCACCGTGTTCGCCGTGAAGCGGCTGATCGGGCGCAAGTTCGATTCTCCCGAGGTCGGCCGCTTCCGCGAGATCGCGTCGTTCGGGGTCGAGGCCGCCGAGAACGGCGATGCCTGGGTCCGGGTTGGCGACAAGCTCGCTCCGCCCCAGGAAATCTCGGCGCTGGTTCTCGCCAAGATGCGCGAGACCGCGAGCGACTATCTGGGCGAGCCGGTGACCGACGCCGTCATCACCGTGCCCGCCTACTTCAACGACTCGCAGCGCCAGGCCACGAAGGAGGCCGGCCGCATCGCCGGGCTGAACGTGCTGCGCATCATCAACGAGCCCACCGCGGCGGCGCTCGCCTACGGCCTCGACCGCGACGGGAGCCAGCGCATCGCCGTCTTCGACCTCGGCGGCGGCACCTTCGATATCTCGATCCTCGAGCTCGGCGACGGCGTCTTCGAGGTGAAGAGCACCAACGGCGACACCTTCCTCGGCGGCGAGGACTTCGACGAGCGCGTCGTCGACTACCTGATCAAGACCTTCCAGACGCAGAGCGGCATCGACCTGCGCAGCGACAAGATGGCGCTGCAGCGGCTGAAGGAGGCGGCGGAGCGGGCCAAGCACGAGCTGTCGTCGACGACGGAGACCGAGATCAACCTGCCGTTCATCGGAGCCGACGCATCCGGACCCAAGCACCTGAACGTGACGCTCTCGCGCGAGCGTCTCGAGGCGCTGGTCGCCGACCTGATCGAGCGGTTGGTCGAGCCGTGCGAGATGGCGGTCCGCGACGCCGGGCTCTCGCGCGACGCCATCGACCAGGTGGTGCTGGTGGGCGGCATGACGCGGATGCCGCGCATCCAGGAGAAGGTCGCCGAGATCTTCGGCAAGGCGCCGCACAAGGGCGTCAATCCCGACGAGGTGGTGGCGGCAGGCGCCGCGATCCAGGGCGGCGTGCTGAAGGGCGAGGTGTCCGACGTCCTGCTGCTCGACGTGACGCCGCTCTCGCTCGGCGTCGAGACGCAGGGCGGCGTCTTCACCCGCATCATCGACCGCAACACCACCATCCCGACCCGCAAGGGCCAGGTGTTCTCGACCACCGAGGACAACCAGAACGTCGTCCGTGTGCACGTGCTGCAGGGCGAGCGCGAGATGGCGGCCGACAACAAGACGCTCGGCCGCTTCGAGCTGCTCGGCATCCCGCCGGCGCCGCGCGGGGTGCCCCAGATCGAGGTCACCTTCGACATCGACACCGACGGCGTCGTCCAGGTCTCGGCCAAGGACCTCGGCACCGGCAAGAGCCAGGCGATCCGCGTCACCGCGGGCAGCGGCCTCAGCGAGGACCAGATCCGCACGCTCTGCCAGGACGCCGAGTCGAACAAGGACGCCGACCGGCGCCGGCGCGATCTCGCCGAGCTGCGCAACCGCGCCGACGGGCTGCTCTACTCCACCGAGTCGACGCTCGCCGACTACGCCGAGCACGTGACCGACGAGGAGCGCGACAAGCTCGGCGCCGCCATCGCGCGAACCCGAGCGGCCCTCCAGGGCCAGGACGCCTCCGAGCTCTCGGCCGCGGTCGAGGACCTCACCCAGCTCTCGTACAAGATGACCGAGAAGCTCTACTCGACGCTCGGCGGTAACAGCACGTCCAACTCCTGACTTCGCTCCCTGCGCTCGCTGCGCGCGCCGCTTCGCGGCGCTGGCCGATACTCCAGACGACCGCGCTGCCCCGGAGCAGTTGTCGGCGCTCGCGAGGCGCGCTTCCCTCGCGCGCGTGGTCCATCTGCTGCTCTTCGCGGCCGCCTTCGCGGCGGGCGCCATCAACTCGATCGCGGGCGGCGGCACGCTGCTCACCTTCCCGGCGCTGCTGTCGGCGGGGCTCCCGGCGGTGACGGCGAACGCCACCAGCACCGTCGCGCTCGTGCCGGGATCGCTCTCGGCCTTCTGGGGCTATCGGAGCGAGGTACGCGGCGAGGGGCGCCTGCTGCTCGCGATGGCGCTGCCGAGCCTGGTCGGCGGGACGCTCGGTGCCCTCGCGGCGCATCACGTGGGCGACGACGCCTTCGCGCGGCTGGCGCCGCTCCTCGTGCTCGGCGCCACCGTGCTCTTCATGGCGCAGGAGCCGCTGCGCCGCTGGTCGCGCGCCGAGGGAGCCGCGCATCGGCGCGGGCGCGCGCAGCTCGCCGGGATCGCGTCCTTCCAGCTCCTCGTCGCGCTCTACGGCGGCTTCTTCGGGGCGGGCATCGGCATCCTGATGCTCGCGGCGCTCGGCGTGCTCGGCCTCACCGACATCCACCGCATGAACGGGCTCAAGAACCTGGCGGCCGTCTGCATCAACGGCCTGGCCGCGCTCACCTTCGCCGCGGCGGGGCGCGTCGAGTGGCCGCTCGCGGCCCTGATGATGGTCGGCGGTGTGGCCGGAGGCTACGGCGGTGCCGGCCTCGCGCAGCGTCTCGGGCCGGCGACCGTACGCCGGCTCGTGGTGGCGATCGGGCTCGGCATCAGCGCGTACCTGTTCGTGCGCCTGCTCCTCGGCTGAGGCCGTGTCGCGCTACGCAGCCCGCGGCAGCTCGCGGAGGTGGAAGAGGCCGAAGAGGAGGGTCTGCGCCAAGTGCCCGGGAAGCGAGCCCGAGGCCCTTCGCAGGCGGTCGCGGAAGAGCACGCACTCGACGCCGTGTACGACCAGCATCAGCCAGAAGACGCGGCGGCAGAGCGCGAGGAACCACCCGTCGCCGCCCCCGAGGACGGCGACGACGCAGAGGAGCCAGACGCCGAGGATCACGAGCTTGGGGGCGGACACGGCGGCATCCTAGACGACTCCCGGGCCCCTGCGAAGCCCGACCGCGAGCCTTGCTTCCGGCCCGTCGGCGCGTAGCCTTCTGCGGATTTTCGTCCGGCCGCGGGCTGGACGATGCGGGTCCCGACCGGTCTCCCTTTCTCCGGGTGGAGAGCATTGGCCAAGCGCGACTACTACGAGGTCCTGGGCGTCGACCGGTCGGCGGACGCGGAGGCGCTCAAGAAGGCGTACCGCACGCTCGCGCTGAAGTACCACCCGGATCGCAATCCCGACGATCCCGCCGCCGAGGAGAGGTTCAAGGAGGCCTCCGAGGCCTACGCGGTGCTCTCGGATCCCGACAAGCGGCGCGCCTACGACCGCTTCGGCTTCGAGGGCCTCGGGGCAGGCGGCGCCGGCGGGTTCCCCGACTTCGGCGACCTCGGGAACTTCGGAGACGTCCTGAACGATCTCTTCGGCGACTTCTTCGGCACGCGCGGCGGCGGCGGCCGGCGGCGGGGTCGCGGCCGCCGCGGGGCCGACCTCCGGTACAACCTCGAGATCGAGCTGCGCGAGGTGCTCGCCGGCAAGGAGGCGCGCCTCTCGATTCCGAAGACCCGCCCGTGCGGAAGCTGCAACGGCTCCGGGGCCCGCGCCGGCACCCGCCCCGAGACCTGCAGCCGCTGCCGCGGCTCGGGCCAGCTCATGTTCCAGCAGGGCTTCTTCCGCATCAGCCGCCCGTGCGACGCCTGCGGTGGCGCCGGCGAGGTGGTGAAGGAGCGCTGTCCCGCCTGCCGCGGCGCCGGCCGCGTCGAGAGCCAGCAGTCGCTCTCGGTGAAGATCCCCGCCGGCGTCGAGCACGGCACCCGGCTCCGGCTGGCGGGCGAGGGCGAGGCGGGCCTCGAGGGCGGGCCGGCCGGGGATCTCTACGTGGACGTCTCGGTGAAGCCCCATCCCTTCTTCGTCCGCGACGGCTGCGACCTGCACTGCCAGGTGCCGGTTCCGTTCGTGCACGCCGCGCTCGGCGCCGAGATCGAGGTGCCGACGCTCGAGGGCAAGGTGTCGCTGCGGATTCCCGAGGGCACGCAGTCCGGCAAGACGCTCCGGCTGCAGGGACGGGGCCTCCCCACCCTCGGCGGTCGCGGCCGCGGCGACCAGCTCGTGCAGATCTTCGTCGAGGTGCCGAGCCGGCTCACCGAGCGCCAGCGCGAGCTGCTCGAGCAGTTCGCGAAGGAGACCGGGACGGAGGTGTCCCCCGTCACCAGGAGCTTCCTCGAGAAGCTTCGCGACTTCCTCGGCTGACGCGATGCTGCGTCGCTCGCTCGCTGCCGGCATCGCGCTCGCCCTGGTCGGCTGCCTGTGGCAGCGGGGACCGAGCGCGCCCGACGAGAGCGAGCGCTACGCCTATCAGAACGCCATCGACCTCGCGGCCCGCAGCCCCTCGGCCGGGCGCGCCGCGCTCGAGCAGTTCCTCCAGGTCTACCCGGACAGCGCGCTCGCCGACGATGCGGAGCTCGCGCTCGCCCGCCTCGAGCGCGCGTCGGGCCGCCCGGCCCAGGCCGAGGGACGGCTGCTCGACCTGATCGCGCAGCACCCGAACGGCGATCGCATCGACGCCGCGCGCGCCGAGCTGGTCGGCCTGCTGCGGGCGCGCGGCGCCAGCGACGACGCCTGGGCGCAGGTCGTGAGGATCCGGCCCTCCGGTCTGCGCGACGGGGAGAGCCGCGACGCGGCTCGCGAGATCGCCGACCTCGCGCGCGAGCGCGGCGACCGCGCCGCCGAGGTCCAGTGGCTGGCGCAGCTCCGCCTCTCGACGGACGCGGCCTCCATCCCTGCGGTCGACCGCGAGATCGACGCGGCGCTGGCCGCGCTGCCGACGGATCAGCTCCTGACGACGGCCGAAGGGCTCGGCCGCCGCGCCCCGGCCGGACGCGCCTGGCTGCTCGCCGCCGAGCGCTCGCTCGCGAGCGGCGACGTCGCGACGGCGCACCGCGCGCTCACCCGCGCGTCGGGGCTGCCGCTCGAGCCCGACGACGCCCAGCGGCTGGTGCGTCTCGAGGCGTCGGTGGAGGGCACCGGCGCGCCGACGCCGGCGCCGGTCGCACCCGGCGGAGGCCCCCCGCCGACCCTCGCCGAGCTCGGCGGTCAGGCGCCGCCGGAGCTCGCGACGACGGCCTCCGGCGTGATCGGCGTGGTGCTCCCCCAGAGCGGCGCCTTCGCGGGCGTGGCCGAGCAGACACTGCGAGGTGTCCTGCTGGCGGCCGGGATCTTCGGCGCGGACAAGGCGGGCGTGCCGCCGGGCGGCGGCCTGCGCGTCGTCGTGCGCGACAGCGCCGGGCGCCCCGACAAGGCGGCCGCTGCGGTGCGCGAGCTGGCCGCGCGCGGGGACGTCTCGGCGGTGCTCGGGCCACTCCTCACCGAGGAGGTGCAGGCGGCCGCCGACGCCGCGCGCGAGACCGGCATGCCGCTGCTTGCCCTCACCCGACATGAATCGGTGTCGAAGGAGGGCGGCCCGGTGTTCCGCGTCGGGCTCACGCGGCGCATGGAGGCCGAGGTGCTGGCCGAGCACGCGGTGCACGGGCTCGGCCTGCAGCGGTTTGCGATCCTGCACCCGCAGGACGACTACGGGCGCGAGTTCGAGCAGCTTCTCTGGCAGGCGCTCGAGGCGCGCGGCGCGCACGTGGTGGCGGTCGCCGGCTACGACCCGGGCGCCACGGACTTCGTCGCGCCGATCCGGCGCCTGGTCGGCTACGACCTCCTGACCGACTCCGAGCTCGGCCTGCTCGCGCAGCGAGGTGTGCAGCCCGATCCGGGGGTCTCCGGCAAGCGGGGGGCGCCGCCGGCTCCGCGCCCGCTCACCGCCTCGATCCTCCCCTCCGTGGGTGGCACGGGCGAGTCGGAGAGCGAGCTCCCGCCGATCGTCGACTTCCAGGCGCTCTTCATCCCGGACGCCCCGGACAAGATCGCGCTGATCGCGCCGCAGCTCTCGGTCGCCGAGGTGAACGGCGTCACTCTGTTCGGGCCCAGCGCCTGGCACAATCCGAATCTGGTGCGCGCCGCCGGGCCTCGGCTGGAGGGGGCCTTCTTCACCTCGGCCTTCGACCCCGACAACCCGACCCCCTTCGTCCGGGAGTTCGTGAGCCGCTACCGGGCCGCCTACGGCGACACGCCGAGCGCGTTCGCCGCCCAGGGCTTCGACGCCGCCAACCTGGTCGCCCTGCAGCTCGTGCGGGGGGCCTCCTCGCAGGCGGACCTCCGCAAGGGTCTCCTCGGCACCTCGCTCTATCCGGGCGTGTCGGGCGCGACCTCCTTCGACCCCGACGGGAACGCCCGCAAGCGCCCCTTCCTGATCGAGGTGCGATCCGGCGCTCTGGTCTCGCTCGAGTAACCCGCCGGTTCGGTCGATGACCCAGCGGGTCGCCCGATCGACCCGCGGCTCCGGTGCGTATGGCCGGCAACCCGCGGGACCCCATCGGCACCCGGGAGTCGACGTGTCCGAGCCCGCACCGATCCCCGCCGGCGAGCCTTCGCCGATCCGCCTGCTGCTGGTCGAGGACGACCCCGGCGATGCGCGCCAGCTGCGCACGCTGCTCGAGGCGCCCGGCGAGGTCGCCTTCCAGGTCGAGCAGGCGCGCGGCGTCGAGGACGGGCTGCGGCGGCTCCGCGACGAGCGCTTCCAGGTGGTGCTGCTCGACCTCTCGCTCGAGGAGGGTCAGGGGCTCGAGGCGCTCGCGCGCGCCCGCATCGCGGCCGCCACGGTGCCGATCATCGCGATGGCGAAGCAGGCCGACGAGACGCTCGCGGTGCGCGCGCTTCGGTACGGGGCGCAGGACTACCTGGTCAAGGACCTGGCCGACGAGCGCGCGGTGGTGCGCACGGTGCGCTACGCGGTCGAGCGGCATCGCATCCTCACCGACCTCGCGATGGCCCGCCAGCGCGAGCACTACCTGGCGATGCACGACGCGCTCACCGGCCTGGCCAATCGCGCGGCCTTCCTCGACCAGCTCCGGCGCGCGCTCGGCTATGCGGCCCGCCACGCGAAGCAGGTCGCGGTGATGTTCCTCGACCTCGACCGCTTCAAGAGCATCAACGACACGCTCGGCCACCCCGTCGGCGACGAGTTGCTGAAGGTGGTCGCGGAGCGGCTGACCCGCTCGCTGCGCGCCAGCGACCTGGTGGCGCGCCTCGGAGGCGACGAGTTCCTCATCGCGCTGCAGGACGTTCGCCGCGACCACGATCCTGCGCGCGTGGCCCAGAAGCTCGCGGGCCTGCTGGCGCAGCCGTGCGTGCTCGGCGACCGCGAGTACCGCGTGAGCACCAGCATCGGGATCGCGCTCTATCCGCGCGACGGAGGCGACCCCGATGTCCTGATCCGCAACGCGGATACGGCGATGTATCACGCCAAGGCGGAGCACAGCCGCGGCTACTCCTACTACACCGAGGGCATGAACGAGATCGTGGCCGAGCGGCTCGACCTCGAGCACGGGCTGCGCGAGGCGATCGAGCGCGAGCGCTTCGTGCTGCACTACCAGGCGCAGATCGACGTGACCAGCGGCGCGATCGTCGGCGCCGAGGCCCTGCTGCGCTGGCGCGACAGCCAGCGCGGGCTGATCCCGCCGGCCGTCTTCGTGCCGATGGCCGAGGAGACCGGCATGGTGGCCGCCATCGGGAAGTGGGTGATGGCGCGCGCCTGCGCCGAGGCGGCGCGCTGGCCCGCCCACCGCGGGGGTAGGCTGCGTCTCGGCGTCAACGTCTCGAGCAAGCAGCTCGTCGACCCGGAGTTCGCCGAGTGGGTGGCGCGCACGCTGCGGGAGACCGGCCTCGCTCCCGAACGGCTGCAGCTCGAGATCACCGAGAGCAGCGTGCTCGAGCAGCGCGGCCCCACGCTGGCGACGCTGCAGGCGCTGCGCCGGCTCGGCGTCGGCGTGGTGATCGACGACTTCGGCACCGGCTACGCCGCGCTGACGGCGCTCAAGTGGCTCCCGGCCGACGGCCTCAAGATCGACCGCTCGTTCGTCTGCAACCTCGCCAACGAGCTCACCGACGCCACCATTGCGACCGGGCTGATCGCGATCGCCCGGGGACTCGGCCTCGCGACGATGGCGGAGGGCGTCGAGACCGAGGAGCAGCTCCGCTTCCTGCTCGAGCGCGGCTGCACCCTGATGCAGGGCCATCTGTTCTCGAAGCCCGTGCCGGTCGAGGAGCTCGCAGTGCTGCTCGCCGCCGAGACGGCTCCGTGGGACGATCTGCTCGGCACGTGCTAACCCGGCGCAGTGGATCCGCTCGATCGTCTCCTCGCGGTGCTCGAGGTCGAGGAGATCGACGCCGACCTCTACCGCGGCTTCAACGAGGCGGGGCGGCCCGGCCGGCTGTTCGGCGGGCAGGTCGCGGCGCAGTCGCTGGTCGCCGCGAGCCGCACCGTGCCCGGGCTGCTCGCGCACTCGCTGCACGGGTACTTCCTGCGGCCCGGCGACCTGTCGCTCCCGGTCGTGTACGCGGTCGACCGCATCCGCGACGGCCAGTCGTTCACCACGCGCCGCGTGGTCGCCCGCCAGCGCGGCAAGGCGATCTTCAACACCTCGATCTCGTTCCAGATCCCCGAGCAGGGCTACGAGCACCAGATGCCGATGCCCGAGGCGCCGGACCCCGAGACGCTGCCCGCGCGCGAGGAGCTGGTCCGGCGCCATGCCGACCGCATCCCCGAGGCGGATCGGGGCTGGGTGTCGCAGCCGCGCGCCATCGACACCCGCCACGCGGAGCTGCCGACCTTCTTCGGCGGCGGGCCGCGCTCGGGGGCGAACCTGGTGTGGTTCCGCGTGCCGCGCGCGCTGCCCGACGATCCGGCGCTGCACCAACGGCTGCTCGCCTACATGTCGGACATGACGCTGATCGACAACGCCGTCCTGCCGCACGGGCGCAACGGGAGGCTCGGGCCGCTG
This sequence comes from Myxococcota bacterium, assembly GCA_035506135.1. Classification (GTDB taxonomy): domain Bacteria; phylum Myxococcota_A; class UBA9160; order UBA9160; family PR03; genus DATJPY01. The sequence continues at coordinate 12,931 of DATJPY010000043.1, read as the reverse complement.
CTCGTCGCGAGCCTCGACCACGCCCTCTGGTTCCACCGGCCGGCGCGGGTCGACCAGTGGCTGCTGTACGCGCAGGACAGCCCCGCGGCGGCCGGCGCCCGAGGCTTCGTGCGCGGCACGATCTACACCCGGGAGGGAATCCTGGTCGCGTCGTCGGCCCAGGAAGGCCTTCTGCGCCCGGTGGGCCGCGCGGAGGATCGCTCCCTCTAGCCGCTGCCGTTGCCAGGGGGGCGCGGGGAGGGATGTGGCTAGTAGATCACCCCATCCGCGCGCGCGTACGCTCGCAGGACCTCGCGCGCTTCGGAGCGAAGCACGTCGCGTTGCACCGAGACGCCGCGACGCTCGAGGGAGGCGACCCAGCCGCGCGGCTTCGGGCCCTCGTCGAAGCCGATCGCCTCGGCATCGCGGGCGCGGGAGCCGCACACCAGGCTCCGCACGCCCGTCCACGGAATCGCGCCGAAGCACATCGCGCACGGCTCGCTGCTGGTGACGAGCTCGTGCGCCGGGAGCCCCGGCGCACCGAGGTCGAAGCCGCCGAGAGCCCGCTCGGCGAGCGCCAGGGCGACCATCTCCGCGTGCGCGTGCGAGCAGCCGCTCGCCACGACCAGGTTCACGCCGGCCGCCACGAGCCGCCCGCTGGCGCGCTCGACCACCGCCGCGCCGAAGGGACCTCCGCCGCCGCGCGCCGCGTTCTCGCGCGCGAGCGCGATCGCGAGCCGCATGCGCGCCTCGGCGCCGCGCAGCGGCGCCGGATGCGCGCGGAGGAGCGCGGGCACCCAGCGCGGCAGGCTCAGGCCGGGCCAGCGCAAGGGAACGGGCGGGGACGGGGCGCGCACCGGGCCATCAAGTACTGGAAGCCGGCGCGCGCCGCACCTCAAGTGATGCGCCGCGCAGGTCGAAACGCATCGCGATGGGCGACCTCGCGGAGCGCGTCGAGATCCCCGAAGAGCTGCCGGTGGTGCCGCTGCGGCAGTTCGTTGTCTTCCCGTACATGGCGCTGCCGCTCTTCCTGGCGCGCGACCGCTCGGTGCAGGCGGTGGAGGACGCGCTCGCCGGCGAGCGCTGTGTGCTGCTGGTCGCGCAGCGCGACGCCGACCTCGAGGAGCCCGAGGCCGACGACCTCCACGGCTTCGGCACGGTCGCCATGGTGATGCGCTCGATGCGCCTGCCGGACGGCCGGGTCAAGGTGCTGGTGCAGGGCGTCGCGCGCGCCGTGGTCGAGGCCTACTCCGACCAGGACGTCGCGATCCGCGCGCGCGTGCGGCCGGTGGCCGATGCGCGCGGGCCGGAGTGGTCGGTGGAGCTCGAGGCGCTGATGCGCGCCGTGCGCTCGCGCGTCGAGGAGCTGCTCGCGCTGAAGAACCTTCCGCCCGAGGTGCTCTCGGTGGCGTCGAACGTGCAGGAGCCGGGCCGCCTCGCCGACGTCGTCGCATCCAACCTGAAGCTGCGGCTCGCGGACGCGCAGGAGATCCTCGAGATCCGCGACCCGATCGCGCGCCTGCGCCGCGTCGACGCGCTCCTTCGACGCGAGCTCGAGGTCACCGCCGTGCAGGCGGAGATCCAGTCGCATGCCAAGGAGGAGCTCTCGCGCGGGCACCGCGAGCAGTTCCTGCGCGAGCAGCTGCGCCAGATCCAGGCCGAGCTCGGGGACAGCGATCCGCGCAGCGAGGAGCTCGACGAGTACCGCGAGAAGCTGCGCATCGCGAACCTGCCGCCCGAGGCCGAGGCCGAGGCGCTGCGCCAGCTCGCGCGCCTCGAGCGCATGCACCCGGACGGGCCCGAGGCCCAGGTGGTGCGCGGCTACCTGGACTGGGTGGTCGAGCTTCCCTGGTCGATCGCGTCGCCCGAGCGGCTCGATCTCGCGGAGGCGCGCGCCATCCTCGACGCCGACCACGCCCATCTCGAGCGCATCAAGGACCGCATCCTCGAGCACCTCGGCGTGCGCAAGCTGCGGCCCGACTCGCGCGGCCCGATCCTGTGCTTCGTCGGGCCGCCGGGCACCGGCAAGACCTCGCTCGGGCGCTCGATCGCGCGCGCCATGGGCCGCGAGTTCGTCCGCGTGTCGCTCGGCGGCGTGCGCGACGAGGCGGAGATCCGGGGTCACCGCCGGACCTACGTGGGGGCGCTGCCGGGCCGCATCGTCCAGGGCCTCCGCCAGGCCGGCACGCACAACCCGGTCTTCATGCTGGACGAGATCGACAAGATCGGCAGCGACTTCCGCGGCGACCCGGCCGCCGCGCTGCTCGAGGTGCTCGACCCCGAGCAGAACGCGAAGTTCAGCGACCACTACCTGAACACGCCGTTCGACCTGTCGCGCGTGTTCTTCATCACCACGGCCAACCTGCTCGATCCGATCCCCGGGCCGCTGCGGGATCGCATGGAGGTCGTGCGGCTCGCGGGCTACACGCAGGAGGAGAAGGTCGAGATCGCGCGCGCCTTCCAGATCCCGCGCCAGATGGAGGAGCACGGCCTCGCGGCGGGGACGATCCGCTGGTCGCCGGCGGCGTTGGCGCGCATCGTCACCGAGTACACGCACGAGGCCGGCGTGCGCAACCTCGAGCGCCAGATCGCCGCGATCTGCCGCAAGGTGGCCCGCCGTGCCGCCGAGGGCGACGTGCGCCCGGCGCGCATCTCGGCGCGCGCGCTCCCCGCGTTCCTCGGGCCGCCGCGCCACCTCGCGCAGGAGCGCCACGGGCCCGGCGAGATCGGCGTGGCCAACGGGCTGGCGTGGACGGAGGCCGGCGGCGAGATGCTGCGCGTCGAGGTCGAGACCACCCCGGGCCAGGGGCTCGTGCTCACGGGTCAGCTCGGCGACGTGATGAAGGAGTCGGCCCAGGCGGCCTTCACGTGGGTGCGTGCCCACCTCGCGCGCCGCGGGCTCGACGAGGGCGCGCTCGCACGCCGACAGGTCCACGTGCACGTGCCGGCCGGCTCCATCCCGAAGGACGGGCCCTCGGCCGGCATCACGCTCGCCACCGCGCTGGTCTCGATGGCGACCGGATGCGCGGTGCGCTCCGACGTCGCGATGACCGGCGAGGTGACGCTGCGCGGCCGCGTGCTGCCGGTGGGCGGCATCCGGGAGAAGGCGCTCGCGGCCCTGCGCGCCGGCATCTCGCGCGTGGTGCTTCCGGAGCGCAACCTGCCCGACCTGGCCGAGATCCCGCGCGAGCTGTCGCGGCGCCTGCAGTTCATCGCGGTCACGAGCATGGAGGAGGTGCTTGCGGCTGCGCTCGAGGGCGAGCCCCCGACCCGGCGCCGCAGCACCCGGCGCGGCACCGCGCGCGCGGCCGTCGTCACTGCGACCGCTGCAGACACGAGTTCGTCGTAGCTCGCAGCGCGAATCGGCCTTCGGCCGATTGGGTAGCTGAGCTGCAGCACGTCCTCATGGACTTCGCTCGCCTGCGGCTCGCTGCGCGCGCCCGCTCCGCGGGCGCTTGCGGGGATGATCCAGGCGATCCGGTTGCCTCGGGCGCGACGGCGTGTCTACGCTTCGTCCGTGCGGCTCCGCGATCTCGGGGAGTTCGGGCTGATCGAGCGCATCGCGCGGGCGGCGGCGCGATCGGGCGTCGGCGCGGTGGTCGGCATCGGCGACGACGCGGCCGTGCTGCGGCTCCGGACCGGCGAGGACGCCGTCCTGACGACGGACGCGCTGGTCGAGGGCGTGCACTTCCGCTGGGAGCGCGAGTCGCCGCGGCACCTCGGCGCCCGCGCGATGGCGGCGGCGCTCTCGGACCTCGCGGCGATGGGCGCGCGCCCACTCGGCGTCACGTTGGCGCTGGCGGCGCCGCCCGCGCTGCCGTTGGTGCGCGTCGACGGCGTGGTGCGGGGAATCCTCGATGCAGCGCGCCGCTTCGGCGCGCCGCTCGTCGGGGGCAACGTGACGCGAGCGAGCGAGACCTCGCTGACGCTCGCTGCGCTCGGCGGCGTCCCGCGCGGGCGGGCGCTGACGCGCGATCGCGCGCGCGCCGGCGATCGCATCTGCGTGACCGGGACGCTCGGGGAGGGGGGGCTGGCGGTCGCGCGCGGTACGACCCGGTCCGATGCGCCCCAGCCGCGCCTGGCCGCCGGCCGCGCGCTCACCCGACTGCGCGGCGTCGGCGGCTGCATCGACGTCTCGGACGGCCTCCTCGCGGACCTCGGACACCTGCTGCGCGCCTCGCGGGTGGGCGCCGATCTCGACGTCTCGAAGCTGCCCCGCGCGCGCGGCTTCGACGCCGCGTGCCGGCGCCTCGGCCTCGACCCCGTGCGCCTCGCAGCGACGGGCGGAGAGGACTACGAGCTCGTCTTCACGATCCGGCCAGGCGGCCCCACGACCGCGGCGCTGCGGCGCGGCCTCGGCCTGCGCGTCACCGAGATCGGCCGCGTCACCGCTCGCCGCGGCCTGCGCGGGGTTCCCACCTCGATCGGGACGGGCTGGGTCCACTTCTAGCCGCTGCGCCGGGCGCTGGCGGCCGCCCCCCGATCAAGACGCGCCCCGGCCGGACCGATACCTCCTGCGTGCGCGTGGCGCTCTCGCACAAGCTCGTGTTGCGCTCACTGGCGGTCGCCGCCGCCGTGGTGGTGTTTCCGCACGCGGTCGAGGGTGCCGGCCTCGCGGTGGCGCCCTGGGTCACGGTCTTCGTTGCGCTCGGCGTCGGCGGCTCGCTGGGCGCCGTCCTGTCGCGCCACTTCCAGCGCAAGTTCGAGTCGCTGCGCGGTGTCACGGAGCGCATCCGCGCCGGCGACCTTCGCGCCGGACCGACCCCGCGCGCCGCGAGCTTCCCGGACGAGACCGACGAGCTGGCCGAGAGCGTGCAGGGCATGCTGCGCGGGCTGCGCGAGTTGGTCGAGCACGTGCAGCACATCGCCGAGCGCGTCTCGTCGGCGGCGCAGGACCTGTCGCGGTCGACGCGGGAGAGCCGCGCTGGTCACGAGGAGATCGCCGACACCGTCGAGGGCGTCGCCAAGGGCGTCGCGCACCAGCAGCAGCTGCTCGAGGGCGCGATGCGCCTGATCCACGACATCGCGCAGGTGATCGAGGTCAACGCCGGGCGCGCGCGTGAGGCGTTCGGCTTCTCGGCGGAGGCGAGCCAGAAGGCCAACTCGGGCGTCGACGTGTCGCGGCTCGCGCTCGAGAAGATGCGGACGGTGTTCCAGCGGGTGGAGGAGGCGGGCGGTCAGGTCTTCCGGCTGGAGGCGAAGACGCGCCACGTCCACCAGATCACCGAGATGATCCACAGCGTCGCGCAGCGCACGAACCTGCTCTCGCTCAACGCGTCGATCGAGGCGGCGCGGGCGGGTGAGGCTGGGCGCGGCTTCTCGGTGGTCGCCGACGAGATCCGCAAGCTCGCCGAGAGCGCGGGCCGCAGCGCCGAGGAGATCTCGAAGCTCGTGCACGAGATCCAGACCGAGACCGGCGAGGTGGCCGACGAGATGCGTCAGTCGAGCCAGGTCATCGCCGAGGGCCGCGACGACGTGAACACCATCGCGCACTCGCTCGAGCAGATCCAGGCCGCCGTCTCGGAGGCCGCCTCGCGCGCCGAAGAGATCTTCGGCGAGGCCGACGCCCAGGCGCGCGACGCCGAGCGCATGGTGGGCTCGGTCGACGAGATCGCGCGGGTGGCGGTGACCAACATGACGGCGATCCGCGAGGTCTCGGAGGCGATCCGCGAGCAGCTCGCCGCGCTCGGCGAGACCGCCGCGTCGGCGCAGCTGCTGACGGAGGGCGCCCACGAGGTGCGCGCGCTGCTCCGGCGCTTCCGGACCGACGAGCCCGCGGCGGCGGCCCCGCCGGAGGACGCCGCATGAGCGCGCCGCTCGACGAGCGCCGGCTGATCCTGTTCGAGGTCGGCGGCAGCCCCTATGCGATCTCGATCGCCGACGTGATCGAGGTCACCGACCACGGCGTGTGGTCCGGCGTGCCGGGCCTGCCCCGACGTCTCGCGGGTGTCGTGAACCACCACGGTGACGCGCTCCCCGTGCTCTCGCGCGAGGCGTTGTTCGATCCCGTGGGGCCCGCGCTCGCGGCCGCGGAGAACGTGTTGGTGCTCGCGGCGCCAGGCGCGGCGACCGGGCGCCTCGGCGTGCCGGTGGACCGCGTCGTGGGGCTGGCCGACGCGCCGGCCGGGACGCCGCCGCAGGGAGACGGCCTGGTGGTCGAGCGCCTGCCGCTGCGCGGCCGCATCGTCTCGGTGCTCGACGGCCGCCGCGTGCTGTCGCGGGCATCCGATTGGATCGAGGGAAGATTGGCGGGCCCCGGAGCGCGCTAGCGCCGGGTCCCTGGGGAGGAACGAGCATGCCGGTGCGGGTCCTGGTCGCGGATGATGCGCGCTTCATGCGGCAGCTGATCCGCGAGATCATCGAGCCCGAGGGGTTCGAGGTGGTGGGGGAGGCGGCGGACGGGCGCTCCGTCGTCGAGGAGTTCGCGAAGCTGCGGCCGGACGTCGTCACGATGGACATCGTGATGCCCAAGCGGTCGGGCATCGACGCGGTGCGCGAGATCCTCGCGCTCGACCCCGGCGCGCGCATCGCGATGGTGAGCGCGCTCGGGCAGGAGGCGCTGGTGATGGAGGCGCTGCAGGCCGGCGCCTCCGACTACATCGTGAAGCCGTTCAAGCCGGAGGCGGTGATCGCCACGCTGCGCAAGGTCGCCGAGAAGGAGCGCTAGTGGATCCGGTCAAGTACCGGAACCTCTTCCTCGAGGAGGCCACCGAGCACCTCGGCGAGATCGGCCGCGCGCTGCTCGAGCTCGAGAAGGACCCGCGCGCCGGCGAGGCGCTCGACCTGGTGTTCCGCCTGGTGCACTCGCTGAAGGGCATGGCCGCCTCGCTCGGCTACGACGCGCTGAGCGATCTCGCCCATCGCCTGGAGGACCGCCTCGGCCGCTGGCGCGCCGGCGGCGGCATCGACGAGGCTGGCGGCGTGACGCTCCTGTTCCGCTGCCTCGAGGGCTTGGAGGTGATGGTGGCCGCGGTACGCGAGACCGGGGCTGCCCCGCCACCTGCTCCCGAGCTCGTCGCGGCGCTCGCCGCAGCGGGGGCCCCCGAGCCAGAGCCCGCAAAAAAAGTGAGGCCGCAGCCGGCGCGGGGAGCGCGGTAGCCGGCGGAGAGGGCGCGCGTCCGGCCGTGCCGCCGCCGCCGCCCTCGGTGCGCGTTCCGAACCAGACCCTCGACCGCTTCCTCTCCTCGGTGGGCGAGGTGATCCTCACCACCAGCCAGCTCCGAACCGCCGCGGTGTCGACGGGGTTCGGGCAGGACGCGCGGCTGGCGCGCGGGTTCGACCAGATGGACCGCGTGGTCGGCGAGCTCAAGCGCCGCGCGCTCGACCTGCGGACGACGCCGCTCCTGCGCATCATGGAGAACCTGCCGCGGCTCGCGCGCGAGGTGGCGTCGCGCGGCGGAAAGCGGGTGGAGGTCGAGCTGCGCGGCGCCGAGCTCGAGCTCGACCGCTCGATCCTCGACCGCCTCTACGACCCGCTGGTGCACCTGGTGCGCAACGCGGTCGACCACGGCTTGGAGCCGCCCGAGCAGCGGCGCGCCGCCGGCAAGCCGGAGGTGGGGCGGCTCCTGATCGAGGCCACCCGCGAGAAGGACTCGATCCATCTGTGCGTGCGCGACGACGGGGGCGGCATCGACCTCGACGCGGTGCGCGCGCGCGCCGTGGCCGAGGGCCTGGTCCACGCGGATCTGGCCGACGACCTGCCCCCCGAGGAGGTGGTGCAGCTCGTGTTCCGTCCCGGCCTCTCGACCGCGCGGCGCGTGTCGGAGATCTCGGGTCGCGGCGTCGGCATGGACGCGGTGCGCGCCACCGTCGAATCGCTGGGCGGCGAGGTCACGCTGTCGTCGCAGATCGGTGTCGGCACCGCGGTGGGGGTGCGCGTGCCGATCGCCGCCGCCGTGCAGCGGGTGCTCCTGGTCGGCCTCGGCGACGAGATCGTGGCGGTGCCGATCGCGAAGGTCGAGCGCATCGTCGAGATCGAGCTCGCCGCCATCGAGGTGAGCGGAGGCGACGCCTTCGTCCTGATCGAGGAGGAGCCGGTGCTGGTCCTCGACCTGGCGCACCGGCTCGGCTGGGAGCCGCAGGCCGTCGGCGAGACGGTGCCGCTGCTCCTCACCGAGGTCCGCGGCCAGCCCGTCGCGCTGCGCGTCGACCGCCTGGCCGGCCAGCAGGACATCTACGTGAAGCCGCTGCCCGAGCTGCTCGCCGGCATGCGCGCGCTCGCCGGGCTCACCGTGCTGGGCGACGGGCGCCCCGTGTTCCTGCTCGACCTGGGTCAGCTTCCATGACGGCGATCGACGATCCCGCGCTCGACCGCCTGTGCGAGCTCGTCAACGTGGGAGCCGGCCACGCGGCGGGCGCTCTGGCGAGGCTGCTCGGCTGCCCGATCCGGATGTCGGTTCCGCGCGTGCATCGGAGCCGCTCGAGCCGCGGCGTGGCGCCCGGCGCGGGCACCAGTGGGATCTTCTTCGAGGTCGAGGGCGGCATCGGCGGCGTCTTCGCGGTGCTGTTCCCGCCGCCGGTGCGCGACGCGCTTCTCGCCGAGCTGCTCGGCGGCGCGGTTGGCGAGGACGGGGAGGGCGAGTCGGCCCTTCGCGAGGTGGGCAACATCCTCGCCTCGCACGCGCTCTCCGCCGTCGCCGACCTGATCGGCGCGCGCGTGCTGCCGTCGCTCCCGACGCTGGCGCTCGACGCGGCCGGCAGCGTGCTGGCCTCGCTGCAGGTGCGCTACGACGAGCCGGCGATCGAGTCGCGGCTCGTGGACCCGAGCGGCGACCTGCGCGGCCTCCTGGTCTGGATCCCGGCGTCCGCGGCGACGAATCGCCCCGTCTGATACCGTGCCTCCCTCCGAGGAGGGCCCGTGGATCGAGAGCGCCTTCGCGCGTTGCTCGGGAGCGTGCAGCGCGGCGCGCTGGATCTCGACGGGGCGCTCGAGCAGCTCGCGCAGCTTCCCTTCGTCGAGACGCCGAACGCCCGCGTCGACACCCATCGCGCGCTGCGCCAGGGCCTACCCGAGGTCGTGTATGGATCCGGCAAGCCGCCTGCGCTGGTGGCCGAGGTGGTGCGCGCGCAGCAGGCGGCCGGCCTCGACGTCCTGGTGACGCGGGTCGGCGTCGAGGCGGCGCAGGCCGTGCTGCGTCTGGTGCCGGGAGGCGAGCACGACGCCGACGCGCGCCTGCTCTGGTACGGCCCGCGCGAGACGCCGATCGTCGGCAAGGGGCTCGTGCTGGTGGTGTCGGCCGGGACCTCGGACCTGCCGGTGGCCGCCGAGGCGCGCGGAGTGGCGCGGCGATTCGGCAACCGCGTCGAGCTCCTCGCGGACGTCGGCGTGGCGGGCATCCACCGGCTGCTGGCGTCGTCGGCGCAGCTTCGCCAGGCGCGGGTGCTGATCGTGGTGGCGGGCATGGAGGGGGCGCTGCCTTCGGTGGTGGCGGGCCTGGTCGACAAGCCGGTGATCGCGGTGCCGACCAGCGTGGGCTACGGCGCCTCCTTCGGAGGCCTGGCGGCCCTGCTCGGCATGCTGACGAGCTGCGCCTCGAACGTGTGCGTGGTGAACATCGACAACGGCTTCGGGGCCGCCCATGTCGCGACGCTCATCAACCGCCTCTGAGGCGCGCGCCGCACCGCCGCCGGGGCGGATGCTGCATCTCGACGCCTTCTCCGGCGTCGCCGGCAACATGCTGCTCGGGGCGCTGCTCGATCTCGGGCTGCCGCTGCGCGCCCTGGAGGCCGACCTCGCGCCGCTCGGCCTGCGCTTCGAGATCGACGTGCGCCGCGTCCGGCGCGGCGCGCTCGCGGCGCGCTACGTCGACGTGCGCGTGCCGCGCGGGCGACCGCCGCGCCAGCAGGCTGCCGGGGCCCACCACCACGGTGCCCCCCACGCGCATCCGCGCCGGAGCGAGCGCGCCCACGCGCACGGCCGGTCCTGGCTCGAGATCCGGCGGCTCCTCGCGCGCGCCCGGCTGGTGCCCGAGGTGCGCGAGCGTGCGCTCGCCATCTTCGAGTCGCTCGCCGAGGCCGAGGCGCGCGTGCACGGCATCGCGATCGACGCGGTGCACTTCCACGAGGTCGGCGCGGTGGACGCCATCGTCGACATCACCGGCGTCGCCGCCGGCCTCCACCGGCTCGGCATCCGCCGCATCACCTGCTCTCCGCTTCCGCTCGGCCAGGGCTCCGTCGACACCGATCACGGTCGCCTGCCGCTGCCCGCGCCGGCGACGCTCGAGCTGCTGCGCGGCGTCCCGGTCGTCCCCGCCCACCTCGACTGGGAGACCGTGACGCCGACCGGAGCCGCCATCGTGCGCAGCGTGGTCGACGAGTTCCGCGTGCTCCCGGCGATGACCGTCGAGGCGATCGGCATCGGCGCCGGGGACGACCGGCACGGCGAGCTGCCGAACGTGCTGCGCGCCGTGCTGGGCCGCAGCGCAGGCTTCGGCGCGGACCGCGTGGCGGTGCTCGAGACACACGTCGACGACCTGAATCCGGAGCACTTCGAGTACCTGATGGAGCGCCTGTTCGAGGTCGGCGCGCTCGACGTGGCGCTGCAGCACCTGCAGATGAAGAAGAACCGGCCGGGCTTCGCGGTGCGCGTCGTCGCGAGGCCGTCGGAGCGCGAGGCGCTGGCGCGCGTGCTGTTCGCCGAGTCGACCACGCTCGGCGTGCGGGTCAGCGAGGCCGACCGCGTGGTGCTGAAGCGCGAGGAGCTGCGCGTCGCGACGCCCTTCGGTGCGATCCGCGTCAAGCTGGTGCGCGACGAGAGCGGCCGCGCGACCCCGTCCGCCGAGTACGAGGACTGCAAGCGCGCGGCGCGCCGGGCCGCGGTGCCGCTGCGCGAGGTCGTGCGAGCCGCCGAGGAGGCCGCCCGTTCACGAACCTCGGGTGCCGAAGGCCGGCGCGCGCGCCGGGCGAAGTCCGTCCGCCAGCCTTGACGAGCGTGCGGCGAGGCACCTACGATCGCCGGCTCGTGCGTGAAGGCCCGGAGAAACTCAAAGCCCGGAGGATGGTTGGATGGGGGAGCTTCCCAACGCAGTCGTCAAGCGACTGTTGACCAAGCACGGCGGCGAGCTGCGCGTCTCGGGTGAGGCGATCGCCAAGGCGGTCGAGGCGGCCGAGGACTACCTGGCGCGCCTGGCGCGCGAGGCGCAGGCCGCAGCCGTCGCCGACAAGCGCAAGACGATCATGGACCACGACATCACGAAGGCGCGCGCGAAGCTGGAGTCGGGCGGGCTGTGAGTGGCGCGAGCCGCGCCAGGTAGTCGATCCAGGTCGCCTCGCCGCCGGGCTCGAAGCCGCAGAAGCGCAACCCGATTCCTTCCGGTCCCTCCGGCCTGGCACCCGTCTCGGGAAGCCGGTAGCTGAGCTCCGCATCGACCGCGAGCGTCGCGCCCGCCTCGGCGAGGTGGATGGCGTAGCGCCCGCGCGAGGGCACGGCACGCGGCGTCTTCACGAACATGCCGCCGCGCCCGACGGTGGCGCTGACGCCCGGCTCCTCGCAGCCGGGCCACGACACCGAGAGGGCTCGCTCGTAGCGCGTGAAGCGGCGCCGATCCTGCGCCGCCAGCTGGACCAGGGCGCCCGCGATGCCGGCGCCGTCGAGCGGCCCGCTCAGGTAGGCGCTCGCACCGGCCGCGCGGGCCGCGTTGCGCCGGCCCTCGCGCGGCCGATCGTCGAGCAGCGCGACCGGCAGCTCCTGGATGCCGGGCAGGGACCGGATCGCGGGGACCAGCTCGAGGCCGTCGCCGCGGTCGAGGCGCGTCTCGGCGAGCACGAGCTCGAAGGATCGCTCGCGGAAGGCGCCGAGCGCATCGGCCATCGAATGGGTGGCTTGCACCTCGAAGCCGCGCAGCCGCAGCGACTCGTGGAGCCCGCGGTCGGTCGCCACGTGCGAGCCCACCACGAGCACGGGGGCACGCCGCAGCGACCTCGGAGCCGGCAGGTCGGCGGTGTCGCCCGCCGTCCGGGGCGACGCGGACCGGCGTCGGCCGCGCGCCAGCTCCTCGAGGCGCGAGGTCACGGCGAGCTCGAGGTCGGTGGACGAGCGGCATCCCTCGGGCGCGAAGACCCGCTCCTCGGCGCGCGCGAGCGGCAGGCCCGAGAGCGGCCCTCGCGACGGAAGGACGACGCGCTCGGGCTCGACCACGATCGCGTGGGCACGCTCGTCCTCGAGGCCGAGCGGCAGCGTCCACTGCGGCGCGCCCTGGGGCGCCTCGAGGTCGATGCCGAGCCCGCGCAGCCAGCGCCCGGCGCGCTCCAGCGCGTCGAGTCGCAGCGCCCACGCGGCGCGCACGCGCGCCTCCAGATCGGCCGGGGTCTCGCAGTCGACGATGCGGACCAGCGGCACGTGGAAGAGCGCGCGCGGCGCGACGCACTTGATGCGATCGTGGCCGACGGTGAAGAAGCGCACGGCGCGCACCACGCGCGCGCCCTGCGGCGTCGGGAAGGGCTCCGCCGACACCGGCAGCGTGACGAGCAGCGACCGGCCGCCGGGCAGCAGGCCCACCTCGAGTCCCATCGCTTCGAAGCGCCGCTGCAGAATCTGCTGGCGCCGGAGGTCGTCGGCTTGGACCAAAGGGGAGTCTCCCTCGGTCGATTCGGACGGACGCAGCGGAGGCTTGAGGCCGCAGCGCCAAAGCAGAGCGGCCCTGGAGCCCGAGGGCTCCAGGGCCGCCGCGTCCGTTCCGCGCGGAGGGTCTCCGCGCGGGGCGATCACATCCCCATGCCGCCCATGCCACCCGGCATGCCGCCGCCGTGGCCGTGGTCGTCCTTCTCCTTGGGGATCTCGGCGATCATGGCCTCGGTGGTCAGCAGCAGCGATGCCACCGACGCCGCGTTCTGCAGCGCCGTGCGCACCACCTTGGTCGGGTCGATCACGCCCGCCTTCACCAGGTCCTCGTACTCCTCGGTCGCCGCGTTGAAGCCGAAGGCGCCCTTGCCGCCCTTCACCCGCTCCACCACG
>DATJPY010000042.1:0-55047 GCA_035506135.1 Myxococcota bacterium | reverse complement strand
GGCTCTCGTAGCCAAGGGTCGATCGAGCCACCTGGAGCAGCGCACAGGCGAAGCGGCTCGAGAGTCCACGGCGTCTTGCATACGCCACCTGCTCTCGCCTCACCGGTGCGCTCACCATTTTTTCTGCTGGATCTCCTTCATAACCTCGATCGCGAGGTCCCGCTCGGCCACCAGCCGCTTCAGCTGCTGGTTCTCGACCTCGAGCTCCTTGAGACGTCGGGCATCGGAGACCTCCATGCCGCCGTACTTCTGCTTCCAGCGGTAAAAGGTCTGCTCGCTGATCCCGTGCTTGCGACGCACGGCGGCTGCCGTCAGGCGGCCCGCCTCGGCCTCACGCAGGATCCGGATGATCTGCTCTTCCTTGAACCGGGACTTCCGCATCGAATCTCCTCGACCCGGGAGATTCTCTCACATCAGAAGGTCCGAAGTTCCTAGAGCACGTCACTACTACGACTGGCTGATGGATCACGTCTTCTTGCTGGTGCCGGCGCAGCAGCATGTGGGTCAGTTCCTGGCGACGTTCAAGGACTATCCACCCCGACAGAAGGCAGCCAGCTTCAACATGGATGAAGTGTTTCGGGACCTGCAGGAGAGCGGCGGGGCGAAGTAGCGTCGATCTATGGCCGCTGCGCCCGAGGCGAATAGCGAAATGACGCCGGCTGATGGGCCCGACTAACCGTCGATGCTCAGAGGAGTTCTCATCGCTGGTGGCCTGGTGGTGATCACCGTCGCCATGCACGCCGCCGGGTTCGCCGTGCTGCTCCGGGCCATAGTCCGGTCGCACGCCCTGGACAGGTCGGGCTTCCGGTTCGTCTACCCGTCGCTGATCATCCTGACGTGCTGGCTGATCTTGATCCACTTGCTCGAGGTTTCCGTCTGGGGGGTGGCTACGGCGATCTCGTGTTGTCCAAGCCGTGGCGGATGCTCGCACCGCTTGAGGCACTGACGGGCACTCTCATGTTCGGGCTCTCGACCGGACTTTTCTTCGCGATTGTCCACCGGTGGATCAGCAACTGGATGCAGAGGGGGACCGCGTCAGCACCTCACTCTGCGGCGCCAATGGAGAAGCGAGGCGTCGCCATCACAAACGAAGGACCATGAAGCCCACACCCGCAGAACGCGCCCACCCAGCGCCCACGCGCACCTTGCTAACATCCTGATTTCGCACGACTTCCAAGCGTGTGCTCCGGGTTCGATCCCCGGCGCCTCCACCACCGCTTGCTGATCTCGCAGGCGGTTTGCCGATCACGAAGTGCTCGGAGCAACACCGGAGCAACGCGGCGTGGAGATCGCTTTCCTTCTATCGTCCTGCGACCGATGCCCGCCGAGCACTTCGATGTCTTGATCATCGGCGCCGGCCTCTCCGGGATCGATGCCGGCTGGCACCTGCAGAAGCACGCGCCCGGGAAGACCTACGTCATCCTCGAGAATCGCGAGCGCATCGGCGGCACCTGGGATCTGTTCCGCTACCCGGGCATCCGTTCCGACTCCGACATGCTGACGATGGGCTACGGCTTCAGGCCCTGGACGCATCCGAGCGCGATCTCGCCGGGCGCTGCGATCCGCGAGTACATCACCGATACGGCGCGGGACGCCGGCATCGACCGGCACATCCGCTTCCGCCACCTGGTCGTGCGCGCGTCCTGGGACTCGGACACCGCGCGCTGGACCGTCGAGGCGCAGAAGAGCGGCGCCGACGGCCGCGATGAGACGATCCGGATCACCGCGAGCTTCCTCTTCTCCTGCGCCGGCTACTATCGCTATGCGGCGGGCTATACGCCCGAGTTCGCAGGTCGCGATCGTTTCCGGGGAACGATCATCCATCCGCAGCACTGGCCGGAGGATCTCGACTACGCCGGCAAGCGCATGGTCGTGATCGGCTCGGGCGCGACCGCGGTGACGCTGATTCCCGCGCTGGCCAAGACCGCGGGCCATGTGACGATGCTGCAGCGCTCGCCCACCTACATCGTCTCGATGCCCGAACGAGACGTGCTCGCGAACGCGCTCCGCAAGGTCCTGCCTGCGGCCTGGGCCTACGCCATCCCGCGCTGGCGAAACATCCTGATGCAGCGCCTCATGTTCCACCTCGCGCGCACGCGGCCGGAGGGCACCAGGAAGAGGATCCTCGAGGCCGTCCGCAAAGCGCTCGGCCCCGACTACGACGTGGCGACGCACTTCTCGCCGAAGTACAACCCGTGGGAACAGCGCTTGTGCCTCGTTCCCGACGCCGACCTGTTCGAGGCGATCAAGCAGCAGCACGTCGACGTCGTGACCGACCAGATCGAGACGTTGACGGAGACCGGCATCCGGCTCCGATCGGGCAGAGAGCTCGCGGCTGACATCATCGTCACCGCGACGGGCCTCCAGCTCGAGGTACTCGGCGGCGCCCAGATTACGGTGGATGGCCGCCTGGTCGATTTCGGGAAGACCTTCACCTACAAGGGCGTGATGTACTCCGACGTGCCGAACCTCGCCTCCGTGTTTGGCTACACGAACGCATCCTGGACGCTGCGCGCCGACCTGATCTGCGAGTGGGTCTGCCGCCTCCTGGCCGAGATGGACGAGAAGGGATACGACGTCGCCACCCCGCGCGTGCGCGTGCCCGACATGAAGCCCGAGCCCTGGCTCGATTTCTCGTCCGGGTACGTGGTGCGCTCGCTCGGCATCCTGCCGAAGCAGGGCCCTGCGTCGCCCTGGCGGCAAAATCAAAACTACTTCGCCGACCTCCGAGAACTGCGCAGGGCTCCGATCGACGACGGGGCGCTCGAGCTTTCGAGGGCCAAGGGCAAGGCCCTGCGCGGCGACATGACCCGCAGAGGCTGACCCCCGCCTCCTTTGGATCTCGAGCACCTTCATGCCGGGGTCCGGAAAACCGAAGCGCTTCGCCGGGGAAGACCTACGTCATCCTCGAGGCTCAGCCGCGGACCGTGAGCTCCAGGCCGCCGTCGAACGGGAGCGTGAGCGTTCGGAGGCCATTCTCCGGATCCGCTATGAAGGCCAGGTAGTCCTCGTAGCCGGCACGGAACTGGCTGGTGTTGTCGGCGACGACGATCGCACCCGGCCGCAGGTGCGGCGCAACGCGCTTGAGCGCGGGCAGGGCCATCGGCGTCCAGATGTCGACGAGCATGAAGTCGACGGGCCCTCCGACATCCCGAAGCGTTTCTCGCAGATCGCCTTCCCGCAGCTCGATCCAATCCGAGAGTCCGGCCTCGATGAAGTTGGCGCGCGCGGTCCTTGCCTTCTCCGGCTCGTGTTCCGTGCCGATCACGACCCCCATTCCGCCGTCCTCGCGCAGATTCTCGCGCACCGCCGCAGCGAGGTAGAGGGTCGATACGCCGAATGACGTTCCGGCCTCGACGACCCGTCGCGCACGCAGCGCGCGGCAGAGCTGATAGCAGAGCTGCGCCTTGTCGCGATCGAGCGCCACGAGCTTGTCGCTCATGAATCGATGGCTCTGCTCGTCGAACTCGTTCCGGGCGAGCGTCCCCTTCCGGGCTCGAGTCATGAAGTAGGAGGAGAGCTCCTCGCTCTGCGCCGCGCTTCGCGCGTGCAGGCGATCGAGCAGCATCTCGAGTCGCGGATCGCCGAGCCAGCCCATGCGAACCTCCCGTCCCGCGGTTACAGCGGCGCCCGCTACCGGGTCGAGCGCTCTACTGGGCGTGCTGGCGCGCGAGGAAGATCGGCGTTCGAAGAGGCGATGCGCTCACTCGAGCCGGAGCCGCACGCCCTCCGTCGCGAGCGAGAGCCGCAGACCCTGCTGGCCCGCGCGCATCTTGATGTAGACGTTGTTCTCGTTCTTCATGGCGACGAATTCGCTGCCGCCTCCAACCGCGATCCCGAGCGTGACACCGTGGTACGTTCCGTTGAAATCCTCGAGCTTGCGCAGGCCGTAGACCTCACCCGTCGCGGTGACGCGCGCGACGCCGACATCCGCCACGGTGAGCCCGGACAGCGAGAACGGGTGATCCACGCCGTCGACGGTCAGGACGCCCTGCCCCCAGCTCACCCCGATACCGGCCGCCACCTCGCTGCTCTCGATGCGCAGCGTCCCCGAGACCGGCCCCAGCGAGTCCTCCGCTCCCGCCGCAACCGCAAGCGACCCGAGCAGGAGCGCGGCGAGGATGGCAGCTCGACGAGCTCGGCGCAGCATGTGTCGCCCCCCACCCAACGGGCTCGATGGTAGGCGAGAGCCGGCTGCGCGGCTCCCCGGAGCGTCACGTCGACGGAGAACGTTGCCCGCACGAGCCTGGGGTGGGTGTGTGTGTGCGCCCCAGGCTCGTGGGGCGACCGATCAGGTAGCGAGAGGACTGTCGCGTTGGAGTCGCCGTCGCCGCATCTACCATTTGGGATACGGCGAATCGCGTGTTGGGAGGCGCCGGCAGGCTGAGCCGCGACAACCTAGATCCGAAACTGTCCGATGCCTCGCAGGAGCAGCGCGACGAGCTCGGCTTGACGCCGCGTGCGCGTTCGGGCGAAGAGCTCCTTGAGCTGCTGGCGCGCGGTGCCCTCGGTTACGTGAGCCTCCGCGGCGTATTCGGCAATCGTCTTGCCGGTGGCCAACGCCGCGGCCAGACGGGCGAGGGAAGGTGTGAGGCTGTGCAGGCGTTGGAGCACCGCGATGGCCGGGGCCGGCGCCGCTTCGGGGTCCGTGATGAGCACGAGTGCGATCGGCGCCCTCGAGAGGAAGCCGAACACGCGCTCTCGCGGGCGCGGAGCGATCGGTGCGACCAGGACTTCGTACGACCGCTTTCGTGAAGGACGCCGAATCGCGAGGGCAGTGGCACCACTCTTGCTCCTTTCCAAGGCAGCTGAGACGGCTTGGCCGATCGCCTCGTCGAGCCGTCGCCCTGCTTCTCGATCGCTCGTCTCGAGGCGGGTTGCGCGCGACGCGACGCCGTCCGATTCGCGAAGAATCCGCTCGGCCTCTCGATTGACATCGAGGATGATGCCGTTCGCCGCGACCGTGATGAGACCGCACGCGAGCAGGTCGAAGGCGGCTTCCGCAGCCTCCTTCGCCCAGGAGAACGCGAAGACCTTGTGGTGGATCGCGACTGCGCGCATGAGGTGCGGGATGACGTTGCGGAAGCACGCAATGGACTCTGTGTCGAAGGGACCTGCTTGCGGGCTCCGCTGCAGCGAAAGCAGATCCGTCCCAGCCGGCCCATGCGAGAGGAAGGTGGCGAGCGCGTCATCGATGTCTGCAGGCTCGAAGCACTGTACGTACACCTCGGTGGCTCGGAACTCGGCACGCGGGATCTCGGCCATCGAGTGGAAGAGTCTTCCGCAAGCCTTCCCGCGGATGCGCTCGAAGAACGGATCGTAGCCGCCGAACTCGTCGCGCCAGCGCGCGACCTCTGCCGGGTCGTGGTTATGCAAGACAGCGACACTGACTCGCGAGTCGGTAGGCGAGGCCAGGGCGATCGACGCATGCTCGGCATTGGACACGTGCGCAAGCCGGGCGAGGAAGCGAGGCCACTGGTCTGGCTCGAGAGCCGACTCGTAGGCGGTACCGATCACCTCGGCGAGGTCGTCGCTCGCAGCCGTCGGGCTCATGCTCTCCCCGGGAGACGTCCACCCAAAGTATGGCTTGGCGATCGGGTGAGGCGCGAGGGCCAAGCAAAAAGGGGGGATGCGAGGGTCTCGGTATTCGAGACTGGGTCCGGACCGCCGGCCGCCGAGGGCCGCCCGGCGGCTCGGTCGCGGCGCCTCGGCAGGAATCTACGCCGCGCTCACTTCGGCCGATTGCCCTTCGCCTGGCTCCCGAGCACCGCGCCGGAATCGTCGACGGCGACCGTGCAGATCGCGATACGCCACCCCAACACCGAGTCGATGTGCCAGACCCGCTTGCTTCGGTCCGAAGACGGGTACTCGACTCCGCCCACCTCGCGCAGGGCACGCTCGAAGTTGTCTGCGGACTCGCCCAGGTGCAGCGACCAGCAGACGCGCCGGAAGTCGACTCGGCGCCGCTCCTCGTACCCTTCGTACGCGAGGATCAGCACCACCAGAGCGGCGGCGGCGAAGAAGGGCACGAGGCTGCGCGTCGTCATCCGAGCCCGCTGGGGCTGGTTCCCGTGCGCCCCTACACACGGAAGACTATCGCACCCCGGCGACGGCGATCATGAGGATTGCTCCATCTTCCGTCGCGGGTCCGTGCGCGCCCTCCTTGCCACGGCCAGGGCAGGCGGCACCCTGCGCGGGAGACCGGCCCGGGGCGGAGAGTGTGCCGCTTCCGCCTCATACGAAGGGCGGATTGAACCTCGATTCGACCGCCCGGTAGAATGGCCCTCGCCGCATCTGGACTCCCCATGTGCGACGAATGACGGCACGCCCGACAGCGCGCCGTCGGGGCCTCGGGGGCCATCGAGTGTCCCTCCGAGGCCCTTCTCTCGTCGCGAGTCGGCGCTTCGGAGCCTCCTCTCCAGAGTCGCGACGCTAGCGGGCGAGCGAAGGCTCGCGATCGAGTCGAGCCCGACTCTCCTCTGCGCGTCGAACGAGGGCCGTCGCGCCCTGGGCGGCTGCGATCAGACTCGCACGCGCGAAGCAGTCGCGCGCGGCGGCTTCATCGCTGCGACCGAGCAGGAGGAGCTCCCCCTTGATCCGCCAGAGCTCCGCCTCGTACATGCGGTCGAGGGTCGCTTCTGCGAGCTCGATCCCACGCTCGGCCGCGGCGAGTCCGTCGGCCGGCCGGCCCGCCTCGAGGAGCGCGCCGGCCAGAAAGCCGTGGGCGGTGGCCAGCAAGATGCGCGAGTGAGTCCCTTCCCACTCCGCGATGGCGGCGCGGACGCGCGCGGCCGCGCCGCCGGGGTCGCGCGCAGCCCCCAGCGTCGCGCAGGCGCGCCCGATCCTCGCGGCGCTGCGCCAGAACTCGAGACCGTGCTCCGTGGCGAGGGCGTGCGCCTCCGTCGCCAGTCTCGAGGCTGGCTCCGACTCGCGCATCATGAGCGCGAGATTCGTCGCGTGGACGAGGGCCCCGGTGAGCGTGAATGGATCGTCGAGGTCGCGCGCGCGAGCGACGGCCTGCGCGCTGCTTGCCTGCGCCTCCTCTGCGCTGCCCGTGAGCCAGAGGTGGTAGGCCTGGTTCGAGTGGGCTGACACGATCGGCGCCACGCCGTAGCCAGCGAGGATCTGGGGTGACGCGGAGCTCTGGCGGTGCAGCGCGAAGAGCTTGGTGAAGGCCTCGGAGGCGGTGCGGTGCTCTCCGCCCCAGACCGCGACGGTCCCCAGCAAGAGCAGCCCCTGCATGTGCGCCACCGGCCCTTCGCGAGACGCGAGCTCGGCGAGCTCGCGGACCGTGCGCCAGGAGGCGTCGCGGTCCGCGCGCGTGAAGTGCAGGAAGGCGAGCGCATAGAGCACCTCGAGCGAGCTGGCCGGGTCACGGACCTCCTGGCAGAGCTCGTGCGCGCGGGCCAGATTCGCCGCCACGGGCTCGGCGGAGTACCCGTGGATGGCACTGAGCGCGACCGCTTGCCGGCAGCGCAGGCGAAGCTCGGTTCGCGCGGGCTCCGACGCTGCCGGCGCGAGCTCCAGCGCGCGCTCGAGATAGCTCGACGCCTCGCGGTACGCGAAGCGGCCGAGCGCCCGCGCGCCGGCGAGCTCCAGATGGCGACACGCGCGCGGGCCGTCTCCGCTCGCGGTGAAGTGCTCGGCCAGCTCGCTGCACACGGCCCCGAGATCGGAGGGCTCGAATGCGAGCTCGATCCGCTCGCCGAGACGCTGGTGAATCTCGCGCCGCGCCGCGGCACCGACCTGATCGTCGAACACACGCCGGTGGAGCGCGTGGCGGAACGCATAGCGCGTTCCCACGCTGCGATCGGGCCAGGGAGAGGATCCGAGCGATCGCACGAACTGGTGCGTCTGCGCGAGGGCGTTGCAGGTCGCCTCCACGTCCGAGGTCTCGACCTTCATCGCTGCGGCGACGGCGCGCGCGTCGAACTCCAGTCCCGCGATGCTGGCGGTGCGCAGCGTCGCCTGCGCGGGCGCGCTCAGCGACTCGACCAGCCTCTCGATCAGCCGGCGTGCGTCCGAGGGCACGGTGTCCTTCAGCTGGTCCTTCGTCACGACCAGCTTCCAGCCCTCGCTCGAGCGAGCGAGCCAGCGGCGGTCGAGCAGATGATCGACCAGTGCGGTGATGAAGAGGGGATGCCCGTCCGTGTGCGCGTACACGAGGCGGGCGAGCATCTGCTCCTGCGCGATCGGACCGAGCCGATCCACCAGCAGCGCGCGAACGGCGGCCTCGCTCAGGTACCCGAGCGGGAGCTCGGCGCACAAGCGGCGCAGGCGGAGGTCGCGATGGAGGCGGCGAACCGGCGCGTCGCGCGCCGCGGCCTCGGCCGGCCGATACGTCCCGACCACCAGGAGCGGAACGCGGCTGCGCGGCCGGTGCGTGACCAACGCCAGGACGTCCAGCGTGGCGGCATCGCTCCAGTGGAGGTCGTCGAGTACGAGCACGACGGGAGCCGTGCTGCCGAGGGCTTCGAGGAACGCCGCGAGCTCCCGGGGCATGCGTTGCTCCGTCGGGTACCTCCCGATCGGAGCGTCCGAGCCCGCGTCCGCCGCCCATGGAACCTGGGCGAGCCAGGTCGGGGCCGTGCGCCGGGCGAGCGCGGTCAGCGCGCCGGAATCGGCGTGCCGCAACAGCGCCTCGAAGGCGTTGAGCAGTGGCAGATAGGGCTCTCCGTGGCCGTACTGCTCCAGGCACTGGCCCGAGAGCAACCAGGGCGGCGGATCGTCGCGCCCGTGCCGAGCGAGGAACGACTGGACCAGCGACGTCTTCCCGATTCCCGGATCGCCCGTCAGGAAGACCGTCTGCGGCTCGCCCGCGCGCGCGCCTTCGAACAGCCGCTCGAGCTCGGCGACCTCCGCCTCCCGACCGAAAATCCGGGAGGCCGTCTCGCCCGATAGATCCGGCGGCCGGAGCGCGTCCTCGCCCCACGCTGGTTGCGTGCGTGCATCGGACCGGGCCGCGATCGGCTGGAGCAGTCGGAACCCGCGGCCGTGCACCGTCTCGATCACCCGAGGCTGTCGCGGGTCGTCTCCCAAGGCCCTGCGCAGCTCCGAGATCGACTTCGTGAGGGTCTCCTCGGAGACGGCGACGTCGCCCCAGACCGCGTCGAGGAGCTGTCCTTTCGTGACCAGGGCGCCCGGGTGAGTCACGAGATAGCGCAGCACCTGCCAGGTCTTGGTGCGCAGATGGACCCGCTCGGGACCTCGCCAGAGCGCCTCGGCCCCGAGGTCGATTCGAACCAGCCCGAGGCGAATGTCGGTGTCCGGCCGCTCCACGATTTCCCGAATCTTTCGGCAATCCTTCAGGCTTCTCCGGGCGGGCGGAATCATGCTCGGCCTCGCGATGGGCAGCAACCCGCTCCCGGCCGAGAACGCCTTCCTCGTCCAGCTGGCGGAGGATGTCGAACTGACGCCCGGCCAGCTCGCCGGACGCGTCGAGCATCTGGAGAGCGGGCTCCGCGCGCGCTTCCGCTCGCGGGAGGAGCTGTTCGGCCTGTTCGCCCGGATGCTCTCTCAGCGCCGCGGCGCCACCGGCTCGAAACCCGAACTCGAGGAGAGATGAGATGTATTTCACCGACGATTCCCTGTTTCCCGAGAACATGCAGCCCACCATCATCACCGCGGCGCCGTTCGGTCCCGAGTGGCTGCCCGGGGACGTCGAGGATCTTCCGGTCACCTGGGATGCGCAGGTCCAGGCCGCCGTCGACTGCTACAACGCGGGCGCCACGATGCTGCACGTCCACGTGCGTGATCCGAAGAGCGGGCAGGGCTCGAGCAACTTCGACCAGTACAACGACTTCCTCGGGCGCCTCCGGCAGGCGGTCCCGAAGATGATCCTCCAGGTGGGCGGCTCGATCTCGTTCGCCCCGCACACGGAAGACGCCAAGGCCAAGTGGCTCGACTACGACACACGCCACATGCTGACGGAGCTGAACCCGAAGCCGGACTGCGTGACGGTGACCACCGGCACGACGCTCTGGGACATCACGCAGGCCTTCGTCCCGGGCGATGTCAAGGGCACCCATCTCGACAACCCGAAGGTCGCGGCGGCGTGGGCTGACATGGTGGTGGACTCGACCTCGAAGTTCTACGTCGAGCACCTGAAGCGGCTCACCAAGAACAAGATCCAGCCCTACTTCGTGCCCGCGCACGTCCACCAGCTCGAGATCATCGAGCGGCTGCTCCGCGCGGGCGTCTACAAGGGCCCGCTGAACGTCGCCCTGTGCGGCTACGGCGGCGGCACGATGGGCCGCAATCCGTTCGACTGGATGGAGATGCTGCGCCGAACACCGCACGGCGCCTCGAGCGTGACCTTCTGGAGCAGCATGCGCGGCAACGTCGCGATCCAGACGATGGCGACGGTCCTGGGCGTCCACGTGCGCGTCGGCATCGAGGACAACATCTGGGACATGCAGAAGAAGCGCTGGCCGACGGTGAAGCAGGTCGAGTGGGCGGTGAAGCAGAGCGAGCAGTTCGGCCGCGCCGTCGCGACGGCCGACGAGGCGCGCAAGATCATGAAGATCGGCGTCTGGTACGACACGGTCGAGGAGACGCTGTTCAACCTCGGCCTGCCGCCGAACCGCCCGGACGGCTTCAAGGGCTTCCTGACCTACGACACGGACGGCCGCCGGCCCCAGCCGCCGGCGGCGGGTCACTCGAATCCCACGAGCATCCTGTAGCCGTCCAAGCACGCGCTGCCGCGGGTGATGCGCGCCCGCGGCAGCGCTGCTCGCGCCGACACCCGTTGATGACGACGAGGAACCGCATGCAGCCCGATCGAGAGACGGGACCGTGGAGCTCTGCGATCGCACATCTTCGCGAGTGGGACCCGAGCTGGGCCGACGCGGTCGAGCGGATGTCCACGAATCCCTGGACGAACGGCGTGCTGCCACTCAAGTTCGTCGAGCTCGTCAGCGTCGGTCTCTCCGCCGCCTGTACGAGTCTCCAGGCGGAGGCGACGCGACGGCACGTCCGCGCCGCGCTAGCGGCCGGAGCCGGGCGCGACGAGATCCTGTTCGTCCTGAAGTGCGCGACCGTGATGTCGATCCACTCGTGCAGCCTCGGGGCGCCGATCCTCCTCGAGGAGGCCAAGGAGGCGGGCGTCCGGCCTGTCGCGCACGAGCGTCTGCCCGCGACGCCCGCCTGCGACGAGATGAAGGCGATCGGCCAGTGGAACGCGGCATGGGATCCCTTCTACGAGCTCGACCCCGTCTGGACCGATGCGTTCATGGCGACGGGCTCGGGCATCTACGCGAGCCACGTCCTGCCGCCGAAGGAGGTAGAGCTGATCAGCATCGCCTTCGACGCGTCTTTCACGCACATGTACGCGCCCGGAGTGCGCCGCCACATCAAGGCGGCTCTGAAGGCGGGCGCAACGGTCGAGGAGATCATGGAGGTCCTGAAGCTCTGCGTCGCGCACGGCGTGCAGGCCTGCAACCTCGCCGTGCCGATCCTGGCCGAGGAGCTCGAGCGGTGCCGCTAGCCGCCGCCTGGCGGAAGGGCGAGCGCGTCGCGGGAGAGCTCCTCCGCGACATCGCGCCGAAGGTGCTGTTCTTCTTCGTGGCCTTCCTGGTGATCTTCCTGCTGTTCAAGCTCTTCGTCGCGCAGTACTCGGTCCAGTACACGGCGTTCACGAGAGCTGCGGTGGCGGCGCTCATCCTCGGCAAGGTGGTTCCCCTGCTCGACTGGGCGAACCGGCAGTACGTCGCCGCGAGGCCGCGGCGGATCGTGTCGATCGCCGCCCGGACCGTCGTCTACGCGCTCGTGGTGATCGCGCTCGGCACCGCTGAGAAGCTGTTCACCGCGTACCGACACCAAGGCACCGCCACGGCCGCCGCCGAGCAGATCTGGTCGGCCGCCGACATCCATCACTTCGTCGGACTGGTGTTGCTCCTCAGCCTCGTCGTGGGCGCGTACCTGACCGCACAGGAGATCGACCGCGCGATCGGGTCGGGCGGTCTCGTGCGCCTGCTCCTCGAGCGACCCGCAGCGGACGATCTGCAGCCGCGCCGATAGGCGGACGTCGCTGAATCAGGCGTCACCGTCGGCCGCTCCGGATCGATGCGGAGCGCTCATCCGTGGCCTCGGTGGGCCACGGTCCGTGCTCGCGGCGCGAGGCCTTGCCCGCGCAGCTGATCGGCGAGCGCCGCCGCGGCGACCTGGTGTCCGAGCGGGCTCCAGTGCGGATCGGCCGCCAGGAAGAGTGCGCGAGGATCGGTGGCCCGGAGGAAGGAGAGGCTCAGATCGACGTAGTGGAAGTCCTCGCGCTGCAGGAAGGTGATGACGCCCTGCTCGGCCGCAGAGGTCCGACCGCGTCTCACGTCTTCCAGGTACGGGAGCAGCACGACGACCAGCTTCGCGCCGATCGAATCGACCACCTGCCTCACGCGCAGCAACAACGCCTCGGTGAGGGGATCCTCGATCGCCCCCTCGACGTGTTCCTCGAGGCTCACGGGGCTCTGCTCGCGCTCGCGTCCGCGCCCGAAGCCGGTCCACACGCGGTCGTGCAGGAAGTGATAGGTCGCGAAGTGCTCGCGCAGGAACGCCAGCACCGCCTCGGCGGCGGGCCCGTGCCGGGGGGCCGCCGAGGCCTGCCACATCGGCTGCGTCTCCTGCGACTCCGCCTCGGCCGGCAGCCCGTAGCGCTTGTACCAGGGCCAATCGCGTTGCGGCACGGGCACGTTGTGCAGCGAGAGCTCGCCGTGCTCGAGAAGGAAATAGGGCTTCGGATAGCTGTACTGGACCGCGTTGTGGATGTTCACGATATCCTCGGTCCCGAAGCAGAGCAGCACCACGTCGGGCGCGTACTTGGCGCCCTCCTGCACGAGGTAGAGCAGCTCTTGATCGGTGCCGTAGCCGGTCACGGCGGCATTGATCACCTCCACCTCGTCCCCGAGCAGTGTCTGCAAGCGGTCGGTGAAGCGCTCCGACTGTTCGACGCCATAGCCCCAGGTGAACGAGTCGCCGAGAGCCAGCAGGCGCGGGCGCGCGCCCTTGCCGTACGCATGGTCGACGTCGCGCAACCCCTTCTCGTTGACGCGAACCGACGTGTGAGAGCCGCGGATCGAGAACGTGCCCTCGGCGCCGGCGCGCGGCCTCCAGCCGAGGACGGGGTCGTATTGGAAGAACGTCCAGGGATTGTCGCCGTACGTCGCCTGGACGACCTCGGGGCGTGTCCAGTGGTGTGCAACGCGCAGGCCGATCTCGACGAGCAGCAGCGAGAAGATCGAGCTGCAGGCGAGCAGCAGGAGATTCGAGGCGGTGGCTCGAGCCCGAAATGGACGCATCTGCCTACATCCTACGACGCGCGTCAGCGGGCGGCGAGATCATAGAGCGCGTAGCCGTCGCAGCGCGCGAGCACGCGGAAGCGTTGCTCGACCTCGGCGCGTATTCCCGCATTCTCCAAATCGGGCGGCTGCGCCAGCCAGTAGCGCCCGCCCCGCGCGGCGATCTCACCGAGCTTGGCGACGCTGTACTCCTCGACGGGATAGTTGAAGCCCTTGCGGTCCAGCCATGCGAAGGCGAGCGGCTCGTTCCAGGCGGTCGAATGGCCATGCTCGTCCCGCTGCGCGTCGCCGCGCACGACCAGGACGCCTTCGGGCGGCACGAACGGCGCGAGTTCGCGCGCGCATCGGTAGAATGCCTCTTCCCTCGTCTGCAAGGCATCGCGCCAGTACCCGAGCCGATCGGAGCGGTAGCTCGCGTACGCGACGAGCAGGACGCCGAGCGCGATGCCGCCGCTCCGCAGCAAGGCGCCAAGCAGCGGGGGTGCAACACGCGCTCGGTCGAGCAGCCCCGCCAGGCCGAAGCCGGCGAGTAGGCAGACCGGGGGCACCGAGACGAAGTGGTAGTACATGGCCCATTCGTCGCCCGAAGTGTCTGCGGCCAGTACGTAGGCGACGACGGTCCCGAGATACCAGGCCACCGCGGGCTCGATGCGGATCCAGGGGAGAAGGAGCGCGCAGCCGGCGAGCGGGATCCCGAGCGCGACGAAGACGTCGAAGCCCTCGACCTTCAAGTTGCCGACCAGCGGTCGGAGAGGCGCGCGGAGGAGCGCCCAGCTGATCGCGTGGCGCTCGTTGCTCACACCGAGCGTCAGCCCCGCCGTGGTGTAGAAGTGGTGAGCCCACGCGTACCACGCGACGGCGGGAAGCAGGGCCAGCGCCGCGGCGAGCCAGACCGCGGGCCCACGAAGGGCGCTGATCCCGCGCTTTCGGACGACCAGATAGGCGAACACGACGCCGAGGTAGGCCGCGAAGGCCTTCGCGAGGATTGCGGCACCCGCCCAGCCACCGGCAGCGAGCAGCCTCGAGTCGCGTCCCCCGTCGAGCCATCGCCAGAGATCGTCCATCGCCAGGATCGTGAAGAGCAGCATCAGCGGGTCGGGCTGCATCGCGCCCGAGAAGGCAACCAGCAGCGGGTTCGCGGCGAAGGCTGCGGTCGCGAGGAGCGCTCCCGGAGCCGGTACGACCCGATACGCGAGCCGTGCAAAGGCGAGGAGTCCCAACGCGCCAGCGATCGCCGACAGCGCTCTCAGGATCTGGACATGCTCTCCGAAGACGCGGTACAGCAGTCCCGCGAGCCAGGGAAGAATGGGGAATTCCATCTCGGCGTAGCCGGGGGTGTCGCCACGCCAGGCGATCCTGGGATGAAACGGATCGAGCCCTTCGCGGTCGAAGTAACGCGCGACCGAGAGGTAGTCAGCCTCGCGCCAGGAGGCGAGCGAACGGTAGTCGAAGTCGCGCGGGACGGTGACAAATCGCGCGGCGCAGCCGACCAGGAGCACCGCGATGAGAAGGCGGCGGTTGCCCACGGACGGAACATACGCAACCGCACTTGGCGCCCGCTCGTAGAAGCCTGCGCAGGGGAAGCTCACGCCGCTGGCGCACGGTCACCCCGATTTCGCCGCACGCGCTCGGAGTCTCGATCTTCCGCGTACTTGGAGGCATCCGATGCGGGTTCGATCCGACGTTCCCTATCGAGCCAGCGCCTCGACGGCACTGCGCATCGGCAAGTGCGAGAGGCGGACCAGCCCATGAAACGGCTGCTCGAGCTCGAGGATCATCTCGACCGCGCCGGCGATCGCCATCGCGCAGAGCGTCACCGTCAGCATCGACGTCAGGTTGCGCGGGGCGAACAGACCGAAGCTGGCGAAGATTAGAGACGCAGCATGCGGTTGAGGCGGATGATGGTCTCTTCGGTAGTGTGATGCGATGGCAGGCGTTGGCCCACGAGCCAGCCGACGAGCGCGCCCGCCCAGATGGCGGCGAAGATCATGACGCCGATGGTCGGCGGAGCCAGCATGGTCGGCCTCACTCGAAGTCAACGCCGATCGACGAAGTCCCGGACCCGTGCGGCGATCTCGTCGGCAGCCGTGTCGAGTGCGAAGTGGCCTGCGTCGAGGACGTGGACCTGGGCGGTCGGTACGTCGCGCCGATAGGCCTCCGGCTCCGAGAGGTCGAACGAGAGGTCGTACTTGCCCCAGAGGACGAGCAGCCTCGGCTGCGCCTCGCGCATCCACGCCTGCCACCGGGGGTAGGCATCCACGTTCGTCCGGTAGTCGAAGAAGAGATCGCTCTGGATGTCGGCCTCGCCCGGCCGGGTCAGGAACGCGAACTCGTCCGCCCATAGATCCGGGTCGTAGCGATCCACGTTCGGATCGCTTCCGACATGGCGGGTGCGCGTCGTCGCCAGCGATAGGAGGTTCGCTCGGAGCTCGCTCTCGTGCGCCGCGCGATCCTTCCAGAACTCGCGCCGCACCTTCCAGTTCGCTCCCAGCCCCTCGTCGTGCGCGACCGCGTCCTGGACGATCAGGGCGTCGACGCGCTCCGGGTGCGCCAGCGCCATGCGAAAGCCCACGGGTCCGCCGTAGTCCTGCATGTAGAGTGTGTACCGCGACAGGCCGAGGGCCTCGGTGAAGTGCTGCGTGACGGACGCGATCTTGTCGAAGGTGTACGAGAAGGTCTTCGCGTCCGGAGCGTCGCTGTGGCCGAATCCCGGATAGTCCGGCGCCACCAGGTGGAAGTGATCCGAGAGGCGCG
Source organism: Myxococcota bacterium (assembly GCA_035506135.1). GTDB lineage: Bacteria > Myxococcota_A > UBA9160 > UBA9160 > PR03 > DATJPY01. The sequence continues at coordinate 39,004 of DATJPY010000042.1, read as the reverse complement.
CGAGGAGCGGCTCGAACATCCGCGACGAGGAGGGAAGCCCGTGGAGCAGGAGGATCGTCGGGGCATCCTTCGGCCCCGCCTCGCGATAGAAGATCGAGAGCCCGTCGACCTTGACGGTGCGATAGAAGACGGGCTGCGTCGTGCCGATCTCCCCGCGCGCTGCTCGCGCTCCGACCAGAGCCGCGGCGAACGCGATCGAGAGGGACAGGCGCGAGCGCCTCGAGGGGGTGCCGAGGCTCATGGAGTCAGGCGGGCGGCTGCGGCGGCTCGTCTCGCTTGGGCGGCTCGGAGACCCGAGGAGGCTCCTCGAACCCCTTCTTGAAGACGCGAATCGATTCGCCCAGGGCGCGCCCCAGCTCGGGGAGCCGCTTGGGGCCGAATACGATCAGCGCGATCCCGAGGATCAGGAGGAGGTGGGTCGGCGCAAAGAGACCTTCGAGCATGTGCACCTCGATGCAGGCCACGATCCTGCGCCGAGGGAGTCTCGCACAATCCCCGCTGGCGCGCCGGAACGGACGATCTCAGCCCGCGATCTCGACCGGCAGGTTCACCGGGCGCCGGAAGATTCCCATCGGGCGGAACTGCTGGAGATCGAGACGCGCGCGCGAGCCCGCCGGCACGATGTCGAGCGCGGCGTCGATCATGCAGCCGATCTCCTGGCGCGCGAGGTTCGCGCCGAGGCAGTAGTGCGGACCGCTGCCGAAGAAGAGCGCCTCGCGGTTGTCGCGGTCGAGGTCGATCACGTCCGGATCGGCGAATACCGCCGGATCGCGGTTGGCACCGCCGAGGCCGAGCATCAGCATCTGCCCCTTGCGGATCGTCTTGCCGCGCAGCTCGAAGTCGCGGACGGCAAAGCGCTGCATGCCGGCGGGCCCGCCGAAGCCGAAGCGCATGAGTTCATCGGTCGCCTTCCGCACGAGCGAGCGATCGTCGCGCAGGCGCTGCATGGCGTCCGGATACGCGAGCAGGGCCTGGATCACGACGAGGCCGCCCAGGTTCGTCGTCTCGCTGCCGGCGCCGATCAGCACCGCGACGAGCATCACGATGTCGTCGTCGCGCAGCGGGTGATCGCTCTCCTGCGTGCGGATCAGGTCGGAGATCAGATCCTCGCGCAGCGAGCCCCGCCGCTCCGCCACCATCCGGCGCAGCCACGGCGCCATCTCCTGCAGCGCGGCCTCGGACGCGGCCACCGCCTCGGGCGGCGCGAGCGGGAAGAAGCCGCGGATCAGCTGCTGCGCCAGCTCGCGGAAGCGGACCTCGTCGGCGCCGGGCGATACGCCGACGATGCGGCTGATCACGGCGTTGGGGATCGGGTCCGTGAAGTCGCCCATCAGGTCGACGATCTGGCCCCGCCGCGCACGCAGCGGCGCGGCGAAGCGCTCGACGACCTCGCGGATCTGCGCGTCCATGCGGCGCACGGCGCGCGGCGTGAGCGCACGGTTGAACAGGCGCCGGAAGCGCGCGTGCGACTCCGGGCTCTGCGTCAGCAGGCTCTCCCGCTCGAGCCAGTACAGGAGGGTGCCCTCGGGCGCGGGTCGATAGTGCTCCCAATCGCGCCGGCTCTGCGTGCAGTTCTCGGGATCGTTGAAGAGGCGCTTCACGTCGTCGTGGCGGGTCACGAACCAGAAGCCGAGCGGCGCGACGAAGTGGACGGGGTCCTCGGCGCGCAGCCGGTGGAGAAGCGGAGCGGGGTCGGTCGCCGCGACGAGATCGAGGTAGGGACTCCGGCCCGCATCCTGGGAATCGGCGGCCTGCACCATGACGCCCTCCTCGACTGGCAAGGGTAGGCCAGCCGTCTCACCCTCTGGGGCCCTCCGCCGGAGTCCGCATGCCCACCCCGTACGAGCTCTACTACTGGCCCGAGATCCCTGGACGCGGCGAGTTCGTGCGCCTGGTGCTCGAGGAAGCCGGTGCGCCGTACGTCGACGTGGCGCGTCGGCCCGCGGAGCAGGGCGGCGGCACCGACGCGGTGATCGCCTTCTACGCCGGCCGCAACGAGGGCCATCCCGTCTTCGCTCCGCCGGTGCTCAAGCACGGCGATCTGGTGCTCGCGCAGACGACTGCGATCTGCCACTTCCTCGGCCGTCGGCACGGGCTCGCGCCGCGCGACGAGGCTGGCGAGATGCACGCGCTCGAGCTGCAGCTCACCGTGGCCGACCTGGTCGCGGAGGCGCACGATACCCATCACCCGATCAGCGCGTCCCTCTACTACGAGGACCAGAAGCCGGCGGCGAAGCAGCGCGCCGCGCACTTCGCGAGCGAACGGCTTCCCCGCTTCGTCGACTACTTCGAGCGCGTCCTGTGGCGGAGCGGCGGCGAGTTCCTGGTGGGAGCGGCCGTCTCGCACGCCGACCTCTCGCTCTTCCAGACACTCGAGGGCCTCGCCTATGCGTTTCCGCGCGCACTCGGCCGCGCGAGCGGGAACGCGCCGCTGGTCCTCGCGCTGCGCGAGCGGATCCGGGCGCGGCCGCGCATCGCGGCCTACCTGGCGTCCGAGCGGCGCATGCCGTTCAATCAGGACGGGATCTTCCGCCACTATCCCGAGCTGGACGCCGGCTGAGCGCGCCGGGTGTCTAGAACACGCTCAGGCCCGACGTCGCATCGCACGGACCGACCGCATCGAAGACGCCCGCGCTCAGGGTTGCATGGTCGAAGGTTCCGGTCGCGGCGCAGCCGAGGTTGCCGGCCACGGCGTTCGCGCCGGTCGGATCGGTGCCCTTCACGAAGCCGAAGCTGCTGGTCGCGCCGTCGCCGTCGATGTCGGCGTCCGCATCCGCGGTGAAGACGTCGAGGTGTCCGACCCCTGCGCTCGGCGACGAGGCGGCGACGACCTCGTACTGGTAGTAGATGTCGCCCTCCGGCATCCAGCCGAGCAGGCAGAAGCCGTGGCTGGACCAGGCCGGCGCGCTGCAGCTCGAGACCGGCCAGCTCGCCTTCCGCGCCCTCGGCACGGTCGCCGGCTGCGCGGTGGCGAGGACGTAGGTGTCGTTCTCCGCGCGGTAGGACTCCTCGGCGACTGCGATGGCCTTCAGGTTGGACTTGCACTCGCTCGTCTTCGCGCGCATCTGGAAGCGCAGGAAGTCGGGGATCGCGATGGCCGCGAGGACGCCGATGATCGCGACCGCGAGCAGGATCTCGATCAGCGTGAATCCACCGTGTCGCAGGCCGCTGCGCCGCATGGTGCTGGGGGAGCAGCAAATGGCGTACCAGAGCGGTGCTCGCGGGCGGCGGCATCGGCAGGCGCGCCGCCAACCCGCCGCCGGACGGCCGGATCGGGCCGATTCTTCCGCTGCGCCGCGCCGGCGGCGCGTGCCGCCGAGCGACGCGCCCGGGCACCGTCCGTGGACGCGATTCGTCACCGCACCGGAAGCTCCCGCCTAGGGAACGATCGACACCGGCGTCCCTCGAGGCGCGCGCGTCGCGATCCAGTCGATCACCTCGTCGGTCACGGCGACACAGCCGTAGGTCCAGTCGAGGCGGAGGTCACCCTTCCAGCGCTCCCCCTCGCCGTGGAAGCCGACGTGCCCTCCGAGGGCGGTGTGCTGCGGGGGCAGCCGGTGGTGGCGATGCGCGGCGACGATCGCGTCGTGGTCGGTGCGGGCGATGCGTCCCTCGGCGAGCGCGCGCACGGCGTCCTTGCGCGACGGATAGTCGATGGGCACGAAGCGGTGGAAGCGGCTCTCCCGCACCGGGCCCGCGATCCGGTATTCGCCCTCCGGCACGCGCTGGTCGCCCGCGGCGCGCTTGGGCCCCTTCTCGCGCGAGAGCGCCACCGGGAACTCGAGGTGCGCGCCGCCGGCACACTCCGCGACCAGCGTGTGCGCCGCCTTGCGGACCTCGAGGCGGGCGACCCGCTCGCAGGGCGGAGGCGCCGCGGCTTCCGGCGGCGGGGGGGCGGGTGCCGGCGGGGGTGGGGGCGGCTTCGCCGCGCACGCCGCGAGCCAGAGCGCGAGCAGGGCGGCTCGACCGAGCGCGAGTTCGCGTCCTTCGGAGCGGCCTCGAGTGCCGGCTCGCAACGGCTGGGCGCGACGCATGGCGCTGGAACACTAACGGAACTCCACTAGCCTGCGGCTCGCCGTGGAGACCCGATCGATCGCCGCGCTGGCGCTGCTCGCGGTGCTGGCGGCCGGCGCCGCGGGTGCCGCCTCCGCCGCGCATCGAGCGAGGCCCGCTCGCGCCTCGAAGGCGGCGCCGCGCATCCCGGACTGGACGCCGCCGCCCGCCTCGGACCCGCGTCTCGCCGCGCTGCCTCCGGTGATCGGCCAGCCGGAGAACGAGATGATCGGCCCCGAGGAGACGGTGCTCGACATCGCCTGGCAACACCGCCTCGGCTTCGACCGCCTGGCGCGACTGAACCCGGAGGTCAAGGTGTGGATCCCCGATCCCGGGACGGTGGTTCAGCTTCCGACCGTGCACGTGCTGCCCGACCGGCCGTGGCATGGGCTCGTGATCAACGTGCCCGAGATGCAGCTCTACGACTTCAGCCGGCCCGGCGCGCCGGAGCCCGAGGTCTTCGCGATCGCGATCGGCGACGAGATGGATCCCTCGCTGGTGGGCGAGTACCGGGTCGGTCGCAAGCGCGAGCACCCGGTGTGGACGGTGCCGGCGGCGATCCGCGCCGAGAAGCCGGAGCTCCCGGCGGTCGTACCGGCCGGGCCCGACAACCCCCTCGGCGATCACTGGATGACGATCGGGAACACGACCTACGGCATCCACGGGACCAACAACCGATGGTCGATCGGGCGCGAGGCGACGCACGGGTGTGTTCGCCTGTACAACGACGAGATGGATCGCCTCTACGCGCGCACGCGCGAGGGCACCCCCATCCGGCTGGTGTACCAGACGGTCAAGGTCGGGCAGCGCGACGGCACCATCTACGTCGAGGCGCACCCCGACATCTACGGGCGCGAGCCGCCCGACCGATCCGCCGTGGTGCTCGAGAAGCTCGCGTCGCTCGGGCTCGCCGAGGCCGTCGATGCCGCCCTGCTGCGCAGGGCGGTCGACGAGGAGCGCGGCATTCCGGTGCCGATCGGCACCCTCACTCCCGAGCCCGAGACGCAGAGTCCTACTTCGAGACGCCCTTCTTGAAGATCGCCTCCGCCGTCCGGGCGGCGTCGTCGGCGCGCTGCGCGGCCGCGTCGGCCGACTTCTGCGCGGCCGCGGCGTTGTCCTGGGCCTGCTGGGCGGTGCGGTTCACCGAGTCGACGCGCGCCTCGAGCGCGCTCACCCGCTGCTCGAGCGCGTCGACGCGCCCGCTCGTGGCACAGCCGGAGCCCACCAGCGCGGTCAGCAACGCCGTGCCGATCGTCCCGCTGCGCAACCAGACGTAGGCTTTCATCGAGAGGTCCTCCTCGGTCGACTCTAGAGTTTGCCGCCGGAGCCGGCAAAATCGATCTCGCGCCGGCGTCATCCGGGGCTAGCCTCGCGACATGTCGAGGCCTCGGGTGCTCTTCGTGCACGGCAGCGAGAGCGGGCCGCAGGGCACCAAGGCGCGCCTGCTCGCCGAGCACTTCGAGGCCCTGACACCGGCGATGGACACCGGGGACTTCGAGGCGTGCGTCGCCCTGCAGGCCGACGCGATCCGGCGTTTTCGACCCGACGTCGTGGTCGGCTCATCGTTCGGTGGCGGCGTGGTGCTGGCGCTGATGCAGCGCGCGCTCTGGCGCGGGCCGACGCTGCTGCTCGCCCAGGCGGCGGTCGCGATGAAGCTGCCGCCCGAGCTGCCCGGCGGCGTCCGCACCTGGCTGGTGCACGGAACGCGCGACGACGTGGTGCCGATCGGCGAGAGCCGTCGACTCGCGCGCAGCGGCTCGCCCGATCGGGTGCGCCTGATCGAGGTCGACGACGATCACCGGCTGTCCGGCCTCGTGCAGAGCGGTCGCCTGGTGGAGCTGGTGCGCGAGCTCGATGCCGCGGCGCAGGCACCACCCGCCGGCGGGCTCGGCCGCCACCTCGCCACCTTCCTGCACGAGCCGATGCTCTGGCCGGTGCTGCTCGTGGTGGCGGCGCACGTCGTGCTGTTCGCGGCGCTGCTCCTCCTCGTCGCCCTCCGTGGCCGGAGCCCGTTCGCGCTCGCAGGCCTCGCGCTCGCCCTCGTGATCAACGTCGATGCCGTTCGACGCGAGGTGCAGCGCGACGGGTTCGGCCCGGTGGGGCGCTCGACGCTCGGCCTGTGGCTGCTCGCGGCCCTGGTCGCCTGGGTCGCTGCGCGGCTCGATGTCTTCTAGTGGCGTCTGCAGGTCGTGATGCAACCTCCCGTCGATCCAACGGGTCGGCCCCCCTTGATGGCTGCCCTCCCGGTGTTGCACTGTCTGGACGATGAGGGGACGCAACCACGTCTCATCGGGGGGTAACACGCATGTCGACGAACGATGAGGGCGGGCGGCCGCCCGAGCGCAATCCGTGGAAGCTTGCGACGCTGAGCCTCGGGGGAGCGATCGTGGCGATGCTCGCCGGGGGATCGGTGGTTGCGCTGCTCAATCGCTCCGACGCGCCGACGCAGCCCGCATCCGCGCCGCTCGCAGCCACGCCGCCCACCGGGGTCGGACCGGCTCCCGCCACGCCGCCGCTCCCCGCGAACGCGGCACCGGCCGCGGAGGCGACGCCTCCGGCGACCCCGACGCGCCCGAGAGCGATGCCTCGCCGCGTCGCGAGCGCCGAGACGGCCCCGCCCGCCGCCACGCCCGCACCGCCGGCCGCGGCCGCGCCCCCGGCGCCGCCCGCACCGGCTGCGCCGTCGGGTGACACCTATCGCAGCGCGCCGCCGCGCCCGACGAGCGCGGACGTCGACGCGTGCAACCGCTACGCCGCTTCGCAGCGCAGCAGCCGCACCACCGAGGCGGTGAAGGACGGGGCCATCGGCGGCGTTCTCGGCGCGGCGCTCGGCGCTGCGGGCGGAGCGATCGCCAGCGGCGGCAAGGGAGCGGGCAAGGGCGCCGCGATCGGCGGCCTGGTCGGCATCGCGGGCGGCTCGCTGTTCGGCATCAACAGCGCGAACCAGAGCGACTCGCGCGCGCAGGCAGCGTATCGCGACTGCATGAACCAGCGCGGCTTCGCGAACGCGGCGTACTGATCGCCCCCTGCGGCCCCCGCGTCCAGGGCGGGTGATCTCCGGCGCACCCGCCGCAGACGTGGGGGTTGCCTATCCTCCGCGGCGCGATGGCACCCTCCGCGGGCGAGACGCGCCCGAGCCCGACCGCTCTGCTCTGGCTCTTCCTGCTCGCCAACTACGCCGTGCTGCTCGCCGTGTGCGCGGGCTTCCTGTCCGGCGAGGCGCTTCGCTCGCCGGGCCCGGCGGGCTGGATGGCGGCGGTCTGGCTGACCTACCCGTTCCTCTACCTGCTTCCCGCCTTCGCCGTGGCGGTTCTCGCGCGACGCGTGCTCGCTGGGCTGCTGCGCAGGGCCCCTCGCGCGGTCGCGGTGCCGATCGCCTGGGCACCTGCGGTCGCTCTCTTCGCCGGCGTCCAGCTCGCCGTCTACGCCGATCGCCGCATCCATCAGATCTACGGCTTCCACCTGAACGGCTTCGTCTGGAATCTGCTCACGACGCGCGGCGGCCTCGAGTCGCTGGGCGCGGGCCCGGCGGTGGCGGCGGAGGTCGCGGCGCTGGCCGCGCTGGTGCTGGCAGGCGAGGCGCTCCTCCTGATGGTGCTCGCGCGCGCGCCGCACGGAGCGCGGCCGCTCGCCGCACTCCGCTCGCGCCGCTTCGTGATCGCCTTCGCCTCGTCGCTGCTGGTTCTCTCGATCGGCGAGCGGCTTGCCTACGCCGCGGCGCACGTGCGCGACTACAACCCCGTCCTCCAGTGGAGCCAGGCGCTGCCGCTCTACCAGCCGCTCCAGCTCGACGGGCTGGCGAAGCGGGTCGGGATCCGCGTGGTGCGCTCGGATCCGCTGCGCGCCGGCCTCGGCGACTCGCGGCTCGCCTACCCGCGGCGCCCGCTCGTGTTCGAGCCCGGCGCGCCGCGCTGGAACGTGGTGGTGCTATGCGCGGAGTCGCTGCGTGCGGACGCGCTCGATCCCGAGCTGATGCCGGCGACCTGGCGCTTCGCGGAGGGTGCAACGCGCTTCACCGGGCACGTGTCGGGAGGTAACGGCACCCGCATGGGCGTGTTCAGCCTCTTCTACGGGCTGCCCGGCCCGTACTGGTTCAAGTTCCTCGATCAGAACCGCGGGCCGGTGCTGATCCGCGCGCTGCTCGACCGCGGCTACGACGTGCGCGGCTTCACCAGCGACAAGTTCTCCTACCCCGAGTTCGACCAGACGGTGTTCGCGGACGTCGGGCGCGACCACCTCCGCGAGGGCGGCGCCGGCGAGGGCTGGCAGCGCGATCGGGCGCAGGTGGGGTCGATCGTGTCGTTCCTGGAGCAGCGCGACCGCGCCCAGCCGTTCTTCGTCTACATGTTCTTCGAGTCGCCCCACGCGCCGTACCGGTTCCCGCCGGAGACCGCCGTCCGGACCCCGTACCTGAGCGACCTCGACTACCTGACCATGGACCTCCAGCGCGACATCGGGAAGATCCGCAACCGCTACTGGAACGCGGTGCGACATCTCGACACGCAGCTCGAGCGCGTCTACGCGGCGCTCGAGGCCCAGGGGCTGCTCGACTCGACGATCGTGGTCGTGACGGGAGACCACGGGGAGGAGTTCCTGGAGAAGGGCCGCTGGGGACACAATTCGGAGTTCGACGAGGAGCAGATCCGCGTGCCGCTGGTGCTGCACGTGCCCGGGCGTGCGCCCGCCGCCGTGGATCGCCTGACCAGCCATCTCGACGTGCCGGCCACGCTGCTCGCTCTGCTGGGCGCGCAGAATCCGCCGGGCGACTACAGCCTGGGCACGGACCTGCTCGCGGGTCCGCCGCATCCCTACGTGCTGGTGAGCGACTGGTCGCGGGTCGCCTACGTCGATGGAGAGGGCAAGGCGACCTTCCCGATCGAGCCCCAGGGATGGTTCAAGCAGGTCGTGAGCGACCGCCGCGACACGCCGCTCGCGGACCCCGGCGCCTGGCTGCGCGCGCGCAGCGGGGCCTTCGCCCACGTGCTTTCCGACCTCGCCCGCTTCACGCACGGCCCCGAGGTCTCGGCGGGGGTGCCAGCCTCGTGATGGGCCGCGGCTGCCGCGGTCAGAACGAGTCGTCGCCCTGGCTCTCCTCGAAGGCGTCGGCCGCGTTCGCCAGCCCGATCACGCAGAGCACGGCCTCGGCGGGCTCGGTGAAGGGGAGGGGAAGGCCGCGGATCAGGGCCACGTAGTCCGCGTCGCCGAGCTGAACGAGTCCCCACGCGCCGAACGGGAGCGTCGCGTTCTGGCGCAGCAGCTGACTGGAGATGTGGGGCGCCAGGGCCTGCCCCTTGGGCACGCGCGCGGCCAGCGCGATGCACTGCGCGACCTCGGCATCCGGGCCGCTGCGCCGGCGGATCCAGACGGCGTGGCTGCGCCCCGGCGTGGTCTCGAGCACGACGCGGATGCCGTCGGCGCCCTCGCTCGTCACGTCGCGGATCGTGTCGGCGCGGTTGCGCGCCTCGCTCTCGAGCAGGCGCCGCAGCTCTTCGAAGGTCATCGCCGGATCTCCCCCAGTCGACACGGAAGATCGGCGCTGCGCGCGCTGCGCTTGAGGGCGGCTCTGGGACCTCAGGCCCGAAGCGCGTCGAGGGCCTCTCGCACGTGGCGCGTCGCCGCGAGCTGCGAGTTGAAGACATGCCGCACCACGCCGTCGCGATCGATCACGAAGGTGACGCGTCCGGGGAGCAGGCCCAGGGTGGCGGGCACGCCGTACTTCCGCCGCACCTCGCCGCCGCGGTCGGAGAGCAGCGTGAACGGCAGCTTGTACTTGCTCGCGAAGCCGCGGTGCGAGTCGCCCGAGTCGGAGCTCACCCCGATCACCTCGGCGCCTGCGGTCGTGAAGTCCTCGTAGCTGTCGCGGAAGCTGCAGGCCTCCTTGGTACATCCGGGCGTGTCGTCCTTCGGATAGAAGTAGAGCACCACGGCCTTCTTGCCGCGGAAGTCGGAGAGGCGTACGGTCGCGCCGCTCGCGTCCGGAAGCCCGAACTCCGGCGCGCGGTCGCCCACCGCCACGCCCACCTTGCCCGAGAGGAGATCGCGGATGCCCATCGCTGTCGCCCTCCGCGCCGGAGCTTAGCCGCACCGCAGGGGCGCTGATAGACTGGCGGTGCCGTGATCGCCCGCGCCCTCGGCTGCTGCGCAGCGCTCGTCCTGATCGCTTGCGGCGCGCGCCGCTCCGACACGGTGGTCGAGTTCTGGGCGCTCGGCGGCGAGGGCGAGGCGGTCCCGCCGCTCGTCGCCGAGTTCGAGCGGCGCGAGCCCGGCATCCACGTGCGCGTCCAGCAGATCCCGTGGAGCGCGGCGCACGAGAAGCTGCTGACGGCCTACGTCGGCGATGCGATGCCGGATGTCTTCCAGCTCGGGAGCACCTGGATCCCCGAGTTCGTGGCGCTGGGAGCGCTCGATCCGCTCGACGCGCGCATCGCCGCGTCGCCCGAGCTGGCGCGCGGCGACTTCTTCCCGGGCATCCTCGACGCCAACAACATCGACGGCCGCATCTGGGGCGTGCCGTGGTACGTCGACACGCGGCTCCTGTTCTACCGGCGCGATCTGCTCGCGGCCGCCGGCGTCGCCGACGCGCCGCGCACCTGGGACGCGTGGCTCGATGCGCTGGAGCGGGTGCAGCGGGCGCGGGGATCGAGCGGCTACGCGATCCTGCTCCCGATGAACGAGTGGGAGGTGCCGGTGGCGCTCGCCATGGAGCGCGGTGCGGGCCTGCTGCGCGACGGCGATCGCTATGGCGACTTTCGCGCCCCTGCCTTCCGGGAGGCCTTCGCGTTCTATCTGGAGCTCTTCGGGCGGGGCCTGGCGCCGCGGACGGGAGCGGCCCAGATCGCCAACCTGTATCAGGACTTTGCGAGCGGATTCTTCACGTTCTACGTGAGCGGCCCGTGGAGCCTGGGCGAGCTCGCGCGCCGCCTGCCGGGGGCGCTCGCCGACGCCTGGGCGACGGCGCCGATGCCGAGCGCGGGCGGCCCGCCGCCCGGCGTGTCGCTCGCGGGCGGCGCGAGCCTTGCGCTGCTGCGCGGCAGCCCGCGCGCGGCGGCTGCCTGGCGCCTCGTCGAGTTCCTGAGCGAGCCGCGCCAGCAGATCGCCTTCTATCGCCTCTCGGGCGATCTCCCCGCGCGCCCGAGCGCGTGGCGCGACGCTGCGCTCGCGGGTGATCCGCGCGCGCAGGCCTTCCGCGAACAGCTCGAGAACGTGCGCGCCACGCCGAAGATCCCCGAGTGGGAGCGCATCGCGGAGGCGCTGTCGCGCGCCTGTGAGGCCGCGATCCGCGGCGAGGCGGTCCCCGCGGCTGCGCTCGCGCGACTCGACGCCGACGTCGACGCGCTGCTCGCCAAGCGCCGCTGGCTGCTCGAGCGGAGCGCGAGCCCGTGAGCGTGAACCGCTCGCCGCTCGCGATCGGCTTCGCGGCGCCGGCGCTGGCGCTGATCGCGGTCTTCTTCGCGCTGCCGGTCGCTGCGTCGCTGCTGCTCTCGCTCACCGACTTCGACATCTACGCCATCGGCGACCCGACGACCCTGCGCTTCGTGGGCCTCGCCAACTACGCGCATCTCCTCCGCGATCCGCTCTTCTGGAAGGCGCTCGCCAACACCACCACGTTCGTCGCGGTCGGCGGACCGCTCTCGATCGCGGTCTCGCTCGCCGCGGCGCTCGCCGTCCACGCGCGGCTCACGCGCTTCCGCAGCGTGTTCCGGACGGTCTTCTTCCTGCCCGTGGTGACGACGCTCGTGGCTGTCGCGGTGGTGTGGCGCGTCCTGTATCACCCGCGCGTCGGCGTGCTGAACGGCGCCCTCGCGGCGCTCGGCATTCCGCCGCTCGACTGGCTCGGCGACGCGCGCCTCGCCATGCCGGCCCTGATCCTGATGGCCGTCTGGAAGAGCTTCGGCTTCAACATGGTGATCTTCCTGGCGGGCCTGCAGGCGATCCCCGAGCGGCTCTACGAGGCGGCGCGCATCGACGGCGCCGGCGCCGCGGCGCAGCTCCGCCACGTGACGCTTCCCGCGCTGGCTCCGACCCTGTTGTTCGTCGCGATCTCGACGGGGATCGGCTCCTTCCAGCTCTTCGCCGAGCCCTACGTGATGACGGCCGGCGGGCCCTCCAACCGCACGCTCAGCATCGTGCTCCTGATGTACCGCGAGGGCTTCCGCTGGTGGAACATGGGCTACGCGGCGGCCGTCGCATTCGTGCTCTTCGCGATCCTTCTCGCGGTCACGGCGCTGCTGTGGCGGCTGCGCCCGCGCGAGGCGGGCGCATGAGCGGGAGGCGGCGGCTCGCATCGCTGGCGCTCCACCTCGCGCTGCTCGCGGCCGCTGCCGCCACGCTGTTCCCGCTGCTCTGGATGGTCTCGGCGTCGCTGATGCCGGCGGGCGAGACGGCGCTCGGACCGCGGCTCGTTCCGAGCGCGCCGACGCTCGCCCACTACCGCGCGCTGCTCGGCCGCCTGCACCTGCTGCGCAGCGCGGCGAACAGCGCCGTTCTGGCCGTATCCGTGACCGCGATCTCGCTCGCGGTGAACTCGCTCGCGGGCTACGCCTTCGCCAAGCTGCGCTTCGCCGGACGCGACGCGCTCTTCCGCGCGCTGCTCGCCGCGATGGTGGTGCCCGGCCAGGTCGCGATGCTGCCGCTCTTCCTGCTGCTCAAGAGCCTCGGCCTCGTGAACAGCCTCTGGGGCGTGATCGTGCCGGGTGCGGCGAGCATCTTCGCGATCTTCCTCTTCCGGCAGTACGCCCTCTCGATCCCGGACAGCCTGCTCGACGCCGCGCGCGTCGACGGCGCCGGAGAGGCCCGCGTCTACTGGTCGATCGCGCTGCCCGCGTGCCGGCCGATCCTCGTCACGCTCGCCGTCTTCACCTTCATGGGGACGTGGAACGACTTCCTGTGGCCGCTGGTGGTGCTGTCCGACGCCGACCTGCAGACCCTCCCGGTGGCGCTCGCCAACCTGGCGGGCGAGCACGTCCAGGACACGGAGCTGATGATGGCCGGGGCAGTGCTCACCATCCTCCCGGTGGTGATCGTCTTCGTGTGCCTGCAGCGCTACTACCTGCGGGGCCTGCTCGGCGGCGCTGTGAAGGGGTAGGCTCCGCGCGCAGGGGGTGGGGAATCGTGAGCGCGGCCCGCTGGGCCTGCGTGGGTGCGGCGGGATGGATCGCGCTCGCAGCGCCGGTACTGTCGGCCTCGGAGCGCTGGAGGGAGGACTTCGAGGGGATGGCGACCGACTCCCCGCTGGCGTCGCTAGGCGGCAGACCGCTGGGCGCAGATGGCTGGCGCACTGCGACCTCGGAGAGCGCGACCCTCGCGCTCTCGCTGGACGGCGCGCCGGGCAGCCGGGCGATGCGCCTCGACTTCGACTTCCACGGAGCCAGTGGCTTCGTGATCGCGCGCAAGGACGTCGCGCTCGAGCTGCCCGAGAACTATCGGTTCACGTTCCGCCTGCGCGGCGAGGCGCCGCCCGGCGATCTCGAGTTCAAGCTGGTCGATCCCTCGGGCGCGAACGTCTGGTGGTTCAAGCAGCCGGCGTTTGCATTCCCGGCCGACTGGCGGCGCGTCGTGATCCGCAAGCCGCAGCTCGCCTTCGCGTGGGGGCCGGTGGGCGGCGGATCGCCGTCGCGCATCGGCGCCATCGAGATCGCGATCTCGGGTGCCGGCGGCGGCCGCGGCTCGGTCTGGATCGACGACCTGCGCCTCGAGGAGCGCGAGCCGCCGGACCGCACGCCCGCGCCGCCCAAGGTCAGCGCGTCGAGCTCGCTCGCGGGGCGCGGCCCCGAGCTCGTGCTCGAGCGCGACCGTGCGGCGAGCTGGCACAGCGCGCCCGGCGAGTCGCAGTCGCTGCAGCTCGACTTCGGCAAGCCCCGCGAGTACGGCGGCCTCATCATCGACTGGGAGGGCGAGGACTTCGCGGTCGCGTACCGGGTCGAGAGCTCCGACGACGGTCGCGAGTGGAGCGTGCTCTACGAGGCCGAGGAGGCCGCCGGCGCGCGCGACTACGTCTACCTGCCCGAGGGCGAGTCGCGCTTCCTTCGCCTCGCGCTGTCGAAGAGCGGGCGCGGCCAGGGCTACGGGATCAACCGCATCCAGGTGGCCCCGCTCGAGTTCTCGGCCTCCCCGAACCGCTTCGTCCAGGCGATCGCGCGCGAGGCGCCGCGCGGCTTCTACCCGCGCTGGCTGCTCGACGAGCAGACCTACTGGGCGGTGGTCGGCGCGGACGACGACGACCTGGAGGCGCTGCTCTCGGTCGACGGCATGCTCGAGGTCGGGAAGGAGTCGTTCTCGATCGAGCCGTTCCTCTACAGCGACGGGCATCTCGACTCGTGGGCCTCCGTGCAGAGCCAGCCTTCGCTCGAGGACGGGGATCTTCCCATTCCAACTGTCCGCTGGGACGGGGCCCCGCTCGCGCTGCGGGTCACCGCCTTCGCAGCCGGTCCGGCCGGCGCCTCGGTGCTCTACGCGCGCTACCGGATCGAGAACCCGGGCGCGGAGCGGCGCCGCGGGATGCTCTACCTCGCCGTGAGGCCGTTCCAGGTGAGCCCGCCGTGGCAGAGCCTCAACATGACGGGCGGGGTGGCTCGCATCCATCGGCTCGAGGCGCAGGGCGACACCCTGTGCGTGAACGGCGTGTGTCCGGTGGTCGCCCTCTCGGCGCCCGAGGGCTTCGGCGCGACGCGCTCGGAGGAGGGGCCGGTGACGCGCTTCCTCGCCAAGGGGCGGCTTCCGCCCGACGCGGAGGAGATCGACCCGGTGGGCTTCTCGTCCGGTGCCTTCGCGTTTCCGATCGACCTCGCGCCGGGGGGACACGACGAGGTGTCGATCGCGATGCCCTTCCACGCGCGGCCGCCGGACCTGCGCGGCGGGCTCTCGCGGCAGGCCGCGGCCGCGGTGGTGGCGAAGCGGCTCGCCGAGACCGCGGCGGGCTGGCGCGCGCGGCTCGCGGGCGTGGCGATCGAGCTGCCGCCGGACGCGGAGGGGCTGGTCCGCGCGATGCGCGCCTCGCTCGCCTGGATCCTGGTGAACCGCGACGGGCCCAGGATCCAGCCCGGGTCGCGCTGCTACGAGCGGTCCTGGATCCGCGACGGCGCCATCACGTCGTCGGCCCTGCTGCAGCTCGGCGACACGGAGCCGGTGCGCGACTTCCTGCGCTGGTACGCGCCGTACCAGGGCTCCGACGGCCACATCCCGTGCTGCGTCGACGCGCGCGGTCCCGACCCGGTGCCCGAGCACGACAGCCACGGCGAGTTCATCTGGGCGGTGGCCGAGTACTGGCGCTTCACGCACGACGATGCCTTGCTGGCGGAGATGTGGCCGCGCGTCGCGGCCGCAGCCGAGTACATCGCGCGGCTGCGCGCGCAGCGAACGGGCGATGCCTACCGCCAGCCGGCCAGGCGCGCCTTCTACGGGCTGCTCCCCGAGTCGATCAGCCACGAGGGGTACGCGGCGAAGCCGGTGCACTCGTACTGGGACGACTTCTTCGCCTTGCGCGGCCTCCGCGACGCGGCGGCGCTGGCGGCGCAGGTCGGAGACCGCGAGCGCGCGGGCCGCTTCGCGGTCGAGCGCGACGAGCTGCGCGACGCGATCTACGCGTCGATGGCCGAGGTGATGAAGCAGCACCGCCTCGACACCATTCCGGCGTCGGTCGAGCTCGCCGACTTCGACCCGAACTCGACCGCGATCGCGCTGGCGCCGGGCGGCGAGCGCGCGCGGCTGCCGGCCGCTGCGCTCGCGCGCACCTACGACCGCTACTTCGACGAGCTCCGCAATCGCAGGAAGTCTCCGCCCGAGTCCTATACCGCCTACGAGGTCCGGAGCGTCGAGGCGCTGGTGCGGCTCGGGCAGAAGGATCGCGCGCACGAGCTGCTCGACTTCCTGCTCTCGGAGCAGCGTCCGCCCGCCTGGCTCCAGTGGCCGGAGATCACCTGGACCGACGCGAAGGCTCCGCGCTTCCTCGGCGACCTGCCGCACGGCTGGATCGCCTCGAGCTTCCTGCGCGCCGCGCGCTCCTTCTTCGTCTACGAGCGCGAGGAGGACTCGGCGCTGGTGCTCGCCGCGGGCGTGCCCGCCTCCTGGCTGCAGGAGGGAGGTGCGGTGCGCGTCGCGAGCCTGCCGACCTGGTGGGGGCGCGTCGGCTACACCCTGCGCGCCGACGGGGCCGACCGCGTTCGCCTCTCGCTCTCGGGCGACCTCGAGGTGCCCGCGGGCGGGATCGTCGTCGCCTCGCCCTTCGACCGTCCGCTGCGCTCGGTGACGGTCGGCGGACGCGCCAGCAGCGACTTCGACGCGTCGCACGCCACGCTCCGCAGCGTGCCGGCCGAGGTGGTGCTTGGCTACTGAGGCGCCCGGCGCGCGCCTGCTCGGAAACGGCCGCTACGCGGTCCTCGTCACGGCGTCCGGGACGGGGCGCTCGCGCTGGCAGGGGACGCAGCTCACGGCCTGGACGGGGGATCGCACCGAAGACGGCGACGGCTTCTTCGTCTACCTGCGCGATCTCGAGAGCGGGCGCTTCACCTCGCTCGCACCGCGCCCGGCCGGCGATGCGACCGCCTCCCACGCGGCGCGCGCCACCGCGGGCTCCCTCGCCCTGGCGACGCAGCGCGACGGCATCGAGTCCACCCTCGAGATCTGCGTCCCGCCGGACGCCGACGCCGAGGTCCGGCGCGCGACACTCGTGAACCGGTCGAAGCGCGCCCGCACCCTCGAGCTCACCAGCTACGCGGAGGTGGTGCTGAACGACGCCGCGGCGCATGCGGCGCATCCCGCCTTCTCGAAGCTCTTCGTCGAGACGGATTGGGTCGCGGCGAGCCGCGCGCTCCTCGCGCGGCGGCGCCCGCGTAGCGCCAGCGAGCGTACGCCGTGGCTGGTGCACGCCCTCGCGGCGCCGGGCGCGGTCGAGCTCGAGACGGACCGAGCCCGCTTCCTCGGGCGCGGGCGCAGCGCGTCGGCGCCGCGCGCACTCGCGCTGCGCGCGCCGCTCTCGGGCACGGTCGGCAGCGTGCTCGATCCGGTGGTGAGCCTGCGCTGCCGCTTCGATCTGGCACCCGGCGAGCGCGTCGAGGCGACGTGGGTCGTCGGCGCCGCGGACGAGCGGGAGGCGGCGCTCGCGATCGCGACGCGCTTCGCCGACGCCGACGCGGTCGAGGCCAGCTTCGCCGGTGCGGCGGCCTGGGAGGCGCGCGAGCTCGCGCGGCTCGGCCTCACGGAGGAGCGCGCCGCGTTCCTGCACGAGCTCGGCGCCGCCGTGCTCTACGGCCATCCGGCACTGCGCGCCGACGCCGCGCTGCTGCGCCGCGCGCGCGGAGAGCACGCGGATCTCTGGCGGCACGCCGTGGCGCAGGACCGGCCCTTCGCGGTCTGCGACGCCGCCGTTCCGTCCGATCCGGTCCTGCGCGAGCTCCTCGTCGCGCGCGCCTTTTGGGGCGCGCGCGGGGCACCCGTCGATCTCGTCGTCGTGTGCGACGACCCGGCTGCCTTCGACGCGGCGACGCGCGAGGCGCTCGCCGAGGCCGGCCGCAACCCGGGCAGCGGTGGGATCGCGCTGCGGAGGCGCGCCGAGCTCGACCCGCGCGAGCACGACGTGCTGCTGGCCTCGGCGCGCCTGGTGGTGCGCGGTCGGATGCCGACGCCCGAGGATCTGCGCGAGACGCCGCCCTCCGCGCCCTCCGGCCGCTTCGCGCCGGCCCCCGCCGCGACGGCCGCGGCGCCGCCCGGACGCGGCGAGCCGCTGCGCGCGGCCAACGGCTTCGGCGGCTTCGCCCGCGACGGTCGCGAGTACGTGGTGCGCCTCGAGCCCGACGCGGACGGCGGCCTGCGCGCGCCGCCGATGCCGTGGATCAACACCGTCTCCAACGAGGGCTTCGGCTTCCTCGTGAGCGAGTCGGGGGCCGGCTACACCTGGAGCGGCAACAGCCGCGAGAACCGGCTCACGCCGTGGTCGAACGACCCGATCTCGGACCCGCACGGCGAGGCGCTCTACGTGCGCGACGAGGAGTCGGGCTCGTTCTGGTCACCGCTGCCGGGCCCCGTGCCGCACGGCGCCGGCTACGAGGTGCGCCACGGCTTCGGCTACACGACATGGCGTCACGAGAGCGAGGGCCTGGAGCAGGAGGTCTGCCAGTTCGCGGCGGCCGGCGATCCGCTGAAGGTCGTGCGCGTGCGGATCCGCAATCCCGGCGCTCAGGACCGCCGGCTCTCGCTCTTCTCGTACCATCGCCTCGTGCTCGGCGGCCTCGCCGAGGTGAGCGCCCGCACCGTCACCACCGACTTCGACGCGGAGGCCGGCGCGACGCTGGCGGAGAACCACGTGCGCTCGGGCTTCGGCGGGGGGATCGCCTTCGCGGCGGTGCTCGGGCCGCTCGGCACGCGCGGCACCTCGTTCACCACCGACCGCGCCGCGTTCCTCGGCCGCCACGGCGACCCGTCGCGCCCGGCCGCGCTCTGCGACGCTGCACTGCTCGACGGGGCGGTCGGGGCCGGCCTCGATCCGTGCGCCGCGTGGCAGGTGAGCGCCGAGCTCGAGGGGGGCTCGACGCTCGAGTGCAGCTTCCTGCTCGGGGAGGCACCGACCCGCCCGGCGGTGCGCGCGCTGCTCGAGCGCTGGCGTCGGCCCGGCGCGGTGGAGCACGCCTTCGAGGCGGTGCGCGAGCACTGGCGCGGGCTCGTGTCCGCCGTCGAGATCGAGACCCCCTCGGCCGAGCTCGACCTCGTGATGAACGGCTGGCTGCTCTACCAGGTGCTGTCGTGCCGGCTCTGGGGCCGCTCCGCCTTCTACCAGTCCGGCGGGGCGTTCGGGTTCCGGGACCAGCTCCAGGACGCCGCCGCGCTCGTCTACGCGCGGCCCGACCTGACGCGCGCGCAGATCCTGCTGCACGCGGCGCATCAGTTCGCCGAGGGCGACGTGCTGCACTGGTGGCACCCGCCGGCCGGGCGCGGCATCCGCACGCGCTTCTGCGACGACCTGGTGTGGCTGCCGTACGTCACCGCCTTCTACGTCGAGACCACCGGCGATCTCGGCCTGCTCGACGAGCGGGCGCCCTTCCTTCGCGCGCGCGAGCTGGCGGCGGGCGAGGACGAGGCGTACCTGGCGCCCGAGGTGAGCAGCGAGCAGGGCGACGTCTACACGCATTGCTGTCGCGCGCTCGACCGGGCGCTCACGCGCGGAGCGCACGGTCTGCCGCTCATGGGGACCGGCGACTGGAACGACGGCATGAACCGCGTCGGCCGGGAAGGGCGGGGCGAGAGCGTCTGGATGGGATTCTTCCTGCACTTCGTGCTCGGGCGCTTCCTGCCGCTCTGCGACCGGCGCGGCGACCGCGCGCGCGCCGAGCGCTATCGCGCGTACCAGACCGCGCTCGCTGCGGCGCTGAACGACGCCGGCTGGGACGGCGCGTGGTACCGGCGCGCGTACTACGACGACGGCACGCCGCTCGGCTCGGCGCAGAACGACGAGTGCCGCATCGACGCGATCGCTCAGGCGTGGTCGGTGATCTCGGGCGTGGCGCCGCGCGAGCGCGCCGAGCTCGCCATGCAGGCCGTCGAGCACGAGCTGGTGTCGGACTCGGCGAAGCTGATCCGCCTGCTGTGGCCGCCCTTCGACAAGACCGCGCACGATCCGGGCTACATCAAGGGCTACGTTCCGGGAATCCGCGAGAACGGCGGCCAGTACACCCACGGCGCCTGCTGGGTCGTGCGCGCCGCGGCGGAGCTCGGCTGGCGCGACCGGGCGCTCGAGCTGCTCGAGCGCATCTCTCCCGTCGCGCACGCGCGCACGCCGGAGCAGGTGGCGATCTATCAGGTCGAGCCCTACGTCGTGGTCGCCGACATCTACGGCACGCCGCCCCACGTCGGTCGCGGCGGATGGAGCTGGTACACGGGCTCCGCAGGCTGGTTCTACCGCATCGCGCTCGAGTCGCTGCTCGGCCTGCGCGTCGAGGGCGGCGACACGCTCGTGCTGCGGCCGCGCGTGCCGGACGGCTGGCCGCGCTACCGCATCCGCTACCGCCTGCCCGACGGCGCCACGCGCTACGAGATCGAGGTCGACAACCCGAACGGGCGTGCCGAGCGCGTCGTCGAGGCTGCGGTCGACGGCGTCGCCGTCGCGCCGGTGGACGGCGCGGCGCGCATTCCGCTCTCGCGCGACCGGCGCCTGCACCGGATCGCGCTCTCACTCGGGTAGGAAGCGACTACTTCTTCTTGCTGGACGTGGCCGCCTTCGGCTCGATCGACGTCGCTGTCATGCGGTACATCACGGTGACCTTGTCACCCTTCTTGACGGTGCCGCTCGTCTTGGTGGAGGCGTCCTTGGCGATCTCCCAGTTGTCCTTGCCCTTCTGGACCGTGATGGTGTCGGCGGAGACGTCCACCACGGGGCCGGTCACCTGGTAGGTCTTGGCCGTCCCCGCCAGGGCGGGTCCCGCGAAGAGCAAGGCGGCCAGGGCGAACGAGAGGGCGCGACGGTTCATCTTCGAGGCTCCTGTCGTTTTTGGGGGAGCCCGAGCATCGCGCGACGCCCCAGGTGCCGCAAGCGGCGGCGGTGGCGATGCGCCGGGCGCGGTGGAGCGACGGCGGATTACCTCGTGCAATCTGACGCCGCGCGGGCGCTCGCCCCCTCCCTACCGAAACGTGAAGATTCGCGCCGCTCCGGCCGTCTCGGGACAGGCCGTGGGAGACGAGCCGTGAGGGCCCTGTGCGCCTGCGCGATCCTGGTGGGGCTCTTCACACCGCCAAGTGTGGTCGGGGCGGACACCGGCCAGACCTCGATCCCGGCCCAGCTCTCGCTCGACGAAGCGCAGCGCCTGTTCCGCGAGCACGGATTCGACCTGCTGCTGGCAGACGCAGCGGTCGCCAGCGCCGAGGGAGATCTCACCATCGCCAAGGCCTTCCCGAACCCACAGGTCGGCGGCGGCGGGGGACACTCCTTCAGCTACCACCCGAGCGACTGTGAGCGGCCGAGCGACTGCTCCGCCACGTCCTGGAACGCGAACGCCTCCGACCAGGGCCTCCTCTTCGACCTGTTGATCGGCAAGCGCCGTCTCAAGACCGACGTGGCAAAGAAGGCGCTCGAGGCCGCGCGCCTCTCGCGTGCGGATGCGGAGCGCACGCTCTCGGCGCTGGTGAAGCAGCAGTACGTGCAGACCGTGCTGACGCGCTCCGCGCTTGGCTTCGCGCGCGAGGCGTCCGCCAGCGCGGAGCAGACGTCGCAGCTCGTCGACCTCCGCTTTCGCGCGGGCGACGTCTCCGAGGCGGACAGCGCGCGGGCCGAGACCCAGAAGCTCGAGGCCGAGCAGGCGGTCGACGCCGCGAAGCAGGCGCTCCTGGCCTCCAAGGCCTCGCTCGCGTTCCTGCTCGGCGCGCGCGACGGCCACGTCGACTTCGACGTCGACCCGGAGCTCCCGCCCTCGCGCGCTCCCGCCTCGCTCTCCGGCGCGACCACGGAATCGCTGCTGGCCGAGGCGCGGCAGAAGCGACCGGACCTCGCTGCGGCGAGCGCGCAGCTCGCGAGCGCCGACGCGGCGCTCTCGCTCGCACGGCGAGAGCGCATCCCCGACATCGCGGTCGTCGGCGGCTACGAGCAGCAGGGACACGGACAGGAGGCGGTCCAGCCGCCCACCGCCACCCTCGGTCTCTCGCTCGAGCTGCCGGTCTTCTACCGGAACGGGGGCGAGATCCAGAAGGCCGAGGCGGCCGTCCGAACGCAGACGCTGCAGCGGGACAAGCTCGACGCCCAGGTCGCCAACGACGTCGCCACCGCGCTCGCGGCGTATCAGTCGGCCGCCGCGCGCGTGCAGAGGATGGACTCGCGCCTGCTCGAGCGCGCGCGCCGCGCGCGCGACCTCGTTGAGTACCAGTACAAGAAGGGCGCGGCCTCGCTGCTGGAGCTCCTGGACGCGCAGCGCACCTTCGTCACGACCCACGCGGAGTACTACCAGGACCTGAGCGACTACTGGACCGCCTTCTATCAGCTCGAGGAGGCGGTCGGCGCGGAGCTCGGACCATGATCGGGAGTCGGAGGGCCGCGGCGCTCCTGCTCTTCGCGGGGGCGCTGCTCGCGGGCTGCGAGCGCGCCCGGCCGGTCGCCGCAGTCTCCGAGCCGAGCGTCGACGGCTCGCGGGTGCGCATCCCGCGCGACAGCCCGCAGCTCGGAGCGGTCGGCGCCGAGGCGCCGCGCGAGGCGCGACCCGCCGCCCTGCGCCTGAACGGCCGTCTCGCCTGGGACGAGAACGCGACGGTGCGGGTCTACTCGCCGTTCGCCGGCCGCGTCACCCGCATCGAGGTCGAGCCGGGGCAGCGTGTCGAGGCGGGTGCCGTGCTGGCGCGGCTCGCCTCGTCGGACTACGGCGAGGCGGAGGCCGACGCGCGCAAGTCCGCGAGCGATCTGCGCCTCGCCGAGCGCACGCTCGTCCGCGTGCGCGACCTCTTCGAGCACGGCGCCGCCGCGCGCAAGGACCTCGACGCCGCGGAGGCGGACCAGGCGCGGGCGCGGTCCGAGTCGCAGCGCGCCGCGGCGCGGCTCGCCGCCTACGGTGCCGAAGGCACCTCGATCGACGGGAGCTTCCCACTGCGCACGCCGATCGCCGGAGTCGTGGTGGAGCGCAACCTCGGCCCCGGCCAGGAGGTGCGGCCCGACCAGATCCTGGCGGGGACGCCGCAGCTCGCGGCGCCGCTCTTCACGGTGACCGACCCGACGCGCCTCTGGGTGATGCTCGACGTGTCGGAGCACGACGCGCCGCACCTGCGTGCCGGCACGCCGCTCGTCGTCCACGTGCACCTCGACCCGAGCCAGGCGGTGGCAGGCCGCGTGGAGATGGTCAGCGAGTTCCTCGATCCCACGACGCGCACGCTCCGCGTGCGCGGCGCGCTGCCGAACGCCGACCGCAAGCTGCGCGCCGAGATGCTGGTCCGCGTCGACATCGAGCCCGACGACCAGGCGCCCGTGCCGGAGGTCCCGGTCGCGGCCGTCTTCCTGCAGGGCGAAAAGCACTTCGTGTATGTCGAGGAGGAGCCGGGGAGCTTCGAGCGCCGCGAGGTCGCGATCGGGCCCGAACGCGACGGCTGGCTGCCGGTGCTCTCCGGTCTCGAGCCGGGGCGCCGGGTGGTCACACGGGGCGCGATCCTGCTCGAGAAGATCTTCCAGGACCGCACGGCCTCGTAGGCGGGGCATGATCACGCGCGTCGTCCAATTCGCCCTCCGACAGCCACTCTTCGTGATGTTGATGGTCGTGCTGTTCGTCGCCGCGGGCGTGATGGCCTTCCAGGCGCTCCCGATCGAGGCCTTCCCCGACGTCTCCGACACCCAGGTGCAGGTGATCACGCTGTTCCCCGGGCGGGCGCCCGAGGAGGTGGAGAAGCAGGTCACGATCCCGCTCGAGATCGCACTGGCCGGGGTGTCGCACTCCGTCCGGCTGTTCTCGCACACGCAGTTCGGCCTCTCCTTCATCGTGCTGACCTTCGACGACCGGGTCGACGACTACTTCGCCCGCGCGCGCGTCGAGGAGCGCCTGGCGCTCGCCGACCTGCCGTCCGGCGTCGAGCCCGGGCTCGCTCCGCTCGCGACGCCGATCGGTGAGCTCTACCGCTACCGGCTCCGGGGCGACGGGATGAGCTCTCGCGATCTCCGCACGCTCGAGGATTGGGTCGTCGAGCGCCAGCTCAAGCAGGCCGACGGCGTCGCGGACGTCGTCACGCAGGGCGGCTTCATCAAGCAGTACGAGGTACACCCCGACATGGGGCGCCTCAAGGGCTACGGCCTGACGCTGCAGCAGCTCTTCGACGCGCTGCAGCGCGGCAACGCGAACGCCGGTGGCTCCTACGTCGAGCGCGGCGAGCAGCAGTACCTGATCCGCGGCATCGGTCTCCTGAAGACGACCGAGGACATCGAGCGCATCGTGGTCGACGCGCGCGGCGGCACGCCGATCTTCGTGCGCGACGTCGCGGAGGTCACGGTGGGGGCGGTGCCGCGCCAGGGCGTCGTCGGGCAGGACGACGACGACGACATCGTGAACGGCATCGTGCTGATGCGGAAGGGCGAGAACCCGTCGCAGGTCCTCGCGAGCGTGAAGGAGCGCATCGCGGCGCTCAACCACTCGATCCTGCCCAAGGGCGTGAAGATCGTCCCGTACTACGACCGGACCTGGCTGATCCACACCACGCTCGACACGGTCTTCCACAACCTCGCCGAAGGCGCCGCGCTGGTCACGCTCGTGCTCTTCCTCTTCCTCGGGAACCTCCGGGCCGCCGCGATCGTCGCGCTCGTGATCCCGCTGGCGCTGCTGTCGACGTTCCTCGGACTCACGCTGCGCGGCATTCCGGCGAACCTGCTCTCGCTCGGCGCGATGGACTTCGGGATCGTCGTCGACGGGGCCGTCATCGTCGTGGAGAACGTGTACCGCCGGCTGTCGCAGCGCACGGGCCCCGACGATCCGGCGTCGCTGCGGGAGCTGGTGATGCAGGGCGCGGCCGAGGTCGGCCGCCCCACCTTCTTCTCGATGCTGATCATCATCGCGGCGCACCTCCCGATCTTCACGCTTCAACGCCACGAGGGGCGCATCTTCGCGCCGATGGCCTGGACGGTGACCAGCGCGCTCGTCGGCTCGCTCGTGTTCTCGCTCACGCTGGTGCCACTGCTCTGCTACTGGCTTCTGCCGCAGACGGGACACCGCGAGGAGAACGCGCTGGTGAGGGCGTGCAAGCGCGCCTACCTGCCCGCGCTGCGCTGGGCGATCGAGCGGCGAGGGCTGGTGGTCGGGCTCGCGATCGCCGCCTTCGCAGCGAGCCTGGCGATCGAGCCCCGGCTGGGGAGCGAGTTCCTCCCGGAGCTGAACGAGGGCACGATCTGGGTGAACCAGACGCTGCCTCCGGGCATCTCGCTCGCGCAGGCGGCCTCCTATTGCCGGACCATCCGCGCCATCCTCCACAAGACGCCCGAGGTCCAGACCGTGATCTCGAAGGCCGGGCGCCCCGAGGACGGCACCGATCCGAAGCCCGTCAACATGCTCGAGACCTTCGTGGACCTGAAGCCGGAGTCGGAGTGGCGGCCCGGGTTCTCGAAGCGGCAGCTGATCGACGAGATGGATCGCAACCTCGACGCCCTGCCGGGCGTCGAGACCACCTTCTCGCAGCCGATCCGGGACAACGTCCTCGAGAGCATCTCGCAGATCGACGGCCAGATCGTGGTGAAGGTGTTCGGCGACGACGTCGAGAAGCTGCACGCCAACGGCGACGCGATCCTGCACGCGATCCGCGGCGTCCGGGGTGTGGCGCGCGCCTTCGTCGACCGCGCCGGCGAGGTGCCGCAGAGCATCATCGAGATCGACCGCGAGCGCGCGGCGCGCTACGGCCTCGACATCCAGGACGTGCAGGACGTGATCGAGACGGCCCTCGGCGGCAAGTCCGCCACCCAGATGTGGGAGGGCGAGAAGCACTTCGGCGTGGTGCTCCGGCTGCGCGAGGACGAGCGCGAGCTGTCGCGCCTCAAGGACGTGCTCGTCGACACCCCCGACAAGGCCCACGTGCCGCTGGTCGAGCTGGCGACCTTCCGCGAGGCGGCGGGCGCGATGAACATCAGCCGCGAGAACGGGACGCGCGTCACGGCGATCGGCGTGTTCATCAAGGACCGCGACATGGGCAGCGTCGTTGCCGACATGCAGGCGAGGGTCGCAGGGCTGAATCTGGGGCAGGGCACGATCGTCACCTGGAGCGGCGAGTTCGAGAACCAGCAGCGCGCCATGCGGCGCCTCGCATTCATCGTACCGATCAGCGTGTTCCTGATCTTCGTCCTGCTGTTCAACGCGTTCCGCTCGGTCCGCAGCGCGCTGCTGATCATGGTGAACGTCCCGCTCGCGATGATCGGGGGCATCGTGGCGCTGCTGCTCACGGGAATCCCGCTCAGCGTCTCGGCGGCGATCGGCTTCATCGCCCTGTTCGGGCAGGCGGTGCTCAACGGCGTCGTGATGGTGAGCTGCTTCAACGACCAGCGCGCGGCGGGCCGCGACGCGGTGTCGGCCGTGCTCGCCGGCGGCGAGATCCGCCTTCGCACCGTCCTGATGACCGCGCTGCTCGCCATGCTGGGTCTGCTGCCGATGGCGCTCTCGCACGGCATCGGCAGCGAGACGCAGCGACCGCTCGCGATCGTCATCATCGGCGGCCTGATCTCCGCGACGCTGCTGACGCTGATCGTGCTGCCCGTGCTCTACATCGTCTTCGCCGGACGCGACGAGGACGCGGCCGCCACCGGACCGGTGTCCCAAGGATGGGAGGATCGATGAGGCCATTCCGCTCCACCACCGCTCTCGCACTGCTGGCCGGCGCGATTGCCTGCGGCCACAGCGCTCCGCCCGGCGGGCCGCCGCCTGCCCGCGTCGAGGGGCAGACCGTCGAGATCTCCCCGTCCTCGCCCCAGCTCGCGCACCTCGCGGTGGAGGACGTAATGCCGCGCGGCGCCGGCGTGTTCCACCTGACCGGTCGCCTCGCCTGGGACGACGACGTGAGCGTGCGCGTCTACGCACCGGTCGCCGGCCGCGTGCTCCGCGTGACGCGCGCTCCCGGCGAAAGCGTGAAGGTGGGCGATCCGCTGGCCGTGATCGACTCGCCGGACTTCGCCGAGGCGCAGTCCGACGCGAAGAAGGCGGCGGGCGACCTCGCGCTCGCGACGCGCACGCTCGACCGCGTCCGCGATCTCTACCAGCACGGCGCGGCGGCCCGAAAGGACCTCGACGCGGCCGAGGACGACCACGTGCGCGCGGCCTCCGAGGACGCCCGGGCCCGAGCCAAGCTCGCGCTCTACGGAGCTCGCGGCGGCTCGGTCGACGCGGTGTTCTCGCTGCGGAGCCCGATCGTCGGCACGCTGGTCGAGCGCAACGTGGCACCGGGTCAGGAGGTACGACCCGACCAGATGCTCGCGAGCGAGACCTCGGTGCTGCAGCCGCTCTTCGTGGTCACCGATCCGTCGCAGCTCTGGGTGTGGGTCGACGTGCCCGAGGTGAGCCTCGCCGACCTCCGCAGCGGGCAGAAGATCGAGCTCCACTCGAGCGCCTACCCGGGGCGCAGCTTCGAGGGCCACATCGACTTCATCGCCGCCGCCCTCGACCCCGCGACGCGTACGGCGCGGGTGCGCGGCACGATTCCGAATCCCGACGGGCTGCTCAAGGCCGAGATGTACGTGAGCGTCGACGTGGCCGCCGGCGATGAGCCCGTGGGCGTCGAGGTCCCCGCCAAGGCGGTCTTCCTGGACGGTGAGAGCCGCTACGTCTTCGTGGAGGCGGCGCCGGGCCGCTTCCAGCGCCAGCGCGTCGCGGTCGGCGCGGAGCGCTCGGGCCACGTCGCGGTGACCAGCGGCCTCGCGGCGGGCCAGCGGGTGGTGACGGACGGCAGCCTCCTGCTCCAGCAGATCCTGGACTCGCACTCCGGCGCCTGATGGGGAGCGCGGTCTCCTACCTGTTGCGGCACCGGTCGGTGCTGTTGGCGATCCTCCTCGTGTTCGTCGCGGCGGCGTGGTCCGCCTTCCGCCGCCTCCCGATCGAGGCCTATCCGGACGTCACCAACATCCAGGTCCAGGTGATCACGCTCTGGCCGGGGCACGCCGCCGAGGAGGTGGAGCGCTTCGTCACGATCCCCGTCGAGAACGAGCTGAACAGCATCCCGAAGCGCGTGTCGCTCCGCTCGATCTCGCTGTTCGGGCTGTCCGTCGTGACGATCGTCTTCGAGGACGACGCCGACGGCTTCCGCGTGCGCAATCTGGTGGCGCAGCAGGTCCAGGGCATGGACTTCCCGACCGGCGCCCAGCCCAACGTCGGGCCGGACGCGACGCCGGTGGGCGAGATCTACCGCTATAGCCTGCGCGCGCCCAGGGGCTTCCCGCTGGTCGATCTGAAGGCGATCGAGGACTGGGTCGTCGAGCGGCGGCTGCGCACGGTGCCGGGCGTGGTCGACGTGGTCGGCTTCGGAGGGCCCACGAAGCAGTACCAGGTCGAGGTCGACCCGGCCAAGCTGCGCGCCTACGACCTCTCGCTGGCAGACGTGCTCGGTGCACTCCAGACGGGGAACCACAACTCGGGCGGCGCCTACATCGAGCACGGCCCGCAGATGTACGTGGTGCGCGGGCTCGGGCTGGTGAGGGATCTCGAAGACATCGCCTCGATCGCCGTCGCTACTCGCAACGGCACGCCGATCCGCATCGCGGACCTGGGCCGCGTGCTCGTCGGCAACCAGCTCCGGCTCGGGCGCGTCGGCATGACCCAGCCGGTGGCGGGCAAGCCCTTCGACCAGGTCGACGACGACGACGTGGTGCAGGGGATCGTGCTGCTGCGCAAGGGCGAGAACGCGCTCGACGTGCTGAAGGGCGTGCGCCAGAAGGTCAAGGAGATCAACCGGCACGACCTCCCGCCGGGCGTCGAGATCGTCCCGCACTACGACCGCACCGAGCTGATCGACCGCACGCTGCACACGGTGCGGCACAACATGATCGAGGGCATCGGGCTGGTGGTGGCCGTCCTGGTGCTGTTCCTCGGCATCGAGAACTTCCGCTCGGCGCTGGTGGTGGCGCTGGTCGTTCCCCTCTCGCTGCTCGGCGCGTTCTTCCTGCTCGACCTGCAGGGGGTTCCCGCGAACCTGATCTCGATGGGAGCGATCGACTTCGGGATCATCGTCGACTCCGCGGTGGTGATCGCGGAGAACCTGCTGCAGCGGCGCGAGAGCGAGGCGGGCCGCAACGAGCCGCTCACCGCGAGCATCGCGGCCGCCGTCTCGGCGATGGGCCGGCCCATCCTGTTCTCGAAGGCGATCCTGCTGACGGCCTTCGTGCCGCTCTTCACGCTGCAGCGGGTCGAGGGGCGCATCTTCCGCCCGATGGCGCTCACGCTGGCCTTCGCCCTGCTGGCCGGGACGCTCTTCGCGCTCATCGTGGTGCCCGTCCTGCTCAGCTTCGCGATGAGGGGGCGGGAGCCGGGCCAGGAGTCCCGGCTCGTGGCGCTGCTGGGCCGGCTCTACCGGCCGATGCTCGATCGCGCGCTGCGGCTGCGCCGCGTGGTCGTGGCCGTGGCGCTCGCGGGGTTCGCCGTCGCCGTCGCGGTGGGCTCGCAGATGGGCACGGAGTTCCTCCCGAAGCTGGACGAGGGGGCGCTCTGGATCCACGCCCTCTATCCAGAGTCGATCGCGCCCACCGACGCCGCCGCCCTGACGCGCAGCGTGCGCCAGATGCTGTCGTCGTTCCCCGAGGTGCGCACGGTGGTGAGCCAGCTCGGCCGGCCCGACGACGGGACCGACGTGAACGGCTTCGACCAGGCCGAGATCTACGTGGACCTGAGCCCGCGCGACGACTGGAAGACCGCTCGCGACCGCGATGGGCTCGTGGAGGCGATGAACGCGAAGCTCTCCGAGATCCCCGGCGTCGAGTACGTCTTCAGCCAGGTGATCGAAGACAACGTCAACGAGGCGGTCTCGGGCATCAAAGGCGAGCTCGGCATCAAGATCTTCGGCGAGGATCCCCAGCAGCTCGAGTCGGTGGCGGACCAGATCGTCGGGGTGCTGAAGACGGTGCCCGGCGCCGCCGACGTCGGTCGCGAGCACCTCTCCGGGCAGCCGCAGGTCCAGATCGCCGTCGATCGGGCGGCGATCGCGCGCTTCGGCCTCACGGTCGCCGACGTGGAGAGCGTGGTGGAGACCGCGTTCGGCGGGGCCGTTGCGACGCGCGTGCTCGAGGGCGAGCGCTCGTTCGACCTGGTGGTCAAGCTCGCGCCGCGCGCGGTCTCCGACGTCGAGTCGATCCGCGAGATCCCCGTGCTCGGCCCGAAGGGGCAGCGCCTCACGCTCGGATCGATCGCGTCGGTGGAGGTGCGACCCGGATTCTCGCGGGTGTACCGCGAGGAGAACGCGCGCCGCATCGCCGTCAAGTTCTCGGAGCGCGGGCGCGACCTGGGCTCGCTGGTGGCGGAGGCGCGGGCCAAGGTCGATGCCGACGTGAAGCTCCCGACCGGCTATCGGCTCGAGTGGACCGGCTCCTTCGAGAACCAGCAGCGCGCGCTGCAGCGGCTCGAGGTGGTCGTCCCGCTGACGTTCCTCGCCATCTTCTTCCTGCTCTTCACCGCGTTCGACTCGGCGCGCCTCGGCATCCTGATCCTCCTGAACGTGCCCTTCGCCGCGATCGGCGGGATCCTGGCGCTGCCGGTCGCCGGCCTCTCGCTGTCGGTCTCCGCCCTGGTCGGCTTCATCGCGCTCTTCGGCGTCTCGGTCCAGAACGGCGTGATCCTGGTGGAGCGCATCCGGGAGCTCCGCCGAAGCGGCGTCCGCACGTTCGAGGCGGTGCGCGAGGGCGCGACGTCGCGCATGCGTCCGGTGGTGATGACGGCGGCGATGGCGGCGCTCGGTCTGCTCCCCGCCGCGATGTCGCAGGAGGTGGGCGCGGAGACCGCGCGCCCGTTCGCCGTCGTGATCATCGGCGGCCTCGTGACGGCGACGTTGTGCACGCTCTTCGTGCTGCCCGTCCTCTACTCGCTGTTCGAGACGCGGGAGGAGGCCGCGGGCTGACCCCCCAGGCTGCGTCCGGCGGCGTCGAACAGGTGGACTCGCAGCGGGTCGATCCGCACGCGGACGGCATCGCCCGCTCCGAGCGCCCGCATGCCCGGCAGCCGCGCGACGAGCGCGAGCCGGCCGCCCGGCGCCGCGACGGAGAGGTGCGCGAGCGTCTCGTGGCCGAGGCTCTCGACGTGCTCGACGCGCGCGGCGATCGAGCCCGCGCTGGGATCCGCCGCGAGCGACACGGCCTCGGGACGCACCCCGCCCGTCGCGGCCTCCGCCGCCCGCGTGCAGGCGGCCCCCTCGCCGGAGAGCGGCACCCACTGCTCGCCGAGCGCGAGCCGCAGCGCGCCCCCGCCGTCGGGCGCGAGCCGGGTCGGGAAGAGGTTCATCGGCGGGCTCCCGACGAAGCCCGCGACGAAGGTGTTGGCCGGCCGCTCGTAGAGCTCGCGCGGCGGCGCGAGCTGCTGGAGCCGCCCCTGGTGCAGCACGGCGACGCGGTCCGCGAGCGTCATCGCCTCGAGCTGGTCGTGGGTCACGTAGATCATCGTGGTGCGAAGGCGCCGCTGCAGCGCGCCGATCTCGGTGCGGACGGCGCCTCGCAGCCTGGCGTCGAGGTTGGAGAGCGGCTCGTCGAGCAGGAAGACGGTGGGCTCGCGGACCAGGGCGCGCCCCATCGCGGCGCGCTGCTGCTGCCCGCCGGAGAGCTGGGCCGGGCGGCGCTCGAGCAGCCCGCCGATTTCCAGGAGCCCCGCGGCCCACTCGACGCGGCGCCGCATCTCGTCGCGCGCCATGCCGCGCATGCGCAGCGGGAACTCCAGGTTGCGGCGCACGCTCATGTGCGGGTACAGCGCGTAGTCCTGGAACACCATCGCGACGTTGCGCTGCTGGGGCGCGAGGTCGTTGACGACGCGGCCGCCGATGAGGATCGTGCCGGCGCTCACCGGCTCGAGTCCGGCCAGCACCCGCAGCAGCGTCGACTTGCCGGAGCCCGAGGAGCCGACGACGACCACGAGCTCGCCATCCCCGACGTCGAGCGAGAGGTCGACCAGGGCGCGGGCTCCGTTCGGGTAGCTCTTCTCGACGTGCTCGAAGGCGATGCTCGCCATGCGCGGCGACCGAGTCTGTGCCGTTCCCACGCCGGCGGCAAGGCGCGCGCAAGCCGGCGGGCGCCCGCAACGCGGACACCCGCCGGCCCCCTCCTGCGCTCTGGCTCGCTAGATGCTGACTTCGCTCGGCTCCGAAGACGTCGCCTCGCTGCGCGGAGGCCGACTCGAGAGTCGGCCTCCTGGCTAGTTGATCGCAGACTCCGCGCGCTCGCCGGTCCGGATGCGCACTGCATCCGAGACGGCGCTCACGAAGATCTTGCCGTCGCCGATGCGACCGGTCTTCGCCGTGTCCTTGATCGTCGCCACGACGGTGTCAGTCAGGTGGTCGGGGACGACCACTTCGATCTGCACCTTGGGGAGCAGATCCACCACGTACTCGGCGCCGCGATACAGCTCGGTGTGTCCCTTCTGGCGCCCGAAGCCGCGCACCTCGAGCACCGTCATGCCCTGGACGCCGGCGTCGAGCAGCGCGCTCTTGAGCTCGTCGAGCTTGAAGGGCTTGATCACCGCCTCGATCTTCTTCATCGCCCCATTCCTCCTCACCGCCTCCGATCGATCGATGAAGAGAAGCAACGCGCGTGCCGTCGCGGAAGTGGGCGCGCCGCCGCCCAAGCGCGCCGCATCCGCCGCAAGAACGGCGCGACGCTGCATCCCCGGCGGGCACCGGGTGCCCATCGAACGGGCGCGCCCGGCGGGCGCAGGCGACGCCGGCGCGCGGCGTGCGCAGCGGGGCGAGGAACGGCTCTTGCACTCGCGGGGCGTCATGAACAGCGCCATCGCGAACCCGCCGGTGGAGTCGAGCCCGCTCGACCCGTTCCTCCAGGATCTGTACCGCCGCTCGCTCGAGCTCGAGGGCTCGCGCGGGCTGCGCCTGCGCGACTGGGTCGACCGCGCCCAGGCCTGGCGCATCCGGCTCGCGCTGCGCGAGAGCCGCGGCAATCGATCGGCCGCGGCGCGCGCGCTCGGCATCGGCCGGCGCACGCTCTACTCGAAGATGGAGAAGCTCGGGCTCGCGGGCGACGAGTCGGATCCCGTGCCGAGCTGAGCGCCGCTCAGCGCAGCGGTCCGACCGAGGCCACCTCGTACTTCTGCACCTTCATACCCTTCACGCCGAGCCCCGCCACCCGGCGCTGGAAGGCGGCCATGTGCGGCGACGCGAAGTGCAGGTCGAGCGCGGCCTGCGACGCCCACTCCTCGAAGATGCGGAAGCGGCCGGCGTGGGCGAGGTCGCCCGAGAACGTGTAGCTGATGCAGCCCGGCTCTCGGCGCGTCGCCTCCATCATCTCGAGCGCGGCGGTGATCGCCTGCTCCCGGTGCGCGGGATCGATCTCGATCTCGCCTGCGACGATCAGCATGGGACTCCTCCTCGTCTCGCAAGGCCTGGCATGATGCGACGGATCGGGTCTTCTCTCGACCTCGCGCTCTCCCGCTAGAGCCCTCGCATCCGGCGCCGCCCCGCCAGCACCAGCGTCGCGACGCCCGCGCCGAGCAGCAGCGAAGTCGCCGGCTCCGGCACGAAGTGGAGTGTCATCACGCCGAAGGTGGGAACCACGGCCGACCCGGCGATGCTCGTGGAGACGAAGAGCGGGGTCACCAGGCGCAGCGCACCGGAAGCGGCGGCGCTGCTCGAGGTGAGCGAGGCCGGCCCGTGCGCGAAGCCCCTCTGCGTGAGGGTCCCGATCGCTGCGGTGCCGATGGTCCAGGGCGCGCCGAGGACCGTGACGTTGAAGAGCCCCGAGACCGTCCTCACGCCGCCCGCGCCGAGCCCGCTGAGCGGCACCTGCAGGTTCACCGGCGGAAGCGAGCCGCACGGCTCGTTCAGACACACCTTTGCGATGCCGAAGATCGGGATCACACCCGATCCGCCCATCACCGTTCCCGCCCCGTTGTGGGCTGTGAGCTGGAGACCCTGGGCCGGAAACGCCGCTGGATCCGTGACGGGAGTGACGACGGCGGTCGCCGAGAACGCCGAGGCGGGGAGCGCGAGCGTGCTCAGGTGCGAGCCCGAGCCATTCGCGGTCGCGACGCCGGAGCCCGAGACGCTCACCGCGGGGAGCGCTCCGAAGGCGGGCGACTCGACCGAGAGCGACAGGCTCCCGGTGAAGGGCAGCGCGGCCGCGGTGGACTCGGCCGCACATAGCGCGCTGGCGGCGACGACCAGGAGACACTGCAGGATGGCATACATGGCAGCCCTCCTCTTCGCCCGAGGTCGCAGCAAGATCCGTTCCACGGCCTCGAGACGAGCTCGTAGCTTCCTCGCGTCGAGCAACGGAAGACGCTTGCCCAGAAGTGGTAGCCGCGTTCTACGCCGCGCGGCGTAGAGCCTCAGAGCAGCGACGCGCGCGCCCCGACGTCGACGGCGGCCTCGTAGGCGTAGTCGACGAACAGGTTCTGGCCCGAGACGAAGCGCGCCGCGTCCGAGTTCAAGAAGACGAGCGGCTCCGCCATCTCCTCGGGCGTGGCGTTGCGGCCGACCGGCGCCAGGAAGTGCTGCTCGAGGAACTCGCGGCTGACCTGCGCGTGGAAGGCCGACAGCATCGGCGTGTCGGTGGGCGCGGGCGACAGGCAGTTCATCCGGATGCCGCGCGACACCAGCTCGACGGCGCGGTTCTTGGTGTACCAGATGATGCACTGCTTCGAGAACAGGTAGCCGTTCGCCGCGTCCGGATGCGATTCGCACCAGGCGCGCGCCTCGGCGAAGTCCGGGGTCGCCGAGATGGCGCGCAGGTTCTCGAGGTTCTTGCGCCAGCCCATCCCGGCCACCGAGGTGATGCTGGCGACGGCGGATCCGCTCGCCATGCGCGGGAGGAGGCCCTCCGTCAGCGCCCGCAGCCCGACGAAGTTGACGAGCATCGTGTCGAGGTTCGAGAACGGCGGTCCGGGCAGACCCGCGCAGTTGAACAGCGCCTCGACGGCCCCCGGAAGCCGCGAGAGCGCCTGCTCGATCGAGCGCGGATCGCGGAGGTCCACCTCGATCGACTGCTTCACCGGAGCGTCGACCGGCTTCAGGTCGAGCGCATGCACCTCGGCGCCGAGCTCGACCAGCGTCCGCGCGGTCGCCGCGCCCATGCCGGTCGCCGCGCCGCTCACCACGACGCGCTTGCCGGCGTAGCCGAGGACGTCCCTCATGCGCTGCCCTCCTCGACCGCCGGCCGCGCCTCCTCGAGGTGGAAGAGGCCCGGTCCCGCGGCGGCCAGCGCCGGACGCCCGGCGCTTCCGAAGCGCTCGATCTCCGCCAGGGCCGTCTCGAGGTGTCGCCCGAGCGCCTCCATGTACTCCCAGAGCGCCTTGTGGACGATGGCAAAGGAGACCGCGTCGCGAAAGGCCGAGGGCCGGCGCAGCAGCGTCGCTCCGACGAGCCGCAGCGTGAAGAGCGCGCGCCGAGGACCCGCGCGGAGCACCGTCTCGCGCACGATGCGGCCGAGGAGCTGGAGGTCGCCGCGCCGCAGGTTGAGGCCGCGCGAGACCTGGGTGCCCCGGTTCAGCAGGAACTCGAGCGTGCGCTTGTGGAAGTTGCGGAAGTCGTACAGGTCGGCGATCAGCCGCCGGTAGCCCTCGTACAGCTCGCGCCGCGTCATCTGCTTCGGCAGGATGTTCGAGAATACGAACTGGTCGCCGGTCGAGTCGGCGATCAGCCGCCCCTCGCGCTGCACCCGATCGTGCAGCGGCGTCTTGGGCATCGCCTGCAGCATGCCGGTCATCGACACGGGGATGCGCGCGTCCTGGATGAAGCGCAGCTGCTCCTCGAAGATCGTGGCATCGTCGGCATCGAAGCCGACGATCATGCCCGCCTGGACCTGGATCCCGTAGGCATGGATGCGGCGCACGCTCTCGACCAGGTCGCCGCGCGTGTTCTGCGTCTTGCGCGTCTCCAGGAGCGACTCGACGCGCGGGCTCTCGATGCCGACGAACACCGTGGTGAAGTTGGCGTCGCGCAGCAGGGCCAGCAGCTCATCGTCCTGGGCGGCGTTGAGCGAGACCTCGGTGTTGAAGTCCAGCGGGTAGCCGTTCTCGCGCCCCCAACGCCCGATCTCGCGCAGCAGCTCCTTGGCGAGCTTCTTGTTGCCGATGAAGTTGTCGTCGACCACGAACACCTGCTTGGCGCCGAGGCGGTGGCACTCCTCGATCTCGGCGATCACCTGCTCGACCCGCTTGGCGCGCGGGCGGCGGCCGTAGACGACGATGATGTCGCAGAACTCGCACTGGAACGGGCAGCCCCGCGCGAACTGGATCGTCATGGCGTGGTAGCGGTCGACGTGCAGGAGATCGAAGCGAGGCACCGGAGAGATCGAGAGATCGGGCTTCTCCGCGGGCCGGTACTCCGACTTCCACGTGCCGCGCTCGAAGTCCTGCAGGAACACCGGCCAGGTCTCCTCCGCCTCGTCGACGAAGAGCACGTCGCAGCGGCCGCGCAGCTCCTCGGGACACAGGGAGGCGTAGGGTCCGCCGATCACCACGAAGCGGCCGCGCTTGCGGAACTCGGCCACGATCTCGAGCATCCGCTCCTTGTGCACGATGTAGCCGGTCACGCCGATCAGGTCGGCCTCGACGTCGAAATCGACGGGCTCGACGTTCTCGTCGCACAGCACGATCTCGTGCTCGCGGGGGGTGAGACCCGCGATGGTGGGCATCGACAGGTTGGGAAAGATGCAGCGCTTGCCGAGCGTCGGGAGGATGCGGTCGTAGGTCCAGAAGCTGGGAGGGTTCTTCGGAGTCACCAGGTAGATCTTCATGGGACCTCCTCGTGGCCGGTTTCGGGAAGAGCGTGCAGGACCACCGCGCGGCCGATTGTCAAACTTCGGTGAAGCGTCACCAGGCGTCGAAGTCGAGCGCGTCGAACCGGAGGCGATCGGGTCTGGGCGTGGTGGCGCCGGCTGCGAGCGGGCGGAAGATGAGGTGGAGCGGCGATGGCCGCAGCGCGAGCGGAAGGTCGATCGCGAGCGGCGCCGCGATACGACGCGCTGCGTCGCGACCCACCCAGAGCCGCAGCGGAGACCGCAGGGCCGAGGCCGGAAGATGCGGTTCCACCGCGTCCGCGGAGGCGTCGCCGAGCAGGACGGGGATTCCGAGCAGCCCCGAGTCGCCCCAGATCTCCACCCGCGCACCGTGTCGCCGGATCGCGTAGCCCGCGAACGGCAGCACGCGGAAGTAGACACCGGAGAGGAACGGCACGCCTTGGCGCCGCCCATCACGCTCACCGGGATCTCCCAGACGCCCGGGGCCGTACGCACGCAGGCGCTCGCGTGGCCGGGCCACGCGTAGAGCGCGCTCCCGGCCGGCACGACCGAGCTCGGGTACGCGAGTCCGAGCTCGGCCAGCACTTCGTGCGCCCACGGCGTACGCGGCGTGAGCGACATTACCGGCGCGCGGAAGCCGCGCGCGCGACCGGCGCCGGCGCGGTCCAGTGCGTCGAGCGCGCGGACCGTGTCGTCGCGGAAGCCGTCTCGGCCGAGGCGTTCGAGCGGCATGTGGTCGGCGCCGTGGCAGGCGATCTCGTGTCCGGCCTGCGCGAGATCGCGCACCAGCTCGGGCATGCGCGTGGCCACGTCGCCGACGGTGAAGAACGTGCAGCGCGCGCCGTGGCGATCGAGCACGTCGAGGTAGCGCGCGACGTTCGCCGCGACCCGCGGCGCGTAGCGCGCGCCGTCGGGAATCATCGAACGCACGTCCTCCAGGTCGACGCTGAACAGGTAGGCGCTCGCCGGCACTGCGAGTCGCACGGTAGCACCGGGCTTCCGTAGAATGGGTGTTCCCCACAGGAGAGCGACATGACCGACCTGCAGGAGCTCGAAGCGATCAAGCGCCTCAAGTACCGCTATCTGCGCTGCCTCGACCAGAAGCGCTGGGACGAGCTGGCCGAATGCTTCACCACGGACGCGCGCTCCGCATACAGCGGGGGGCGCTACGCCTTCGAGGGTCGCGACGCGATCCTGGATTTCCTGAAGAAGGCGATGGGCGCGCCGAGCTTCCTGTCCAGCCACCGCGTCCACCATCCCGAGATCGAGCTCACCAGTCCCACCACGGCGACGGGCGTCTGGGCGCTCGAGGACACCGTGATCGAGACCCGCGCGCAGATCACGATCCGCGGAGCGGCCTTCTACACCGACGAGTACGTGAAGGTGGACGGCCGCTGGAAGATCCGCGCGACCGGGTACGAACGCACCTACGAGGAGGTCGAGTCGCGGAAGGACCGGCCGGGGCTGCGCCTCACGGCGAACTGCTGGGAGAGCGGCGGGAAGAGCACCCTCTGAGCGGGGGCGGAGGCGAATCGCCATGGAGAAGCCGTCGGACGACGCCCCGATCCTGTCGCCCTGGGACGCCACCAAGGTCTCGGGGAAGGGCGCGTGGGAGCAGAAGCGCCGGCTCGCGCGCGCGATGCGGCTGGTGATCGAGCGGCTGGTGCCGAGCAACGCGCCCGAGGAGGAGCTACGGCGCGCCGCCGCGGGCCTCGAGCGCTACGCCGAGGCGCTCCAGGCCCATCCCCGGCTGAAGCACTTCCACGGCTACGCCGAGTCGGCGAACGCCGGCGACGTGGGGGCGTTCTTCGACCAGAGCCCGATGATCGGGCTCGCCAACCCGCTCGCGCCGCCGATCCAGATCGGCCGCAGCGGGGAGCGAAGCGCAATCGCCACCGTCGTCTTCGGCTCCGCCTACGAGGGGCCTCCCGGCTGCGTGCACGGGGGCTTCGTTGCCGCGGCCTTCGACGAGGTGCTCGGCTACGTGCAATCGCTCGGGGGAAACCCCGGGATGACGGCGCGTCTCACGGTCCACTATCGCCGGCCCACCCCGCTCCACACCGAGCTGCGCTTCGAGGGCGAGCTCGTCCGCGTCGAGGGCCGGAAGATCTATACCGAGGCGCGGGTCCGGGCGGGCGACGAAGTGACCGCCGAGGCGGAGGGGCTCTTCGTCTCGGTCGAGCGCAGCCGCTTCCAGGCTCTCCTGGCGGCACGAGAGAGCCTGGAGGCGAGTCGAAAGGGCCACGGCGGATGATCCCCTGGGGGTGTCCCTGATTTCGTGTAACTTTTCGTCTAGAAATGGCTACTTATCCGTTGTAGGCTTCCGACACGGTCGGGAAGAAGAACTGGAGTGGTCCCCAACATGCAGATCAAGCTCTCCGCCCTCGCACAGAGGGCGGCCGTTGCCGCTCTCGCGCTCTGGGCCCTCATCGGTTCGACGGCTGCCATGGCGGGCCAGCGCCGGCTCGCAGCGAGCATCGTCGATCCGGCGACTCCGGAGCCCGCGGCAATGCTGGTATTCGGCGTCGGTCTCGGCGTCGTCGCCTGGTCCGCCCGTCGCCGCAAGCGCTAGGCGCGATCCCAAAAGATCCTGAGCCGTACGATGTC
>DATJPY010000041.1:0-9791 GCA_035506135.1 Myxococcota bacterium | reverse complement strand
CTCGCTCCGAAGACGATCCGCAATGCGCTCCAGGTCCTCGGACGCGTCCTCAACCTACTGCATCGAGATCGAGTGCTCGCCTACAGCCCTGCGACCAATCTCGGCGAGCTGCTGCGGAAGGTTGATCGCAGCATCGCACGTGAGACGACGACGGCCGATGGCTGGAGCCGCGAGGAGGTCGAGACGCTGCTAGCTGTCGCCCGCGAGCACGAGCCACGCTTCCGCCCGGCTCTGGCGACTCTGTTCTACACGGGTCTCCGACGCGGTGAGGTGCTCGGGTTGCAGTGGGCAGACGTGGACTTCGAGCGGGGCCGTGTGCACATTCGACGCGCCTACGT
Source organism: Myxococcota bacterium (assembly GCA_035506135.1). GTDB lineage: Bacteria > Myxococcota_A > UBA9160 > UBA9160 > PR03 > DATJPY01. The sequence continues at coordinate 9,453 of DATJPY010000041.1, read as the reverse complement.
CCGACGGCAGGTAACAACCCCGAAGAGTGGCCGTGGCCGGCAGGTGGTGATGGCGTCTCCGCTCGCCGAGCTGCTCCTCGACGTGCTCGCCACCCGGCGCCGAGAGACGCTTGCCTTCGGCTGGCCCGAGACGCCGCCCTGGGTCTTCCCGAGCGAGACCGGCGGACCGCTTGACCAGGACAACTTCGAGCGCTCATGGAGGCGCGTCCGACGACGGGCACAGGCACTGGGCGTCCGCCCGCTTCGCCTCCACTGTACTCGCCACACCTGGGCGAGCTTGGCCCTGGCATCGGGGAAGTCGGTGCGCTGGGTTGCCGACCAGCTCGGCCACGCGGACCCTGCGCTCACGCTCAGGGTCTACGCACACGCCATGAGGGAAGAGGAGAGCGACCTCTCGTTCCTCGAATTCGGCCGAGACTCAGGCCCCGGACGGCCCTATACGGCCCCTATCTCGGAGAGAGATTCGGAGAGCGAAACGGCGCCCCGCGCAAGTCCGCTCCGCCGCGCGAATCAGTGGGGTGAGCGAGGGGACTCGAACCCCCGACCTCCAGGGCCACAACCTGGCGCTCTAACCAGCTGAGCTACGCCCACCGCGAGGGAGCGAACCTAGAGGCTCCGGGCCGCCGGTGTCAACGAGGCCCCGAAGCGCCGAATCTGCGCGCGGGAAGCCCAGCCCGACGTCGAGACGGCCGCGCTTGAGAACCCCCGCGGCGCACGGCTAGCTTGCTGCGGCGCGCGCCGGATTCGCGAGCCGCCCGCCAGGAGCCACCTTGGAACCCCATCGGTCCTGGGTCTCGAGCCTCGGCTCGTCGATCTCGCGGGCGCTCGCGGGGCGCGCGGCGTCGAGGCGCGCCCCGGACGTGGAGCAGTCGATTCCCGCGCGGTTCGAGCGGGTCGCAGCGCGGCGCGGCGCGCACGTCGCGCTCGGCGCCGGAAGCTGGGAGTCGAGCTACGCCGAGCTGAACGCAGCCGCGAACCGGCTCGCGCACCGCCTGCTGTCACTCGGCGGCGCAGCGGAGGACCGCGTCGCGCTGCTCCTGCGGCACGACGGGCCGCTCGTCGGCGCGAGCCTCGGAGTCCTGAAGGCGGGCCGCGTCGTGACGGTGCTCAATCCGACCGAGCCGCCCGCGCGTCTCCGCCAGGTCCTCGAGCTCGCGGAGCCGGCCGCGATCGTGACCGACGCTTCGAACCGGGAGCTCGCCGAGCGCGTGGCGCCGCGCTCGCTCCGCGTGGTCTCCATCGAGGAGTGCGCCGACGCACCCACTCGCGACCCGGGCCTCGCGATCGCTCCCGACCGGATGGCGTGGCTGCTCTTCACCTCCGGCTCGACGGGCCGCCCGAAGGGCGTGGTGCAGACGCATCGCGGGATCCTGCACAACGTGCACCGGCTCTCGAGCGGCATGGGGCTCCGCGCCGAGGATCGCGTCGTCCTGCTGGGGTCGCCGAGCGGCGGCCAGGGGCTCAGCACGATCTGGTGTGCGCTGCTCGCCGGCGCGCGCCTCTGCCCGTTCCCGGCGGCGGAGCGCGGCGTCACCGGCCTCGCCGACTGGATGGTCGAGCGCGGGATCACCGTCTTCATCGCGGCGGCATCGCTGTTCCGCCACTTCGCGCGGACGCTGGGGCCGGAGCAGCGCTTCCCCGCGGTGCGCGTGGTGCGCCTCGCCTCGGAGGTGGCGACGGCTGCCGACTTCGCGGCCTTCCAACGGCACTTCTCCGACGGATGCCTCCTGCTCAACACGCTCTCGTCGTCGGAGACCGGCAACATCGCCCAGCATCGGCTCCACCGACGCGATCTCGTGTCGGACGACCGCCTGCCGGCGGGACGTCCCGCACCCGGAATCGAGATCCGCATCGTGGGCGAGGATCTCGGGGACGTGCCGCCCGGCGCGGTGGGAGAGATCATGGTCGGGAGCCGCTACCTGTCCGCCGGCTACTGGCGCGACGACGCGCTCACCGCGAGCCGCTTCTCCGAAGGGCCGGGCGGCATGCGATTCTTCCGAACCGGCGACCTGGCGCGCCGAGGTCCCGACGGCGCGCTGATCTTCGCCGGACGCCGCGATGCGCAGGTGAAGGTCCGCGGCTACCGGGTCGAGCTCTCCGAGGTCGAAGACGCGCTGGCGCGGCTCCCGGACGTCGAGCGCGCCGCCGTCTGCGCGCGGCCGGGGCCGGACGGCGACGCGCGGCTGGTCGCCTTTCTGGTGCTCCGCGCAGGCCGCGCACGAGACGGAGAGGCAATCCGGCGCGCGTTGCGCGCCGCCGTTCCGTCGCACATGGTGCCCGCCACCTTCGTCGTCCTGGACGAGCTGCCGCTCAACGCGCACGGCAAGATCGACCGCGAGCGGCTGCGCGCGCTCGACCTCGGACCCGCTGCGCTGGAGCACACGCCCGAGGAGCCGGCGACCGAGAGCGAAGCGCTGCTCGCGGGGCTCTGGAGCGACCTCTTCGGGCGCGACGCGGTGGGACCGGAGGAGGACTTCTTCGCGCTCGGCGGCGACTCGCTCGGCGCGGCGGTCATCGCGGCGCGCGTCCACGCCGCGGTCGGCGTCGAGCTCGATCTCCCGCTCTTCTCCGAGCATCCGACCCTGCGCGAGCTGGCCGCCGCGGTCGATCGCCTCCTCGCGGCCGGCGAGACCGGGAGCGCGCCGCGCATCCAGATTGCCCCCCGCGACCGCCCGCTCCCGCTGTCCTTCGAGCAGGAGCGGACGTGGTCGCACTGCCGGAGCGCGGAGGGCTCGGCGGGCTACACGATGGCGTGCAGCTATGGCATCACCGGCCCGCTCGACGTCGGCCTCCTGCGCGAGAGCATGGACTTCCTGGCGCGCCGGCACGAGATCCTGCGCACCACCTTCGAGGAGGTCGAGGGGCGGCCGGCACAGGTCGTCCATCCCGCCGAGCCGGTCGTGCTGCCGCTCGTCGATCTGGCCGGCACGGCGGACGCCGAGGAGACGGCCGGTCGCATCCTGAGCGACGAGGCACGCCGGCCGTTCGACCTCGCGAAGGGCCCGCTGGTGCGGCTCGCGCTGGTGCGGATGCGCGACGGCGAGCACCGGCTCGTGCGCGTCTTCCATCACATCGTGTCGGATGCGCTGTCCTTCCGCCTCTACCTGCGCGAGCTGGTGCAGCTCTACGACACGCGCCAGCGCGGCGAGCCGCCGCCGCTGGCCGAGCGGGCGCCGCTCCAATACGGCGACTACGCGGCCTGGCAGCGGAGCACCTTCGCCCCCGGTGGCGCGCTCCACGGCGAGGCCGTCGCATGGTGGGAGAAGCAGCTCGCCGGCGCCGCCGCGCCGAGCCTCCCGTTCTCGCGCCCTCGTCCCGCCGCCGCGGAGGCAAGCGAGGGGGTCCTCCGCTGGGGCCCCGACGCGCCGACTTCGCGCGCGCTCGACCGGCTCGCGCGCCGCGAGGGGCTCACGTACTTCGCGATCCGCCTGGGTGCCTTCGCCGCGCTGCTGGCCGCGGAGGCGCGCACGCCGGACGTCGTCCTCGGCACGTACGCGACGCATCGAAGCCGCGTCGAGACGCAGAGCATGCTCGGCTTCTTCGTCAACCTCGTGACCCTGCGGCTGCGCTTCGACCCCTCGCTCGCGCTCCGCGACTGGCTCTCCGCGGTGCGAAGGGCCGTGGGCGAGGCCCAGGCGCACGCCCACCTTCCCTACGAGTCGCTCTGCGCGGAGCTGCGGGCGCGCGGCAAGGTCCCCCCCGAGATCCGCGCGATCTTCTCGGTGGCGGACCAGAGCGCGCCGCTGCGCTTCGGGGGCTGCGAGCTCCGCTGGCTCGAGCGCCGCTTCGACGTCATGCCCTGGGGATTCACGCTGATCTTCGACCGCCACGATGAGGAGCGCCGCTCGCGGGTGCTCTTCGACGCGAGCCTCTACGAACCGGCCGGCGTGCGCCGCTTCACCGAGCGCTACATCCGCCTGCTCGGCGCGATGGCCTCCCGCCCCGACGAGCGCCTCGGAGCGCTGTTGGCCGCCTGAGGCCAGCGCCGGGCGGCCGCCGCGCGCAAATCCTCGAGATGGTGGTGGAGCAGGTGGCGGAACAGGTAGCCGCGCAACGCGCGGGAGAGCTCCTCCTGCGAGAGCACGCGCCCGTGGAGGCGGCGCTGCAGGCGTTCGATCTCCTCACCTCCGCGACCGGTCAGCTCCGAGGACGTCTTCTGCCTCGGATGCACGCGGAACGCGGCGAGGAATCTCGGCACCCGTGCGAAGCGCGCCCCGGCGCTCCGCAGGCGCAGGAGCAGATCCCAGTCGAGCGCGAACTGGAAGCTCTCGTCCAGCTTCGCGCCCACCGCCTCCCACGCCGTGCGCCGCCAGAACAGCGTCTCCTGCGGCACGAAGTCGGCCCAGACCAGCGCTTCGTCGCAGTGCGGCGGCATCACCCAGCGTCCGATCTCGAGGTCGTCCTCGTCGATGAGCAGCCGGTGGCCGTAGATCACGTCGACGTCCGGATGTCGGCGGAAGAAGCGCGCGACGCACGCGAGCGCTCCGGGCAGCAGGAGGTCGTCGGAGTTGAGCCAGCCCATGATCTCGCCGCTGGCGCGCTCGAAGCCCCGATTGATCGCCTGCGCCTGTCCGGCGTCCGGCTCCGAGCTCCAGCGGTCGAGCCGGCTCGCGTAGCGCTCGAGCACCGCGACACTCTCGTCGGTGGAGCCGCCGTCCTGCACCCCGTAGTCGAGATTCGGATAGCCCTGGTCGAGCACGCTGCGGATCGTGCGCTCGAGGAATCGCCCCTGATTGAAAGAGGGGGTGACGAGGGAGATCCGGGGCGGCGCTTCCAGCGCGCGCTCGGGCCGGGTCGGCCACGCGAGGCGCCAGGGTCGCGGGGAGTACTGCGCCAATACGCCGAGGCGGGGCGTCCCGAGTGAGCCGAGAGTCGCTCGCCGCCAGCGCCGCTCCGATCGCACGAGGCGCACGAGGAACGGCGGCGCGTGCTGCGCGAGCCAGTGCCGACCCCCGCTCATCCTTCCTCCCGGCGGTGATGCCGTAGCCGCTCGCAGAGCCGGCTGCCATCCTCCGACATCGAGGGCCGGTCGACAACCCGTTTCTGCAAGAATCGGGGCTCGCCCCCTGCGCCTGGGATATGATCGCAGCGATGGAGGCGAGCGCCCCCGACGCGGAGCGGTCGATTGCAGGGGAGCTCGCCGAGCTCGCCCGCGAGGTCTGGGGCGCCCGCGAGCTCCTGGCGCAGCTCACGCTCCGCGACGTCCGCATCCGCTACACGCAGGCGGTGATGGGGTTCGCGTGGGCGCTGCTCACGCCGCTGCTCGTCCTCGGCGCCGGCTCCCTCGTGCGCTACGGCATGGCCTACATGACCGGCACCCGGCTCGAGTCCGCGACGCTGCTGGGGCTCTCGGTCAAGGCGCTGCCCTGGTCGTTCTTCGTGGGGTCGATCGGCTTCGCGATGGCGAGCCTGACCGCGAACCTGGAGCTCGTGACCAAGGTCGCCTTCCCGCGCCTGGTTCTGCCCCTCTCCGCGACGCTCACCCAGGCGTTCGACACGGCGATCGGGGCGGTCGCGCTGGGCGCTGGCATCGCCCTCTTCGCGTGGCCTGGAGCGTCGATTCTCTGGGCGCCTCTCCTGGTCGCGCTGTCGTTCCTGCTCACCTGTGCCGCCGCGGTCTTCCTCGCCTGCGCCAACTTGTTCTTCCGCGACGTGAAGCACATCGTGCAGGTGCTGCTGACCTTCGGGATCTTCTTCACGCCGGTGTTCTTCGAGCCGCAGATGCTCGGCGCCCGCGCCGCGCGGCTCCTGATGCTGAACCCGCTCTCGCCGCTGCTCGAGGGGCTGCGCCTGTGCCTGGTGCAGGGGCACGATCTCGCGCGCCCGCTCTGGATCCCCGACGCGAGGGGCAACCCCTTCGAGGTGTGGACCCCGTGGTATCTGGTCTACGCGACGACCCTCTCCTGCGGGGCGTTCCTCGCGAGCTGTCTCTGGTTCCGCCGCCTCGAGCACCTGTTCGCCGAGTACGTCTGAGGAAGCGCGGATGCCCGAGCCCCGGGTCGAGTTCGATGGCGTCTGGAAGCGGTTCCGCCGCGGCGTGCGCCACGACAGCCTGCGCGACCTGCTCCCGGCGCTGGTGCGCTCGCGCTTCGACCGCCGCCGGCAGTCGGCCGACGAGCTCGGGCCCGACGAGTTCTGGGCGCTGCGCGACGTCTCGTTCCGCGTCGAGCCGGGCCGCGCCTTCGGCATCATCGGGCCGAACGGCGCGGGCAAGTCGACGATCCTCAAGCTCCTGACCGGCATCCTGCGCCCGAACCGGGGACGAGCGCTGGTGCGCGGCCGCGTGCGCGCGCTGATCGAGCTCGCCGCCGGCTTCCACCCCGATCTCAGCGGGCGCGAGAACGTCTACCTGCAGGGCGCGATCATCGGCATGAAGCGGGCCGAGATCGCGCACAGCTTCGATCGCATCGTCGAGTTCGCCGAGCTCTCGGAGTTCATCGACACGCAGGTGAAGCGCTACTCGAGCGGCATGAAGGCGCGGCTCGGCTTCGCGATCGCGTCGCACCTCGACCCCGAGGTGCTGATCATCGACGAGGTGCTCGCGGTCGGAGATCGCGCCTTCCAGCACAAGGCGTTCCAGCGCCTCGAGGAGATCGCGAAGCGCGACATCCCGGTGGTGATCGCGTCGCACCAGCTCGATCGCGTGGCGGCGCTGTGCGCGCACGCGATCCTGATCGAGCACGGCCGCGTCGCGCGCGCGGGCACCGCGGCGGAGTGCATCGCCCAGTACGTCTCCGAGGGACTCGAGGCGCAGGCGCCGGGCGGCGGCGCACTGCGGCTCGAGCGGCTCGAGGTCGAGCCGGACCTGCCGGTCGCGCCGGGCGGTGGGGTGCGCGTCCGCATCGAGGCGGTCGCGGCAGGACCGCTCCCCGAGGCCCACACGCTGGTGGTGCGCGTACGGCGCGTCGCGTCGGCGGAGCCGCTCTTCTCGATCCGGTCGCGCCGCGCGGCGGTGAAGCTGCCGGATGCGGGGCGCTTCGAGCTGCGCCTCGCGCTCGCGGCCCATCTGGCGGGCGGCACCTATCTGGTGGAGGCCTGCGTCTCTGACACCGAGCGACAGCGCGACGTGTCGCCCGCGCTGCACGGCACCTTCCGGGTGCGCGACGAGCACGACTTCCGCGGCCTGGTCGACCTCGAGCCGCGCTTCGAGCCGCCGACGCGGCTGGGCGGCGATGCCTGACGACCTGCGACTGAGCGACCTGATCCCGACCGAGCCCCCCGCGCGCGCGGGCGGGCCGCCCTTCCTGATCGGCGTTCTCGAGGGCGAAGGAGTCGGGCCCGAGGTGGTGCGCGCGTCGCTCCAGGTGCTCTCCGCCCTCGGCGACGACGGGGCGCGGCGCTTCGAGATCCGCAGGGGCGGAGCGATCGGCCTCGAGGCCGAGGCTCGCAGCGGGACGCCGCTCCCGGCGGAGCTCGAGGCCTTCTGCAGCGGGATCTTCGCCGCCGGCGGCGCGATCCTCTCCGGCGCGGGCGGCGGCCGCTTCGTGTACGAGCTCCGCCGGCGCTTCGACCTCTTTTGCAAGATCGTTCCGCTCTGGGTGAGCGAGCCGCTCGTCGCGGCGCACCGGCTGAAGCGCGAGACGCTCGAAGGCGTCGACATCGTCCTGGTCCGCGAGGGCAGCGCCGGGATCTACCAGGGCGAGTGGGGGTTCGAGTCCTCCGCGGCGGGACGGCGCGCCGTCCATTGGTTCGCCTACTCGGAGGAGCAGGTCCGCCGGATCGCCGACGTCGCGGCCCGCATCGCCGCCGCGCGCCGCGGCGAGCTGCTCGTGGTCGTGAAGGATGGTGGGCTGCCGAGCGTGAGCGAGCTCTGGCGCGACTGCGGGGTGGCCGCCGCGCGCGCCGCCGGCGTCCGGTGCTCGTTCGACAACGTCGACCTCGCAGCCTATCGGCTGATCCAGCACGCCCGTGAGCTCGACGTCGTGGTGGCGCCGAACCTCTTCGGCGACGTGCTGGCCGACCTCGGCGGCGTGCTCGTCGGCGGCCGCGCGCTCTCCTTCTCGGGGAACTTCTCGGCGGACGGCGCCGCCGTCTATCAGACCAACCACGGCGCGGCGCTCGACCTCGCCGGCACCGATCGCGCGAACCCGGCCGGTCAGATCTTCTCGCTCGCGATGCTGCTCCGGGAGAGCTTCGGCCTCGCGCGCGACGCGGCGCGCATCGAGGGCGCGGTCGCGCGCGTCTGGGAGGCCGGCTGGCGGACGGCCGATCTCGCGGCGAGCGGGCACCGGGTCGTCGGCTGTCGCGAGATGGGCGAGCTGGTCTGCGAGGCCCTCGCCAAACCCGAAGGGCTCTGAGCCGCTAGCGATACACCGACTGCACCCTCGTGTAGGCCTCGCGGTTGCTCGGGCCGTGCTCGGCCGGCCCGATGCCGGATGCCTTCCAGCCGCCGAAGGGCGCCTCGGCGTCGGCGTCGGCGGTCGAGCGGTCGAGCTTGAGGATCCCCGCGCGCGCCCGTCGCAGGAACGCCTGGCGCAGCGGCTCCGACCGCGAGAACAGCGATGCCACCAGGCCCTGCGGCACGCCGTTGCAGAGCGCGAGCGCCTCCTCGAAGTCGCGCGCCCGCTGCACCACCAGCACGGGGCCGAAGGACTCGTGCTGCACGATCTCGGCCGAGGGGTCGTCGCAGCACACGATCGTGGGCGCGAGGAAGGCCTCGCCGCGCGGTGTCTCGCGAGATGCCGCGACCTCGAGATGCGGTGCGGCGATGCGGGACGCGACCGGCACCGCGCGCGCGAGGAGCGAGGCTACGCGCGCGCGCGCAGCGGCCGAGACCAGCGGGCCGACCTGGGTCGACGCCTGGTGCGGGTCGCCCCAGCCGAGCGCGCGGACCCGCTCCCCCAGCGCGTCGAGGAAGGCGTCGCGGCAGTTCTCCTGGACGATGGCGCGCCGGTTCGCGGTGCAGCGCTGGCCTGCGAAGCCGAAGGCGCCCTCGGCCACGAGCGCGGCGGCAGAGTCCAGATCGCAGTCCGCCCACACGATGCTGGCGTTGTTGCCTCCGAGCTCCGCCTGGAGCGGGATGCAGCGGCGCGCGCAGGCCTCCGCCGCTGCGTATCCCGCGGCGAGCGATCCCGTGATCGTGACCGCGTCGACGGCGGGATCCGCCATGAGCGCCTCCGCCGTCGCGCGGCCGCCGAGCACCACGTTGAGGACGCCGTCGGGAAGGCCCGCCTGCTGCAGGCAGCGCGCCAGCCAGAGCGCGACGGCGGACCCCGCCGGTGCCGGCTTCATCACGACGCTGTTCCCGAAGAGCAGCGCGGGGACGATCTTGCCGGCCGGGATCGCAACCGGATTGTTCCACGGCGCGACGAAGGCGAGGGTGCCGAGCGGTCGATAGCGCGCCTGCGAGTGCTTGCCGCAGGGAATCTCGAGGGGATCCGCCGCCCGCTGCAGCGCGGCCCGGACGAGGGCGCCCGTGCGCGCCAGCTCGGCGCGCCCCTGCGCGATCGGCTT